>CALXBO010000005.1 GCA_944386565.1 uncultured Ruthenibacterium sp. | reverse complement strand
CGAGGATCGTGCAGGTGTTCACGATCGTTCCGATCATTTTTTCCATCCCTCTCTTCGAAAAAATCAGCTTTATTGTATCACACTGCGCAAAAAAATTCAAAATCCGTGCAAACAAATGCAGACTGCCCCGCCGCACACCGAAACAACGGTGCACGGCGGGGCAGTTGTGTCACGGACGGAGAGGCATGCGGGGATGCGCGGGGCGGTTGCCCGGAAGACGGGGCAGCTCGCCGCTCAGCACCTCGCAGATGCCCTGGGCCGCATATTCCCACATGCGCAGCGTGGTCTCCTCGGTGAATGCGGCGTTGTGCGGCGACACGATGACGTCGTCGCGCACGAGCAGGGGAGAGTCCGGCTCGGGCGGCTCGACAGAGAATGCGTCCAGCGCCGCGCCGCGGATCTGCTTTTCCTCCAGAGCCCAAACGAGCGCATCCTCGTCGACGATCGCGCCGCGCGCGCAGTTGATGAGAAAGGAAGTGGGCTTCATCAGGGCGAACTGCCGTGCGCCGATCATGTGGTACGTGTGATCGTTGAGCGGAACGTGCAGGGAGACGTAATCGCAGTGTGGCAGCAGCGCGTCCGGCGTTTCCGCACGGCGCACGCCGTCGGGAAATTCGGCGGCGGCGGGATCGTAGGCCAGCACGTGCATGCCGAACGCCAGCGCAAGCCGGGCCACCAGCTTCCCGATGGCGCCCAGGCCGATGATGCCCAGCGTGCTTCCGTAAACGTCCAGGGTGGGGCGTTCGCGGCGCGGCCAGCCGCCGGCGCGCGTGATGTGGTCCATCGTGACGAGGTTTTTGGCGCAGGCGAGAATGAGCGCCATTGTATGTTCCGCGACAGAGCGCGCGTTCGCACCGCGCGCACAGGTCACCCAGATGCCCAGCTTCTGCGCACAGGCGACGTCGATGCTGTCGAGACCGGAACTCTCCTTTCCGATGACCTTCAGCTGCGGTGCGCTGTGCAGGAGCCGTGCGGTGCACGTTCCCTCATCCATCAGGAATCCGTCGCAGTCGGCGATCTCGCGCGCGGTGATCTCTTCGTCGGTGGATGTCTGCGTTTTCAGTTCGAAGCCGCTGTCCCGGAGCATATCCAGAACGGGGGCGGGGGTGCGGGGAGAAACAAGAACTCGGTACATGGGAACGGTCCTTTCGAAAAAGGGCCGCTTCGCGGTTCCGAAGCGGCCCGGTGAGATCAGGCGGTTTGTTTCGCGCCTTTTCTGGCACGGAGGATCGTCATGACAATGGAGACGATCGTCAGCGCGAAGAAGACGAGTGCAATGGGGCTCGTGAAGAACGGGACCAGCGAGCCCTCGGAGGACATCAGCGCGCGGCGCAGGTTGGTCTCCGCCATCGGGCCGAGGACGTAGCCGATGATCATGGGGGCAACGGGGAAGTCGGCTTTCGACAAAAGATAACCGATGATGCCGAAGATGCCCAGCCAGATGATGTCGAACACGCGGTTGTTGGCGCCGTATGCGCCGACACAGCACAGGATCATGACGATCGGCATGAGGATGTACTTTTTCACGCCGAGGATGCGGATGAAGATGCGCATGCCGCCGAATTCCAGCACCAGCATGAAGATCGCGGCGAGGAAGAGCGCGGTGAAGATGGAGTACACGAGTTCGCCGTTCGTCACGAAGAGCAGCGGACCCGGAACGATGCCGTGGATCATCAGGCCGCCGAGCATGAGCGCCGTGCCCACGTCGCCGGGAATGCCGAGCGTCAGAAGCGGGATCAGCGCGCCGCCGACGCTGGCGTTGTTGGACGTCTCGGACGCCACGACGCCGTCGATGATGCCGGTGCCGAACTTCTCGGGATATTTCGAGCTGTTCTTGGCGGCGCCGTAGGCGACGATGTTGGCCGTGCCCGCGCCGATGCCGGGCAGGATGCCGATGGCGATACCGATGAGAGCCGAGCGGATGCCGTTGCCGATCTGGCTGACGAATTCCTTCATCGTGAAGCCGAAGCCCTTGATCTTGAAGTCATGGAAGTCGTCCTTCTTCAGGTCGGTGCGGTGCAGCGCGCTCTTCATGACCTCGGAGACGGCGAATGCGCCGGTGAGTACGGAGATCATGCTGAAGCCTGCTTCCATCGACAGGAAGCCGAACGTGAAGCGGGGCGAGTAGTCGATGGGAGAGGTGCCCACCATGGCGATGACCCAGCCCAGAAGGCCGCTCATGAGCCCGCGCTTGAGGTTGTCGCCCGAGAGCGTGGCCATCATCGTCAGGGAGAATACGGCGATGGCAAAGTATTCCACCGAGCTGAACTCCAGCGCGAACTGCGCGAGGAGCGGCGCGACGAAGATCAGCGCGAACATGCTCAGGATGGTGCCGAGGAACGAGAAGACGATGCCGACGCCGAGCGCCTTGCCGGCCTGCCCCTTTTCTGCCATGGGGTGGCCGTCAAACGTCGTCGCAAGGGACGCCGCGGTGCCGGGGATGTTGATGAGGATGGCCGTGATCAGACCGCCCGACACGCCGCCGATGAACAGTCCCATGATCATGGAGACGCCGTTGACGGCGGAGAGCGTGTAAGTGATGGGCAGGCACAGCGCCACCGCCATCGCGGTGTTCAGGCCGGGCGCGGCGCCGAAGATGATGCCGAGCACCGTGCCGAAGAAGATGTACAGGATGCACTCCGGGTTCAGCACGGCCGCGGCGCCGGATAAAAACATGTCCATAGTTTCAGCTCCTTTCCGCTCAGCCGAGGATGCCCGCAGGCAGCATCAGGTAGAACCATTTGGTGAATGCGAAATACACTGCGGCGGGCACTGCCAGAGACAGTACGACGAGCAGGATCCAGTTGCGCTTCTGGCCGATCGAGAGCACGATCATCTGGAAGAACATATACAGTGCGGACGCGACCGGGAATCCCAGAGGTCCGACGAGGAATACGTACAGAAGGATCAGTACGGCGCTCGCCCAGTCGAGATTCGAAAGGAAAAATTCCTTCGGCGTCCGGCGCTCGGCGTGCTCTTCGGCCGCCGGCGCGGGCTGTGCGCGGTAGGCTTTCACCGCGTCGCGCAGATTCAGCGAACCCAGGATCAGCAACAACACCGCCACGAGGCGCGGCATGAAGCCGGGGCCGATGGAGGAGACGGTGTTCCGCTGCACGGAAAACGAGAGGACGAACAGCGCGGCTGCGATCAGCAGCATTACGACAGCGGCGATGAGGTCGCGGCAGCGAGTCAGATATTTGCTCATGATAACCTCCCACGATGGATGGAATGCCGCGGGGCGGAGTGCCCCGCGGCTGGATGCGGAACAATCAGAACTGGTCACCCGTGACGAGGTCCTTCATTCCGAAATAGTAGTCGTTCATGGTGGCGAGGAGCTCGTCCAGTTCTTCGCCGTACACGACGTTCAGCGTGAAGTCGCCGTTCTCGAACTCCGTCACGGCCTGTTCGTCGGCGGCCATCGCTTCAACGGATTCGACAAGCTTGTCCACCACATACTGCGGGGTGTCCTTGTGGCCGTAGATGACGAACGCGGTTTCGAAGCCCTCGCCGAGGTCAACGCCCTGCTCGTTGAACGTGGGGATGTCCGGAGCGAACTGGCTGCGCTCTTTGCACAGGCTGCCCAGCACGGTCACTTTGTCGCTGGCGATGTAGTCCTTCATCAGGCCGGTCGTCGTCGACAGAACGTCGATCTCGCCGCTCAGCAGAGCCACGATCTTATCCGCGCCGGAGGATACGTCGATCTTCTTGAACTCGCCGCCGGTGGCCTCTTCAATGGCGTCCGCATGGAACTGGCTGGGAGCGCCGTATGTGGCCGCGAAGCGGACGGTGCCGGGCTGTTCGGTGATGGCTTTCACCAGATCGTCGACCGTCTGATACGGAGAATCCTTCGAGACGACCAGGATCTGCGTGTCGGATTTGCACGTCATCACGAGGGGCTTGAAGTCGTCGTAGGTGTACGAAAGTTTTTCAACAACGCCGCTCGTAAACATCGCGTAGTTATAATAGAAGAAGGTGTAGCCGTCCGGCGCGGCTTCCGCGACCTGCTGCATGGCGATACCGCCGCCGCCGTCCACGTTCACCGGTACGAGCGTCGTGCCCAGATACGGCTCGATGTTCTTCGACAGCAGACGGCCGTTCGTGTCGACGTCTCCGCCGGGCTTGGTCGGGATGAGAAGCTGGATGGGCTTTTCCGGATAGGCCGGAGTGTCAGAACCGGACGCAGCCGTGCTCGTCCCGGCGCCGGATGAGGAAGCGCCGCATGCCGCGAAACTCAGCGCCAGTGCAGCAGCTGTCAGGATGGAGAGAAACTTTTTCATCGTGATACCCCTTTCAGTTGTGAATCATCGGCTGTGATTTATTGGTCGTACAGACCCTTCACATCATGAAGCAGTTTGGTGAACGTTCCGGTCAGAATCTGAAGATCCGAGCCGAGGTGCAGATGATGAATCCCCCGATCGAGAGCTTCTTTGGCGGCTTCGGGCGTATAGGCGAGCGTGCACAGCGACTTGCCGGACGCCATGATCTTCTCCTGCGCCTGCCGGATGGCTTCCACTACCACGGGGTGCTTTGTCTGGCCGGGGTAGCCGTAGGAGTTCGACAGGTCGGACGGTCCGATCGAGATGGTGTCGATCTCGGGAATCGTGAGGATCTCATCGAGGTTTTCAATGCCCTTTTTGGTTTCCACCATCAGGCCGATCACGGTGTTTTCGTTGGCGAAAGCGGCATATTCATCGGGCGCCATCGTCATGCCCCAGTGGTTGGCGCGGGAGATGGGGCAGAAACCGCGGTCTCCGACCGGCCCGAACTTGACGGCGTTCACGACCGCCATGGCCTCGTCGTACGTCTCGATGTGAGGCACAAGCACGCCGGCCAGGCCGAAATCCATCACTTTGGAAATGTACGAGGGATTCAGCTCCGGCACGCGCAGCATGCATTCAACGCCGTGAAGGTTGATCGCGCGGATCAGATTCAAAAGCGTCTCTTCGTTGAAGCCGAAGTGCTCGCCGTCGATCGTGATGAAGTCCACGCCGCTCATGGCGATGATCTCGGCGATGGCGGGTTCAGGCAGGCGCAGCATGGCCTGCAAAACAACGTCTCCGCGCCGGAATTTTTCCTTGATCCTGCTTTTCTGCATCATGGCTTTTCAGGTTCCTTTCCTTGGGCCCGACGCCGTGCGTCCGCCCGGTTTTGTTTGCAGCCCCATGATAATTCGTGAAAACGTTTTTTCAAATTCTTAAATTCAGACGTTTTAAGAAATTAGATGCAGTTTTTCTTTGATTTTCTTCTGTTTTCTCAAAATATCTCTGTAATGTAATTTTGTACAAAATAGACGACGAAAATGCGCTGATTTTTATAGATAGAGCACGCGTGAGTCGTTGCTTTTTGAATGAAAAACGGTATAATGAAAGGAGAAAAGGGGAAAACAACCGCTTTTTTGATCTATAGAAACGTTTTCATAACATACAGGAGCTGTCTATGCCTGCTACGATCAAGGACGTTGCCCGGTTGGCAAAAGTGTCCATTTCCACGGTCTCGAGAGTTACGAACGGGGCAGAAAACGTCAGCCCGGCCGTCAAAAAACGTGTGCTCAAAGCGGTCAAGGCGCTGAATTACACTCCCAACGTCATCGCCAGAAGTCTGGAATCGCGCAATTCCCGCAACATCGCCATCGTTATGGGGCGCGTCATCGAAAAGGCGTTCGCAAACCAGAGCTTTCTTGTGCTGCTCAACGGAATTATGCAGGTGTTGTCGGAGTACGACTACACCGTTGTGCTGACATCCGATACGGATAAGACCAAAGAGATGGAGCACTGCATGCGGCTCGTCCGTTCGGGCGCCGTGCAGGGCGTTATCGTGCACGGTTCGTTCGTCAACGACCCGCTGATCGCCCGCCTCGTCGAAGAGGATGTGCCCTTTGTCCTCAGCGGCTATCCGCCCGACTTCCCCGATGCGGATACCACGCCGTTCAATCTCGTCTCCATCGATGCCAAGGAAAGCGCCCGTGAGGCGGTGAAATATCTCCTCGCACAGGGCCACCGGAACATCGGCCTTGTGCACGCGCCGCTGATCCGCTCCGTCGAACGCTGCAAATACGACGGATATGTGGAAGCCGTCACGGAAGCGGGGCTGCGCGTCAACCACACGATCATCTGCGAAGTGGGGTATGAACTGAGCGATACGGTGGCCGCCGTCAAGAACATGCTCCGCCTGCGCCGCCGTCCGACGGCGATTTTCTGCACCGACGATCAGTACGCCATCGGTGCGCTGCACGCGGCGGCGGAGATGAAGATCCGCGTTCCGGAGGATCTGTCCGTGATGGGGCACAACAACCACAGTGTGGGCGAGATCAGCACGCCGCCGCTCACCACCGTGGACGTTTCGCGTGCGCAGATGGGCAGGCGCGTTGCGCAGCTGCTCATCGACATGCTTCAGGACCCGTCCCGCAAACCGCAGCATTTGTACCTGCCCACATCGCTCGTTGTGAGACAGTCGGTGGCGGCTCCGAATCCCTGACAACAAACAAGCGCCTGCATCAGCCGATGCGGGCGCTTGTTTTCTGTTCTGCTGTTTTTATCCGGCGCTCCACGGGCCGGAGAGGGCGGGTGCGGTGAACACCGCCTCGCCCGTGTCGTAGGGCTGCTGCGTCAGCGTCAGAGAAAAGCCTGCGTCCGTGCGCTCGAGCGTTTCCACGCGGTGCAGATACGGCAGCCCGCTGCGTTCCCACGGCAGCTGCACCTCAGTCCACACGCCGCCGTCGAGCACGTACACGAGCGGCCAGTCCGAGTCTTCGGACGTTGCGAGCGACAGCGCCGCCGCGCCGTCCTCACACATCCGGAACCCGCACAGCGTGTGCGTCGAGTTCTGCATCGGCAGCTCCGGCAGCGCCTGCCACGTCCTGCCGCCGTCGTATGTCGCCCAGGCGGCCTTCTCTTCGCCGCCGCCCATCGACCACACCGTGCCCGCGGCCGCGAAGCCGAAGTCCTCCGAGAGAAATTCCAGCCGCGTCCAGTCCGCCGGACGGATGAGATCGCCGAGTTCCGTGCGCTCCCAGTGCTGCCCCTCGTCGGTGCTCACCGCTGCCGCGAGCGTGCAGAAGTCCGCGCCCTCGCGCTCGACGAGCGCCGCGTACACGCCGCCCGACGCCTGCGCCGCCAGCACGTCGCCCTCCTCGGGGCACTTCACCATCGTCTGCCCGCCGTCGGATGTGAACCACACGCCGTCCGCCGTCACGGCGTACTGCTGCCCGCCCGCGCCCGAAAAGCGCGGCGCTTCCTCTGCGTTCTCCTCTGCGCCCGGCGCGCTCTGCACCGTCTCGTACGGCCGCAGCGCGTCCGCCAGAAGTTCGGCGGTCTCAAGCGCCCCCGCGAGCACCGCGCCCGCCGCCAGCGCCGCCGCGCACAAGACTGTGCCGAGAATCAGCATCCCGCGCGGGCGGGACAGCTTTCTCTCCCGCGCCGCGGGCGCGTGCTCACGCAGGTGTTCCACGGCCGCCGCGTCCGAGTCCGGCACAAAGGCCGCGCGTCCCGTCCAGATGAGCACGCAGCCGCCGCGCGCCGTCCAGATCTCCCGCAGGGCGGCGTGCTCCATGTGCGTCTGCGCGCCGCCGCGCACGAATTCGCACGCCGTGTCCGTCACGTGGATCGACGCGGGCGAAAAATCTCCCTCGCAGGCGCGGCGCAGCTGCCGCGCCGTCTTGCGCGCCAAAGCCGCGTCCGCGACGAGCAGCACGGCCTCCGCGGCGAACACGAGCGTGAACGCCACGCGCGCCGCACCGTCGAACAGAACGGGCGAGAGCGGCACGAAGAACGCCGCCAGCGCCGCGATGAGCAGTTTGACCGGCCGCACCCACGGCCGCTGCGCCGCGCGCGCCGTCTGCGCCAGCGCGTCCGGGGTGCGCAGCGCCGTCATCTCCATTGCGGCGGGCCCGCACGGTGCAGTCTCCGTCTCGCCGCCCGCGAGCAGCGCGTCGGCCGTCGTCGCAAGCGCGTCCGCAAGGCGCGTCAGAAGCGCCGTGTCCGGCAGCCCCGCGCCGGTTTCCCACTTCGAGACGGCGCGGTTTGTCACGCCGAGCATCTCCGCGAGTTCGAGCTGCGTCAGCCCCGCCTCTTTCCGTTTGCGCGCGATGAATGCGCCTGTCTTCCGGGCGTCCGTCACGGCGCCGCCACCTCCTTATCATATAATGTCACGGCCATTCCGGCCTCGTCCGTCACAGGGCACAATACGATGCTCCCGCCGCCTCCCGCGCCGCCGCTGTCCTCGCCGGCAAAGACGAAATCCTCGCCCAGCACGGCGGTGAACTGCGGCACGCCGTCCGAACAGGCCACCACCGCGAGATCGCCGAAGGGCACGCAGTCCGCCATGTCAAAGCGGTACACCCGCCCGGCGTACTGGATGCAGAATGCGCCGCCGTCCTGCCACAGGCGCGTCTCGCCGTCGTCCGACGCCCAGTCCGCCGCGAGCGCGGAGCGCACGTCGTACCAGGAGATGCCGCTGCCGCGCGTGCCGAACGTCGCCACCGACTGGTGCAGCAGCCTGTCCTCGCGCGACGTGTACGTCACGGCGCACGCGTCGCCCGTCAGCCATTCGCAGCGCACGGGTTCGCCCGTGTCAACGGGCCACGCGAGGGGATACCGCCGCACGCCGCGGTACCACGCGCCCTCGCCCGAGCCGGGTGCGACGCGCAGCACGAGCACCTTTCCCGACGGGGAGACGGAGACCGACACGCCCGCCGCGCGCGTCAGCACCGCCGTGCCGAACACGAGCAAAGCCGCGCACACGACGGCCGCCGCCGCGCGCTTTGCCCGCCCGGATACGTCCCTCACCGGAACGTCCGGCGCGAGCCGGCGCAGAAATGCCGTCTCATCCTCCGGAGAAAGGCGGCGCACGCACACTTTCTGCGCGCCGAAGTCAAACACAAGACACCGCCGCGTACGCCGCACGCCGCGCAGCGCGCCCGGCCCGAAGCGCACGCGCGCCCCGCCCGAAGTGAGCACAAAACCGTCCGGGTGCACCGCCAGTGTCATCGTCCGCCGCCGCAGGATGCGGGAGGCCGCCGCAGAGGGCAGAACGCCGAGAAACCACGCGTCGGCCAATGCAAGCGCCGCGCCGAAGCACACCGCCGAGACCGACGCCGATCCGCCCGCGCCCAGCAGAAACACGAGCGACGCCGCCCACAGCGCCAGTGCCGCCGCTGCGGCGATGCACCGCCCGATCGCGCCCGTCTGCGGCAGCGCCGCCGCGCCCTCGCGCAGCTCGCCCGCCGTGTCCGCGGCTTCGAACGCCCACAGCGCGGGGCTCTCCCCGGCGCGCCGCGGCTCCTCGCCGCGCAGAATCGCGTCCGCCGTCGTGCCGAGCGCCGCTGCCAGCGCGGGGAGAACGTCCGCGTCGGGCAGGCCCGCGCCCGTCTCCCACTTCGAGACGGCGCGGTTCGTCACGCTGAGCGCCTGTGCGAGCTCGAGCTGCGTCAGCCCCTTTTCCTTTCTTTTCTGTGCGAGAAACACACCGGTGCGTTCGGTGTCGGTCATGGGATCGCCCTCCTTTGGGCTCCAGTATACGCCGCGTGCCGCCCAAAAGGCAAGACACGCGCCGAAGAAACGGTTCTACGCTGCGTGGAATCAGGCATTTACTGCGAAGATACGATGTTTTATAGCGATATGCATTTAGATCTAATTCATTTACATAAATTTCGTTTCAGTGTATAATTCAAATGAAATCATCCGGTGTTTGCGCGGGCCGGACGGCAAATGCCGGATCGGCTCCATCGTTCCCCGCGGTTACGTCGGCGCCGCGTTCGAGAACAATTGCCGGGCACTGTGCCCGCAGTGCTGCGAACGAAAAAAGCCAGGGAGCGGCGCCGGCCGTCCGGGAACTTCTGTTTGTCGGGAGAGTGGAACAATGAAAAAAGTGATGCTGCTGGAAGTGAGACAGCACGGAAAACGGTTCTTCATCGGGAAATACGACCCCCGGCTGCTGGTGCAGATGGCAGACCCGAGTATCGACAATGAGGGGACCCAGCAAGCACAGCGCCCGCTGGAGAGAAAGCGGCTGCGGGAAATCGCACGGTATGTCGGGCAGAAGGACAAAGGGTTTCTTCCGGCTTCGGTGATGCTCGGGACCAGCAAAAACAGCCCCATTACGGTGCAGAAGGACAGCGGAGACTGGTATTATGCCATGTTCCCCGAAACACCGGAGGAGCTGCGGCGCTATGCGTGCAGCATCGACATCATCGACGGCCAGCACCGCCTGTTTGCGTTTGCGCC
Source organism: uncultured Ruthenibacterium sp. (assembly GCA_944386565.1). Taxonomy (GTDB): domain Bacteria; phylum Bacillota; class Clostridia; order Oscillospirales; family Ruminococcaceae; genus Ruthenibacterium. Next base: position 83,310 of record CALXBO010000005.1, on the reverse strand, counting down.
GAAATATCTCAGTGAAAAAATGAAAAACAGCATCCGGTACGAAATCCCCTTTTCTCTGTTTACGGCCCCGACCCTGAAGCTGCGGCGGGAACTGTTCACCGTGACAAATGAAAAACAGAAAGCGGTAAACAGCAATCTGCTGATGTATCTGAGAAAAAAGTTGGGGATGCTCGATGTTGATGACGAAAAGCGTTACCGGCTGGTCAGCGAACTGAATAAAAACCCGCTGTCCCCCCTGAGAGGCCGCATCATCATGAGCGCCGAAAAAATCACCAAAGGGTACAAGGCAAACCAGCTGATGCGGATCATCGACAAATCCAAGCTGGACCGCGTATCCATCAACGGCGTCCCTTGCAGCGAGAAGGAGCAGGTCGTCGCCATCTGCACCTATCTGAAAGCGTGGGAGACGTACCACGGTCTGGAGTATGCAAACCCCGGCAAGGAGACGATGACCAAGATCAGCGGCCTGCGGTATGTGCTGTTCCTTCTGCCGACGTTCATAGAATACTCCGTGAGTTCGCAAAACCGTTTTACCAAGGAGTTCGTTCTCTCCGTGATCCGGAATCTGAAGGACAGCAAGGGGCTGACCGAGGAACAGACGCTGTTTGACAATGCGCTGGATTTCCGCGGCGAGGGCGCCACCGTCAAACGGGCCACTGACGATGCACAGAGGCTGAAGGAGTATCTGACCAGCCGCGACACCGGCGGGTTCAATCCGTTCGCCTGACGGCGCGGATCATCCGATTTTCTCGCGCAGTTCCGCGAGATTTTCGCACACGACGTCCGGCGAAAGGCCGCTCGCGGCGAGGTCGTCCAGGCTCGATTCGCCGCACAGCACGAGCGCCGTGCCGCACCCGCACGCGCCGAGCGCGATGTCGGTGTACAGCCGGTCGCCCACCATGCAGGTCTTTTCCAGCGGCACGCCGAACGACGCGGCCGCCGCGCGGGCGATGTAGCCGTTCGGTTTGCCGATCACCGCGTCCGGCTCGCGGCCCGTGGACGCCTTCACGAACGCGATCACCGCGCCGATGTCCGGGATGAAGCCGCCGGGCACGGGGCAGTTGAAGTCCGGGTGCGTCGCGATGTACGGCAGCCCCGCGCGCACCGCGTCGCACAGGCGCGTGAGCTTTTCGTACGTGATGGTCGTGTCGAACCCCAGCACGACGGCGGCGGGGGCCTTCGCTGCCGTCTCGTACCCGGCCGCGGCGAACTGTGCCTCAAGGCTCGGCGTGCCGATGAGCAGCAGCTCGCGGGAAAAGCCGTGCTGTGCGAGATACGCCAGCGTCGCGTCGCCCGAGGTGTACATCTCGCGCTCGGTGACGGAAATGCCCAGCCGCGCGAGTTTTTCGAGATAGTCCGCCTTCGAGCGGGACGAGTTGTTCGTCAGAAACGTGAATTTCCGCCCCGTTTCGCGGCAGAAGTCGAGGAATTCCGCAGCGCCCGGCAACAGCTCGTCGCCGAGGTAGAACGTGCCGTCCATATCGAGAAGAAAAAGCTGCGCCGCGTGCAAATCAAACATAGCGTGACCTCCGTGAATGTGATATACTGATACTGCTATCTCACTATACCACATTTCCCGGGAGGGCGCACATGAAAGCGACCATTGTCATCCCAAATCTGAACGGCGCGGGCTGGCTGCGCGATTCCATCGAGTCCGTCTGGGCGCAGACCGAGCAGGACTTTGAGCTCATCATCGTCGACAACGGCTCCACCGACGAGAGCCTTGCCATCGCGGAGAGCTACGTCGGGCGCGAGCGGTACACGCTTGTGAAGAACGATCATAACACCGGTTTTTCCGCCGCCGTCAATCAGGGCATCCGGCTCGCGAGGGGCGAGTACGTCGTGCTGTTCAACAACGACGCGTTCGCCGAGCCCGACTGGCTGGAACAGCTCATCGCCATGGCCGAGACCGACAAAAAGATCTTCGCCGTGCAGAGCCTGATGATCCGCCACTTCGAGCGCGAGCTGTGCGACGACGCGGGCGACTACGTCACGCTCTTCGGCTGGGCGTGCAAGCGCGGCGACGGCATGCGCGCGAGCCGGTACACCAAATCCGGCCGCATCTTCTCCGCGTGCGGCGGCGCGAGTTTGTACCGCAAGAGCATCCTCGACGAGATCGGCCTGTTCGACGAGCTGTTCTTCGCCTACTTCGAGGACGTGGACATCTCGTGGCGCGCGAACAGCCTCGGGTACAAGAACGTTCTGTGCGCGGACGCGAAGTGCTACCACATCTGCGGCGCGACGACGGGCGCGGTGCGCTACAACGAGTTCAAGAGCGTGCAGTCCGGGCGCAACAGCATCCTTCTGCCGTACAAGAACATGCCGCTTCTGATGTTCATTCTCAACCTGCCGTTCCTCGTGCCGGGGTATCTGCTCAAGATCCTCGTCTTCGGCCTGCGCGGCTTCTGGACGCCGTACATCAAGGGCGCGAAGGAGGCCTTCGCCGCGATGCCGAAGATCAAAAAGCCGAAATTCCGGTTCAGAAACCTCCCGAACTACGTGCTCATCGAGCTGTGGCTCGCCGCGGATGTGTTCCGCTACATCCACTACCGCGTCAGCCGGGCACTCGGCTGGAAATAACTGGGTGAGAGTGTGAAGAAAGCGCGGACGGATTATGAACTTTCCCTGAATTTTCGGCCGTTTGCGGCGTTTATTCTTGCAAAACCGACGGCGCGGGATATAATAAAGGTATCAGAGCGAAAGGAGCGATGATTATGACAGGTTGGACAAAACTGGTGGGCATCGGAGCCGCCGCCGCAGGCGCGCTGCTGGCCGCTGCCGCTGTGAAGAAATATTCAAAACGCAAGGAGCCGGAATGGGAGGAGTATCCCCCCGTGCCGCAGCCCGAGGACGAAGAGGACGCGGGCGTGACGGAGGAGGCCCCGGAGCAGCCGGAGGAGGGCGCGCAGCCCGAAGCCGCGCAGCCTGAGGCTGAGCAGCCCGTGCCGGAGCCCGAAGGCGCCGCCGAGCCCGAATCCGAGCCGGGCGACCCCGACTGGGAGGCGGAGTTCTACGACGACGAGCCCCGCAATGACCGCGCCGCCGCCCTCGGCGAAGCCGTGGCCGACACCGCGCGCGCCGTCTCCGGCGCTGTGGCGGACGCCGCGCAGCTGGCGGCCGACGCCGTGACGGACGCCGCGCAGCGCGCGGGCGTGAACACCGACGAGGTGGGCAGCGCCCTCAGCGACGCGGGCAAGGCGCTCGGCGCGGCCGGCAAGGCCGTGTTCCGCGCGGGTTCCACCGTCGCGCGCAAAGCGGCTGCCGACGCGCGCCCGGTGATCGTGAAAGCGAAGGACAAGGCGGGCGAGCTGTGGCAGAACGTGCGCAGCGCCGCCGCCACCGACGAGACCGAGGCCGCCCCGAGCGACATGTACGCCGCGCCCGAAGAGAGCGCGGAGAACGCGGAGCCGGAGCACAAGGACACGCCGGAGACCTGACCGGTTTCTAAAACAGGAAAACGCCCCTGCCGGAAACCCCGGCAGGGGCGTTTTTGCGCTGCGCCGAGTCAGACGCCGCGGCTGCTGCGGATCGCATCCACGATGCGGTCGGCCGAGCGCTCGGTGTTCGTGCGCACGTTCGTGTCGGCATAGCGCCCGGCGATGAGCTCGTTGATGCCGCGCTCGATCTCATCCGCCTTCGCGCGCTCGGTGAACACGATGGGGATGAGGTAGTTGCTGCCCGCGGCCGTGAGGTACACGACCGTCTGCAGCGAGCTGATGACCGTCAGGCCGCCGTACGCGAAGAAGAGCAGCCCGCCGACAAGCGACTGCGGAAGCGCCGACAGGCCGCACAGCGCGAACAGGAGCCCCCACAGCAGCGAACCCAGCGAGACGCGGAAGTTCGTCGTCACGGACGAGATCTGCTCGACGGGGAAGTTCTGCTTGTTCATCCCGAGCGGGATGAATTTCAGGATCGTGTTCGGGCGCGAGATGCGCACGAAGTTCCCGTCGTATTCCACGCTGCCCTTCATGTAGAACGTCAGGTACGAAGTCATAAAAGTTGTAGCATTCATCATTTTTTACACCTCACTGATAAGATACGAACGGCGCGTTCTCAGCGCCCCCTCGCTTTTCTTATCGGGCGGGGTTTCCGTGCGGTTAAAGAAAAACGCAAAAAATTTTTTCAGCCAAGCGCCACGTCGAGCGCCATCATCAACACGAAGCCGAACACGACGGCCGCCGTGCCGAGGTATGCCGCGCGCCGGCCGCCGCCCACGGCTCCGGGAATGAGCTCCTTCGTCACGACGTACAGCATCGCGCCCGCCGCGAAGCTCAGCAGCCACGGCAGCACCGGCTGCGCCAGACCCGCCGCGCACACGGCCAGCACGCCGCCCGCGGGCTCCGCGAGGCCCGATCCCGCGCCCAGCAGGAAACTGCGCGCGCGGCTCATGCCCGAGCGCCGCAGCGGCAGCGCCGCCGCCGCGCCCTCGGGGAAGTTCTGCAGCCCCACGCCCAGCGCCAGCGCCGCGGCCGACGCCGTCAGCGCCCCGTCTGCCGCGCTCATCGCGCACGCGAGCCCCACGGCCATGCCCTCCGGGATGTTGTGCAGCGTCATCGCCGTCCACGCCAGCGTGCCCGTCTGCCCGCCCGCGCGGCGCGCGGCCCGAACGTCCGCCACGGCCAGCACCAGCGCGCCCGCGCACACGCCGAACGCCGCCGGCAGCCACGCCGCGCCCGGCGTCATCTCGATGGCCGGAAGAAGAAGGCTCCACACGCTCGACGCCGTCATCACGCCCGCCGCGAAGCCCAGAAAGAGCTGTTCGAGCAGCGGCGGCGTCTGGCGGCGCACCGCGAGCACCACGGCCGCGCCCGCCGCCGTCATCAGAAACGTAAACCCCGTGCCCAGTGCCGCAAGTGTAATGGCCTGCATGGCACATTCCCCCTTTTTTGTACAAATGTTTCAACAACACTGTATGCAATGTCGCAAATGGGTGTGAATGCGACCGAAAGACTTGACAAAACGTGTCTTTTCCTCTAAAATTTTCTGTCAGTATCTTGTCGTCAACACAATTTCAACACATTTTTGCGGAGACGTTGAAACATGGTGAAAACGCTGTATCTCTGGGCCTCTGAGGCCGACTTCAAGCGCGGGGAATGCGACCGCGTGTATTATCACGACGGCGCGGTGCGGCTGGACGCGGCACAGTGCGGTTTCTTTGTGGCCGAACAGGCTCAGGCGGAGCCGTTCACGCAGCTTGCGGCCTGCGTGAACGCCGATACGCCCGAGGGCACGAGCGTCGAGCTGGAAGTGCGCATCCTCGCGGACGGCGTGTGGAGCGACTGGCTCTCGCTGGGCACGTGGAGCACGTTCAACCCGAAGGGCAGCGCGGCACCCGCGCCCGGCGCATCCGTCCGCGTCGAGAACGGCGTGGCGATGCTGGAGGAGGGCAAGTCGGCCACGGGCTTTGCCGTGCGCGTGCGCTTTGCCTCGCGCATCGGCGACTGGACGCCCACGCTGCGCCTGCTGAGCGTGTCGCTGCGCGGCGTGCGCCGCACGCCCGCCCTCGGCGATGAGACGCGCCGCACGCTGCCGCTGCCGGCGTATTCCGCGCTCGTGCGCGACCCGGCGCTTGCGTGCATGGACGCGCCCACCGTGCTCACGATGCTCGTCAACCGCCGCGGGGAAGACCTGCTGCCCGAGGAGCTCGCGCAGATCAGCTATGACAACACCATCCGCGCGTGCTCGAACCTCGCGTTCCTGTGCGCGGCGGCGGGCAGCCTCGGCTACCCGTGCTATCCGCTGTTCACGGATGTGGAGACGCTGAAAAAGGAAGTGCGCGCGGGATATCCCTTCGCCGCGCTGCTGCATTACCCCGGCGAGGAGCGCCCCCGCCTCGTGGCCGTGCACGGCTTCGAGACGGACGACGCCGGCGCGCAGACCGTGCTGCTGCACGACCCGATGGCCGCGTCGGACGCAGACGCGCCCCGCACGCTGCCGCTGGAATCGTTCGCGGCACTGTGGGAGGGGCTTGCGATCTTCCTGCATGAGAAGGAGAACGCGCCCACGCTCTGCCCGCCGTACCGCGTGGCCGGAACGCTCGCGCCCGCCGAAGTGCCGGGCGAGTACGGGCTGTATCTGCGGGGCGACCGCACCAGCCTGCCCGCCACGTTCACCGAGGACGGCGGCACCGTGTGCTTCGCCGTGTCGGGCGAGTGCGCCGTGGCCACCACCGCGCACAAGCGCTTTTTCTACACGGCCGTCTCGGCCGCGGGCAACCTCGTGCTCCCGGTGTCGGATTTCCCGGCGGGAACACGCATCGCCGTCTACATCATCGGACGCACCGGAAAGTGCATCACGGCCGACCTCAGGCTGTGACCGGACATACAAAGAAAAGCAGAACGCCCCGGGGCATGTGCCCCGGGGCGTTCTGCGGTTTATGGAACTTGGAAGGAAAGTGCTCAGTTGTGTTCGCTCGAAGGAGCGGAGGTGGAGGAGTTGACGGTCGCCTGGCGCTCGCCCAGCGTCACCTGCGCGGACACGAGCTGTCTGTCGCGCGCCACCTGGACTTCGACGACGTCGCCGATCTCATGTTCATCCAGCACGCCCGTCACGTCGGAGGTGCTGTTGACCACCGTGCCGTCCACGCTGACGATGCGGTCGCCCGCCTTCAGGCCGGCCTCTTCCGCGCCGGAGCCGGAGTTCACGCTCTGGATGTAGACGCCGAGGTTCGACAGGCCGTACTGCATGGCCGTCTGCAGGTCGCTCACGGAGATGACCGTCACGCCGAGGCCCGGACGTCCGGTGACGTAGCCGTTGCTCATCAGGTCGGTGGCCACTTCGATGGCGGTGTCAATGGGGATGGCGAAGCCGATGCCCTCGGCTTCGGAGTCGGCCGATTTCGCGTTCACGATGCCGATCAGTTCGCCGTTGGCGTTGAACAGGCCGCCGCCGGAGTTGCCCGGGCTGACTGCCGCGTTCGTCTGCATCAGCGTCATGTTCTGGCCGTTGACGGTGATGTCACGGTCGAGCGCGGACACGATGCCGTCCGTGACCGTGCCGCCCAGCGTGCCGAGCGGGTTGCCGACGGCGAGCACATAGTCGCCGACCGCGACGGAATCGGAATCGCCGATCACGGCGGGCGTGAGGCCGTCGGCCTCCACTTTCAGCACGGCGATGTCGGTCTGGCTGTCGGTGCCGATGAGCGTTGCCGGGTACTCCGTGCCGTCATACGTGCGCACCGTGATGCTCGAAGCACCCTCGATGACGTGGTTGTTCGTGATGATGTAGCCGTCGGCCGAGAGGATCACGCCGGAACCGGCGCCGCTCTCGATGTACTGGCCGAGGAAGCTGTTCGTGACGACCTGCTCGGTCGTGACCTCAACGACGCTCGGCTGCACTTTTGCCGCCACGGTCGCCGCGGTGGTCTCGGCGCTCGCGGCCGTGCCGGCCGTGCCGCCGTCCGAAGTGGGCGCCGTCTGCAGGATGATGGGATTCGAGTTGCGGGCCACCGAAGCGCCCGCGTAGCCGCCGCCGAAACCGACGGCCGCGCACAGCACCAGCGCAACCGCGCCCTTGGCGATCTTCCCCGCGGGGAAGCGGCGGCGGCGCGGGGGCTCGGGGTTCATGCCGTCCGGCATGCCGCCGAAGTTCGGGTCCGCGCCCGGCTCGTTGTGCGGCAGTTCCGTGCACGAGGCGTTGTACGTCGTGCGCGTGTCCTGCGCGGGGTTCGTGTTCGGCTGTGTGTTCTGCGTGTAACCGGAGGTCCCGCCCTGCGGGGTCGGGCCGCCGTTCGATTGCGAATAGTTGTATTCCCAGTTGCCTTCCATAATTGTCTATCTCCTTTTGCCCTGTGGGCAGATCGCTTTTTTGTTTCTATGCTGTCAGTATATCGAACGAGTGTGTAAAAACTTTCACGGGCGGGTGAAAAAACCGTGAAAACCACGGTATATCCCCGATCCGCGCACTTTGCGGGTCGTGCGCGGGGGTTGACGTTTGTCCGAAACCGGATTATAATGGATGCGCTCGGATTGTCCGTATTCGGACAAAATCAAACAACGGAGGGATCTGTATGACCGGGGGAGAGCTGCGGCGTTTTGTCGCGGCCTATAATACACTTTATAAGGAGATGGACGAGGTGTACCGTGCGCTGGCGCGCCGGTTCGGCCTGTCGGACTGCGCGTTCTGGGTGCTGTACGTGCTGCGCGAGTCGGACGGGCCGCACACGCAGGCGGAGGTGTGCGAGACGCTGTCCCTGCCGCGCCAGACGGTGAACTCGGCGCTCAAGTCCATGCGCGAGGCGGGGCTCATCCGGCTGGAGAACGCCGAGGGCAACCGCAAGAACAAATACATCCTGCTCACCGCGGCGGGCGAGACGCTCGCCGCGCGCACGGCGGACCGCGTGCTGGAGATGGAATGCCGCGCGTTCGGCCGCTTTTCGGCCGCGGAGCGCGAGGAATACCTGCGCCTGTTCGGGCAGCACATCGCGCACATGAAACACGAGACGGCGGGGGACGCGCTATGAACACGATCCGCCTTTCCGACCACTTCACCGTCCGGCGGCTGCTTCGCTTTGTCGCGCCGAGCATCGTGATGATGGTCTTCACGTCGCTCTACAGCGTCGTGGACGGTCTGTTCGTGTCGAATTTCACGGGCAAGACGCCGTTCGCGGCCGTCAACCTCATCATGCCGGTGCTGATGGGGCTCGGAACGGTCGGGTTCATGATCGGCACGGGCGGCAGCGCGCTCGTGGGCATGACGCTCGGCCTCGGCGAAAAGGAACGCGCCAACCGCCTGTTCTCCATGCTCACGGCGGCGGGCGCGGCGGGGGGCGTGGTGCTGTCCGTGCTGGGGCTCGTGTTTCTGCGCCCCGCGGCCTACGCGCTCGGCGCGCGCGGGGAGATGCTCGAGCAGTGCGTCATCTACGGCGCGGTGATGTTCGTCTTCCAGACGTTCTTCATTTTGCAGATCGTGTTCCAGAGCTTCTTCGTCACGGCCGAAAAGCCGAAGCTCGGCCTCGCCGTCACCGTGGCGGCGGGTCTCACGAACATCGTGCTCGACGCGCTGCTCGTCGGCGTTTTCCGCATGGGCGTGGCGGGCGCGGCGGCGGCCACGGGTGTCAGCCAGCTCGTGGGCGGCGCGTTCCCGCTGTGGTACTTCGCGCGCAAAAACTCGAGCCTGCTGCGCTTCGCACGCCCTGAGAAGGACTGGCGCGCGCTTGTGCGCGCGTGCGCGAACGGCGCGTCGGAACTCATGACGAACCTCTCGTCGTCGATCGTCACGGCGCTGTACAACGTGCAGCTCATGCGCTTCGCGGGCGAGGACGGCGTGGCCGCCTACGGCGTCATCATGTACGTCAACTTCATCTTCAACGCCATTTTCTACGGCTATTCCATCGGCTCCGCGCCGGTGTTCAGCTACCACTACGGCGCGGGCGGGCGCGATGAGCTCAAGAGCCTGCTGCGCAAGAGCCTCGCGCTCACGGCCGTGTGCGGCGCGTTTCTCACGCTGGCGGCTGAGGCGTCGGCCGGGCCGCTCTCGCGCATCTTTGTCGGCTACGACGCCGCGCTGTGCGCCATGACGACGCGCGGCTTCCAGCTGTACGCGCTGTCGTTCCTCGTCGTCGGGTTCAACATCTTCGGCTCGGCGTTCTTCACCGCGCTCAACAACGGCGCGGTGTCCGCGGCCATCTCGTTTGTGCGCACGCTGGTGTTCCAGCTGCTGTCCATCTGGCTGCTGCCGGTCTGGTGGGGGCTGGACGGCGTGTGGCTCGCCGTCGTCGCCGCCGAACTGCTGGCGCTGGCCGTCACCGCGTCGCTCTTCGCCGCAAACCGCCGCCGCTACGGGTATCTGTGAAAAAAACACGCCGGGCCCTGCACAGGGCCCGGCGTGTTTTCCTGAAAACAAAAAACGCCGCGGCTTGTTGCCGCGGCTTGGTGCGCTGAAAGGGATTCGAACCCCCGACCTTTTGGTTCGTAGCCAAACACTCTATCCAACTGAGCTATCAGCGCATCTCTTTGAGTGCAAGAGCTATTATAGCAATTCTTCAGGGGGTTGTCAAGCCTTTTTTGAAATTTTTGTCTGCACCTGAACTTCGGTGACGTATTCGGCCGGCCGGTCGGTGTCGTGCGCGTCGATGTGGTACAGTTCCAGCGGCGCGCCGGCGATCTCGCGGCCGCTGTGCGCGGCGAATTCGCGCAGCGTGCGCCACGCGCCGACAAGGCGGCTGTACGGGCCGCGGTAGCACACACACGCATACTCCCCGGCGGGCAGAGCGCCGTCGCTGTCCGCGCCGTCCGAGAGGAAGAACACCGACGAGTACTCCGCGCACGCACCCTCGCGCACGCTCGCAGGGTCGATCACCGCGCCCATGCGTCCCGCGTGTATTTTATACAGGAGAGACTCGTGGCGCTTTTCCAGTTTTTTCAGCGCCATGTCCACCTCGGGCTCGGGGATGGGCCCCTCGGCCAGACGCACGCACGGGCGCGCGGGCAGCGTGCGCAGCGAGCACACGCCGTCGGGCAGGCTCAGCGCATAGCGCAGCTGCTCCTCGCGCCGCTCCACCTCGCGCAGCGAGTCCGTCAGCGCGTCCAGCCGCTCGCCCAGCAGTTCGTGCTCGCGGCGCAGCATCCGCGCCGTCGTCTCCACGCTGCGCTGCGACAGGTATCCCCCGATCTCCCGCGTGGACACGTCCAGCGAGCGCAGGCTGCGGATGACGTTCAGCGTGCACACATCGCGGATGGTGTACAGACGGTAGCCGTTTTCCTCGTCGCGCGCGGGGTGCAGAAGGCCCTGTTCCTCATAGTAGCGCAGCGTGTCGGCGTTCAGACCGTACAGCCGCGCGATCTCCCCGATGCGGTAATACGCTTTCACGCCGTGCCTTCCTTTCCCGCGAGGAACGCCTCGGCCAGCGCCAGCAGGCGCTTGTCCGCGTCGAACGTCAAGAGAGCCATCGCCTCATCCGCCGAGGCGAAGCGCGCCTCCGACACCTCCTCCGGCTGCGGGCGCAGCTCGCCGCCGTCGTACTCGGCCACGAAGTACACCACGTCTTTTTCCACGCCGCGGGCGGGGCTGTAGCGCGTCGTCTCGCGGAAGCCGTCGGCAAAGCGCACGCGCACGCCCGTCTCCTCCAGCGTCTCGCGCGCGGCGGTCTCGCGCTCGGTCTCGCCGGGCTCCACGTGCCCCTTCGGGAACGCCCAGTGCCCGCCGTGGCGGTGGCGGATCACCAGCACGCACCGCGCGCCGTCTTCGGTGCGGAACGTCAGCGCGCCGCACGATTTTTCATGTTTCATAGAAAACACCTCTGTTTTTTGCCGCGCGTACTCGACGCGGAGCGGATTTTTTGATATACTGGTAAAAGTATCAACATTTAGGGGGATTTTTCCGTGTCTTTCTGGGATATGATCTTTACGCTCGCCATTCTGGGCGTCATTCTGATGCTGCTGTTCATTCCGATGGGGTCGGACGGCGGCATCCTCAACCGCAAGGATAAAGCAAAGCGCGCCAAGGACCTCGGCGCAAAATCCGCGGCCGCGCCGCTCAAGGCGGCGAAGCGCTTCGCGGTGCTGCATCAGTACGAGGTCGTCAGCCCCGGCAACGTCGTGAGCGGCGACAAGGAGTCCGGCGTGGACTTCATCCTCGTGGGCTGCTTCGGCGTGCTGTGCGTCAAGTGCCTCGGCATGGCCGGCACCGTCTACGGCGCGGCCAATGAGTCCGAGTGGTCGCGCATGGATGCGTCCGGCCGCACCGCGTTCCCGAACCCGCTCGACGAGGCCTCCGCGGCTACGCGCGTCGTGCGCGACGTGCTGTTCGCCGCCAAGCGCAAGAACGTTCCGGTGGAGACCGTGTGCGTGTTCACGAACCCGAAGGTGGAACTGGCGCTGCCGCGCGGCACCGGCCACTACACGCTCAAGGAGTTCAAGAACCTTCTGCAGAAGGACAAATACCTCTACGACAAGGGCGTGGACGAGAAGGCCGTGGCGCAGCTTCTGCGCGAAGCTGTACGCTGATACGCACTTTTTTGGCCCCGGTCCTTATAGTATCACATTGCGGCGGGCACGGCGCATACAGCTTGTCACTATTTACAAATTATTCACAGGTGCTTCACATTCCCTACGCATTCTGTGGATATAATAACAATCACAGAAGCAAGGAAGCCGCAATCCGAACTTCTGTACATGATTCCTCCTCACACCAAAAGAGATACCCCTTGAGGCCCCCCGCGTACCGCAGCGCGGGGGGTTCTTCTTTTTGTCCGCAAGTTTTTCCGCCGCATTGGAAAAGCCGCGCAGGCGTGGTATACTGATGTGCAGAGACAAAGACAAGGGGATTGAAACCAACATGCAGTATATCGTTCTTGATTTGGAATGGAACCAGGCGCCCTCGCGCGAAAAGACCGTCACCACCCCGGTGCGGCTGTCGGGCGAGATCATTCAGATCGGCGCCGTGCGCGTGAGCGAAGCGGGCGAGATCCTCGACACGCTCAAGTGCGACGTGCGCCCGCGCCACTACACGCAGATGCATTACAAGATCCGGGAGATCACCGGCATCACCAGCGCCCAGCTGCGCCGGGGCATCCCGTTTGAAACGGCCTACCGTCAGCTCGCGGACTTTGTCGGAACGGACTCGGTGTTCCTCACCTGGGGCCCGGACGATTTGCCCATGCTCCGCACGAACATGGCCCTGTACGGGTACGACACCGAGTCGCTGCCGCGCTCGTATGATCTGCAGCTCATCTTCAACGCCGCCCACATCCGCGAGCGCCGCCAGTGCTCGCTCGCCGCGGCGCTCGAACTGCTGCACATGGAGCAGTCGCCCAACATGCACGACGCGCTCGCCGACGCGTACGACACCGCGCGCATCGCGGGCGTGCTCGACGTCGCCGCGGGCATCGCGGACTACGAGGCCATCACCGAGCAGTACGGCAGCCTGTCGTGCGGCCCGGCGGTTGAAGCCGGCCATTACGATACGTTCGAAGATGCCCTCGCCGACCCGCGCGTCACAACGGCCGAGTGCCCGAAGTGCGGAGCGGTCATGGCGTGCACGTCGTTCGAGACGCCGCGCTTCGGCAAGACGAGCGGCCTCACCGCCTGCCCGGACCACCCCGAGCACGGCGTGTACAGCCTGCGCGTGCGCATTGCCAAAGACAAGGCCGCGGGCGGCTTCAACGCCAGAAAACAGCTCTACCGCGCCACCGAGGCCGAGAAGGAGCGCTGGGCAAAGCGGTGACGTTTCTCACAGCCGGATGCCGATGTCGGCGGTGACGACGTCGCCGCACACCTCGCGCGCGAGCGCGTGACACGGCTTTTCGTCGTGGAACGTCACGGTCACGTCCGCGCGCACCGCGCCGTCGGCGCAGCGGCCGGTGTCCGTCTCCACGCCCGTCGGCACGTCGAGCGCCAGCACGAGGCCGTGCGCTTCGTTCATGCGCTGTGCGGCCGCGGCCGCGTTCGGGCGCAGCTCGCCGCGGAAGCCCGTGCCGATGACCGCGTCGGCCACGGCGTCCGCGCTTTTTATGAACGCGCGCTCCGCGTCCGAGAGCTCCGCGAGGAGCTTCGCGGGCAGACCCATCGCGTCAAACGCATGGCGCGCGCAGTCGGTGGACGGCTCGCCGTCCGTCAGCACGACGAGCACCTCAGCGCCCCGCGCGGCCGCTTCGCGCGCGACGACGAACCCGTCGCCGCCGTTGTTGCCGCGCCCGCAGAATACGGCCAGCGTGCGCAGCGCGGGCACGCGCTCAAACAGCACCCCGGCCGCCGCGCGCCCGGCGTTGTCCATCATTGCGTCGTACGACAGGCCGCTCTCGTCGGCGCGGCGCTCGATCTCCTTCATCTCGGCGGCAGTTACCATATCCGATCACCTCCTGTCCCCAGTATACCACGGAAAGGCGGCTGTGCACATGAAAATCACGACGCTTTGTTATCTGGAAAAGAACGGGGCATATCTGATGCTCCACCGCAACAAAAAAGAGCACGACGAGAACGCCGGGCTGTGGCTCGGCGTCGGCGGAAAGCTCGAAGAGGGCGAGAGCCCCGAGGACTGCCTTTTGCGCGAAGTGCGCGAGGAGACGGGCTTTTCGCTCACCTCGTACCGCCTGCGCGGCGTGGTGACGTTCGTCTCCACGTGGACGGAGCACATGTTCCTCTACACCGCCGATGCGTGGACGGGCGAACAGGCGGAGTGCAGCGAGGGCGATCTCGTCTGGGTGGACTGCCGCCGCGTCCCGGCGCTCGAGCTCTGGGAGGGCGACCGCATCTTCCTGCGGCTGCTCGGCGAGAACGCGCCGTTCTTCACGCTGAAACTCGAATACGACGGCTCCGCGCTGCGCCGCGCCGTGCTCGACGGCCGCGAACTGGAACTCTGACGCACGCAAAGCGCCCGCGCCTTCCGGAAAGGGAAGGCGCGGGCGCTTTTTATTTCAGTCCTCGGGATGGTACTTGTGCCGCGTGGCGAGGCCGCCGCGCAGGTGGCGCTCGTCCTTGTTGCTCTGCAAAACGGCGCGCACCTCCTCGTACAGCACGCGGTCGAGCCGGCGCAGGCGCAAGGTGACGTCTTTGTGGACCGTACTCTTCGATACGCCGAACGCCTTCGCCGCCGTGCGGACGGTGGCGTGCGTCTGCGCTATGTATTCGCCGAGGCGCACCGCGCGCTCTTCGGGATTGCCTTTCATACCCATTCCTCCCACTGGTCGTTTCTAATGGGTATGCCGCGCGCCGCGCGAATATGAGCCCGCGCTCCGCATTCCTGCGGGGCGCGGGCCTTTTCTTTACAAATCTTAAGGTGGTGCAAAGGCTGCGCAAAGAATGAGGCGGTATACTGAGCGTCAGAAAGGGGGAGACGCGCTATGGAGAGCGTTTCGCGGCGGGCGAGGCCCGTCATTGAGGTGAAGGACCTGCGGAAGGAATATCCGCTCGGAGAGGAGACGGTGGTGGCGCTCAAGCGCATCAACCTCAGCGTGCGGCGCGGCGAGATCTGCTGCATCTTCGGTACGTCGGGCTCCGGAAAATCGACGCTGCTCAACCAGCTCGCGGGGATGGAAAAGCCCACGCGCGGCGAGGTGCGCATCGGCGGCGTTCCGGTGTCGCGCCTGAGCGAAGAGCAGCTCGCGGCGTTCCGCCAGCGTCACATCGGTTTTGTGTTCCAGTCGTACAATCTGCTGCCGGGGCTCACTGCCACGGAGAACGTGGCGATGCCGCTTCTCTTCCGAGGCGTGCCGAAAGCCGAGCGCGAGGAGGCCGCGCGCAGGATGCTGTGCCGCGTGGGGCTGTCGCACCGGCTCGACCATTTCCCCGGCCAGATGTCGGGCGGCCAGCAGCAGCGCGCGGGCATCGCGCGCGCGTTCCTCGCCCGGCCGGATGTCGTCTTTGCCGACGAGCCCACCGGCAACCTTGATTCGCGCACCACGGTGGAGGTCATGGAGATGATCTGCTCGTTCGCGCGAGATTTCCACCAGACCATCGTTCTCGTCTCGCACGACCCCGAGATGGCCCAGTACGCCGACCGCATCGTCACGCTCATCGACGGCGAGATCGTGAGCGACGAACCCACACAGAGGAGGATGCTTCCATGAACCATGCAATGTTTACCCGCCGCGCCGCCGCGGCCGTTCTGGCGCTGGCGCTCATCGCCGCCGTGCCCGCCGCGGTGCGCGCCGAGGAGCCGTCCGCGCCGGCGCCCTCCTCA
This sequence comes from uncultured Ruthenibacterium sp., assembly GCA_944386565.1. Classification (GTDB taxonomy): domain Bacteria; phylum Bacillota; class Clostridia; order Oscillospirales; family Ruminococcaceae; genus Ruthenibacterium. The sequence goes on along the minus strand of CALXBO010000005.1, from coordinate 67,692 downwards.
TCCGAACCGGCCGCCGTGCCCGCGCCCGCCGTGCTCATCTCGCGCAGCGAGATGCAGCCCATCCCCGCCGGGCAGGAGACCGACGTGACGTTCTCGTTCCACAACCTCGGCACGACGGCGCTCACCACACCCGTCGCGGCCGTCACGCCGTCGGAGGGGCTGTCCGTGTCCGGCACGTCGTCCTCGTTCGCGCTCAGCGACATCCCCGCCGGGGAGACCGGCACCGTCACGGTGCGCCTGCGCGCGGGGGACGGCGCCGCGGCGTCGCAGTCCGTCGGCATCGAGCTGCGCTATTCATATGACGCGAACGGCGCGCCCGCGCAGGGCACGTCGTCCGACCGTCTCAGCATCCCCGTCACCCCGAAGCCCGCGGCCGTGCAGCCGCTCATCGCCGTCACACGCTCGGGCGTCTCGAGCCCCATCTCGCCGGGCGAGGAGTTCGTCATCACGCTCACGTTCGAGAACAAAGGGCAGGTGACGGTCACGGGCGCGGCGGCCACGGTCACGCCGTCCGAGGCGCTGAACATCCTCAACGAGACCTCCACGTTCCCGCTGCCGGACATCGCGCCCGGCAAGAGCGCGAGCGCCACCGTCAAGCTGCGCGCCGCGAAGGAGATCGCGTCCGAGAGCCAGTCCCTCACGGCGGAGCTACGCTTCGTGTACGACAACGCGGGCACGCCCACGGCCGCGAGCGCGACGGAGAAGGTCAACATCCCCGCGCGCGCCACGGCCGCGTCGTCCTCCGCGCAGCAGAAGACGGACGCGCCCGTGCCGAACATCGTCGTGAAATCGTTCACCTACGGCGACGGCAAGACCGTCGCGGCGGGCGCGAAGTTCCCGCTGTCGTTCACCTTTGAGAACACCGGCAGCCTGACGTGCGAGAACATCGTCGTCATCGTGGACGGCGGCGAGAGCTTCACCGTCGACGGCGGCACGAACACCGCGCACTACAAATCGCTCGGCGCGGGCAAGGAGCAGAAGCAGGAGCTGAACATGCAGGCTCTGCCTGCGGCCAAGAGCGGCGCGCAGAGCATCTCCGTCAGCTTCAAGTACGAGTACGTCGACGGGACCCGCCGCGCATCCGTCACGTCCGACGTGCGCATCTCCGTGCCCGTGTCGCAGCCCGACCGTTTCCAGATCACCGCCCCGGCGCAGGGCACGTCCGCTTCCGCGGGTGAGGAGGCCGAGGTGACGCTGGCCTACGTCAACAAGGGCAAGGGCGACGTCGCGAACCTCGAGGCCGAACTCGTCGGCGAGGGCTTCACCGCACCCACCCGCACGCAGTATCTCGGCAACGTCGCCGCGGGCGGCTCGGGCAACATCGGTTTCGCGGTCACGCCCGACGACGAGGGCACGCTGAAATTCACGGTCAAGGTCACGTACGAGGACGCCGATCAGCAGGTGCAGACACGCGAATTTCCGGTGACGCTCGAGGTGCAGGCCCCGGTTCTGCCCGACGACGATTTCGCCGGCATGGACGAGCCCGAAAAGACGGGCGCTCCCGCGTGGCTGTGGGCATGCCTCGCCGCGCTCGCGGCGGCCGCAGCGGCCGTCGGCGTCATCCTGTGGCGCAGAAAGAAACAAGCCGCCCGCACCGAGGCCCCGCGCGACTGGGGCTGGGACGACGGCGGCGACGGGGAGGAATGACGCGTGCGCAAACAGGACCTCATCCGCCTGTGCATCCAGAACCTGCTGCGCAAGAAATCCCGCACGCTGCTCACGGTGCTGGGCGTCGTGATCGGCGGGTGCTCCATCGTCATCATGGTGTCGCTGGGCATCGGCATGAAGGAAGCGCAGGACAAACTCCTCGCCCAGCTGGGCGACCTCACGATCATCACCGTCACGCCGCCGCAGGGCGGGCGCGGTAAGACAAAACTCGACGACGCGGCCGTGCGCCGCATCCGGGAGGTCGCGGGCGTCGAGGCCGTCATGCCGCGCCAGTCGCTGAACGTGGACAGCGTGCGGCTGTACGCCGGGACGGGCAAGCGCTACGTCGCCGACTGGACGAGCGTGCTCGGCCTCGACGCGTCCGCGATGGAGACGATGGGCCTGCGCCTGGCCGAGGGCGAGCGCATGGCGAAGAGCGGCGACGTCGTCGTGGGCGAATTCACGGCGTACTCGTTCCGTGATACGCTGCGGCCGGAGGGCTCGGACACCGTCGACCGCTGGGGCGGCGGCTGGGACGAGAACGGCAACCTCATCAACGTGCCCGACCCGTATTTCAACATCATGCGCGAGCCGCTCACGATGGAGATCGCGCTCGAGAACGGCAGCACGTTCACCGTGCCGCTGCACGTCACGGGCGTGGCAAAAGAGGATTACTCCAAGGGAACGGAGACGTCCGAGGGTATCCTGATGAGTCTGTCCGACCTCGAGAAAATCGCAGAGAAGGCGCGCCCCGGCAAGAAGAAGGCGCAGAATTACACGTCCGTGCTCGTCAAAGTGACGGATATCTCCCGCGTCGCGGACGCGGAGAAGAAGATCAAGGCCATGGGCTTCGGCACGGAGTCGATGGAGAGCATCCGCAAGCCGATGGAAGAACAGGCGCGCCAGAAGCAGATGATGCTCGGCGGCCTCGGCGCCATCTCGCTGATCGTCGCGGCCATCGGCATCACGAACACGATGATCATGTCCATCTCCGAGCGCACGAAGGAGATCGGCATCATGAAGGCGCTGGGGTGCTATGTGCGCGACATCCGGCTGCTGTTCCTCGCGGAGGCCGCGGCCATCGGGCTCGCGGGCGGGGTGGTCAGCTGCGTCATCAGCCTCATCGCGTCGCTCGCGGTGAACCTCGCGTCGCTGGGCCTGTCGGCCGAGAGCCTGCACACGGCCGTCTTCGGCGGCGATGCGGCGCGCATCTCCGTCATCCCGCCGTGGCTGCTCGTGTTCGCCGTGGTGTTCTCCGTGTTCATCGGTCTCGGCTCCGGTTACTACCCGGCCAACAAAGCCGTGCAGATCCCCGCACTGGAAGCCATCAAGAGCGATTGACACGGTTCATATAGATGCCGCCGCAAGACGGAAACCGGGGGCCTGCCGCACACAGCGGCAGGCCCCCTGAGGCTGTCGAAAATGTTCGACAGCCTCCTGAGGGACACCAAACGCACCCTCCGCGCATCGCGCGGGGGATGCTTATTGGTTTCCCCCAGTGGCCTTCACGCCCGGAAGGGGCGCGATTTGCTTAGCAAACCGGCCGGTGCCTTGCACAGTCCGCAGGACTGTGCATCGCTGTAGCGAACGGCACCCTTTCCGGCAAAAAAACACCCGATTTTGCGCACTGCGCACACAAAATCGGGTGTTTTTTCTGTCAAGGTGTCGGGATTCCCGGTACATGCCCGTGAATCCCGACGTCATTTTAATCTTTTTAGTAAGAAGCTTGTGTTATTCTTCCTCGCCCGCGAGGGGCAGGGTGATGACGAACTCCGTTGTGCGGCCGGGGGCGGTGCGCGCCGCCAGCTCCACCGTGCCGCCGTGGCGCTCCACGATGCGCCGCGTGATCGACAGTCCCAGCCCGCTGCCGGGGGACGAGCGCGCGTCGTCGCCCGTGACGAACGGCTCGAAGATGTGCGCGCGGCGCGCGGGCGGGATGCCCTCGCCGTTGTCCGCCACGCGGATCACCGCCGCGCCGTTTTCTTCGGCCACGTCCGCGAACAGCACCGTGCCGAGCCGGTTGTGGCGCAGCGCGTTCGAAAAGAGGTTGTCGAGCGCGCGGGTGAACTGCAAGCGGTCCACAAGGCAGAAGATGGGCGCGTCGGGGATGTCCGGCTCGAGCGAGAAGCCCGCCATCGAGATCTCGTCGTACTTCGCGGCGAGGTATTCGCGCACGAACTCGCACACGTCCGTGCGCTCACAGTGCAGCGTGAAGTCCGGGTGTTCGGTCTTCGAGTACTCGTGGAACGTGTCCACCAGCCGGGCCAGCGTGTCCGCCCGCTGCCGGATCACGCGCAGCGCGCGGGGCACATCCTCCGGCGGCACCTTGCTGTCGCACACCGCGTCCACGCCCGCGCAGATCACCGTCACAGGCGTTTTCAGGTCGTGCGAGATGTCCGCGATCAATTTCTGCCGCCCCGCGTCGAGCCTGCGGCGCTCGGCCTCGCTTGCGTCGAGCCGGTCGGCAAAGCGGTCGAAGCTCTCGGCGATGCGCCGGATCTCCCGCGGGCCGCCGCAGTCGCCCACGCGCACGCTGTGCCCCGCGGCCTGCGCCGCCACCGCGTCGTTCAGTTTCCGCAGCGGGCGCGCGATGCGCCGGCGCAGCCACCAGATGAACAGCCCCGCGTCCGCGAGGTAGAGCGGCACGAACAGCAGCCAGATGCGGCGCGTCAGGCCGTAGAGGCGCAGCGCCTCCGCCTCGCCGGGCAGCGTTTCGCGCAGCAAAACCGTATAGGATTTGCCGTCCGCGCCCGTGAAGTCCGCGCGCGCGAGATGCCCGCCGTCAAAGCGGGTGTCGGTCAGGTATTCGTATTCGGCCTGCGTGTACGACGTGTGCCCGTCGCCGAGCGAGCCCCACACGACGCGGTGCGCGCCGTCGAGCGCCGCCGCCTGCACCGACTCCGTGCCGTCCTCCGCGTACGTGCGGCGCAGCACCAGCGTGCGCGGCTCGCCGTCCGCGCTCTCCGTCGCGTACGCCTCCACGGCAGAATCCTCTTCGTACGGCCGCACGAGGGCGAGCGTATCCTCGCCCGGCTGTGCGTCAAAATCGTCCGCGCTGCTCCACAAAAGCGTTCCGCCGCCGTACACGGCGGCGTCGCCGGAGCCGCCCGTGTACCGCCGCAGCGCATCGTAGTTCCCCTCGCGCAGTGCGTCCGAGGCGAGCAGTGCGTCCCAGTCCGGAAGACGGTACAGATTCGCCAGCGCCGCACCCCACGCGACGAGCACCACGGCGGTGATGGCCAGCAGCGTCAGCGTGAACAGCACCACATGCACCGCGAGCAGCCGGAACAGGCCGCCCGTATGTTCTTTATTTCGCTTCAAACTTGTACCCGAGCCCCCTCACCGTGACGATGCGGCGCGGGTTGCGCGGGTCGTCCTCGATCTTCTCGCGCAGCTTCGAGATGTGCACCATCATCGTGTTGTCGTCGCCCTCAAAATAGCTGCCCGCCGCGCTCTCGTACAGCTGCACCTTTGTGAAGATGCGCCCCGGCGCGCGCATCAGCGCCGAGAGGATCTTGTACTCCATCGGCGTCAGCGCCACGGGCACGCCGTCCTTTTCCACCGTCAGCGACGCGGGGTCCAGCGTCAGCCCGCCCGCCGAGAGCCCCGGAGCCGCCGTGCGCGCGGCGCGGCGCAGGTGCGCCTTCACGCGCGCCGTCACCTCCATCGGGTTGAAGGGCTTGGCGATGTAGTCGTCCGCCCCGAGGTTCAGCCCGAGGATCTTGTCGTTGTCCTGGCTTCTGGCCGAGAGGATCAGCACCGGGATGTCCGTGAACGCGCGCAGCGCTTTCGTCAGCTCATAGCCGTTCATCCCCGGCATCATCACGTCCAGAATGGCGAGATCGGGCGTCTGCGCGCGCGCCAGTTCCAGCGCCCGCGTGCCGCTCTCCGCCTCCGTCACCCGGTATCCCTCGCTCTCCAGATACAGCCGCAGTACGCTTCGGATGTCCGCGTCGTCCTCCGCGATCAGAATGGTCGCCAACAGCGTTCCCTCCCTTCGGTTTCTGCCCTCATTATAGCAGATTCCGCCCGGTGCGCCTAGACGGTGAACAGGACTGAAAATGTTCAGCCGCATTCACTGAAATTCGATGAATTATTTGGCTAAAACGAACATATTTTGATTTTGAACACAAAAATGATTGACAATCAGCACAAAAAGGTGTTAATAAATAATTAACGCCCCGGGGCGTGCTACGGAACGCTGCGGGCGCTTCGCTGCAGGAGGCGCCGGCACATCATGCCGCACAGCGGCAACAGAAAGGGATGGAAACACGATGCTGGATCTTCTCATTCAAAACGCACGGATCATCGACGGAACAGGCGAGCCCTCCCGCATGGGCAGCGTCGGCGTCAAGGACGGCAAGATCGTCCTCGACCCCGGCACGCAGGAAGCGGCCGAGGTCATCGACGCGGCGGGCCGCTGCCTTGCGCCGGGCTTCATCGACGCGCACACGCACGGCGACCTGATCCTCGGAACCAAGGACGCACACCTGTTCAAGACGAATCAGGGCGTCACCACCGAAGTGGCGGGCCAGTGCGGCCTGTCGATGTCGCCGGCCGTGCCGGAGAATCTGGCTGCGGTGCAGACGCTGCTCTCGATGGGCACGACGCACTTCCCCGACGACATGAAGAACTGGTCGAGCTACGCCCGGTTCCTCGAATATGCCGACAAACAGCCGCTGACGGCGAACGTCAAGACGTACATCGGCCACAGCAGCCTGCGCATCGCCGTGATGGGCATGGCCAACCGCCCCGCCACGGACAAGGAGCTCGACACGATGAAGGGCATCCTGCGCGAGGCGATGGAGGCGGGCGCGGCCGGTTTCTCGACGGGCCTGATCTACACGCCGAGCTGCTATGCCGAGCCCAAGGAGATCGTGGAGCTGGCGAAGGTCATCGAGCCGTTCGACGGCATCTACGCCAGCCACATGCGCGACGAGGCGAACTTCGTCGTGGACGCGGTGAAGGAGACCATCGACGTGGGCCGCAAGGCGGGCGTGCGCGTGGACATCTCGCACCACAAGATGCTCGGCAAGCCCAACTGGGGCAAGCAGAAGGAGACGCTGCGCCTCATCCACGAGGCGAACGACGAGGGCGTGCGCGTCATCTGCGACCAGTACCCCTACACCCGCAACATGACGACGCTGAACGCCTGCATGCCGCCGTGGCACTTCTCGAACGGCTTTGCGTCCATGACGGCGAAGCTCGCGGACGAGGACTTCCGCCGCCAGCTGCGCGCCGAGATGGAAGACCCCGCCACCGCGTACGACAACTACTATCTGAACGCCGGCGGCTGGGAGGGCGTGTACGTCTACTCCGCCTCCAAAACGCCGCTCGCGGAGGGCAAGTCCATCGCGGACTACGCCCGCGCCATCGGCGAGGACCCGTGGAAGGCGTTCTTCGACCTGTGCCAGATCAACAACTGCTCCACCGGCGGCGTGTACAGCAGCATGTGCGACGAGGACGTGTGCGAGATCTTCCGCGACCCGTACTGCATCGTCGGCTCCGACGCGCTCACCCGCGCGTGGAACGAGAAGGGCCATCCCCGCGCGTGCGCCACGTTCCCGCACGCCATCACGTACTTCGTCAAGGAGAAGAACGTCATGCCGCTCGAGCAGGTCATCCGCAAGATGACGGGTCTGACCGCCGAGTACCTGCTGGTGAAGAACAAGGGCTTCATCCGCGACGGCTACGACGCCGACCTCGTCCTGTTCGACTTTGACCGCCTGAAGGACACCGCCACGTACGACCAGTCCAACAGCCTGACCGAGGGCATCGACTACGTGATCGTCGGCGGCGAAGTGGTCTACCACGACATGCAGCTCACGGGCCGCTATCCCGGCCGGATGCTGCGCCACAACGCATAACGCGTTTTCGAGAGGAGGAAAAACAGAATGAATGTTCTGCTTGCGTTCGTGATCACCATGATCGTGCTTCTGGTGGTCCTCATCAAATGTAAGGTCAGCCCGGGCGTCGCGCTGTTCGCGTGCGCCGTGCTGATGGCGCTTCTGTGCGGCATGCCGCTCACCGACACGCTCACCACGATGACCGGCGGCTTCGGCAGCATCATGACGAGCATCGGCCTGCTCATCCTGTTCGGCGGCATCTTCGGCGCCATGCTGGGCGATTCCGGCGGCATGGAAGAGCTCGCCAAGGGCCTGCTGCGCACGTTCGGCAAGAAAAACGACATGCTGGCGCTCAACCTCGCGGGCTTCATCGTCTCCATCCCGGTGTACTTCGGTTCCGCGTACATCACGTTCAGCCCGCTGGTCACCAGCCTGCAGAAACTCACGAAGAAAAAGACGAGCGCCTACGTGGCGGCGCTGTTCACCGGCCTGCTGCTGACGCACTGCATCGTCGCGCCCACGCCCGGCCCGCTCGCCGTCGCCGGCCAGATCGGCGCGAACGTCGGCTGGTTCATCATCTACGGCATCATCGTGTCCCTGCCCGCGAGCCTGCTGTGCGGCTGGCAGTACGCCAACATCCTCAACAAGAAGCTCACGGACGCCGACAGGAAGGCCGGCAAGGCCGAGGCGGCCGAGATCCTCAACAACGACGAGCTCATCAAGGCCGACCCCAACAAGCCCTCCGCGGGCCTGATCCTCGCGCTCATCGCGCTGCCCATCGTTCTCATCATCATCAACTCCGTGTGCGGCGTCGTGCTGCCCGCCGACAACTTCGCCGCGATGTTCTTCGCGTTCGTCGGCAACAACAACGTGGCCCTGTTCATCGCCATGCTCGTCACGGGCGTCGTGCTGCATAAGTACCTCGTGCCGTCCGTCAGCGAGAGCGTCTGGAAGTACATCGACAAATCGTCCGACTCCATGGGCAATATCCTCATGGTCATCGGCTGCGGCAACTGCTTCGGCGCCGTGCTGCAGGCCAGCGGCCTCGGCGACGCGCTCGTTGACCTGCTCAGCCGCGTCAATATCCCGCTCGTGCTGCTCGCGTTCGTGCTCGCCATGATCATCCGCGCGGCCGTCGGCTCCGCCACCGTCGCGATGCTCACCACCGTGTCCATCGTCGGCCCCACGGCCGTCACGCTGGGCCTGTCGCCCGTCATCGTGGGTCTGGCCATCTGCGCCGGCACCGTCGGCCTGACGCTGCCCACCGACGCCGCGTTCTGGCTGCCCGCCCGCTACAACGACCTGTCCGTCAGCGACGCGTTCACCGCCACGACCTGGTCCACCACCCTCGCGGCCGTCGTCGCGTTCGCGGTCATCCTCATCCTGAACGTCTTCTCGGGTGTCCTGCCCGGAATGTTCTGATCTCTGCGTTCCCGGGGGCGCTGCGCCCCCGGGTTCTACTTCAATGAAAAGGAAATGATACAATGAGCGCTGAAAAGACGATCCGCGGCAAGACCGTCGCGCAGTGGGAGACCGAGTTCCCGATCATGACGGAGATCCGCGCGCTGAAGGAAACGGCGTGGATCAACCCCGGCCGCGTCCCGTTCGACGAGGCTGCGCGCGAGTGTGTGCTGTCGATCGACGACGTGCGCGACGCCGAGGCGCGCCTCGCCCGCTTCGCGGACTACTTCGAACACGAGTTTCCCGAGACGGCCGCGTCGCACGGCATCATCGAATCGCCTGTGCGCCCCATCCCGGCCATGCAGCGCCTGCTGGAAAACGAGTGCGGCGGCTCCGTGCCCGGCTCGATGTGGATCAAGCTCGACAGCCATCTGCCCATCTCCGGCTCCATCAAGGCGCGCGGCGGCATCTACGAGGTGCTCAAGACCGCCGAGGACATCGCCGTGCGCCACGGTCTGCTGCATGAGGGCGACCCCTACCGCGTGTTCGCCACCAAACCCTTCCGCGACGTGTTCTCTCAGTACTCCGTCGCGGTCGGCTCCACGGGCAACCTCGGCCTTTCCATCGGCATCATCAGCGCGAAGCTGGGCTTCCGCGTCACGGTGCACATGTCGGCCGACGCGCGCCAGTGGAAAAAAGACCTCCTGCGCAGCAAGGGCGTCACGGTCGTGGAGTATCCGTCCGATTACAGCATCGCCGTCGCCGAGGGGCGCAGACAGGCCGAGAACGACCCGTACTGCCACTTCGTCGACGACGAGAACTCCAAGACGCTCTTCCTCGGCTACACCGTGGCCGGCCTGCGGCTGAAACAGCAGCTGGCGGATGCGGGCGTCACCGTGGATGCAAAACATCCGCTGTTCGTCTACCTGCCGTGCGGCGTCGGCGGCGGCCCGGGCGGCGTTGCGTTCGGCATCAAGCAGGTCTTCGGCGACGCCGCGCACTGCTTCTTCGCCGAGCCCACGCACTCGTGCTGCATGATGCTCGGCATGGCCACCGGCCTGGACAGCGACATCAGCGTGCAGGACCTCGGCGTGGACAACCGCACCATCGCGGACGGCCTCGCCGTCGGGCGCGCGTCCAGCTTCGTCGGCTCCGTGATGCGCCCGATGATCAGCGGCTGCTACTCGCTCGACGACAGCCGTATGTACCGCATGCTCGCGCAGCTCGCCGACACCGAGGACATCCGCCTCGAGCCCAGCGCGCTCGCCGGGATGTACGGCCCGGTGCTGCTCGCGTCGGGCGCGCTGGCAGGGTATCCCGCCGCGGCGGGCCTGTCGGCCGAAGACGTCGCGAACGGCACGCACCTCGTGTGGGCCACCGGCGGCAACATGGTCCCGGCCGAAGAGATGCAGCATTATTACGAGGCGGGCAAGGCGCTCGAGTGAGCGCTTCCCGTTGTATCCGGACAAAAGGGCGCGCGGATGGACACATCCGCGCGTCTTCTCTTTTCTTTTTCCGCCGTGTGTGGTATGATAGCAGGTACGACACCACCGGCGCAGCCGCGCCGTCCGTTCAGGGAGGAACACTTTTGGAAGATACAACACGTCTCGAAGAACTCAATCTCGGCAAAAAACTGCAGTCCGTCCGCACCGCGCGCGGGCTGTCCCTGCGCAAGGCGGCCGAGCTCGCGGGCATCACGCCGTCCATGCTCAGCCAGATCGAGAGCGGGAAGGTGAACCCGTCCATCAGCACGCTCTGGGCCGTCACACAGGTGCTCGAGACGCCGCTCTACGAATTCTTTCAGGACCGCCCGGCGGAAAAGAGCCCCGTCGTCCACCCGGCCGACCGGCTCACCATCGGCTCGAAGAGCGAGCCGGACGTGCGCTACGAGCTGCTCACGCCCGACACGCGCGGCGACATCGAGTTCTGCATGATGATCATTCCGCCCGCCGGCAGCTCCTACCGCGACTACCGCAGCCACGAGGGCGAGGAGGTCGCGTTCCTGCACTCAGGCGAGTCCGTTGAGGTGGAGATCGAGGGCGTTCTGTACACGATGACGCCCGGCGACAGCGTGCGCATCCCGCCGCGCGCCCGCCACGCGTGGCACAACCGCACGTCCGCGCCCGTGCAGATCATCTTCGCCATCACGCCGCCGTCGTTCTGAATCCGGAAAAAAAGAGGCTTTCCCCGAAGAAGGGGAAAGCCTCTTTTGTTTGCCGGGCTCCCGCGGGAGACGCCGTCAGTTGTCGGTGAAATCGAGGACGACCTTGAGCATGTTGGCGCCGTTCTCGCTGAAATCGCGGAAGGCGGTCGCCGCGTCGTCGAATTTGTAGGTGTTGGTGATGACCTTCGAGAGGTCCGCGCGGCCCTCGCGCACGAGGTCGATGAGCTCGATGAAGTCCTTCTTCAGCGCGTTGCGGCTGCCGAAGACGTTCAGCTCCTTTTTCTGGAGCAGCGTGAAGTTGAAGTCGAGGTTTTTCTTGCCCACGCCGATGAGCACCACGCGGCCGCCGAACGCCGCCGCGTCGATGCAGTTCTGGAACGTGGAGGGCAGGCCGACGGCCTCGATGCACACGTCGAAGCCGTTGACGGCTTCCTTGCCGTTGGCAGAGCGCACGCCCGTGATCTCGCGCACGGCCTTGTCGAGCGCCTCGGGGCTGTCGTTGAGGATGGTGCCCGCGAAGCCGAACTCACGCTGTGCGTACTCGAGCTTCGGCGCGGCCACGTCGGCGATCCACACCTCGCCGCCCAGCGCTTTCGCGGCGGCCGCGGCCAGCACGCCGATCGTGCCGGCGCCCACCACGAGCACCTTGTCGCCGGGGCGCACGCCCGCGCGCTGCACGCCGTGGTAGCTGATGCAGAACGGCTCGATGGCGGCGAGCACCTTCGGGTCGAGACCCTTGCCGTCGTAGATGCGCTCGAGGGGCATCGTGATGTACTCGCAGAACGCGCCGTCGCGCTGGCAGCCCATGGTCTGGTTGTCCATGCAGGCGTTGACGATGCCGCGCTCGCAGCTGTAGCAGCCGCCGCAGTTGAAATAGGGGTTGCACGTGACGATCATGCCGGGCTTGAGGCCGTACTCGTTGTCGTCGACCTCGACGATCTCGGCGCTGAACTCGTGGCCGGGGATGCGGGGATAGTCAAAGTAGGCGAACGTGCCGCGAAAAGAGCCGAGGTCGCTGCCGCAGATGCCGCCGTACAGCACCTTCAGAAGTGCTTCACCCTTGCCGCGGCGCGGCTTCTCGATCTCGCGGATCTCCACTTCGCCCGGGGCGTTGATGTAAATTGCCTTCATAGAGGACACCTGACCTTTCTTACTGTTTGGATACAGAAAATAAAACGTATATACGATAGAAAATAAAATATAATTATGAGCTTGTATACATTGCTTGCGCCGCGGCGGCCCCGCGGGGGATCACACCGGGAGGCGGGTGTCCCCGCGGGGATGCGCGCGCCGGAAAAAGCGGCATTCCGGCGCGCTGCGGGTGAAGATCCGTCAGCCTGCGCTGTACAGATATTCGCTGTATGCCATCATGCAGGCCGCCGTCCCGTGCTGGTTGTCGGGGCGGATGGCCTCGCTGAGATAATACCGGACGCTGCCGTCGCGGTCGGTGCGGTTGTCCGGGCCGGCGCCGAGCCCCGCGCTGCCGCAGATGCCGCCCAGCACCAGACGGCCACCCACGGTGGTCAGCTGCGTGCGGGCGATGCCGCCCAGGATCTCCGCCCCGCGGGCGAAGTACTCCATCGGGAGGATCCCGAGCCGCGCGCCCTTCATCAGGGCGTAGGCCGCCATCGCGCTGCCGGAGGTCTCGGGGTAGTTGCCGGGCTCGGAGGCCTTGTCGGGCAGCTGGTAGAACATGGAGGTCCCGGCGTCCTGATACGGCAGCAGGCCGTCCACGGCCTCGCGCAGCAGCTCGGCCAGACGGTCCTTGTGCTCGCGCTGCACCACGAGCTGCCAGCAGTCGACGAACGCCATCAGCAGCCAGCCCTCGGCGCGCAGCCAGACACAGGGCGACATGCCCGTCTCGGGGTCCGCCCACTCCTGGCGGCGGCTCTCATCCCACGCGTGGCGGTACAGGCGCGTCTCGGGGTCCCACAGCTGCCGGCGCACCGTCTCGAACTGGCGCATCGCATCCTCGGCGTTCGCCGGGTCCTGCAGGTAGACGGGCATGCCCATGTACAGCCCGTCCAGCCAGACCTGATCGGGATAGATGTCCTTGTGCCAGAAGCTGCCGCACTTCGTGCGGGGATAGTCCTTCAGCACGGCCGCCTTGGCCGCAAAGCGCCGCTCGTAGCGCGCGTCGCCCGTCAGCCGGCCGAGCACGAGGTCGGTCTTGGCCGCGCTGACCTGGTCGATGTTGTGCGCGCAGGGCTCGTCGTCGGGCGGGAGAAGGTCCTTCGTGAGACGCAGGATCGCGTCGCGGTAGAACAGGTCGCCCGTCACGCAGAACAGGTCGTACGTGCCCAGCACGGTGATGTCGTCCTTGTACGACCAGCCGTTGCGGGGCGTTCCGCCGGAGAGCCCGCGCTCCAGATATTCGCGGAAATAGCGGTCAAACTGCATTCCTGTCGCCATCGGTCAGCCCTCCTGCGCGCCGAAGAACGAGCGCATGAACGCGATGTCCGACGCGGCCGCCGCCGGGACGGCCTCCTCGCGCAGCACCGGCAGAACGCTCTGCGGCAGCTGCGACAGGCGGCGGAACACCGATGCGTAATCCACCTGCGACTGCTCGAGACGGCACGCGGAGCGCACGCCCTGCGCGTCGTAGCGGATGCCCTTGAAGTGGATGCCCACGATCTTGTCGCCCCACAGCTCGACGGCGCGGCCGAACAATTCGTCCTGACGGTCCATCCACTCCCTGGACAGCAGGTTCGCCGGGTCAAACAGGACGCGCAGGCAGTCGCTGCCCATCGTGTCCAGCACTTCCTTCGTGAATTCGGCGGTGCACAGCGCGTGGTGCCACACGGGCTCGATCGCGACGGTCACACCCGCCTCCTCGGCCGCGGGCACGATGGCCTCCAGGCTGCGCATCAGCTGGCGCTGCGCCTCGCGCATCGTCGTGCCGGCCGGCTGCTTTTCCATCGGCGTCGTCTCCGTGCCCATGCACGGCGCGCCCAGCGCGCGGCACACGGGCATCTGGCTGATGAACACGTTCGTCTCGCGCTCGCGCAGCGCTTCGTCGGCCGAGCCGATCTCGCGGTACACGCCCAGAACGGCGAGCGACAGGCCCGTGTCCGCAAAGGCGCGGCGGGTCTCCTCCACGAGCTCGGGCGTGACGTCGGTCAGCTCTGAGACGCCCTCCACGGCTTTCTTATAGGCGAGCTGCGTGCACTCCCAGCCGTCGGTGCGCATCCGGCGGAACAGGTCCGCCGGAGTGCCCCGGCCGTAGTCGTGCGCGCGCGCTCCGATTTGATACTTCGGCATTGTGATACCCTCCCTGAATGTCGGTTTCCGATTGATTTCACCAACAGGATAACGCGGTGCGGCGCCCGGCGCAATGCCGATTTTCTTAATCGCATCATAACACTTTGGTTATAGTTGTTGACACAAAACGGGCCGGATGCTATGATCGACGCAGAGCAAAGGGGGAGGGAAAGACCGATGAATGCACGATACTGCGAATATTTTTGCGCCATCGAAGAAAGCGGCAGCATTTCGCAGGCTGCAAAAAAGTTGGGGATCTCGCAGGCCGCTCTGAGCAAGTTCCTCTCGGAACAGGAGAGCCGCATGCGCGCGGTGCTCTTCGTGCGCCGCAGCCGCAGGATGTATCCGACCCCGGCCGGACGGGCCGTTCTGGACGCGTCGCGCCGCATCCTCGAGACGCGCCGCATCACGCTGCGCGCCATCGCGCGCCTGGGCGCCCCGCCCGCCGGAACGCTGCGCGTCGCCTGCACGCCGTACCGCGGCACGGAGCTGTTCAGCCGTGTGTACACGCGGTTCGCGGCCGAGTTCCCGCGCGTGGACCTGTGCCTGGAGGACACGTACTCCGCGACGCAGGAGGAGAAGGTGCACGACGGCACGGTCGACTTCGCCCTCGGGGCGAACTGCCACGCGGCGTTCGACGACGTGTGCAACCTCGCCGTCAGCCGCGAGGAGATCGTGCTGGCCGTGCCGCCGTTCCACCCGCTGGCCTCGTACGCCGGGCGGGATGCGGATTCCATGGTCTCCATGCCCATCCGCGCGTTCTGGGACACGCCCTTCGTGCTGCCCAGCCGCCGCAACAACATCCGCCTCGTGGCCGACCGGCTGTTCCGCGAGGAGGGATTTTCCCCCATCATCGCGTTCGAGTCGGACAGCAGCATCGCGGTGGAGTACATGCTGCGCCGCGGCGCGGGCGCGGGGTTCGTGTCGCGCCGGTACGCCGCCGAGATGACGGAGATGACCTACTTCCGGCTCGACCCGCCGTGCTATGAGGTCACGTACCTGCGCTGGCGCGCCGGGCGCGCGCTGTCGGACGCCGACCGGTTCCTCTGCGGCCTGCTGCTCGACGAGCGCAGCCGCTCGCAGGAGCATTCGCTCATCCAGGGCGCACAGGTGCAGGAGTTCCTGCGCGCGGTGTCGGAGAGGGGGCGCGGAGCATGAGCCGGAGAGAGACCGAGGGATTTGATTTCGACACGCGTCTGCTGCGCTGCATCGTGACCATCGTGGAGGAGAAGAGCCTCTCGCGCGCGGCCGAAAAGCTGTATCTGTCGCAGCCCGCGCTTTCCCGCGCGCTGCGCGGTGTGGAGACGGAGCTGGGCGTGCCGCTCTTCGCCCGCGAGCACAACACGCTGCGGCTCACCAACGCGGGCAAGCTCTTTGTGAACGGCGCGCGCAGCATCCTGCACATCGAGCAGGAGATGAACGAGGCCGTGGCCGCGTGCGCATCGCACCGGCCGGACAGCGTCACGGCAGCCGTGCCGCGCGCGCTGTCGGCGTTCGTGCGGCGCTTCGTGCAGCCGGACGTGGAGGCGCAGCTCGGGGAGGGAGCGCTGTGCGTCACGCAGGCGGACCCGGACGAGGCGCTGCGCGCTTTGCGCGACGGCGAGGCGGACGCGGCGCTCGTGTTCGTCCCGCCCGGGCAGGAGCTGCCGCCGCGCGCACAGGAGATCCTGCGCTTCGAGCTCGTGTTCTGCGAGGCGCAGACGCCCGGCGCGCCGCTCGCGAGTGCCGACCCGTTTCTGCGCGCCATGAGCCGCGCGTACGCACCCGGAGCACAGGACGTGTCGTGCACGGCCGATCTCCCGGTGCTGGCGGAGCTGCTTGCACTCGGGCGCGGGGGACTGATGGTCCCGCGCGCCGCCGTGCCGCAGAGCGCACAGGCCCGCGTGCGGGCGTTCGACCCGCCGCTCGTGTGCCGGTGCGCGGCCGTGTGCGGCGAGGACGCGCTGCCTGCGGCGTCCGTGTTCGTGCGCTGCGCCGCGTCGCGCGCCGCCGAACTGGGCGGGCGGGCGCTGCTTGCGGAATGACAGAGCTTACAAAAGAAAGAAAAAGAGCCTGTGCGATTTGCACAGGCTCTTTTGAACGCGGAGCGTCACATGTACTCGGGCTCGGTCAGATGGCCGCACAGTTCCTCGCTCATCACGTCGTGCGTGATGCGAAGGAACGCGCGCTTGAGCTGCGTCATGGATTCGTCGGTGAACACCGCGAACACCTTGCGCAGCGTCGGCTTTCCGCCGGGCATAATGAAGAGGGGAGTGCCCTCGGTGCGGATCACCTTCGAATAGACGGAGTTCTGGAACGTCACGCCCACGCCGTTCACGGCGAGCTGGTAGGAGGTGGCGTCGTTCATCACGAACAGAAGCCGCTTGGGGTTGAAGTTGAACGTGGAGAACAGCCACTGCGTCGAGCGGTTCAGGCCGCCCCGGATGTTGGGGCAGATGAACAGCTGATCGCACAAAAGGGACGCCTCCACGTCGAGCGGGGACTCCGGGCTGTTGCCGCTGATGTCGCGCCCGACGGCCACGGGGTTGTCCGGGTGCGTGATGAGCAGGTGGCGCTCCTCGGGCAGGCGCATGTAGGTGAGCATGGAGCGGTAGGCGTACGTCTCCACGATGGCCACGTCGAGGATGCCGCGCACCACCTTTTCCGACATATTGATGTCGCGGTCCTCGGAGATGCTCAGGTGCGCGTCCGGGAATTCGCTGTACAGGCGCGGGAGGATCTTCGGCAGCCACAGGCTGCCGCGGTTGCGCCCGATGCCGATGTTCAGCTTCATCTCCGGGTCGAAGTCGATCTGCTTGAGCTCGTGCTGCAGCCGGTCCTGCTGGGCGCTGATCTTCTCCATTTCGG
Organism: uncultured Ruthenibacterium sp.; assembly: GCA_944386565.1. Classification (GTDB taxonomy): domain Bacteria; phylum Bacillota; class Clostridia; order Oscillospirales; family Ruminococcaceae; genus Ruthenibacterium. The sequence goes on along the minus strand of CALXBO010000005.1, from coordinate 50,526 downwards.
AGATGTAGTACGCGCCCGCGGGCGTGATCTTGATGGGCGTCTTGCTGCGGTCGAACAGCTTCGTTCCGAGCTCGGCCTCGAGCCGGTTGAGGTACGCCGTCAGCGCCGGCTGCGACACGAACAGGCGCGCCGCGGCCCGTGTGATGTTCTGTTCTTCGGCAAGGATCGTCAGATAATTCAGTTTTTCAGACAAGTCATTCCGCACAATAATCACCTGAAGAATTTGTCACTTTGATAATAGTTTATCATTTTCAAATGGCCTTGTAAAGCCAATCCGGCAATATTATAACTTTCATGTTATGGTTGAATAGCCGGAAAGGTATTAGCATTTTTCGGGATGGTTTTACTATAATCGAGACGAAAAGAGAACGGAATATTAGTGGTTTTGCACAGGGTGCTGTGCAGACGCTCGAGCTTCGGAGGAGGGCTGAGATCAAGAGAGGAAGCAGGCGGAGGCCGCTGCGAACTGCCGCCGCCAAAACGAGGAAATTCTGAGATCAACAATGAAACATCGACAGGAGTGAATCAAATGACCAAAAACAATCAGGAGGCCCCGACCCTGACCCGGCATCAGATCTGGATGCACAGAAAACGTCAGGCCGTGCCGTACCTGCTGCTGGCGCCGGTTCTGATCTTCGTGTGCCTGTTCATGCTGTGGCCGATCATCAACGTGTTCAAGATGAGCTTTGAATCGTATTACGCGACGAAGCCCAATGCCCGCGAATTCATCGGCTTTGAAAACTTCATCACGATCTTCACCAAGGATGAGCTGTTCCTGAAGACGCTCGGCAACACGGCGGTGTACGTGCTCGTCAGCGTTGCGATCCAGACCGTGCTCGGATTCTGGCTCGCGTACCTGCTCACCCGCAAGTTCAAAGGCCGCGGCATCGTCCGCGCCCTGGCCCTCGTGCCCTGGGCGGTCGCCGGCGTCATGGTCGGTATCATCTGGAACCTGATGCTCGGCCAGACCTACGGCGTCGTCAACGATCTGCTGATGAAGCTCGGCATCATCCAGACGAACATGTCCTGGTTCTCCGATTCCCGCCTCGCCATGACCGGCGCCATCATCGCAAACGTGTGGCGCGGCATTCCGTTCTTCACCATCAGCTACATGTCCGCTCTCTCGAGCATCTCGGACGACCTGTATGAGTCCGCGAAGATCGACGGCGCAAGCGCCCCGGTCACGATGTTCCGCATCACGATCCCGATGATCAAGGACACGATCATCCTCACCACGCTGCTGCGCGCCATCTGGACGTTCAACGCGGTCGACCTCATCATCAGCCTGACCGACGGCGGCCCGAACCGCGGCACCACGACGCTCGCGCTGTACATCATGCGCACGTTCTCCAATGACTTCAACTACGGCTATGCCTCCGCGCTCGCGGCCATCTCCACGCTTCTCATGATGATCGTCGCGTTCTTCTACATCCGCTTCGGCAAGCTGGGAAAGGATGGGATCGTCTGATGAATAAGAAACAACTTAAAGAGGGCGCGAACCGCTTCTTCCTTTTGTACCTTCCGCTCGCTGTGTTCCTGATCTTCACGCTGTTCCCGTTCTACTGGATCCTGAACACCTCGCTCAAGGACAGCACCGAGGTTCTGGCCATTCCCATCAAGTACTGGCCCAGCCACCCGACGCTGCAGAATTACATTGAACTGTTCACGGAAATGGGGTTCGGCAGAAACTTCATGAACTCCGCGTTCGTCGCCGTGCTGGCCACCCTCGTAGTCACGCTGCTCAGCATGCTCGGCGGCTACGCCATGAGCCGCTACCGCTTCCGCGGCAAGGGCTTTGTGTACGTGCTGATGCTCGCCACGCAGATGCTCCCCGCCGTCGTGCTCATGATCCCTCTGTTCCAGATCATGAACAACCTGCGCCTCATCAACAGCCTGTGGAGCCTCGTTCTGGTGTGCAGCTGCACCAACCTCGCCTACTGCATGTTCATGATGATGGGCTACTTCAACTCCGTTCCGAAGGAGCTTGAGGAGGCCGCTCAGGTGGACGGCTGCTCGCTGCTCGGCTCCGTGTTCCGCATCCTCGTGCCGGCCATGCTGCCCAGCATCATCGCCACGGGCGCGTACGCCTTCATCAATGCATGGAACGTCTACGTGTACGCCACCGCGTTTATCACGGACCGGGCCAAGTACACGCTGCCCCTCGCGCTGAATGTGTTCCAGGGTGAGTTCGGCACCGACTACGCCGCTCTCGCCGCCGGCTGCGCCATCGCGCTGCTGCCCGTTATCGTAATCTTTGCCTTCATCCAGAAAAACCTCTCCGGCGGTGCCACGGCCGGCGCAGTCAAGGGATAAGGCTGGGAATATTCAAAATCATCAAGGAGGAAACAAGTATGAACATGAAACGCATTGCCGCTGCCGCTCTGAGTGTTGTGATGGCTGCCGGCGCACTGGCGGGCTGCGGCTCGCCGTCGTCCGCTTCCACTGCTGCGTCCACCGGATCGACTTCGGCCACCGGCACGGGTGAGAAGCAGACCCTCGAGTTCTGGTATCACTCGGGTGACCCCGTCACCGACGCTTACTTCGAGGACTACTTCACGGAACTGAATGCTTCGCAGGATCAGTACGAAGTCAAGTACACCAGTTTTAACTTCGCCGACTTCCAGGAGAAGTTCCAGATGGCCGTCATGACCGACACGATGCCCGACGTCGTGAGCCTCGGCTTCTCGAACGTCGCGACCTTCGTTGCGCAGGACTCCATCCTGCCGCTCGACGACTACACCGACCAGATCTCCGAGTTCGACAAGATCGACGAGGGCCTGCTGGAAGGCATGCGCAGCATCGGCAACGGCACGCTGTACGGCGTTCCGTTCGCTTACAACCAGGAAGTCGCGTGGTACAACACCACGAAGATCGAGAAGGCTCCCGAGACGCAGTCCGAGTTCCTCGCGATGTGCGAAGAGTACGCCGATCCCGCGAACTCCTCTTACTTCTACAGCCTGCGCGGCGTCCGTCCGTACGACAGCCTCGTTGCCTGGCTGTGGACGTACACCGACGGCCTGGGCTACGGCGGCAGCTGGTTTGACGACGAGGGCAAGTGCATCCTGTCCGACCCCGCGTTCGCCGAAGCGCTCGACACCTATGCCAACATCTATAAGAACAAGTGGGTCTCCGGTGACTCCGTGAACAACAACTTCGACCAGATCGTCGCCGAGTTCGGCGCCGGCGTGTCCGCGTATATCGTTCACAACTCCTCTTCCGAGCCCACCCACCTGCAGAACCTGGGCGAGGGCAACTTCGCCGCTGCCCGCGTGCTGGCCAATGATCAGGGCCACTACTTCGCCTCCGGCCTGCAGCCGAACGTGTACTGCGTTACCAATCAGGGTGAAGACGCCGACTACACCGGCGCGCTGTGGCTCATCTCCCTGCTGACGAGCGCCGAGGTCGAGGGCGGCCTGTGCGAGCAGCTCGGCCGCGTGCCCTGCAACACCGCTGTTGAGGAGCAGGACTGGTACGCCAACGACACCGAGATGCAGCTGTATGCCAGCTATCTGACCGACGACAACTACTATCAGATCAACAACCCCTACTGGCTGCCTGAGTTCTCCGGCTTCATCACCGACGACATGACGGCTGATTTCCAGGCCGTGCTGCTCGGCGAGATGACCGCGCAGGACTGCTGCAACAAGTGGGCGCAGGCGATCGACGAGTATCAGGCGGAGTACGAAGCCAGCCTGTAAGGCCGTGCCGACTGCCATGCCGACGACCGGTAATTTCCTGTAAGACCTGAACGCCGCGGAGGCATGATTTCATAGCGATGCGTGAAATTGTGCCTCCGTGGCTTTTTTCGGGAAATCCGAAATTTATGAAAAAGAGAGGGATCAACGTCATGGACGATCGAATCACACTGATGGACGACGATTTCCGGGATTTCGCCATCGGGCCGCTCCCGTTCGACCGCGAGCACTCCGCGATGGGCGAGTACCACTACGTGCAGCAGGAAGGCTTTTCCGGCCGCTGGTACGACCCCATCACGAACTGCAACTACCGCGGGCCGAACTGGATCGTCACCGCGCAGGACGGGCGCCATTTCATGGAGCAGATGCGCGTGCGCAACCCGCTCACGCGCAACGTGTGCCCCGTGCTCGCCGCCGGCGAGAAGGACTGGACCGACTACACGCTCACCGTCAAGATGCGCGCGCTGTGCACGTCCGAGGAAGCGGGCGTGCTGTTCCGCTACCAGACCTCGCTGATGCACTACGCGTTCTTCCTGTGCGCGGGCGAAGCGCAGGTGTGGAAGGTGGAAAAGAAGCAGCGCACGCTCCTGGCCAAAGCGCCCTTCGCCTATGACTGCGACACCCTGTACACGCTGAGCGTCGCGTGCAGCGGCGGCGACTTCGTGTGCAGCGTGGACGGCGAGCCCGTCGTGCGCGCGCACGATGAGCGCTATGCGTCCGGCTGCATCGCGCTCGCTGCGTACATGCCCGCCCAGTACACGGACGTCCGTGTGGAGACGGACGCCGCCGCCTATGCCGCGCTCATCCGCACGCGCGGCGAAGCCGCCGCGCGCCTGGCCGAAAAGCGCAGCCGCTACGCGCAGCCGAAGCTCCACAAGATCATCGACCTCGGAAACTTCGGCGCGTCGCGCCAGATCCGCTTCGGCCACCTCACGGGAACGGACGAGATGTTCTTCCTCATCGCGCAGCACCAGAAGCGCGTGTTCAAGGAGCGCTACTGCAACATCAGCTGCCTCACGGCCGTCAGCCTCGAGACGGGGCGCGTGCTGTGGCAGTCCGGCGAGCCGTCGGAGCTCGCCGTCAACCAGGACACCACGTGCGACCTGCCGTTCCAGATCTACGACATCGACGGCGACGGCGTGGACGAGGTCATTGTGGCGCGCGATTTCAAGGTGATGATCCTCGACGGGCGCACCGGCGAGGTGCGCCGCTGGATGCACACGCCCTACAACGACGACCCCGCCGACGAGATCCTCGGCATCGAGTTCCAGAAGCACGCGTTCGACCGCCTGAACGTCGACGCCATCCGCATCGTCAACGTCTCCGGCAAGGAGCGCGCGAGCGACATCCTCATCAAGGACCGCTACGCCCGCCTCTGGGTGTACGACTGCGATTTCAACCTGCTGTGGAAATTTACGCACAACAACACGGGCCACTTCCCCTACGCGTACGATTTCAACGGCGACGGCAAGGATGAGGTGTTCAGCTGCTACAACATGATCAGCAGCGACGGCAAGCTCGTCTGGGAACTGCCCATCTCCACCGACCACACGGACGAGATCGTCATCGGCCGCTTCGACCCCGACGTGGACGACGACCTCATCGCCATCGTCTCCGGATGGGAGGGCTTCATGATCGTCGACAAGCAGGGCAACATCCGCGCGCGCGACATCAACGGCCACGGCCAGCGCATCAGCGTGGCGAACTACTGCCCGGAGCTGCCGGGACTGCAGATCTGCACCACCACCTACTGGGAGAATCAGGGCATCATCTACCTCTATGACTGCAAGGGGCGCGAGCTGTGGCACATGGAGCCGTCCACGAACGGCAACGTCATCGCGCCCGTCAACTGGCAGGGAGACGGCACCGAGCTCATCCTGCTCAACGGCAATGTGAAGCTCGGCGGCATGCTCGACGGCGAGGGCGACCGCGTCGTGACCTTCCCCGACGACGGCCATCCCGATATGTGCGCCGAAGTGCTCGACCTCACCGGCGACGCCCGCGACGAGATCGTGCTCTGGGACGCGCACAAAATGTACATCTACACGCAGGACCGTCCCTGCGAGGCCGGGGAGATGGAATACGTCCCCGAAAAATATCCGCACTACAATTCTTCAAACTACCGCGGTGAGTTTTCGTTCGCGCGGTGGAAAAAGCGCTGAGGCAGCAAGGAGAGTCACATATGATCTACGACCGCTATCTGAAACAATACGCGACCCTGTTCCAGGACACCGACCGGAATATGTGGAACTATGAGGACGGCTGCGTCCTCATCGGTCTGCTCGCGATGTACGAGGCGACGGGCGACGCGTTCTACTTCAACGCGCTGAGCCGCTTCACCGACCGCTACATCGAAGACGACGGCACCATCCGCAAGTACGACATGCAGGAGTACAACCTCGACTTCATCCCCGCCGGCCGCGTGCTGTTCAGCATGTACCGCGCCACCGGTCAGGAGAAGTACCGCACGGCCATCGAGACGCTGGCCGAGCAGATCCGCAACCAGCCCCGCACGCACACGGGCAGCTTCTGGCACAAGGGCATCTATCCGTATCAGGTCTGGCTCGACGGATTGTACATGGGCCTTCCTTATTATATGATGTATGAGAACGAGTTCGGCGGCGGGCTGCACTACCGCGACGTCCTGCTCCAGTTCGAGAACGCGCGCAAGTATCTGTACGACGACAAGACGCACCTGTACTACCACGCGTGGTGCGAGAGCCGCGACATCTTCTGGGCCGACCCCGAGACGGGCCTGTCGAAGAACTTCTGGACGCGCGCCATCGGCTGGTACGTCATGGCGCTCGCGGACGTGTACGACCTCATGCCCGAGACCGAGGCTGAGGCGCGCGCCCGTCTGGCCGAGCTCTGGAAAGAGGCCATCGACGGCCTGCTCGAGTGGCAGGACAAGGACAGCAACCTGTTCTATCAGCTCACGGCCCTGCCCGACGAGCCGGGCAACTACCTCGAGACGAGCGGCTCGCTCATGGTGGCGTACAGCTTGCTGAAGGGCGCGCGCCTGGGCGTGCTGGGCGATGCGTCCTACCGCCGCGCGGGCGAGCAGATCCTCATGGGCATCGAGCTGCGCCAGTTCAGCGTCCACGGCGCGAAGGTGTCGCTGGGCGGCATCTGCAAGGGCGCGGGCCTCGGCCCGGACGGCAACTTCCGCCGCGACGGCAGCGTGAAGTACTACCTCTCCGAGGACGTCGTGGAGGACGAGCAGAAGGGCGTCGGCGTGTGCATGATGGCCTACGCCGAGTACCTGCGCGCCCGCGATGCCGGTGCGCTCGCCGAGAACTTCCCCGAGGTGGAAGTGTTCAACAAGGCGTACGACATCATCCTTCCCTCCGATCCGAATTTCAAGCCGTGACATGACAGAAAAGGTGCGGACGATGAACGACTTTTTTCCCGTTTCCACGCCCGAAGAGCAGGGCGTGCCGTCCCGCGCGCTGCGGGAGACGATCGAATTCTGGAACAGCCGGGGCCTGCCGGTGCACAGCTTTCTGGCGGTGCGCCGCGGACACCTGGTGTGCGAGGCCTACTGGGCGCCGTGGTCTGCCGGTGCGCTGCACCGCATGTTCTCGGTGACGAAGAGCTTCGTCTCGCTGGCCGTCGGCGCGCTGTGCGCGCAGGGGAAGCTGTCGCTCGACGACCGCATCGTCACGTTCTTTCCCGAGAAGATCCCCGCCGCGGGCCCCTCGCCGGAGCTCGCGGCCGTCACCGTGCGCGATATGCTGCGCATGGCCTCGTGCCATGCGCGCACCGCGTACAAAAAACAGCCGGGCCGTGACTGGGTGGGCGCGTTCTTCACCGCGCCGCCCGACCACATGCCCGGCATGTGTTTTTGCTACGACACGAGCGCGACGCACACGCTGTGCGCGCTCGTGGAAAAACTGTCCGGGCGCTCCCTGCTCGACTTCCTGCGCGGGGTGTGCCTCGACGAGATCGGCTTCTCCTCCGCGTGCTACTGCCTGAAAGACCCGTGCGGCGTCACGCAGGGCGGCTCCGGGCTGATGGCCACATCGCGCGACCTGATGCGCGTGCTGGCGCTCGTGGCCGCGCAGGGCCGTTTCAACGGCCGGCAGCTGCTGCCCGCGGAGTATCTGCGGCAGGCCGTCTCGCTCCAGATCTCTACCGCCGCGAACCCGATGGGCGGCAGCTTCGAGCAGCGCCACGGGTACGGCTTCCAGTTCTGGCGCACGAGCCGCGGCTGGGCCATGTTCGGCATGGGCGGCCAGCTGGCCGTCTGCGTGCCGGACGAGGAGCTGCTCGTCGTCACGACGGCCGACACGCAGGGCGTTGAGGGCGGCGTGCAGCTGCTGTACGACGGGCTGTGGGAAAAGCTCGTCCCGGCGCTGTCGGACGCGCCGCTCGCGCCGGACGAATCCGAAGCCGCCGCGCTCCGGAGCTGCATCGCCTCGCTGCACACGGCGAGCGTCCCCGCCGCCGCGCCGCAGAAGACAGGGTGCAGCGGATGGTATGAGTTCGCGCCCGGCGCGCCGTGGCGCGCGCTGCGCCTGACAGTGCGCCCGGACGAGGGCGAGCTCGAGTTCGAGGGGGAAGACGGCGTGCTGCGCTTCCCCTTCGGCGTGGGCCGCGCCGTGCGCGCGCCCTTCGCGTCCGACCCGTGTGCGCCGTGCGACGCATCCGGCGCGTGGCTCGCGGACGGCAGCTTCTTCGTGCGCATCGACCTGCCCGGCGAGCGGCTGGGCAACGTCACGGCGCAGATCGCGTTCCGGGGAGAGTGCGCGGAAGTCTTACTGCACTGCCATGAGGAACTGGGCTATCCCGGCTGGGAGGGCACGGCTTCGGCGTGGCGGAGAAAAGGAGAATCGGAATCATGGACGCAGCTTTGATGGAACGGGAGATCCTCGCCTCGGTGCAGCCGCCGCGCATCGGCGCGGCGCGCGCGGACATCCGAGACTTCGGCGCGGCGGAGGGCCTCGGCGCAGGCGTGCAGACGGCGGCGCTGCAGCGCGCCGTCGACGAGGTCTCGCGCGCAGGCGGCGGGCGCGTCACCGTGCCCGCCGGGTGCTGGCTCACGGGCGCGCTGCGCCTGAAAAGCGGCGTGGAGCTGCACCTCGAAGAGGGCGCGCGGCTCTGCTTTTCCACCGACCCCGCGGACTACCCGCTCGAATACGTCCACTGGGAGGGCACGCCGTGCATCAATTACAGCTCCCTCGTGTACGCATACGGCGAGCATGACATCGCCCTCACCGGGCCGGGCGTGCTCGACGGTCAGGCCGGGGCCACGGCGTGGTGGAACTGGCATCATCAGACGGAAAACGCGTGGAGCGAGGGCGGGGCGAACCCGCAGGAGCCCGCGCGCATGCGCATGCGTGCGATGAACGAGGCGGGCGTGCCGCCGCGCGAGCGCGTGTTCGGCGACGGCTGCTGGCTGCGGCCGAACTTCATCCAGTTCATCCGGTGCGAGCGCGTGGCGCTCGAGGGCGTCACCGTCACCAACAGCCCGATGTGGAACATCAACCCCGTGCTGTGCACCGACGTGACGGTGCGCGGCGTGACCGTGCGCTCGCACGGGCCGAACAGCGACGGCTGCGACCCCGAGAGCTGCACGCGCGTGCTCATCGAGCGCTGCCGCTTCGACACCGGCGACGACTGCATCAGCCTGAAATCCGGCCGCGACCGCGACGGCCGCGAGACGAACGTCCCGTGCAGCGAGGTGCTCATCCGCGAGAACGAGTTCGCGGACGGCCACGGCGGCATCGCGCTGGGCAGCGAGATGAGCGGCGGCATCCGCCGCGTCGCCGCGCGCGCCAACCGGTTCGACAGCCCGAACCTCACCTACGCGCTGCGGCTCAAGAGCAACGCCGTGCGGGGCGGCACGGTCGAACAGATCGCCCTCACCGACAGCGACATCCGCAGCGTGGGCGGCGCGGCCATCCATGGCACGATGCTCTACGAGGACGGGCGGCGCGGCGAGTATCTGCCCGTGTTCCGCGACATCCTCATCGAGAACGTCCGCGCGCACGGCGGCGACTACGGCATCTTCCTCGAGGCGTTCCCCGAAGTGCCCATCACGGGGCTCGAGCTGCGCAACATTTGCATCGACGGCGCGGCGCACGGGCTGCACGCCGCGAACTGGAAGGACGCCGTGCTCGAGAACGTCGTCATCAACGGCGAGGAATACCCGCGCCCCGTGTGCGTGCACATCCTCGGCGTGCCGTGCCCGGGCGAAGAAGTGCGCGCCGCGATGCGCTCGTGCGCGCCGCTCCCCCGTGCGGCGTGGCGCTGGGAGCTCGAGCGTGACGGCCGCCGCGAAGCGGCGGGCGAGGGCGAGCGCTTCACCCTGCCGCAGGGCAGCGGGGGCGCAAATCTCATCCTGACGGCGGACGCAGACGGCCGGTGCGGCACAAGCCGCGCCTATCGCGTGCTGGGCGAGCCGCTCGCCGGCGTGCGCGGGTCGCACGAGGCGCGCCGTCTGGAAACGCGGGGCATCCCGGTCCCGGACGAGGAGGAGAATGCGCCCGTCACGCGCCGGATGCTCGCCCCGATGGTGCTGGCGCTGCTCGGAGACACGGCCGCGCCGGGCGCGGAGGTGCGCCGGGCGCAGGAGCTCGGCGTGCTCGGCGCCGGGGAGGAGGACGGCGCGGTGACGCGCCAGGAGATGGCCACCGTCGCGATGCAGTGCTGCGGCGTGAGCTACCGCAACGCCTCCACCACAACGCCCGACTGCGCGGACGCGGACGAGGTGGACACGGTCTGGGCCACAAACGCCGCCCGCGCGCTGTACTTCGGTTTTCTGACCCTCGACAAAGAGGGCCGCTTTTGGCCCTCGCGCGCCGTCACGGTGCGCGAGGCGGTGCAGGTGCTGTGCCGCACGGCCGATTTCGCAGGAATCTGAGTGAATTGTCAAACTAAGAGCAACAGGAATTGAGCTCAAAGTCCCATAATTCCTGTGAGGAATGGAAATTCAAAACCTTGCGAGGCCTGGCGTTGATCAACGCCAGGTTTCGTTTTAGCGTGGCAGGAGCGACCCTGGATAGATTCCTGCCTTTTGGATAGAACTCCCGGAGCAGGCCATTGAGATTCTCGTTTGTGCCTTTCTGCCAGGCACAATAGGGGTCGGCAAAATAGACATCGCAGTGCAGCCGTTCCTCAATTCTGCGCCAGTTGGCAAATTCCGCGCCCCGGTCACAAGTGATCGTCTTGACCAACTGTGGAGGGAAGGCGGAAAGCACAGAGACGATCGCGTTCTCCATGGTCTCTGCCCTTCGGTCAGGAATTTTAACGGCAATATAAAAGCGTGTCTTGCGTTCCGCCAGGGTGGCGAAGCAGGCCTTGCTTTTGCCCTGGCCGCTCACCACCGTATCGGCTTCCCAGTGTCCGGCTTCTTTCCGGCTGTACACGGATCTGTCCCGTTTGCGGATCGACTTGCCCTTACTGTATTTTCCACGCGTTTCCTTGCTCCCGTGGCTTTTCCCCTTGCGCCGCAGAACTTTCAGATTTCCGTTCACAAGATATTTCTCATAGATCCACCGGTAGATCGTCCGCCAGCTGGGCATCTTCAGCTCGCACGGTGTGCAGGCGATCTGTTCCGGCGACCAGGTCGCTTTCAATTTCTCATTGATGTAGTTGATCACTTCTTGTGAGTGAAACATTCCGCGGTGGCAGTAGGACCGCCGCAGCAGATACTTCTTTTGTGCTGTGTGAGGATAGTAAGTAGGAATGTCGTACATATGTGTACAGTTACGCCGTATCTCCCGCGAAATTGTACTCACATTCCTTCCTACCAGCCGGGCGATCTCTCGGTAGCTCAGACCATCCACATAATATTTCCGTATACAACTACGTTCTTCTATGCTAAGATGATGGTAGTTCATATAGTCCCCTCCTGGTGTTTTGGTTGTGTGGTTACTCCATTCTACCACAGGGGGCTGTATGAACTCTTTTTATTCTCTTAACTGTTGCACTTGATAGTATAATTCACCATCTGAACCAAGTCCCGCCGCCCTTCGGGGCGGCGGGACTGCTTTGTTCGATGAAGCGGAAAAATTTTGCGCCGGATGTGGACAAAACGCGGCGGATGGTTTATTCTTATCGGGTAGCCGCGCGGACCGACACGGCGCGGTACGGACAAAAAGGAGATTTACGATGATACTGACGGTGACATGCAATCCGGCGCTCGACTGCACGATGGTGCTCTCGGCACCGCTCGCGGGCGGTGTGAACCGCGCCGCGCGCCAGACCATCCGCTGCGGCGGCAAGGGCGTGAACGTCTCGGCCATGCTGCACGCGCTCGGGCTGGACAGCACGGCGACGGGCTTCTCGGCGGGCTTCACGGGGGAGGCGCTGGAGCGCGAAGTGCGGCGCATGGGCGTTTTCCCGGACTTTGTGCGCCTGAAAACGGGCCTGACGCGCGTGAACGTGAAACTGCGCGGCGAGGGCGAGACGGAGGTCAATGCGCCCGGCCCCGCGCCGGACGAGGAGGAGCGCTCGGCGCTTGCGGCCAAGACGGCGGCGCTGGGCGACGGCGACGTTCTGGTGCTGGCGGGCACGGTGCCGCACGGCATGCCCGGCGACTGGTACGCCCGGCTGCTCGCGCCGCTCAAAAACCGCAACGTGCTCACGGTCGTGGACGCGGAGGGCGATCTGCTGCGCACGGCGCTGCCGTGCCGCCCGTTCCTCGTCAAGCCGAACCGCGAGGAACTGGCCGCGCTGCTGGGCGCGGGGATGGAGAGCCTCGACGACGTGCGCGCCGGAGCGCTGCGCGTGCGCGAGATGGGCGCGCGCAACGTTCTGGTCTCCCTCGGCCCGCAGGGATCTCTGCTCGCGGACGAGACGGGCGCGGTGCGCTATCTTCCCGCGCCCGACGGCCGCGTGCGCGGCGCGGTGGGCTCAGGCGACTCGATGGTCGCGGGTTTTCTGGCCGGATGGCTCGACCGCCACGACTACGCGTGGGCGCAGCGCATGGGCACGGCGGCCGGTTCGGCCACCGCGTTTTCGGACGGCCTTGCGGGCAGCGCGCGCGTGCAGGAAGTGCTGCGCACGATGAACGAAGCCGCGCTCCCGCCGCAGGAATAAAATAGGAAAAGCGCCGCGGAGCTTCAACGCTCCGCGGCGCTTTTTGCCGGGAAAACGGGTCAGGATGTGCGGCCGAGATCCTTTTCCATCTGAGCAAGCGTCTTTTTGTCGAGGTTGTAGATGACGCCCACGCTCACCCACATCAGCACGGCGCTGACGCAGTACATCGCGGCCACGAGGTAGCGCATGTTCTGCGCCACGGCGAACGGCTGCGCGGAGCCGAGGGCTTCGTCGTAGCCGAGCCAGACCATCAGCACGAGGCCGATGGACGGGCCCACGCCCTGCGCGAGCTTGCGGAAGAACGAGTGCAGCGCGTAGGTCGTGCCCTCTTCGCGCGTGCCGTTTTTCCACTCGTTGTAGTCGATCGCGTCGGCCATCATCGCGTTGCTCACGCACATGTAGATGCCCATGCCGAACCCGTTGAGCGCCGAGCACGCGAAGAACATCGCCATGCCCGATGCGTTCGGCCCGATGGGCAGCACGAGCATCAGCACGGTGGCGAGGATGCTGAACAGGCAGCCGAACTGCGAGGCCTCCTTCTTGCCCCAGCGCAGCGTGATCTTGCGGATGAAGGGCATGAACAGGAACATCGGCAGATAGCTCATCAGCGACAGCAGGCCCGACACGGACGTGTTCTGGAAGTACGACTGGAACATCACCGTCGTGGCCGTGGCCGCGCCGTACGTGCCCACGTACATGGCCACCATCGGGAACGTCGCGCCCAGCGCCGTCCGGCTCTGCCTTTATACATATTATACAAAATAAAACCGGATACGGTGTGGCAATTTTGTGTTTTTTATTCGTGAAAGCGCTGAAAAAATACAGGATTCTTTGTCGCATCCGCAGACGCCGGTGCGCGGGACGCGCTATTTTCCTCGAAAAATCGGACATTGCGCATTGTGCTTGTCTGCCGCGGATGATACAATGAGAGCAATGAAAACGGAAAGGGAGGGGTCAGCCTTGCGCATCGTCAGCCTTCTGTCGGCGTCTCGCATCCGCCTCGGCGTGCCGCTGAAGAGCAAGGAGGAAGCGATCGGCTTTCTGGTGGATCTTCAGACGGCGGACGGCAGCATCGCCGACGCGGCCGCCTACCGCGAGGCGGTGTTTGAGCGGGAGCGGCAGGTCAGCACGGCCGTGGAGGCCGGCATCGCCGTGCCGCACGCGCGGTGTGCGTGCGTGAAGGAGCCGCGCCTCGCGCTGTGCCGCACCCAGACGCCCATCGACTGCGGCGCGATGGACAAGCGCCCCACCGACCTGTTCTTCCTCATCGCCGCGCCGCTCGACGGCACGCTGCACCTCGAGATCCTCTCGCGGCTGATGACGCTTCTGATGGACGAGCACTTCGCCGCGGCGCTGCGCTCTGCGCCCGACGCCGAGACGCTCATCACGATCGTGGACCGGTTTGAGACCGAGCGCTTCGGCGCGCCGGAGAAGGAAAAGGCCGGAAAGCCGCGTATTCTCGCCGTCACCGCGTGCCCCACGGGCATCGCGCACACCTACATGGCGGCCGAGGCGCTGGAGAAGGCCGGGCGCGCGGCGGGAATTCCCGTCAAAGCGGAGACGCAGGGCGCGGCGGGCGTGAAGAACGCGCTCACGCCGCAGGAGATCGCGAGCTGCGAGGGCGTGATCGTCGCGGCCGACCGCGAGGTGGACCTCGCGCGCTTCGACGGCATCCGCGTGCTGCGCGTGCCGGTGGCCGACGCCATCCGCCGCCCGGAGGAGCTGCTGCGCGAAGTGGCGGACGCCCCGGTGTACCGGGCCAAAAAAGAACTCACCGCCGCGCTGGGCGTGCTGGAGCGCCCGGCGCACCGCCTGTACCGCCAGGTGATGAGCGGCGTGTCGCACATGCTGCCGTTCGTCATCGGCGGCGGCATCCTCACGGCGCTGGGATACCTCATCGACGACCCCAGCCTGGGCTTTGCGCACTTCGGCGCGAACACGCCCGTCGCGGCGTGGCTCACCACGGTGGGAGATCTGTCGATGGGCCTGATGCTGCCGGTGATGGCGGCGTTCATCGCGATGGCCGTGGCGGACACGCCCGGATTCGCGCCCGGTTTTGTGGGCGGGATGCTCGCCGTCACGGGCGCGACGTTCCAGGGCTCGCACGGCGTGTCGGCCGGGTTCCTCGGGGCGCTGCTCGCGGGGTTCGCGGCGGGGTATCTGATGCTCGGGCTCGAGACGCTGTGCGCGAAGCTGCCCGCGTCGCTCGAGAGCATCAAGCCGGTGCTCATCTACCCCGTCGCGGGCGTGGGGCTCATCGGGCTGTTCGTGTATCTCGTCAATCCGGTCGTCGGCGCGGTCAACGAGGCGCTGTACGCCGGGCTCGAGATGATGAGTGAAAGGGGCAGCATCGCGCTGGGCGCGGTCCTCGCGGGCCTGATGTCGGGCGACATGGGCGGCCCGCTCAACAAGGCCGCGTACGTGTTCGGCACGTCCACGCTGGCGCCGGTCAGCGCCACGGGAGCCGTCGGCTCGCGCGTGATGGCCAGCGTGATGATCGGCGGCATGGTCCCGCCGCTGGCGACGGCGCTCGCCACCACCTTTTTCGGCGACCGCTTCACGCCCGATGAGCGCCGCTCCGGCACCGTGAACTACGTGCTGGGCCTGTGCTTCATCACGGAGGGCGCCATCCCGTTCGCCGTGCGCGACCCGCTGCGCGTGCTGCCCGCGTGCATCGCGGGGTCGGCGCTCGCGGGGGCGCTGTCGATGGCGTTCGGCTGCCGCGTGCCCGCGCCGCACGGCGGCATCTTCGTTTTGCCGGTGATGCACAACGCGCCGGGCTTTCTGGCGGCGCTCGCCGCGGGCAGCGTGCTGGGCATGGCGCTTCTGTCGCTGCTCAAACCGAAGCACCCGGAATGACGCGCCGCGCGCGCCGTGGTATAATACAAAGTGGGAACAGGCGGCGCACCGGGCGCCGCACGGAGGAAAGGAGCGCTCATATGGTAACAGCCAAGGTGAAAGTTGTGAATCCGCAGGGCCTGCACATGCGCCCGGCGCACGTGTTCGTCGGCGGAGTCAAGAATTTTTCCAGCGATGTGACGATCGTGTTCAAGGGCGCGAGCGTCAACGCCAAGAGCATCATGCAGGTGATGCTCGCGGGCATCACGCAGGGCTCGGAGATCGAAGTGTGCTGCGAGGGCGCGGACGAGCAGGAGGCGCTCGACGAGGCCGTCCGGCTCATCGAATCGGGCCTCGGGGAGTGACCGCAGCCGCGCGTGAGCAGATTGCACAATGCGCACGCTCCTTTTTGTGCTTGTATCCAAATTGGCATTTCGAATACAATGTGGTATTCTGAATACAGAACGAATTGATCCAATCGCCATTGAAGGAGGATTTTTGACATGGATATCCGTTATTCCTGCAATCAGAAGGATTTCAAACGCTATACCACCGAGGAGACCCGCAATGAGTTCCTCATCACCGGCCTGTACAAGGCGGACGAAGTCGTCGCCGTTTACAGCCACGTCGACCGCATGGTGACGCTGGGCTGCATGCCGGTGAACGAGACCGTGTCCATCGACAAGGGCATCGACGTGTGGGCCAACTTCGGCACCACGTACTTCCTCGAGCGCCGTGAGGTCGGCATCTTCAACATCGGCGGCGCCGGCAAGATCAGCGTCGACGGCAAGGAGTACAAGCTCGGCTACAAGGACTGCCTGTACATCACCAAGGGCGCGAAGGAAGTGCTGTTCTCCAGCGACGACGCACAGAAGCCCGCCAAGTTCTACATGGTGTCCGCTCCCGCGCACTGCAGCTATGAGACGCGCCTCATCACCATCGACGAGGCCGCCAAGAAGCCCCTCGGCGCGATGGAGACGTCCAACAAGCGCGTCATCAACCAGTTCATCCACCCCGACGTTCTGCCCACCTGCCAGCTGTCCATGGGCATGACCTGCCTCGAGCCGGGCAGTGTGTGGAACACCATGCCCGCGCACACGCACGAGCGCCGCATGGAGATCTACACCTACTTCGAGATCCCCGAGAACAACGTCGTGTTCCACATGATGGGCGAAGGCAAGGAGACCCGCCACATCGTCATGCAGAACGAAGAGGCCGTCATCAGCCCGTCGTGGAGCATCCACTCCGGCGCCGGCACGTCCAACTACACGTTCATCTGGGCCATGGGCGGCGAGAACCAGGCCTTCGACGACATGGACACCATCCCCACCACCGAGCTGCGCTGAGTTTTTTACACGCAAACAAAGCCCCGGTCCGTTCGGACCGGGGCTTTCGCGTTTGAGGGGGACAGATATCAGGGCTCCCCTTTCAGGGGAGCTGTCCCCGCAGGGGACTGAGGGGTGACAGGGGGGGCGCGGCAGGTGCGGGCATGCACCCCTCCGGCCCTCCGGGCCACCTCCCCTGCAAGGGGAGGCAGACCGCTTCCGGGAAGGCTGTCCGCAGGCGCGCTCAGAGCTTCACGAACGCCTCGCGCGGCTGTTTGCACACGGGGCAGGTGAACGGGTCGGGCAGCTCGTCGCCCTCGTACACGTACCCGCACACCGAGCAGCGCCAGCCGGTCTTTTTCTCCTCGGCCTGATAGCTCGGGGCCTTCGGCGGCGTCGTGCCCTTCTTCACCTGATGGTAGTAGGCGTATGTCATCGGCGTGCCCGTGCTCTCGACGGACGCGTCCTCCGCCTCGCCCACGAAGATGATGTGCGTGCCCACGTCGAGCGTCTGCACCACGCGGCAGTCGAACACCGCCGCCACGCCCTCGGCGGGATACGGCGTGCCCGACGCGGCGTTTTTGTGCGCCACGGCGGCGAATTTGTCCGTGTCGCGGCTCGACGAGAAGCCGAACACCGCGATCGTGTTCATCGGCACGTCCTGCGTCAGCACGGCGGCGCAGAAGCGGCCGGACGCGGCGATCCACCCGGCCGTCGCGTTCTCCTTGTTGACGGTGACGGACAGCTGCGCGGGGCGGCTCGTCACCTGCTGCACGGTGTTCACCACGCAGCCGCGCGCCGTGCCCTCATGCACCGCGCTCACGACGTACAGGCCGCACGAGAGGGAGAAGAATGCTTTCGGATCCATAAAAGACCTCACTTTCCTGCCCGAAATGGGCTGTTTTATTCTGTCCGCGCACAGGGGTGGAAACCCCGGCGCGGATCGTGTACAATAGAAGCGTATTCCATACAACGAACGGGAAGGAACGATTGCTTCATGATACAGGGCGTTATTTTTGATATGGACGGGCTGATGTTCGACACCGAGCGCATCTATCAGCGCGCGTGGATCGAAGCGGGCCGCCGCCTCGGCGCGCCCATCACCGACGAGGTGGTGCTGCGCATCCGCGGCCGCAACGTGGCCGACAGCCGCCGCCTGTTCGGCGAGATGTTCGGGGATTCCGTCGATTACGACGCGGTGCGCGCCATCCGCACGCAGATTGCTGACGAGACGATCGCTGCAAACGGCCTGCCGCCGAAACCGGGCCTGTACGAGCTGTTCGACGCGCTCGACGCGCGCGGCATCAAAGCGGCGCTCGCCACGAGCACGGCGCGGGAAAAGGCGATGCAGTACCTCGCCCTCGCCGGGCTCACCGGGCGCTTTGCCGCGTCCGTGTGCGGCGACGAGGTGGCCGTCTCGAAGCCCGACCCCGGCATCTTCCTGCGCGCCGCCGCGCTGCTCGGCGTTCCGGCCGAAGCGTGCATCGTGCTCGAGGACAGCCCCAACGGCATCACGGCCGCGCACCGCGCGAACGCGAAGCCCGTTATGGTGCCCGACCTCACGCCGCCCGACGACGCGCTGCGCGCCGTCTGCGCCGCCGTCGTGCCGACGCTCTCCGACGTCATCCCGCTGCTCGACACGCTGTGATCCGCCCGCCCCCGCACAGGGGGCGGTCTTTTTTTGCCCCTCCGCGCATAGGTGTGGAAAAAAGGGAGGGATGCGGACATGAGGATCGTAGTTGCGGGAGGCGGCTGGGCGGGATGCGCCGCCGCGGCCGCCGCGGCAAAGCGGGGGGCGGACGTCGTGCTGTGCGAGCGCACGGATCTGTTGCTCGGCACGGGGCTGTCGGGCGGCATCATGCGCAACAACGGGCGCGACACCGCCGCCGAGGAGCTGCTCGCGCTGGGCGGCGGCGAGCTGATCGCCGCGGCCGACCTGTGCGCGCGCCACCGGGACGTGGATTTTCCCGGCCACAGCCACGCCACGCTGTACGACACGTCGCGCATGCCCGTAGCCGTGGAAAATCTGCTGCGGGCAATGCGCGTGGAGATCCGGTTCGAGACGCGCATCACTCGCGTGAACGCGCGCGGCGGGCGCATCGCGTCCGTCGTGTCGCAAAAGGGCGAGGAGTTCGCCGCGGAGGCGTTCATCGACGCCACCGGTTCGGCGGGCCCGCAGGCCAACTGCGCGAAATACGGCTCGGGCTGCGCCATGTGCGCGCTGCGCTGCCCGTCGTACGGACCGCGCGTCAGCCTGTGCGCCCTCGCGGGCGTGCGGGAGTCGCCGTGCGTGCGCGCCGACGGCGGCACGGGCGCGGTGTCCGGCTCGTGCAAGCTCGACAAATCTTCGCTCGCGCCGTCTTTGCGCGACGCGCTGGACGCGCGCGGCGTGTGCATCACGCCGCTGCCCGCCGAGCTCATACGCGACAAGCTCGGCGTCAAGGCGTGCCGCCAGTACGCGCTCGACGCATACCGCGACAACCTCATTTTGCTCGACACCGGCAGCGCGAAGCTGATGAGCCCGTGGATGCCGCTGGCCGACCTGCACCGCGTGCCGGGCTTTGAGAACGCGCGCTGCGAGGAGCCGCTCGCGGGCGGGCGCGGGAACTCCGTGCGATTGCTCGCGGCCGTCGCGCGCGACGACGCCATGCGCGTGCTCGGCACGGCGAACCTCTTCTGCGCGGGCGAAAAGGCGGGCATGCTCGTGGGGCACACCGAGGCCATCGTCACCGGAACGATCGCGGGCTACAACGCCGTGCGGCTGCTTCAGAACCTGCCGCTCACGGCGCTGCCGCGCTCGCTCGCGTGCGGAGACGCCGTCGCCTATGCGCGCGAGACGTTCCCGAACGTCCGCGTCACGTTCTCCGGCGCGGAGTATTTCGGACGCATGAAAGAAAACGGCCTTTACACCACGGACCGCAGCGAGGTGCGGCGCCGCGTGGCAAAGGCCGGTCTTTCGGACGTGTTCGCGCGGTGAGTTACGCGTCCCAGTCGCACGCCGTGCGCGCGCAGATCACCGAGTGCACGTACTCCTTCACCTTGCAGTGCGCCGGATGGTCGGCGTACACGGCCAGCGCCTCGCGGCTCTCGAGCTCGGTGTAGAGGATGACGTCCGCGCCCGCGAATCCCGTGTTCACCTCGGCCTTCAGAAGGCCCGGCACGACGCCGACGAGCGCCTCCAGACGCTTTTTCATCTCCGCGCCGACCTCGGCCTTCGTCTCTTTGTCCTTCAGTTCCCACATGACAACATGCTTCACCATGGTTTTCAACGCTCCTTGTCTTTGTTGTTGAATGTATTTTACTCCCGCTTTTTGCGGGGGTCGTCAATGGATAGTTTCCCCAGCCCGAGCCCGCGGTTCAGCACGCTCGCGCCCGCGATGGCGGCGTGGCCGTACTTGCCGCGGATGGCGTCGAGGCTCTTTTCGAGCCGCTCGTGCTTGTCGCTGCGCGAGGACGCGCCCTCGTCGAAGAGCGTGAGCTGTTCGGGCGCGGAGTGCGAGAGGTTCAGCGCCGTCACCGTCAGCGCGCGCACCGGCGCGGGGAAGCGCCAGTTCGCCGCCAGAAGCGCCAGCGCCGCCTGCGCCAGCTCCCGGCCCGTGCACACGGGCGAGGGCAGCGGCGCCTGCCGCGTGATGAGCTTCATCTGCGGGTCCTTCACGCTCAGCTGCACCGAGGACGCCCACATCCCGTGCGCGCGCAGGCGCGAGGCCACCTCGTCCGCCAGCGCGAACAGCGCCGAGCGCGCCTCGTCGATGTCCGTGAGGTCGTGCGGGAACGTCAGACCGTTGCCAACGCTCTTCACCTCGGGCTTGTCGTAGATGCTGCGCACCGGGGAGTCGTCCTCGCCGCGCGCGTAGCGCGACAGCTCGCCCCCGAGCTTGCCCAGCGCCGCCGTCAGCACCGCCGGGTCGGCCGCCGCGAGCTCGCCGATGGTGCGGATGCCCAGCCCCGCGAGCGTCTTCGCCGCCGAGCGCCCCACGTAGAGCAGCGACGTCACCGGCAGCGCCCACACGACGCGCTTGTAGTTCTCGCGCGTGAACTGCGTCACCGCGTCGGGCTTTTTGTAGTCCGACCCGAGCTTTGCGAACACTTTGTTGAAACTCACGCCCACCGAGACCGTCAGCCCCGTCTCGGCCTTCACCGCGCGGCGCAGCTGCTGCGCCACCGCGCCCGGCGACGAGCCGAACAGGTGCCACGACGCCGTCACGTCCAGCCAGCTCTCGTCGATGCCGAACGGTTCCACGAACTCTGTATACCGCGCGTATATCGCGTTGACACGCTTTGAATACTCTCTGTATAAATCATGGTGCGACGGAAGCAGCACAAGGCCGGGGCATTTGCGCTTGGCCGAGACGATGGTCTCCGCCGTCTGCACGCCGAAGCGCTTGGCGGGCTCGTTCTTGGCGAGGATGATGCCGTGGCGGGACTCAGGGTCTCCGCACACGGCGACGGGCACGTCGCGCAGTTCCGGGCGCGACAGAAGCTCCACCGAGGAATAAAAGCTGTTGCAGTCGCTGTGAAAGATCACGCGGTCCACGCGGCGCACCTCCTTTCCTTTGTATATTATACACGTTTGTGCTACAATGGAAAAGACACAATGCAGCGCGGGCTTGTGGCTTTGTGCGGCGTGTGGTATGATAAAGTTCAAACGGAATCCCGGCGGGTAAAGGAGTGCTTTGACATGGACGCGAAAATGAGACAATTCATGGATACCGTGACGGTCCGCGCTCAGGAGGCGCGGCGGTCGGTGCAGTCGGCGGCGGGCGAGGCGCTCGAGCGCGTGGACGAGGTGAAATCGAACCTCGAGATCGCGCATCTGCGCTCGGAACAGGAAAAGGTGTTTGCCCGCATCGGGCATCTGGTGTACCGCCTGAGCACCGAGGACAACGTGACGGGCCCGGACGGCAAGACGCCGCGCCAGGCGCTCGACGACCTTCTCGTGGAGGCCGAGCAGTTCCAGCAGGAGATCGACAACATCGCGCGCAAGGCCGCAAAGGAGACAACGTGACCATCTACAACATTCTCTGGTACTTTTTCATCTACGCCTTTCTGGGGTGGTGTCTGGAAGTGTGCTTCTGTTCCATCCAGACGGGAAGCTTCGTGAACCGGGGCTTTCTGAACGGCCCGGTGTGCCCCATCTACGGGTTCGGCATGCTCATCGCGGGCTCGTCGCTCGCGCCCGTGCGGGACAATCTCATCCTGCTGTTCTTCGGCGGCATGGTGCTCGCCAGCGCGCTGGAGCTCGTGGGCGGATGGGCGCTGAAAAAGCTGTTCCACACCACGTGGTGGGATTATTCCGATGAGCCGCTCAACATCGGCGGGTACATCTGCCTGAAATTCAGCCTCGCGTGGGGCGTGTGCGTCACGTTTGCCGTGCGCGTGCTGCACCCGGCGGTCGCGGCGCTCGTGGACCACATCCCGCACGTGCTGGGCGTGGTGTTCTGCGCCGTATTCTGCGTGCTCATCGTCATCGACATCGCGGCCACGGTCGCGTCCATCCTGCGGCTGGAAAAAGCGCTCGGACGCATCTCGGCCGTCGCCGCGCGCATGCGCGAGGGTTCGGATGCCATCGCCGAGAGCCTCGGCGACAAAGCCATCGCCGTGGACGGCCGCCTCGACAGCTACGGCCCGGAATTCTCCGCGCGCATGGACCTTCTGCGCGCCGAGATGGCCGACAGCCGCCACCGCGCGGAACTGCGCCTGCTGCGCGCGTTCCCCCGTATGAAGAATCTGCGCCACTCTGAAGCGCTTGACGTGCTGCGCGAGTGGATCCAGTCCAAGAACGAAAAATAAGGAGATTGAACCGATATGAAAACAGCGCCGCTGAAAGGCATGCGGGACTATCTGCCCCGCGAAATGAGAATCCGTGATTACGTGCAGGGCAAGATCCTGGAGACGTACCGCTCCTCCGGCTTCGAGCGCATCGCAACGCCGATGCTCGAGGATATGGAAAATCTGGACAAGTCCGACGGCGGCGACAACCTCAACCTCATCTTCAAGGTGCTCAAGCGCGGCGAGAAGCTCGACAAGGCGCTTTCGTCCGGCAGCGAGAAAGAGCTGTCCGACATGGGCCTGCGCTACGACCTCACGCTGCCGCTCACGCGCTTTTACGCGGCCAACCGCGAGAAGCTGCCCGCGCCGTTCAAGGTCATCCAGACCGACCGCGTGTTCCGCGCCGAGCGCCCGCAGAAGGGCCGCCTGCGCGAGTTCGTCCAGTGCGACATCGACATCCTCGGCGACGCGTCCCCGAACGCCGAGATCGAGCTGATCGACACCACCGCCCGCGCGCTGATGAACATCGGCTTCGAGGGCTTCACCGTGCGCGTCAACGACCGCCGCCTGCTGCGCGGTATGCTGAAAAACTTCGGCTTCCCCGAGGACTCGCTCGACTCCGTGTGCGTCTCGTTCGACAAGCTCGACAAGATCGGCGCCGAGGGCGTCGCGGCCGAGCTGCGCGAAAAGGAGCTGCCGGAATCGGCCGTGGCGGCGCTCAGCGAGTTCCTCGCGAAGGACGCCCCCACGCTCGACGCCGTCGCGTCGCTGTGCGGCGACGACGAGCTCGCCTCGGCGCTGCGCCGCGTCATCGGGACGGTCACGGCGCTGTCGGGCGGACGCTACGCCATCGAGTACGCGCCCTCGCTCGTGCGCGGCCAGGGCTACTACACCGGCATGGTGTTCGAGGTCGCCGCGAAGGGCTTTTCCGGCGCCGTCGCCGGCGGCGGGCGGTACGACCGCCTCGTGGGCAAGTTCATCGGGCAGGACGTGCCCGCCGTGGGCTTCTCCATCGGCTTCGAGCGCATCTGCGGCATTCTGCTCGACGAGGGCTTCGACATCCCCGCCGCAAAGCCCCGCATCGTGCTCGTCTACCCCGCGAATGCCGACTTCGCCGACGTTCTCGGCAAGGCCGCCGCGCTGCGCGGCGAGTACGACGTCGCCGTGTTTGCCGCCGCGAAGAAGGTGGGCAAGCAGCTCGACCGCCTCCAGCAGGACGGCGTGTCCGGCGTGTGCTTCTACGACAAATATCCCGAGGTCAAGCGCTTCTGACCTCGTCTTTCCGCAAGGCGAAAGCCGCCGCGGCCAGCATTGGCCGCGGCGGCTTTTCTGCGTTTTGTGCGGCTCAGAACGTCTCGCCGCACGCGTCCTTGTAATAGTAGTACGCCTTCACCACGCAGTCCTCCGTCACGCCGAGCATCTCGGCGATCTCGTCCGCGTCGCGCCCCTCGCGCAGAAGACGGCGCAGCGTCTGCGGCGGCACGAGCCGGCGGATGCACCACACGTCCGCGCGCCGCTCGCACCGCTCGCGCGTCTCGAACGGCGTCTTGCGGCTGTAAAAGCTGCCCGTGGCGCAGTGGCCGAGCTCGTGGGCGAGGCACACCGTCTCCTCCGCGTGCGTCATCGGCGCGGAGCAGTCGATGCCCACGACAGCGCCCGAAGCCAGCGGCATCGCGATGCTGCGGCACTCCGGCAGCGGGAACGACACCACGCGCACGTTTTCCGCGTCGGCAAAGTCGTACAGCTTCTGCCGTGCGTCAGTGCTCAACGGCATCACGCTCCCGGATGTACTGCGCAAAGCGCTTCACCTCTTCAAACTGGGCGTCCGTCACGTCGCCGCCGCCGAACAGGGCAAACTTCAGCTCCTCGTCCGTCGCCGCGCGCGTCTGGCCCGTCATCAGCGTCTCCACCGGAACGTCGAGATACGCCGCGATCTTCGCGGCCGTCTCGGCGTTCAGCGTTTTTTTGCGGTCCATTTTCAGGTCGGTCATGAATCCGCGGCTCAACCCGAGGTCTGCGCTCACGCGGCCGGGTCGAATCCCCCGTTGCGCGCAGAGTTCTTCGATCCGCTTGTAAATTTCACTCATTTTTACCGCTCCTTTTTGTTAAAATCTACGAAAATCACTTGATAAAGTGATAAATGACTTGATTTTCACTTTTTCAAGTGATAGCATAAGGACACGGAATCACTTTGAAAAGTGATAAATCTTTCTTTATGCTGGATAATATCACTTTATTAAGTGATTGTCAAGGGGGTGCGAAAAAATGCCGGAACAGGAAGGTGATGCTATCAGTATGGCGGGAAAACAGTCCGATTGTCGGGACAATCCGGCCGCGCGGGGCGGATACCGGAAAATGCACACGGGGGAGTACGTCGCGGCGGCGTACTGGCCGGCGTACTGTCTCGCGGAGACGGGGCTGCGCGTGGCGGACAAGTCCGCGCCGCTGGCAAGAGAGGCCGTGGCGATGCTGTGCGAGTGGGTGGCGAGCGGCGGCTGGCTGCGTGTAGAGGAGGAGTGAGAGATGAGAGACGGAGTGCGCCGGGCAAAGCGCGGCGTGTGCGACCACTGTCCGTTTGCGCGCACGGGGTCGCCGTGTGTTTGGCCGTCGTGTTTCCGGCGGCGGTTTTCCGGGGGAGGTGCAGGGCGTGACAAGGCAGGAGAAATCCGAAAAGCTGTCCCAGTACGGGATGACGGCGGCGCGCGAAAAGCGTCTGCGTGAGGAGCTGGCGTGCTGGCGCGCGCGGGGCGAGCGCATGGGCGCGGCGATGAGCGGCGCGCCGCGCGCAAAGGGCACGGCGTCGCGCGTGGAGACGGCGGCGGTGCACATCGCGGACCTCGAGCGCGAGCTCGGGAAAGAGGCCGAGCACCTCGCGTGTGAGCGGCTGGCGGTGCTGCGGGCGGTGCGCTCGGTGGAGAGCGAGGGGCTGCGGTATCTCTTGGAATTGCGGTACATCGACGGCATGACGTTCGAGGCCATCGCGGAAAAGACGTGTTATTCCATCCGCCAGACGCTGCGCCGCCACGCGCTGGCGCTCGACGCGATGCAGTGGGAGGACGCGGTATGAAGCGGCGCGCGGTGAAAAAGCGCCCTCTCAGCGACATGCTGGAGGAGCTTCTGACGATCGACGCGCCGCCCGGGGCAAAGCTCGGGCTTCTGGAGGACAGCGCACGGCAGCTCGCCGAGGCGCGCGGCCGCCCGGTGGACGCGTACGAAGCGGTGTTCCTCACGCAGATGGCCAAAGCCCTCGCGGGGGACACGAGCGCGGCGGCGTTCGTGCGGGACTCGGCCGGGGACAAGCCCGGCGGCGCGCGGGGCGAGGCGGCTGCTCCGGCCCTGAGCGAGAACGACCGGGCGCTGCTCAAAAAACTCGACGCGCTCGGGCGGCTTGAGACGCGCCGCCGCAAAAAGGGGGGAGGCGCATGACGGCGCAGGCGCTGCGCGAGGAGGAGATGGCGAAATGCGCCGCCGACGCGGTGTACTTCGTGCGCAACTACGTGTGTCTTGAGGACAAGGACGCTTCGCAGCTCGTGCAGCCGTTCGACCTCTGGCCGCAGCAGGAGGAGCTGCTGCGCAGCCTGTGCGACCACCGGCTGAACATTATTCTGAAGGCGCGGCAGCTCGGGGTGACGTGGCTCGCCCTCGCGCTGGCGGCGCACACGATGCTGTTCCGCGCGGGGCGCACGGTGGTGTGCTTCTCCCGCGCGGAAGAGGAGGCGAAGGAGCTCGTGCGGCGGCTCGGCGTCATCTTCGGGGCGATGCCCGCGCTCGTGGCCGCGCACGGCAGCGTGCCGCCGGGGTGGGCGGGGCCGGTGTGGAAGGCGACGGGCATGGAGGTGACGCTCACGTTCCGCTCCGAGCCTCCGAGCGTGTGCAAGGCGTTCCCGTCGAGCCCCGCGGCGGCGCGCGGCTTCACGGCCGACCTCGTCGTGCTCGACGAGTGGGCGTTCCAGCAGTATGCGGACGAGATCTGGGCGTCCATCTTCCCGATGGTGAACCGGCCGTCGGGCGGCAAGGTGGTGGGGCTGTCCACCATCCGGCGCGGCACGCTGTTCGAATCGCTCTACACGGACCCCGACAACGGCTTCAACAGGCTCTTTCTGCCGTGGACGGCCGACCCGAAGCGGGACGCCGCGTGGTACGCCCGCACGCGCGCGGCGCTCGGCGAGGACAGGACGGCCGAGGAGTACCCCGCCACGCCCGACGAGGCGCTGACGGTGCGCGGCGGCGCGATGTTCCCCGAGGTGCGCGCCGAGACGCACGTGCGCGAATCCATCCCCGAGCCCGCGCGGCGCTACGCCGCCATCGACTACGGGCTCGACATGTTCTCGGCGCACTGGTTCGCCGTCGGCGAGGACGGGCGCGCGGCCGTGTACCGCGAGTACGACGCGCCGAACAAAACCATCGGCGAGGCGGCGGACATCCTCAAGACGCTGACGGGCGACGAGGTGCTCGACGCGGTGCTCGCGCCGCCGGACCTGTGGAGCCGCAGCCAGGAGACCGGGCGCAGCCGCGCGCAGATCTTCGCCGACCACGGCGTGGAGCTCGTGCGCGCGTCGGCCGATTTCGCCGCCGGGTGTGCGGCGATGAAGGAGTGGCTGCGGCCGGACGAACACGGCGCGCCGCGTCTGACGTTCGCCCCGCGCGCCGCGCCGAACCTGTACCGCTGCCTGCAGAAGATCCAGAAGGACGAAAAGCGGCCGGACGTGTACGCCAAAGACCCGCACGACCTCACGCACGACTGCGACAGCCTGCGCTACTTCTGCGTGTGGTGGGTGTCGGCGGCCGAAACGAGCGCACCGCGCCGCCGCGCGCGGTGGGAACCGGACCTCTACGAGGACTACGAGAACGCGGACGAAGCGGGAAAGGCGTACCTCATCGCGCGGTACGGCGACCCGTTCTGATTGAAAAAAGGAGGACGACAAATGGCAAGACCGAAGAAGGAGACGCGCGCGGCGCAGCGCCGCCGCGCACTGTGGCAGGACCGCCTTGCAAACGCGAAGGCCGCGTACGCCGCGCAGCTCAGCGAGATGGACGCGAACGACGCGCTGTACGAGGGCGCGAAGGACTGCTCGACGCCCGGCGGCGGCACGGCGGCGCGCAAGGCGTCGAACGTGCGCAACATCGTGTACGAGCTCGTGGAGAGCCAGGTGGACCCCACCGTGCCGATGCCGCGCGTCGAGGCCGTGCACGAGGGCGACGAGCCGCTCGCAAAGGCCGTGGAGGCGCTTTTGCGCCACAAGGCGCAGCTTTTGCACTTTTCGGAGATCAACGACGTGCAGGAGCGCACGACGCCGGTGCAGGGCGCGTCGTTCTGGCAGGTGGAGTGGGACGCGCGCGCGGGCTTTCACTGCACGCTGGGCGACGTGGCCGTCACCGACCGCCACCCGCGCCAGATCATCCCGCAGCCGGGCGTGTACGAGCTCGGCGAGATGGACTACGTGTTCGTGCTCGTGAGCAAGTCAAAGCGCGAGCTCGCGCGGCGCTACGGCGTGGACGTGGGCTCGCTCGGCGAGGAGGAGCCCGGCGTGCGCGGCACGGGGGCCGCGCCGTCCGACGAGATGGTGACGCAGAACATCGCCTACTACCGCAACCGCCGCGGGGGCATCGGGCTGTTCAGCTGGGCGGAGAACGTCACGCTCGAGGACGACCCGGACTGCCAGGCCCGGCGCGAGGAGGTGTGCGCCGAGTGCGGCACAATTGCCGAAAACGGCGTGTGCCCGGAGTGCGGCTCGCGCCGCACGGAATCCCGCGCGCGGCGCGGCGGTGTGCTGACGCATGCGGTGGCGCTCCGGGACGGCGGCGCGGCGATGCCGGGCGAGTTCGTGCCGGACTACAACCCCGGCCGCTACCCGATCGTCGAGCGGCGCAACGTCAGCCGCTTCGGCGCGCTGCTCGGCACGTCGGACGCATCCGTCGTGCGCGACCAGCAGGAGACCATCAAGAAGCTCGGCACGAAGATCGACGAGAAGGTGCTCAAGGGCGGCAGCTTCGTGACGCTGCCCGACGGCGTGCGCATCGAGACGACCGACCGCGAGCTGAAGATCCTGCGCGTCAAGAACCCCGCCGACAAGGCGCTCATCGACGTGCTCAACGTGCAGCCCGACGTCTCGAAGGACCGCGCGGTGCTCGAGGAGAACTACCAGTGGGCGAAGTCGACGCTCGGCATCACGGACGCGTTCCAGGGCAAGTACGACTCGTCGGCCATCTCCGGCACGGCGAAGGAGTTCTCGGCCAATCAGGCCGCGGGGCGATTGCAGTCGAAACGCGAGCAGAAGAACGCGGCCTACGCGCGGCTGTACGAGATGATGTTCCGCTACCTGCTGGCCTACGCCGACCAGCCCGTGCCCTACGCAGAGCGCGCGGCCGACGGCACGCTGTGCTACGCGCACTTCAACCGCTGGGATTTCCTGCGCCGCGACGAGGCGGGCGAGCTGTACTGGAACGACGAGTTCATCTTCTCGGTGGACCCGAGCGCGACGCTCTCGTCGAACCGGAGCGTTTTGTGGGAGCAGATGGACGCGAAGTACCAGTCCGGCGCGTTCGGCCCCGTGCAGGACGTGCAGAGCCGTCTTCTCTACTGGACGCTGCTCGAGCGGCTCGACTATCCGCACGCGGGCGAGGTGAAGGCGGCCGTCGAGCGCGAAGCCGCGCAGCAGACTGTGATGCAGGGAGGTGAGATGAATGCTCTGCCCCAGATGTAACGTGGAAATGACCATCCGCACTGCGCTCCGCGTGACGGGCGACACGAGCGCCGACGAAGCCACGCGCGTGTTCCTCGTGCAGCGGTTTTTCTGCCGCAACAAGGCGTGCGCGGGTTACGGCGCGGAACAGGCGCGCGTCGAGCACGAGATGGAGACGGGCGTGCCGGAGATCGTTCCGGCGGAGGAACCGGGCGCATAAAACGAGGCATGGAATGTCACGCGTTTTCCGTGCTATCGTGTAGACAGCGAAAAGCCGCCGTGAGCCCCACGGCGGCTTTTGCATCCACAAAACCGGAAAGGAGAGGAAAACGATGGCGGACAAAAAGCCGAACGTGGGCAACACCGGCAGCATGATCGTGGAGGCGACGAAGAAGCCCCGCGCCGTGCCCGGCCCGAAGACGAGCGCGCCGAAGGGCGGCAAATGACGAGGGGGGACAGCATGGACGAAACATGGGACACGGGCGCCCCGCCCGGGGACGGGACGCCGGAGACGGAGTTTGTCTCCGGGAGTGAGGGCGCGCAGGAGCAGCCGGGTGAGCCGGACATGCAGCCGGTGAGCGGAGAGGAATTTGCGCCGCGCGGCGAAGAGGACGCGCACGCGGCGCTCGAACGGAACAGCGCGGCGTTTGAACGCGAACTCGAGGCCATCCGTGCGCTCGACCCGGACGTGCGCGGGTTTTCCGACCTGCCGAAGATGGCGTCGTTCCCGCGGTTCATCGAGCTGGCACAGAGGGGGTGCGGCTTCGTGGACGCGTTCCGCGCGGCGAACTTCGACGCGATCGTCGAGCGGCGCGCCGGGGCGGCGAGACAGGCCGCGCTCAACGAGATGCGCTCGACGCGCCGGTTTGAGCCGGTGGGCGGCGCGGCGGAGCCCGCGTCCGACCTCACGCAGGAGGAGATGGACTGGTGGAAGGCGTTCGGATTCTCGGAAAAAAAGGCCCGGTATTATCACAACAAGTACAAAAAGGAGCGGTGATCGGATGTTTACAGTGTACAAACGCGACGTTGCGGACGTGGAGCCGAACGTCTATCTGAAGGGCGCGGCCGGCCTTGCGCTCGGCTCGGCCGCCGTGCTCACGGCGGGCAGTCTCGCCAAAGCGGGCGCATCGGCGCGCCCGGACTACATCATCGTGGGCGCGCAGCGCGCCGACGGCACGTATCCCGCCGCGCGCGTACAGGCGCACACCGTGTTCGCCGCGCCGTGCTCGGAGAGCGAAGCCGCCGCGGCCGGCACGAAGGTGACGCTCAGCGCCGACGCGCTCGGCGTGACGGCCACGACCGGCGGCGCATTCGCCGTCGAAAAAGTGCTCGACGCCGTGCAGCCCGACGGAAAGCCCATCGTGGCAGGGCGCTTCGCATAAGGCAGACAAAGAGGAGGGAAAGCAATGAACGGAGTGATTTTTTCCAAAGGGGCAGGCGTTGCCGACAGCGTGTTCGGCAAGAGCCAGGAGCCCATCCGCGTGATGATCGACGAGAACGTGGAGGCGTTCCGCGCACAGTCGATGATCCACCGCCTGTTCTTCATGGACACCAGCAAGAACTACGCCGAGAAGTACACCAGTGAGACGAGCCTCGGCGATTTCGAGAACGTCGGCGAGAACGGCGCGTATCCCAAGACCTCGATGCGCGAGGGATACGCCAAGGTCATCGAGCCGGCGACGTGGAAGTCCTCGTTCGAGGTGACGCAGGAGATGGTGGAGGACGCGAAGATCGGCAAGATCCGCTCGCGCGCCAACATCTTCGCCACGAGCTACAACCGCACGCGCGAGAAGTTCGCCGCGGCCCTGCTCGCGGGCGGCACGGGCGAGACGGTCACGGTGGGCGGCAGCGTGTACGACGCCACGTGCGCCGACGGCAAGCCCCTGTTCTCCAAGGAGCACCCGTCCGTCACGGGCGGCGCACCCGCGCAGTCGAACCTGTTCAAGGGCTCGTTCTCGGTGACGGCGCTCGACGAGATGCAGGAGCGCATGCAGAGCTTCACGGACGACGACGGCAACCTGCTGGCGCTCGCGCCCGACACCATCGTCATCCCGAACTCCGGCCCGCTCAAGCGCGCCGTGCTGGAAGTGGTGGGCAGCGAGTTCGACCCGAACTCCGCAAACAACGCCGTCAACTTCCAGATGGGCCTGTGGAACGTCATCGTCTGGAGCTACCTGCCCAAGACCATCGGCGGCGAGCCGTATTTCCTGATGCTCGACTCGAAGTTCAAGGACGACTACATGTGCCTGCCGTTCGTCGACCGCGTGCCGCTGACGGTGCGCAGCGACATCGACCCCAACACCGACGCGAACGTGTTCAAGGGACGCGCCCGCTTCGGCGCGGGCTTCAACAACTGGCGCTGCATCGCGCTGTGCGGCGCGGGTGTGGACGGCACCGCGCTGACGGCCGGGGCATGACGGCACAGCGGGGCGGCATCCGCCGCCCCGCGTTTTCCGGGAAAGGAGTGAGACGATGACGTGGGGAGAGGCAAAGCTCGCCGCCCTGCAGAAGATGTTCGCGGCGAGCGGCGCGCAGATCACGGAGGATGAATCGACGCGCGAATACCTCGACGCGATGCCGCACGCGGCGAGCGAGGCGATGCTGCTCTTGTGCAGCGCGCGGCCGCTGCGAAAGTGCGTGACGCTCGTGCGAGAGACGGGCACGTCCCCCGAGTGCTGGGACCTCGCGCAGCTGGCGCCCGATTTCGCTTCGGCCGACGGCGCGGAGGTCTACTGCGCCGACACACACGCGCCCGTCGCGGGCGCGTGGCTCACGGCGGGGCAGTGGCTGCACCTGCCGCCCTCGGCGGTGGGTGCGCTCGAGATCTGGTACACGGCGATGCCGCCGCGCGTCACGGCGGACACGGCGGACGACGAGACGCTGCCGCTCGATGAGGACGCGGCGACGCTCGTGCCGCTGTACATGGCGAGCGAGCTGTACAAGGACGACGACAGCGCGATGGCCACGATGTACCGCAACGAGTTCGAGGCGGCGCGCGCAGAACTGCGCGTGCGCGCGGGCGGCGAGGAGCGCGGCGTCTGGCAGAGCGTGAGCGGCTGGTGTTAGAGGAGGGGAATATGGCACAGTTTTCCATCCCGGCGCAGCCGTCGCGCAGCATTCTGAAAATCGACACGTTCCTCGGCGTCGATTACACGAACAGCCCGTCGAACGTCGACAAGCGCCGCACGCCCGGCGGCGAGAACATGATCCGCGACGTGCCGGGCAAGGTGCGCAAGTGCATGGGCTATGAGACGGTGCGCCGCTTCGGCGCGCGCATCAACGGCGTGCATTTCCGCACCGGGAGCGAAGAATATCTCGTGCACGCGGGCACGGAGCTGTACCTCGTGCCGGAGGAGGGCGAGCCGCGGCTTCTGCGCTCCGGGCTCGCCGACGCGCGCAGCCGCGCGTGGCAGTTCGCAGAGAAACTCTGTCTCATCGACGGAAACGAGATGCTCGTGTTCGACGGAGAGTCCGTCTCGCCGGTGTCGGAGTCGGCATATACGCCGCTGTTTTCCATCGCCCGCGCGCCCGGGGGCGGAGGCACGCAGTACGAGGACCTGAATCTCGTGCAGCCTGCGTTCACCGAGCGCTTTCTCGGCACGGCGGAGGCCACGCAGTATCATCTGTCGTTCGGCGGCCTTGACGCTACGCCCGTGCGCGCGCAGAAGCTCAGCAGCGCGGGCGTGTGGACGGACCTTGCCGAGGGCACGGATTTCACGGTGGACCGCGAATCGGGCGTCGTGACGTTCGTGAAAGCGCCGGGGGTGAGCCCTGTTGAGGGCGAGGACAACGTGAGCATCACGGCGTGCCGCACGGTGGAAGGGTACGCGGGGCGCGTCGGGCGCTGCACGGCGGGTGCGCTGTACGGCGTGAACGGCGCGGCTGACCGGCTGTTCCTCACGGGCGACCCGGAGCTGCCGAACTACGACCGCTACAGCGGCCAGAACGACCCGACCTACTGGCCGGACACGGCGTATGCGGTGCTCGGCACGCAGGCGTCGGCCATCGTGGGGTACACCATCATCAGCGGCTACCTCGCCGCCCACAAGGACGGCATGGAGGACGGGCGAAACATCATCCTGCGCGAGGGCGTTCTGACGGACGGCAAGCCCGCGTTCCCGGTGGTGAACACGCTGCAGGGCGAGGGCGCCATCGCGCCGCACTCGTTCGGGTATCTGTGCAACGAGCCGCTGTTTCTGACCAGACTCGGCGTCTATGCGGTGACCCCGCAGGACGTGACGGGTGAAAAATACGCGCAGAGCCGCAGTTTTTATGTGAACGAACGGCTCACGCGCGAAGAGAGGCTCGAGGATGCGGCGGCGGCCGTGTACCGCGACATGTACTGGCTGTGCACCGGAGACGCGGCGTACATCCTCGACGGGCTGCAGTACGCGGCGGCGAAGGACGCGCCGTACTCCTCGCGCCAGTACGAGTGTTTTTACCGTGCGAACCTGCCCGCGCGCGTGCCGTTTGTGAAAGACGGCGCGCTGTGGTTCGGCGCGTCCGACGGGCGGCTGTGCCGCTTTTACACCGACCCGGACTCCACCGTGTCGTATCAGGACGACGGCGAGGCCATCCGCGCGGTGTGGGATACGCCCGACCTCTCGGGCAATCTGTTCTATAAGAAAAAGACGTTCCGGCACTTCGCGGCGCGCCTTGCCAGCGCCGTAGCCACCGGTGTGCGCATCTCGGCGCAAAAGCGCGGCATCTGGTCGGTGCTCAAGGAGGACAGCACCTCAGCGCGTCACTTTGACTGGCAGTACTGGGACTGGCAGCGCTTTTCGTGGTCGAACGACGAAACGCCGCACACGCTCTCGGTGAAGGTGCGCGTCAAGAAGGTGGACAAGGCGCGCTTCCGGCTTGAGAACGACGCGCTGTGCGAGCCGTTCGGGCTCGAGGAGCTGGCGCTGGAATACGTCGAAAACGGAAATTACAAGGGGTGAGAAGTATGATTTTCAAGGGACGCAATCAGATCCCGTACGCCTACGGGTGCTACGGGTACACGCGCGGCGGCGGCGCGACGTGGCACGGCGGGCAGGACATCGTGGGCCTCGACGACGTGCGCGTGCGCGCGCTGCGCGGCGGCAAGGTCATCCGCAGCCGTATCGTGACAGACCACTCAAACCTCACGTGGGAGTGGGGCAACTATGTCACCATCCGGACCGAGTGCGGCGAGCAGGACATCTACGCGCATCTCGACAGCCGCGCCGTCGTGGCGGGGCAGACGGTCAAGGCGGGCGACGTGATCGGCATCATGGGCAGCACCGGCAACGCCGCGGGCGGCTACAAGCACACGCACTACGAGCGCCGCAAACCGGACGGCAAAACGGCCATCGACCCGTCCGCCGTCTCCGGCTGCGCGAACAAAGCGGGCGTGTACGGCGCGGGCGAGCAGACGGCGGGCGCGCAGTACACGGCGACGCCGCTCGTCAGCGGCCTGCGCCTGCGGCCGTACCCGGCCGCGGACGATTCGAACTGCAACTACGCCATCTGTTATCTCGAGAAGGGGAAGAGCTATCCGCTCGTGCAGACGCGAAACGGCTGGGCATTCGTGCTCACGGAGGGGACGTCCGGCGGCTGGGCGTGCATTTCGGACGACGCCGGCACGTATCTTTCCATTGAGGAGGTGTGACGCATGAAGCTCAATCTCGGAGTGCGCGCGAAAAACCCGTGGTTCTGGGTGGGGCTCGCGGGCGTTGTGCTCACGGCGATGGGCGTTTCGCCCGAGATGCTCACGAGCTGGCAGGCCGTGGCGGACGCGGCGCGCTCGCTCGTGACAAACCCGTTTCTGCTCGGCAGCGTGGCCGTGGCGGTGCTGGGCGTCCTCGTGGACCCCACGACGTCCGGCGTGTCCGACTCGAAGCGCGCGCTGACGTATACGACGCCCCAGTGAGGAGGGACGCCGATGAGCGAGGCGCTGCAGTGGCTGCTGGGCGTGTGCGCGGGGCTCATCACGCTCGTGACGGCGGGCGAGAAGGCAAGGAGCCTGTTCTCGCCCGTCACGAAGGCGGCAAAGCGGCTCGACGTGCGGCTCGATGAACACGAGGCGCGCATCACGCGGCTCGAGCGCCACGAGGACAGCGACCTGCGCCGCATCGTGGAGGCGGAGGAGACAAGCCGGCTTTTGTGCAACGGCATCTTCTGCCTGCTCGAGGCCGCCGAAAAGACCGCCGCGCCCGGCGACGCGGAGGGCATCCGCGCGGCCAAGAAAGAATTGAGAGATTACATCATCCGCAGATGAAAGGAGAACGCTATGGCGAAACACGGAGAGTACGGGTCCTACACCGACCCGGACAAGCCCTATTACTCCAGCGCCGACCGCTACAACGACTGGCTGTACGGCGGCGTCGCACCGCGCGAGGAGGAGACAAAGAAAAAGGGGTCTTCGTCCGGGTCGTCGAAGAAATCATCCGGCACGTCGGACGGCGCGTATCAGGCGATGATCGACGCGATGAACGCCATCTATGCCCAGCAGCAGGCCGCGGCCGCCGAGGCCGAGCGCAAGCAGCGCGAGGCGGCGCAGCAGGCGTACGACCGCGGCATGCAGGCGCTCGACGGAGCGTACGGCGCGGTGTCGCAGAGCGCGAAGTCGAATTACGACGCCGCGCTGAACACCCTGCAGGCAAACTACGACGCGTCCGCCGGAAAGATCTCGGCCGAGGCGGGCGACAGTCTGCAGCAGGCGTACATCAACTACATGATGTCGAAGCGCGACCTCGCGCAGCAGCTCTCGGCGCAGGGGCTCTCGGGCGGCGCGAGCGAGTCGGCCGCGGCGTCGGTGTACAACACCTACGGCACGAACCGCAACGCGATCGTGCGCGACCGCGCGCAGAACCTCGCCGACCTGCTCGTGCAGTTCGACTCGAGCAAGTCCTCGGCGCTGCAGGCGTACAACGACCGCATGGCCGAGCTCGAGGCAAAGCGGCTGCAGTACCGCACCGAGCTCGAGAACGAGCTGGCGAACCTCGTCACGAGCGCCGCGACGCGAAACTACGAAGCGCAGTTCGGAATCTCGAACGACTACCTCAGCCAGCTGCTCGCGCTTCAGAAATCCATGCTCGGCTGAGCCGGAAAAGAAAAGGGCCGGGTTTCCGCAATGTGCGGAAACCCGGCCCTTTTTTGTTTGAAAAGCGGAGATGCTCAGCGCGTCACAGCGCCGCTGCCCAGACGGAACGTGAGGTTCTCGGCGCGTTTGGCGCGCACGGCGTTCATGACGGTGGGAACCGCGCCCAAGAGCACGAACACATACAGCAGCGCGAGGTTGCCCCAGTAGGAGCCTGCGTCGATCATGCCCTCGCTCAGAAAATCCGGGATCAGGCGGAACGCGTTGAAAAAGTCGAGGCCGAGGCTGCTCATCGCAACGATGGCCCAGTCCGCGCGGTCGCCGAGGTAGGTCATGACGACCATCACGGCGATCGAAATGACGATGCCTTTCTTCGTGAGCTTGCCGCCCAGAAGCTCATAGCCCTTGAGCGCGCACACAGCCATGATCACGCCCGACAGCGCCGCCACGTAACCCAGACGGCTCAGCAGGATGATGCACACCACGCCCGCGAGCGAGCCGGCAAACGCGCCGACGGCTCCGGCCGCGACGTTGTCCTTCTTCTGCTCTTTGTGCGCCTGCTCGAGGGTCTTGTTCTGCTCGATCTGGCGGTAGCAGTCCTCACACAGATGCATCGGCGCGCCCGAGACGATGCAGGAGACCGCCGGGCCGGGCTTGCCGCACGCGCGGCACACGTTGAAGAATCCCTGCTCGTGCAAAAACGTCTCGAGCGCCGTCACCGCCGCCGCGACGTTTTCCGCGAACTTGCGCGGGTTTGCCTGGTTTTTGAGCTGCACGCGGACGACGCGCCCGTTCTGCGCGGCGCGCGCGATCGGTTTGGCCGCGCGGCGCAGCGATTTGGCCTCGTCCTTCGTGAGCGGGCCCGCCTGCCGCTGCACGGAGACCTCGATCGTCAGCATGTACGGGTAATTGGCGTTCGCCGGATACAGGATCATCTCATATCCGCCGCGGTTGCCGTACACAACGCCGCCCGCTTCGTCCAGCTGCAGCCCCGTTGCCGCGGCCGCGCCCTCATAGCTCTGCCGAATTCGATTGTTCATCACAAAATCCCTCCTCTGAAATTCAGTGCCGCCCGTAGCGCGCGCACGTCGTGCGCATCCGCTTTTCGAGCGCCGCTGTGAGTTCCTCATCCAGAACGCGCCACGTCCAGTTCGTCCCGCCGAGCGTGGACGGTGTGTTGATGCGCCCGCGTGCTCCCGTGCCGAGCCAGTCCTGCATCGGCAGGATGCACCACAGAGCAGGGCTTTGCAGCGCGCCGCGCATCATGCCCTCGGCGAACCCCTCTTTTTCGTTCAGGCCGAGGTATTCCGCCGCGCGGCGCTTCGTCGCCGGGGGCGCCGAGCGCCACCACCCGAGCGTCGTGTTGTTGTCGTGCGTGCCGGTGTAGGCCACGCAGTTGCGCGGATACGTGTGCGGCTGATACTCGCTCTCGCCCGGCGCGTCGAATGCGAACTGCAGCACTTTCATGCCGGGGAATCCGCTGTCGCGCAAGAGCGCGTACACGCTGTCGCACAGATCGCCGAGGTCCTCGGCCACGATGGGCACGTCGCCGAGCTGGCGGCGCACCTCGCTGAACAGCTTCATGCCCGGCCCGTGCCGCCACTCGCCCGTCACGGCGTTCACGCTGCCGTAGGGGATGGCGTAGTACGTGTCAAAGCCGCGGAAGTGGTCGATGCGAAGGCTGTCGAACTGCGCGAGCGCGAAGCGGATGCGGCGCACCCACCACGCGAATTTCGTCTTTTCGTGCACGTCCCACGCGTAGAGCGGGTTGCCCCACAGCTGGCCGTCGGGCGAGAAATAGTCCGGCGGGCATCCCGCGACGTCCTTCGGCACGCCGTTTTCGTCAAGCAGGAACAGCTCGCGGTTCGCCCACACGTCGGCGGAATCCGCCGAGACGTAGATGGGGATGTCACCGAGGATGGACACACCCTTTGACTTCGCGTACGCGTGCAGCGCGTCCCACTGGCGCGTAAATTCATACTGCAGAAATTTCCAGAAGTGCACTTCCTTTTCGTGCTCGGCGTACAGGCGGTCGAGTGCCTCCTTCTTGTGCAGGCGCAGGCCCTCGTCCTCCCACTCGAGGTAGGCCCTGCCGCCGTTGAGCCCCTTCGCCGTCATGAACAGCGCGTAGTCCTCGATCCAGTCGCGGTTTTCCCAGCAGAAGCGGTAGTAGTCGTCGGGATACCACGCCGAAAAGCGCTCGAACGCCGTGCGCAGCACCTTGTAGCGCGTCTCGTACAGCGCGGCGTAGTCCACGCGGCGCGGGTTTGCGCCGTACGCCTCGTTCTCATACTCGCCCTTTTTCAGCAGCCCCTCACGGCGCAGCGTGTCGAGGTCGATGAAATACGGGTTGCCCGCGAACGCCGACGGGCTCTGGTACGGGCTGTCCCCGAAGCTCGTGGGCGAGAGCGGCAGAATCTGCCACACGCTCTGCCCCGCGCGGCTGAGAAAATCGACAAAACGCGCCGCGGATTTGCCCAGCGAGCCGATGCCGTAGGGCCCCGCAAGGCTCGCCACCGGCATCAGCACGCCGCACTGACGCTGTTCAAATACCATGTTTTTTCGCTCCTCCCGTGCGCGCACGCGCGCGCACTGTATATCATTTGAATTATATTACAAAAAGAAGGTCTGCGCATATCAAATTTTTGGCGCTTTTTTTAGTGCTTTTGACGGAAACGGATGATACAATGAAATCAACTTTTTCTTTTTTTGTGGAGGGGTTTCCGTGGAAAAGACCGAACGACTGTATGAACGCGACGCATACTGCGCCAGCTTCTGCTCCACCGTGCTGGCCTGCGAGGAACACGGCGGCGTGCTGCGCGCCGCTCTGGCCACCACGGCCTTTTATCCCGAGGGCGGCGGTCAGCCCGCCGACCGCGGCGCGCTGGGCGGAGCGCGCGTCGTGGACGTGCACGAGGAGGACGGCGTGATCTGGCACACCGTCACCGCTCCGGTGCGCGTGGGCGAGACGGTGCAGGGCGACATCGACTGGACGCGCCGGTTCGACCACATGCAGCAGCACACGGGCGAGCACATTCTGTCGGGCATCGCGCACGAGCAGTTCGGCTGCGAGAACGTGGGCTTCGGCATCGGCGAGGACAGCGTTCGCATCGACTTCTCGCTGCCCATGACGGACGAGATGCTCGCACTGGCCGAAGAGCTGGCGAACGGCATCGTCCAGCGCAACGAGCCCGTCACGGCCGAATGGCCCGACCCGGTGCGCCTTTCGCACCTTTCCTACCGCAGCAAGAAGGCGCTGGAGGGCCCCGTGCGCATCGTCACCGCGGGCAGCGCCGACGTGTGCGCGTGCTGCGGCACGCACGTTGCGCGCACCGGCGAGGTGGGGCTTGTCAAGATCACCTCCGCGCAGAGCTACAAGGGCGGCACGCGCGTGACCATTGCGTGCGGCATGCGCGCGCTGGAGGACTACCGCCGCCGCCACGATGCGGTGCATGAGATCTCGGTGCTGCTGAGCGCGAAACCGGACGAGACCCCCGCCGCGGTGCGCCGCGTGCTGGACGAGAACGCCGCGCTGCACGCGCAGCTGGCGGCGGCCGAGAACGCGCGCTTCGAGGCCGAGGCGCGCACGTGCCGGGAAAACGTGCCCGCGCTGCGCGTCTGTGAAGGGCTCTCGGGCGACAGCGTGCGACGCTTCGCGTCGTCGCTCGCCGCGCGCTGCGGCCTTGCGGCCGTGCTGTGCCGCCGCGGAGACGGATTCTCCTACGCCGTGTGCGGCGCGGGCGCCGCGGAACTGGCCGCGCGGATGAACGCCGCGCTCGGCGGAAAGGGCGGCGGACGCGGCGAGTTCGCGCAGGGCAGCGTCTCGTGCACGGAGGAATCCGCGCGCGCGTTCTTCGCCGCGGAGGGCTTTGACGCATGAAGCGCTCTTCGGTCCTCGACATCCTGAAAAGCGTCGCCGTCGTGAACATGGTGGCGTACCACACGCTGTACGACGTCGTGTACATCTTCGGCGTGCCGGTGGCGTTCATGGGAACGCGCGCGTCGTTCGTGTGGCAGCAGGCCATCTGCTGGACGTTCATCCTCGTCTCGGGCGCGCTGAGCCTGTCGTCGCGCAAACCGTACCGCCGCGCGGCCGTCGTGTTCGGGTGCGGGCTTCTGCTCACGGCCGTGACGTACACGGTCATGCCGTCCGAGCGCATCTCGTTCGGCATCCTGCACTTCCTCGGCGCGGCGGCGTTTCTGACGGCGCTGCTGCGCCCGGCTTTGAACCGCATCCCCGCGGCCGCGGGCGCGGTCGTGTCGGCGGCGCTGTTCGCCGTGTGCTACACCGTGCCGCACGGCCATCTCGCGTTCTTCGGCACAGAGCTGCCGGACTTTCTCTACAACGCGCGGTGGCTCTTCTTCGCGGGTTTCATGCCGCCGGGCTTTTACTCGGCCGACTATTTCCCGCTCATTCCGTGGCTGTTTCTGTTCTGGACGGGCCTGTTCGCGTGGCGGATCATCGGGCCGAAGCTCGCGGACGTGCCGCGCATCGGCGCGTGCGAGTGGATCTCGCGCCGCGCGCTGCTGATCTATCTTCTGCATCAGCCCGTCGCGTACGGCATTCTTTTCGTGTGTTTTTCGCTGTGATGTGATATAGTAGTAGAAAAGAGTTCCCGGCCGTCCCGGGAAGGAGGTATTTCGATTGCGCACCGACAAAAGGACGTTTTTGTTTCTCCTGGCGCTCACCTGCTGCGGCATCCTGTTCTACCGCGTGCTGGAGGACCCCGGCAACGCGCTCGGGCTTGTGTCGCACATGGTGGGGCTTTTCTTCCCGTTCCTGCTCGGATTCTGCATCGCGTTCGTGCTGAACGTGCCGATGCGCTTCTTTGAGGACCGCTTCTTCCCGAACGCGAAACACCCCGCGCTGCGCGCCGTGCGCCGGCCGCTGGGCATCGTGGTGTCGCTGTGTTTCATTCTGGCCGTTCTGGCCGTGGTGTTCGCGCTCGTCGTGCCGGAATTCATCAACGCCATCCAGGTGCTCGTGTCCGGCATCCCCGGCTTCTTTGCCGATCTGCAGGAGTTCGCGCTCCAGCACACGGACGTGATGCCCGCGCTCGACAAGTGGGTGGCGTCGCTGTCGGTGGACTGGAACAAGACCGCCGAGACGCTGCTCCAGTACCTCAAGGAGAGCGGCTCCGTGCTCGTGGGCAACACCGTCTCGCTCGTGTCGGGCGTCGTGGGCGGCGTGACGAACGGCGTGGTGGCGTTCATCTTCGCGCTGTATATCCTGCTGGGCAAGGAGAAGCTCAAGCGCAATTTCGCGTCGCTCGCGCGGGCCGTGCTGCCCGGCGCCTTCTGTGAGCGCATGTTCTTCGTGCTGCGCCTTTCCGCGCGCACGTTCGCGAACTTCGTGTCCGGCCAGTGCATCGAGGCGTGCATCCTCGGCACGCTGACGTGGCTCGGCATGCTGCTGTTCCGCTTCCCGTACGCGCCGATGATCGGCGCGCTCGTGGGCATCTCCGCGCTCATCCCCATCGTCGGCGCCATCGTCGGCACGGTCGTGGGCGCGTTCATGATCCTGATGGTCGACCCCATCCAGGCCGTGTGGTTCGTCGTGTTCCTGCTGACGCTGCAGCAGATCGAGGGCAACCTCATCTATCCGCGCGTCGTGGGCTCTTCGGTCGGCCTGCCGCCCATCTGGGTGCTCACGGCCGTCACGCTCGGCGGCAGCCTGTGGGGCATCGTCGGCATGCTGTTCGCCGTTCCCACGTGCAGCGTGGTGTATGCGCTGACGCGCATGTTCGTGCGCGAGCGTCTCGCCGAACGCCGCGTCCCCGAGACGCCGGACGCGCCGCGGGCCTGACGCATCCCGCGGAAAGAGAGTTTGCACGATGCTGTTCAATTCCTGGCAATATGCCGTCTTTCTCCCGCTCGTCGCGGCGGCGTACTTCCTTGTGCCGCACCGCGTGCGGTGGGTGCTCCTGCTCGGCGCGAGCTATTACTTCTACATGAGCTGGAACCCCAACCTCGTGTTTCTCATTCTGTTCACCACCGCGTCGAGCTACACGGCTGCGCTGGGGGTGGAGCGCTCGCGCTCGGAAAAGGCGCGCCGCGCGTGGCTCGCGGGCGGCGTGTGCCTGAGCCTCGCGTGCCTGTTCTTCTTCAAGTATTTCAATTTCTTCAGTGAGAGCGTCACGGCGCTGCTGCGCGCGGTGTCGCTCCCGGTGAGCGATTTTACGCTGAACATCATCCTGCCGGTGGGCATCAGCTTCTACACGTTCCAAACGCTGAGCTACGCCATCGATGTGTACCGCGGGCAGATGAAGGCCGAGCGCCACTTCGGCATCTACGCGCTGTATGTCAGCTTTTTCCCGCAGCTCGTGGCCGGGCCCATCGAGCGCGCCGTCACGCTGCTGCCGCAGTTCCGCGAGGAGCACCGCCCCGACGCGGCGGCCTTTTCCTACGGCTGCCACCAGATCGCGTGGGGGCTGTTCAAGAAGGTGGTCGTGGCCGACACCGCCGCCGTCTACGTGGACAAGGTCTACGGCGACCTCAGTATGTGCGCGCCGATGGGATACGTCATCGCCACGCTCTTGTTCGCATTTCAGGTGTACTGCGATTTCTCGGGCTATTCCGACATCGCGCTCGGCAGCGCGCGCATCCTGGGCTTCCGGCTGATGCGCAACTTCCGCTGCCCGTATTTTGCGCGCAGCATCAAGGATTTCTGGCGGCGCTGGCACATCTCGCTCTCCACGTGGTTTCAGGACTACGTCTACATCCCGCTCGGCGGCAGCCGCTGCGGGAGAGCGCGCCACCTGCGCAACCTC
This sequence comes from uncultured Ruthenibacterium sp., assembly GCA_944386565.1. Lineage (GTDB taxonomy): Bacteria > Bacillota > Clostridia > Oscillospirales > Ruminococcaceae > Ruthenibacterium. Next base: position 7,335 of record CALXBO010000005.1, on the reverse strand, counting down.
TTTCTGACGTTCCTCGTCAGCGGCCTGTGGCACGGCGCGAAGTGGACGTTCGTCGCGTGGGGCGCGCTGTTCGGTGTGCTGAGCATGGCGGACGTGCTGGTCATTCCGCGGCTCGACCGATTCGAGCGCTCGCGCGGGAAGATTGGCCGCCGCGCGGTACAGCTGCTGCGCTGGGCCGTGTGCTTCGGCCTTGTGTGCGTGTGCTGGGTCTTCTTCCGCGCTGAGACGATGTCCGACGCGCTGTACATCGTCAGCCGTCTGCCGTGCGCGCTGTGGATGCCGGTGCAGAACCTCGTTGCGGCGCTCGGCACCATCGGGCTGACGGGCGGCGCGCTGTGGGGCATGCTCGCGGCGCTCGCCGCGCTGACGGTGTACGACGCCGTCGAGACATTTTACGGCGACCCCATCGCGCTGTTGCAGCGGCAGGCCGCGCCCGTGCGCTGGGGCGTGCGGTACGCCGTGTGCCTCGCGGTGCTCCTCGTGGCGCTCACGCGCCCGGAGGGCACGACGGCGGAGTTCATCTATTTTCAGTTCTGAGGAGGAAACACCGTGATCAAGCGTTTTGTGCTGCGCCTTGTGTGTTTTTTCCTCGCGCTGTGCGCCGTCCCCGCCGCGTACTTCTGCTATGTGCAGTCCCTTCCCGCGATGTACCGCGGCAGCCTGATGGGTTCGGTGCTCGTCAAGCAGGAGACGCTGCGCGGGACGGAGGGCGCGCGCATCCTCGTCGTGGGCGGCTCGAGCGTGCCGTACGCCATTGAATGCGAGACCGTGGCCGAACAGACGGGTATGCCCTGCATCGCGCTGGGCGCCACCGCATATCTCGGCATCGAATACTACCTCTCGCTTCTGCACGGCGAACTGCATGAGGGAGACATCGTCGTCATCGCGCCGGAATTTACCATGCTGGAAAATGTTGTAAGCTATTCCACGACATGGATGGCCGTGGAGAATGCGGCATCCCTCGTGCGCAAGCTGCCGCTGAGCTATCTGCCGGGGATGGCGTCTTCCTATTACGCGTACAGTCAGGGCAAATTGACGCTGTACCGGACGGATGGCGCGCCCGCGCAGACGCCGCTCGAGGAATATTACGGCTTCGGCTTCGGCCCGTGGGGCGACATCGTCACGCCGCGCGAGTCCATCCTGGAAAAGGGGTACGACAGCAACAACACGCTCGCGCCCGATGCGTCGAGCCTGTCGGACGATGTCGTGCGCGCGGTGAACCGCTTCGCGCGGTACGCGGAGTCCGCCGGGGCGACGGTCGTCCTCACATGGGCGCCGTTCGACGAACTCGCGTTTACCGGAACGCAGGAGGGCCTCGCGGAACTCGAAGCGCGCATGGAGCGCGAAATGACGCCCGAATACATCGGTTCGCTCACGGACTGCCTGATGCCGGGGGAACTCTTCTACAACAGCAACAACCATCTGACGAGCGAGGGCGCGGCCCTGCGCACGCAGATGCTTCTCGACGACATGGAAAGCGCCGGCATCCTCGGATGACGGCGCTTTGTTCTTTCGTCTGCACAGACCCTCAAAGCCCTGCCTCCGAAAGTGCAAAAAAATTTTGCCGCACCACTTTCAAATTGCCGCCGATTGTGTTAATATTGAAGTTAAGCACGAAAAAAACATCGAATTGGCGGTGTAAATTATGCCGAGAAGAGAAAATCAAAAATTGAAACTGCTGTATCTTGCCGACATGCTCCGGGAGGAAACGGACGAAAATCACGTCCTTTCCATGCCGGCCATCATCAGCCGCCTGGAGGCCCGCGGCGTGTCCGCGGAGCGCAAGAGCATCTACAGCGACATGGACGCGCTGGAGGCGTACGGCATGGATATCCTGCGTTCGAAGGCAGGGTATGCGCTGGCGCACAGAACGTTCGAATTGCCGGAACTGAAGCTGCTGGTCGACGCGGTGCAGTCGTCGCGCTTTCTGTCGGTGAACAAGAGCCGTGCGCTCATCAAGAAGATCGAGAGCCTTTGCTCGCACTACGAAGCGCAGGATCTGCAGCGTCAGGTCTATGTCGCCGGGCGCGTCAAGAGCATGAACGAGAGCGTCTATTACAACATCGACGCGCTGCACGAGGCCATCAACCACGACAAGCAGATCCGCTTCCAGTACTTCCGCTGGACGCCGGAGAAAAAGCAGCAGCTGCGCCGCGGCGGCCGCCGCTACCGCGTGTCGCCCTACGCGCTGATCTGGCAGGATGAGAACTACTACCTCGTCGGGTTCGACGAGGAAGCGCAGGACATCCGCCACTACCGCGTGGACAAGATGACGGGCATCAGCACCGGGCGCACCAAGCGCAGCGGCAAGGAGATGTTCGAGCACTTTGACGTGGCCGAATATGTGCAGAAGACCTTCGGCATGTTCGGAGGCGAGCCCGTGCGCGCGGAGCTCATCTTCGCCAACAGCCTCGCGGGCGTGGTGCTCGACCGCTTCGGCGACGACGTCACGTTCCTGCGCGTCGATAAGGAGCACTTCAAGGTCTGTGTGGACGTCGTCCCGAGCCCTCAGTTCATGGGCTGGCTCGCGGGCTTCGGCACGCAGGCGCGCATCGCCGCGCCGCGCAGCCTCGCGGACGATTTCAAGCAGATGTGCCTGGATATTCTGAGCGAGTACAAATAAGTCCCGTCTTTGGGACACCCAAACAGCTATACTGAAAGCACAACAAAGAAAAGGAGTGCTTTCGTATGGTACGCATGGACAGTTTTGCCCCGAAGGGCATTTTCGAAGACGAGGACATTTTCACCGTGACGCCGGTGGCGGAGCTGGATGAATACGTGCTGGACGACTACGCTTTCGACGAATACGATGACGACCGGGCGGCCTGACGGCCCCCGTCGCCCGGCTTTTGCACCGTGCGGAGCCGGGCTTTTTCTGCCCGGAAAAAGAGAAGAGCGCCGCCCCTCGCAAGGGGCGGCGCTCGTTTTGTCTTTTCGGGATGCGGTCACCGGTCGTGCACGATCGGCAGACTCTCGGGCGGCGTCTCGCCCTCCAGCACCGGCAGCAGCATGTTGAAGTTCTCGTCGCTCACCGCGACCATCTTTCCCTCCAGAAGCTCCGAGAGCTCCTGGAAGAGGGCCTCCTGCGTGATGACGTATGCCTCCGAGGTGTCGATCTCGCCCGCGCGCAGTTCGGCCAGCTTTTCCTGCACGTATTCGTCGGAGCCGTAGATGTCCTCGAGCGGGCTGGTGTTGAGGTTGGTCGCAAGGCCGTACTTTCCGAGCAGCACGCTCAGCTCCTGCGTGTTGTAGTCATGGATCTCAAGGAAAATGAGCCTGTCGTAGTGCTCGCCCACATACTGCAGAAGTTCCGTGTCATACCGGCTCTTGTACTCGATGCGCTCGGCGAAATAATCGTGCTTCCACATGAGGCCGGGGCTGATATCCCACAGCTGCACTGCGGCGATCAGCACGAGCAGTGCCGAGGCAAGGCGTTTGCGGCTGCCGCACACCTTGCAGCAAAGAGCCGCCGCGACGAGGAACAGGAAATAATATGTGCCGTAGAAGATGCGGCTGCTGGCGCGGAACAGGCCGGTCACGACGGACGCGGCGGAGGGCAGCGGGTAGGAGAACACGAGCAGGCCGCCCCAGTACACCTGATTGCTCACGGCGTATGCGGCAAAGCCGATCACCACGAGGCCCAGCCAGATGTGGCGGCGGGCAAGCCCCCACAGCGTGGGCAGCAACTGTTTGCGCACGGAGATGAGAAAGGCCAGCGCGAGCAGCGGCAGCGCGAGCAGCACGCCGAGGCCGAGATAGTTGAATCCGTCGTACTGCGCCAGCACGAGCGGACGGACCTGAAACACGCGCGACCACAGGATGTCGCCGTAGCTCTGCGGGTTGATGACCTGATTCAGGTTCATCGAGAAAATGCCGTAGCCGTCGCGCGCGGCGGGCGTCTTCGAGTAGAACAGGCCCACCATCCAGCCGCACGCCAGCGGGATCGTGGTGTTCGCCAGCCAGTATCCCGCGAGGCAGCGCACTCCGCCCGGGCGGCGGATGGTCTGGAGCAGCGAGGCCGTCATGATGCCGAGCACGATGGGATAAAAGTACGGAAACACCGTGACGGCGCAGCTCGTGAGCAGCGTGTATTTCCACCACTGCCCTCGGCCGAAGCCGCGGCTGCGGCGGATGTACAGATAGTACGCCAGCAGTACGACGAAGTGGATCATCAGCGAGCAGTGGCGGAACGCGCGCTCCGCCAGGACCGGAGATGACACGAACAGAACGCAGATGGCCGCAACGGACACGCGGCGGTCGGTGAACAGCCCCGCGAGCAGCGCGGCGGCCATGCCCTGGAGCGCGTAGCACAAGAGCGCCCACCAGCCGTAGAACTGGAACGTCTCGGGCAAAAGCGGCGACAGCACCTTGAACAGCAGCCCCATCGGAGCGACGGGCCCTGAGACGGCGATCGCGTTGCCGTAGGGGTAGCCGATGTTCTTGTTCACGCCGAGCGGCCACGACCACGGCGCGTTGCGGTAGTGCACCCAGCCCGCGTAATCGCACGCGATGTCGGACTCGACGTGCCCGGACAGGATCCAGCTGTCGTACGGGACGTCCAGAGACGCCGTGCCGTAGACGATCAGGAAAAACGCGATGCCGATCAGCGCGCCCAGCGCGAGAAGCTCCCGCTTGGACGGCGCGCCGGACAGACGGCGCTTTTGGGAGGCAAGGAAGGATTCCATGAAAACTCTCCTTTTGTGTGGCGGTCAGAGCAGCGGAGCGACTTCGTCGGTAGAAAAATCGTATCCGACCGGGACGTAGTACTCAAACACGAGCTCCTCCACCTCGGAGGGCGGTGTGATGGTCCCGGCGAACGTGTGCGTCTCCATGAAGGAGCGGTAGCCCTCGAGGTTTGCCTCGCGGTGCATGTCCATGTTGTCGGAGCAGATCATCAGGGCCTTGCCCTCGAGCTGCGCGAGCTGATCGTCGGCGTAGACGAAGTCGTCCGGGTCGATGGTGATGTCGGAATAGTCCATCACGTGCACGATGGTGTCAAGGCCGAGCGAGGCGAAGATCTCCACCGCGCCGCGGCCCATCGCAGCCGTCTCGAGGTCCTTCGGAAGACCCTCCAGAACGACGTCGCTCATGCGGTTCATCGAGTATTCGTCGCGGAAACGCTTGTTGTCGGTCTGGCGCGCACCGTAGTTCGCCACGCACAGCGTGCTCGTCAGGAACAGCACGCACAGCGTCACGAGGCCGACGCCGCCGCGCAGCGTGCGCGCGAATGACAGGCTGTTGCGCGCCGCAGCCTGGCCGAGCGACCGGATCTCCGGCAGCGCGCTCTGGACGATCATCCCCATCGCCAGCGACATCAGCGGCATCATGATATAGAAATTGCCGTGTGCCGGGCGGTTGAACGCATACGACAGCGAGCCGATGCCGAGCACGCCGATCATGAAATATGCGGCGGCGCGGTCGTCCCCGGCGGGGGCGGAAGTGCACAGCACCGTGCTGGAAAAGCCGCGGAACACGAGGAAAAACAGGACAAGCAGAATGGACATCCACGCGGCCGGACCGCCGTACAGGGGTTCTTCAAGGTAGCCCTCCATGTAGCTGCCGGTCATCAGCGGGAACAGGAAATCGCTCACGGAGATCACGCCGCCGCCCATTGCCAGGTTGAACGCGTTCGTCAGACAGTAGCCGCCGACGACTGCCGCGGCGGCCGCCGCAAGGTGTCCCGCGGCGCGCAGCCAAGCCGAGGGCTTCCGGCTCTGCAGCGCGCTGCAGCATCCCAGAGCGGCCCAGGCGAGCGCCGAGATCGCGCCGCACTCCGTGCTCCACACGACGCCCAGCGCGGCGGCGATGTATCCGGCGGCGGTCACGGCGCCGCGCTGCTTCGGATGTGTGTACCAGAATGCCGTCAGCGCGGCAAACACCGCGTACGGAAACAGACGGTGAGGTGTCAGCTGAACATAGAGTCCAATGTCAAGAGAGAGCATCGCAAGGCAGACGCTCACAACGGCGAACGCGCGCACCAGGGCGTTCTTCACGAACACGGAGATCGCGTACGCGTACAGCACCGCCACGATCGCGCACAGCGCGGCCAGGAGGAAAATGGTCAGCTTCACCTCGTTGGTGAACCCGACGGCCCGGGCCAGAAGGATGAACGGCGCGTAAAAGAAGGCATAGTGTCCGTAGATGCTCGTGACGTCCGACGAGAAGGGCGCGCCGTGCGCCACGTTGTAGATGGAATTGAAGTATGCGTGGAAATGATACAGCGAGCCGCCCTCGTTGAGTACGTTCGGCATATATTTTGCCGCCAGAACGAGAACGGCGAGGAGACCGGAGAGCGCGGCGAACAGGCGGCGCTCCCGGATCGTGGGCGCGCTGTCCCTCAGCGCGCGGCTGCCGCGCAGCCAGTACACGAAGATCGCGCTCAGCGCGCATACGACCAGGACGCGCAGAAACTTGGGATAGCGAAAAAGGAACAGATAGTGCGTGTTGGTCGCAAAGACATACCGCTCGTGGTTCATGCTGACAATCAGGAATACGGACAGGACGGCAGCGCATCCCCACGCCAGCCCGCGCGGAAGTTTCGCCGTGAGCGCGCCGCCGCGCATCAGACGGTTCAGCCCGATGCTCAGCACCAGCGCGGCCGCGCTGCCCGCGGCCAGGGAGACCAGATTGCACTGACCGAACGCAGCGGACACCCACGCACTCGCGGGAGAGACGGCGCCGATCCAGACGACGGCCAGCGCGAGCACGGCGCAAAGAATTCCGGAGAGAAATAACCGGTCTTTTTGATCGCGTTCCTGCATAAAACGAATTCGACTCCTTCGGGTTTTTTATAGTACAGTTCCGCCCGGATCACTTTCCGATGGGCAGATACGGTTTTATTATACACGAAGAGGCCGAAGATGGAAAGTCCGAACCCCGCGCAAAAAATACCGAATCTGAAAACGCGCACACCGTGTTTCGTGCGCGTTTTACGCTGCAGCCTGCGAAAAGAGAAAAGCCGTTTGCAAACCCGGTACGCATGTATTATAATGATGTGGATAAACGGCGGACGGCACAGCGCGGCACAGCGCGGCCGAAAATCCGGGAAATGAGGAGATCAGCGATGAAAGTGGTCCTTTTGGCGGGCGGTTACGGCACCCGAATTTCCGAGGAGAGCCATCTGCGTCCGAAGCCGATGATTGAGATCGGCGAAAAGCCCATCCTGTGGCACATCATGAAGCTGTATTCGCACTACGGCTTCAACGACTTCATCATCTGCGCGGGCTACAAGCAGCACGTCATCAAGGAATTCTTTGCCGACTATTTCCTGCACACGTCGGACATCACGTTTGACCTGCAGACCAACTCCGTGGAAGTGCACGACAACTTCGCCGA
>CALXBO010000004.1 GCA_944386565.1 uncultured Ruthenibacterium sp. | reverse complement strand
GCCTTGAGGCCGTACTTCTTGCGTTCCTTCATGCGCGGATCACGCGTGAGGAAGCCGGCCTTCTTCAGCTCGGGGCGCAGGTTCTCGTCGTAGTTCAGCAGAGCGCGGGACAGACCGTGGCGGATAGCGCCGGCCTGGCCGGAGATGCCGCCGCCGTTGACGCGGACGACGATGTCGAACTTATCCTCGAGACCCGTCAGGGCGAGGGGCTGACGAACGATCAGCTTCAGGGTCTCCAGACCGAAGTAATCGTCGATGTCACGATCGTTGATGGTCACTTTGCCAGTGCCGTTGTACACGCGCACACGGGCAACGGAGCTTTTGCGGCGGCCAGTGCCGTAGTAGTAGGGTTTTGTCTCGTACATAACTTCCTTGCCTCCTGATTACAGCGTGTAGAGTTCGGGCTTCTGGGCAGCGTTGCAGTGCTCGGCGCCCTTGTAGACGCGCAGGCGCTTCAGAGCCTTGGCGCCCAGCGTGTTGGAGGGCAGCATGCCCTTGACAGCCAGCATCATGGCCAGGTCGGATTTCTCCGCCATCAGCGTGCGGTACTGGACAGCCTTCATACCGCCGATCCAGCCGCTGTGATGATAGTAGTATTTCTTCTCGAGCTTCGCGCCCGTCAGAACAGCTTTGTCGGTGTTGATGATCACCACGTGATCGCCGCAGTCAACGTTCGGCGTGAAGGTGACCTTGTTTTTGCCGCGCAGAAGAACAGCGGCGGTAGCAGCGGTGCGGCCGAGAGGCTTGCCCGCGGCGTCGATGATATACCACTTGCGCTGTACATCGGCGGGTTTCGCAAGAGTTGTGCTCATTGTAGTTCCTCCTAAAAATATTGGAAAAAATCGGATGTTTGAAAAGCCTGCCGTGCAGGCGCAAGATAGATTATACGACACACACAAAGACAAAGTCAAGCCCTTTTTCCAAATTTTTAATTTAGCTCCGCGCAATCTCCTGTTTTCTCTCGTTTTCTCTTTCATTCTCTCGTTCTCTCACGAGGCAATTTTGTTTTTTTCTGTTTACGAATACGGCGCAAATGATTATAATACAGATAAGTATTGCAATCCATAATAGTTCAGGTGATCGTTTTGGAATTTGAACGCCGCTGTTGGGCTGAGGTCGACCTCGGAGCCCTGCGCCATAATTTTGAACTGGTACGCCGCGCCGCGGACGGCGCGGCCGTGATTGCCGTCGTCAAGGCGGACGCATACGGGCACGGGGACGCCGCCGTGGCCCGTCTTCTGGAGGGGGAAGGCGCCGACGGATTTGCCGTGTCCGGATTTGAAGAAGCCATGCGCCTGCGCCGCGCGGGCGTGGAAGCTCCCATCCTGATCCTCGGCTACACCGGCGCGGAAAACGCCGCCGCGCTGAGCGAAAACAACATCACACAGACGGTCTTCTCCTCGGAGTACGCACAGGAGCTGAGCGACGCCGCCTGCGCCGCGGGCGTGACCGTGCGCATCCACATCAAGCTGGACACCGGCATGTCGCGCATCGGCTTCGATGCCGTGGGCAACGCCGACACCGTGGCGGCCGTCGAGTCCGTCTGCCGCCTGCCGGGGCTGCACGCCGCCGGAATTTTCACGCACTTCGCCGTGGCCGACAGCACGCTGGCGGACGACGTCTCGTTCACACACGCGCAGTACGCGCGGATGTGCGCCGCTGTCGACGAGCTGTCCGACCGCGGCGTAACGTTTGAAACGGTGCACTGCTGCAACTCGGCCGGCACGTTCGCTTACCCCGAATTTCACCGCGACGCGGTGCGTCCCGGCATCATCCTGTACGGCGAGAACCCCTCGGCTGAGGTGACGCTGCCCGGCCTGCGCAGCGCGATGCGTCTCAAATGCTGCGTGAGCATGGTGAAGGAACTGCCCGCCGGGCGCTGCATCAGCTACGGGCGGACGTTTGAGTCGAGCCGGCCGATGCGCGTGGCAACGCTGACGGTCGGATACGCGGACGGCTATCCCCGCGCGATGTCGAACCGCGGCATCGTTGAGATCTGCGGCAAACCCGCGCGCGTGCTGGGCCGCGTGTGCATGGACCAGATGATGGTCGACGTGACCGACATCCCCGAGGCTGCCGCGGGCGACGCGGCGACCGTGTTCGGCGGCGACGTTTCCGACAGCGTGGAAACGCTGGCGCACACCGCGGGGACGATCCCCTATGAGATCCTGTGCAGCATCGGACGGCGCGTGCCGCGCGTCTATCTGGACGGCGGCCGTGAAGTGGATATGGTGAATTATTTACGAGGTGTATAATATGGAAAAAGATATACTTATTGTAATTGACTATCAGGTGGATTTCGTCTCCGGCGCGCTGGCCAATCCCGCGGCGGAGACGCTGGAGGCGGGCATTGAGGCGCGCGTGCGGGAATACCGCCAGGCGGACAAGCCCGTGATCTTCACAAAGGACACGCATCTCGAGGAATATCTCAACACGCGAGAGGGAAAGTTCCTGCCCGTTCCGCACTGCGTGCGCGGAACGGAGGGCTGGGGCCTGTACGGAAGCCTCTCCGATTACGAGGAGCACGTGCAGGACGGTGTGATGATCGTGGAGAAGGCCACGTTCGGCTCCCCCGCCCTGCCCGCCGCGGTGCGCCTGATGTGCGGCGGCGACCCCGACCGCATCGAGCTGTGCGGCGTGGTGACGGACATCTGCGTCGTTTCCAACGCGATTCTGCTCCACTCCGAATTTCTCAACACGGAGATCGCCGTCAACAGCGCTCTGTGTGCCGCGATGACGCCCGAGGGGCACGAGCGCGCGCTGACGCTTCTGGCCGGCATGGGATACACCATCGTCTGAAAAAGAGAAACGCCCTGTATATTCGTTTTATGAATATACGGGGCGTATTTTATTGTTCCGGTGTGAGGATGTCGCCGCCGACAGACGTGTAGAACAGACGGCGCACCTCGCTGAACTCGTGCGTCTGCGCCAGAATCCACATCAGCTTGACGGCGGCGGCCTCGACGGTCATGTCGTAGGCCTGCAGGACGTTGCAGTGGTGGATGGCCCGGAAGCCGACCTCGTACAGTTCGGCGTCACTGCCCTCGAGCATGACCTGCGTGGCGATGACTGCGATTTTCCCCCGGGCGGTGAGCGCCTCGAGCCCGCGCAGAAAATCGCGCTGGCCGTACTGCGGCACACCGCCGACGCCGTAGCTCTCGAGGATGATGGCGTCGTACCGCTCGCCGATGTACTCGAGGATGTCGGGCCGGATGCCGGGCAGCAGCTTGAGAACGAACACCGACGGGCACAGCGCGTCGTAGAACCGCACGGCGCTCTGGCGCTCCCCTGCGTCCACATATTGGAGGATGCGGCGGTCGTCGAGGAACGCTGCCACGGGATAGTTGATGCTCTCAAAGGCGCTGTAGCTCTTGGAGCGCACCTTGCGGGCGCGCGTGCCGAGAATGGCCTTGCCGTCGAACACGACGTACACGCCGTGCACGCCGTCGTGCGAGGCGAAGCGCAGACTGTCGAGCAGATTCTTGCGCGCGTCCGTGATGAGCGCGCTGATGGGCTTCTGCGCGCCCGTGAGCACGATGGGCTTACTGCCGGACTGCACGAGGTACGACAGCGCCGCGGCGGTGTAGGCCATCGTGTCCGTGCCGTGCGTGATGACAAAGCCGTCGTATTCGTCGTACACCGCGCAGATGCGCTTGGACAGCGCGACCCAGTGCTCCGGCTGGATGTTCGTGCTGTCAATGCAGAAGGGCTGCTCCACGTCCACGTGGCACACGCTGCGCGTCTCGGGCACATAGGAGAGAAGCCGCTCGGGGGATTGTGCCGGGGAAAGGCCCTCGGCCGTCTCCACGCTGGCGATCGTCCCGCCCGTGGCCAGAAGAAGAATCTTTTTCACATTTCTGTCCTCCCGTGTTGAAAAAAGGGGCGGAGCCGCGCGGCTCCGCCCCTTTCGTTCCGGATTATTTCGCGGTGTTGATGAACGTGCGGTTGTCCCACAGGTATTTGACGCCCGAGATCACCGTGACGGCTGCGACGAACCAGCACAGCGCCCAGCTGATGGCCTGCGTGAGGAACACGCTGTTGACTGCATTGGGGTCAAGGCGCGATTCGATCGCGTAGCCGAAGTAGTAGAAGATGATGGTCAGCATCTGCATGACGGTCTTGACCTTGCCCCACATGTTGGCCGCGATGACCTTGCCGTCCTTCGCGCCGGCCGCGACCATGCGCAGGCCGGAGACGGCGAATTCGCGCGCGAGGATGAGGACGAGCACGACCGGGTCGCAGCAGCCGTCCGCAAGCATGTACAGAAACGCCGTCGTCGTCAGGAGCTTGTCGGCGAGCGGGTCGGCAAACTTGCCGAAATCGGTGACGAGGTGGTATTTGCGCGCGAGGTGGCCGTCAAGATAATCGGTAAAGCTGGCGACGGCAAAGATGATGCCGGCGGCCAGCATCCAGTGGTTGGCGGCGCACACCATGAACACGGGAACGAGCAGGATGCGCAGAAGCGTCAGTTTGTTGGGCAGATTCATGCCAATACTCTCCTCTCAGGCGCGGACGGCATACAGATCGTAAACGTCGGAATCCTCCACCGTCACGTCGTAGAACTGTCCGGGATACATCGTTTCTTCGCTGCGGACGCAGACGACCGCGTCGATGTCGGGCGCGTCGCCGCGCGAGCGGCACAGGTACAGCTCGTTTTCCTCGTCGTAGTCGTCGCAGATAACGGTGAGCGTGCGGCCGATCATCGCCTGCTGCGTCTCGGCCATGATGTCCGTCTGGATGCGCATGACGGCCTCGGCGCGCTGCTCGCGCACCTCCATCGGCATCTGCTCCATCTCGGCGGCCTTCGTGCCCTCCTCCTCGCTGTACGCGAAGCACCCGAGGCGGGCAAAGCGCTGCTCGCGCACGAACGCGCACAGCTTCTCGAACTGCTCCTCCGTCTCGCCGGGGAATCCGGTGATGAGCGTCGTGCGCAGCGTGATGTCCGGCATCGCGGCGCGCAGACGTGCGAGCGCGGAGCGGACGGTCGTCTCGTCGCCCTTGCGGTTCATGCGCGCGAGGACTTCGGAGTCGATGTGCTGGATGGGCACGTCGAGGTAGTGCAGCACCTTGTCGTTGCGCACCATCGCGTCGATGAATTCGTCCGTGATGCGCTCGGGATACGCGTACAGCATGCGGATCCACTCGATGCCCTCGACCTTGTTCAGCTCGTCGAGCAGCTGCGCGATCTCGGGCTCGCCGCGGTCGGCGCCGAACGCGGTGATGTCCTGCGCGACGACGATGAGCTCCTTCACGCCCTCGGACGCGAGGAACTCCGCCTCCTCGACGCAGTCCTCGACCGTGCGGCTGCGCAGGCCGCCGCGGATGAGCGGGATGGCGCAGTACGCGCAGCAGTTCGAGCAGCCCTCGGCGATCTTCAGGTAGGCGTAGTGTTTCGGCGTGGAGATGACGCGGCAGCCGCCGAGCGGCATGTCGCGCTTCGGGCCGTAGCTCTCGAGGTGCTCCTCGCCCGCTTCGACGCGGTCGAGCAAGTCGCAGATCGCGCCGTTCGAGCCGATGCCGATAACAGCGTCGACCTCGGGGATCTCCGTGAGGATCTCGGAGCGGTAGCGCTCGGCGAGGCAGCCCGTGACGACGACCTTCAGCGCGGGGTTCGCCTCCTTGTACGAGCACGCCTCGAGGATGTTCTCGATGGCCTCCTGCTTGGCGCTCTCAATGAACGCGCAGGTGTTGACGAGGATGCAGTCCGCTTCGGACAGGTCGGCGGTGGTGGTGTGGCCGCGCGACAGAAGCGCGTGGCACATCACGTCGGCGTCCACCTGGTTCTTGGGGCAGCCGAGGGAGATGATGGCGATGTTCATAACATTCCTCCGTTTTCGGATTCGGTTTCCAGTTCTGTGAGCACACGCTCGACGGCGTCTTTTGCCTCGCCGTACGAAAAGCCGCGGCGCGCCAGCGCAGCCAGCACTTTATCGCGCTGTCCTGCCGCGAGTTTCGCGCGGTACGAGCGGCGCACGAGCGCAAGGCACGCGCCCTCGCACGCCTCGGACACGCTCTCCAGCGCGCGCCCGGCCGCGCCGCGGTCAATGCCTTTTTCCTCCAGCTTCATCGCGATCTGCCGCACGGATTTTCCGCGCGCCGCGAGCTGGGACGCGTAGCGGCACGCGAACGATTCGTCGTCGAGCAGGTCGAGCCGCGCCATCTCGGCGACGGCCGCGGCCGCGGAGTGCTCGTCGAAATCGCGGCAGAGCTTTTGATACAGCTCGCCGGACGCGTGGTCGCGCACGGCCAGAAGGCGCAGGGCTTTGTCCTTGGCGCGGCGCGTGTCGCTGTCAAAACGCAAAGCCGCAAGGGCCGCGCCGTCCAGCGCGCAGCCCTCGCGGATGCCGTGCCTGTGAAGCGTCTCGCCGTCGACGGAGAAGAGGAATTCGTCCTCCTCGTCGAACAGGGCGAAGCGCCCTTTTTTCGTTTCAGAGATGCGGGTGACGGTCATGCGTCAGTCCTCGACCATGATGTCGATGCTGGGCTTTGCCTTGCGCGCGGGTTTCGCGGGTTCCTCCGCGGGAGCGGGCGGAACGGCCGCGTCTTCGATCTTCGCGGCGGCGGGCGCCTTCACGGGCGCGTCGTCGATGTTCGCCGGGCGCTTGAGCACCTCGCCCTTCTTCAGCGTGTAGAGTTTGTCGGCGTTGTCGCGCACGAGCTGCTCGATCTCGGCAAAGAGATCGGGGTGCGCTTCGAGGTATGCCTTCGTGTTGTCGCGGCCCTGGCCGAGGCGGGTGTCGCCGTAGCCGAACCACGCGCCGCTCTTCGTGATGAAGCCGAGCTTCACGGCGAGGTCGAGCAGTTCGCCCGTCTTGGAGATGCCCTGGCCGAACATGATGTCGAACTCCGCCTCCTTGAACGGCGGCGCGACCTTGTTCTTGACGACCTTCGCGCGCGTGCGGTTGCCGATGAACGCTCCGGTGGAGTCCTTCAGGCCCTCGATGCGGCGCACGTCGATGCGCACGGACGAGTAGTATTTCAGCGCGCGGCCGCCGGCGGTGACTTCGGGGTTGCCGTACACGACGCCGACTTTTTCACGCAGCTGGTTGATGAAGATGGCCACGGTGCCCGTCTTGCCGATGACGCCCGTGAGTTTGCGCAGCGCCTGGCTCATCAGGCGCGCCTGCAGACCGACGTGGGAATCGCCCATCTCGCCCTCGATCTCGGCGCGGGGCACCATCGCGGCGACGGAGTCGATGACGATGGCGTCGATCGCACCCGAGCGCACGAGCGCCTCGCAGATCTCGAGCGCCTGCTCGCCGGTGTCCGGCTGGCTGACGAGGAGCGAGTCGATGTCCACGCCGAGCGCCTTGGCGTAGACGGGGTCGAGCGCGTGCTCGACGTCGATGAACGCCACTTCGCCGCCGGCCTTCTGCGCCTCGGCGATGCAGTGCAGCGCAAGCGTCGTCTTACCGGAGGACTCCGGCCCGTAGATCTCGACGATTCGGCCGCGCGGCAGGCCGCCGATGCCGAGCGCAAGGTCGAGCGACAGGCTGCCGGTGGAGATCGCGTCCACCTGCATCGTGACGTTCTGGCCGAGCTTCATCACCGCGCCCTTGCCGAAGTTTTTTTCGATCTGAGCGATCGCCGTTTCCAGCGCGCTCTTTTTATCGCCGCCCGATTTCTTTTCGGGCGAGACGGATGCTTTTTTCTCTGCCATGCAAGTTCCTCCCTGTTCCGGCTTCCATGCGGTGTCTCTTCCTAACACCATAATTCTATCCGAAATGCTGTCCCATTGTCGGGACAGCACCATCGTCTCTCTTCAGACGGGTAATAGTATACCCCAAACGCGCGAAAAATGCAATTTTACGGTGCAATTCCGCGCACGCACCGGTCGCGCCCCTCGGCGTCCGGCAGCACGCAGATATCCGAAAATCCGTTCTCCGTCAGAATGGCGCGCACGGCCTGCCCCTGCGTGTCGCCCACCTCGAACACGAGCGCGCCGCCCGGTTTGAGCGCCGCGCGGTACGCGCGCGCGATATGGCGGTAAAACCGCAGCCCCTCGTCCGGCGCTTCGAGTGCGGTGCGCGGCTCGAACACGAGTTCCGGTTCGAGCGTGCGCATCTCCTCCTCGGTGACATACGGCGGGTTCGAGACGATCACGTCCGCGGACGCGGGCGCGAGCGTGTGCTCAAAGCCGAACACATCGGCCTGCACCGCGCAGGCGTGCGGCGCGAGCGCGGCGAGGTTTTCACACAGCCAGCGCATCGCATCATCGTATTTTTCCACGGCGGTCACATGCGCGCGCGGCACGCGGCGCGCGACGGCGGCCGCGATGGCCCCGCTGCCCGCGCACAGGTCGAGCACGACGGGTTCACCCGGCGCGGCTCCGGCAAGGCGGGCGGCTTCGAGCGCCGTGACCTCCGTGTCGGAACGCGGGATGAGCACGCCCTCGCCGACGCGCAGCGTGAAGTCGAGAAAATCCCACTCGCCGAGGATGTACTGGAGCGGGCGGCGTCGCGCCCGGTCGGCGCACATGGCGCGGAAGGTTTCCTCCTGCGCCTGGGTGAGCTCGTAATCGGGCAGTGCGCGCGGGTCGCGTCCGGACACCGCGCGGCACAGGCACTGCGCGTCGAACGCGGCGTCCTCCACGCCCGCTTCGCGCAGCTGCGCGCGCGCGGCGCGGTACGCGTCGCCCAGCGTCACCACGCGGCCTCCTCCCGGTTCTCGGGCAGGACGGGGCGAATAGCGGCGACGGCGCACTCGATCATCGAGTCGTCGGGCTCGTTCGTCGTGATGTGCTGCAGCCACAGCCCCGGCGCGGAGACGGCGTGCGTGACGGGATTGTCGTACCGCCCGCAGAACTTGATGATCTCGTAGCTGATGCCCACCACGACGGGCAAAAGCAGCAGTTTGTAGACGGCGCGCAGGCCGAGGTTCGACCACGGCAGCGCGGCGTTGACGAGGATACTGACGAGCACGACGATCAGAAGAAAGCTCGTGCCGCAGCGCGGATGGAACCGCGAGCAGGTGCGGATGTTCTCCGTCGTGAGCTCCATGCCCGCCTCGTAGCAGGCGATGGTCTTGTGCTCCGCGCCGTGGTAGCCGAACAGGCGCTTCATCTCCTTCATGCGGCTGACCGCAGCGAGATAGCCGACGAGCAGCGCCACTTTCACGAGGCCCTCGAGCAGCGTGCGCGTCCAGCCGAGGTCGAGCGCGCGGCCGATGAGCCCCACGAGGAACGTGGGCAGGAATACGAACAGCGCCACGGCCAGAGCGATGCCGAGCACCGACGCCGCACCCATGACGAAATTCGTCCCTTTTTCGCCGAATTTCTCATCGACCCATTTGTCGAAGCCCGTCAGCTCCTCCTCTTCCTCCGTCAGCGCGATGTCGGCGCTCTTGGAGAGATAGCGGTAGCCCGTGACAAGTGATTCCACGAAGCTGCACACGCCGCGCACGAGCGGCCACTTGCGCCACGCGTGGGATCTGACCTCGCTGACCTCGGTGTGGATGCCGCCGTCCGGCTTGCGGACGGCCATGGCGATCTTCTCCGGGCCGCGCATCATCACGCCCTCCAGGATGGCCTGGCCTCCGACGCTCGTTTTGAATGCACAGGATTTTGCACACGATTTCTCAGACATTGCTTTCGGTCCCTTTCTCCGGCTCGGGCGTTTTTTCGCCCTTTTTGTACAGCGGCAGGCGCACGGTCACGGTCGTGCCGTGCCCCAGCTCGCTCTGGATCTCCACACCGCCGCCGTGCGCGGTGACGATCTCATCCACCACGGCGAGGCCGATGCCCGAACCGCGCACCGCACCCCTGCCCTTGTAGAATTTCACTTTTACGTTCTCGAGGTCCTCGGGCGCGATGCCCTGCCCCTCGTCGGTGATGTTGACGTACGCGTTCACGCCGTCGGACAGGATCTCGATGAAGATGGTGCTGCCCGCGTCCGAATATTTCACGGCGTTGTCGAGGATGTTGACGAACACCTGGCGCAGACGGCGCGGATCGGCGTACACGGGCATCGGGAGCTCCGGCTCGGTGTATTCGAGACGGATGCCCTCGCCCGCCACGCGCGGCTGCGCCATGATGGCCGCGTCCGACACCTCGGCCACGAGGTCGAGCACTTCCCGCTCGAGCTTCAGGCCGCTCTGCATACGCGAGAAGTCGAGCAGCTCCTCGACCATCGCGTACAGGCGGTCGGTCTCGTTCGCGATGATCTGCACGCCGCGGTGGAAACTCGGGTCGGACGGGTCGTTCACGCGCCCGATCGTCTCGATCCACCCCTTGATGGAGGTGAGCGGCGTGCGCAGCTCGTGCGACACGGAGGAGATGAACTCGTTTTTCATGCGCTCGGACTTGTCCAGTTCGCCCGCCATGTGGTTGATGGTGTCGGCCAGTTTGCCGATCTCGTCGTTGTATTTGTTCGTGATGCGGATGTCGAGGTTGCCCTTGGCCATGCGCGCGGCGGTCTCCTCGATCTCCCCGATGGGCAGGACGATGCTTCGGATGAAGAACAGGCCGGAGCGGATGCTCACGAGGATGACGACCATCACGATGGCCATGCTGGCGGCCGTGATCGTGCCGATGTTGTCGTCCACGAGCGTCAGGCTCGTGACGATGCGCACGGCGATGAGGTCCTCGGCCGCGAACGGCAGCAGCGACGTGACGGCCATGACCTTCTCGCCCATCGGCGTGCGGTACACCGCGCTGCCCATGCCGTCTTCGCTCTGCAGCGCGGCGACAAGGTCCGCCGGAGTCTCCGTCTGGACCGGGGCCGCGCCCGTTGTGGAGACGGCCACGCGCCCGGCTGAGTTGACCAGCATCAGCTCGAACTTGTCCTTTTCCGAAAACTGTTCCAGCATGCGGCGCAGAAGGACGCCGCGCCCCTCCTCCGTCTGCGTGTCGCCCACGGAAAGCTGCGTGATGATGGTGGACACGCGGGATTCGAGCGCGCGGCGCACGGAATCGTAGTTCATTGTGACGGTAAAATACAGGAAGACAGTCTCCGCCGCCACCAGCACCAGGATGGTGATGAGCAGGCTGCCGCGCACCCAGCGGCGGGTGATGCTGCTGTTCATGGCGCGCCTCCTTTCCCGTACAAAACTTTCGGACGGCTCAGCCGTTCCAGCGGTAGCCGTAGCCCCACACCGTCAGGATGTGGTGCGGCGACGAAGGTTCGTCCTCCACCTTCATGCGCAGGCGGCGGATGTTGACGTCCACGATCTTGACGTCGCCGAAATAGTTCTCGCCCCAGACGCCCTCGAGGATCTTCTCGCGCACGAGCGCCACGCCCGGATTCGCGAAGAACAGCTCCATGATCTGGAACTCCACCTGCGTGAGGTCGATGGGCTGGCCGTTCTTGTACAGAACGCGGCTCTTCTGGTCGAGCACAAAGCAGCCGGACACCATGCGTCCGTCCGCCTCCGCGGCCGCGTCGGCTCCGCCCGAGCGCGCCACGCGGCGCACCAGCGCCTCGACGCGCGCCAGCAGCTCGCTGACCGAGAAGGGTTTCGTCATATAGTCGTCCGCGCCGATGGAAAGGCCGCGGATCTTGTCCGTCTCGAGCGTCTTGGCGCTGAGGATGATGATGCCCACCGTCGACGAATCGCGCCGGATGGCCTCGCACAGCGAAAAGCCGTTCATACCCGGTAGCATTACGTCGAGGATGGCCGCGTCGTAGCTGCCGTCGAACACGGCGAGGGCTTCCTCGGCGCTTCCGGCCTCCGTCACCTCATATCCCGCCATGCGGAGATTCAGCGCAATGACTTCGCGGATGGATTCTTCATCTTCCACGACCAGGATCTTTCTCATATCCGTCTTCCTCCAGTCCGATCACGGCATCGCGGTAAAGCCCGCGAGCACGATGTCCGCCGCGCCGCTGTTCACCAGCGTCGACACGGAAACGTAAACCTTCTTTTCCTCCGTCACGCCCGCAAGCGTGTAGTTCTGGGATTCCACCGTCTCATCCAGCCCCGCGAGGCGCACCGAGACGAGCATCTCGTTCGTTGCCGCGTCGCGCACGCGCCAGCTGTCCGGCACGACGCCGTCCTCGATCGTCACGGCTCCGCTCCACGCCAGCGGCAGGCGCAGGAAATAGCCGTTCGCCGAATCGTACACGCCGAAGCGCACGCCGGTGTGCTCGAGTGCCGCGGCGTCGAGCTGCGACAGGGCCGTCGGCGTCTGCGCGCCGGATTCCGGCTGCTGCGCCGGTTCTTCCGGCTCGCTCCCGGCGGGTTCCTGCGCGGCCGGGTCCGCGCCGTCCGCCGCCTGCATTTCCGCTCCGGCTTCTGGATCTTGTTCGGGCTGCGACGCGGGCTCCTGCGGCGTCTCCTGCTCCTGCGGCCACGCGGGCACGCCGAGCATGTCCCGCCACGTCACGTAATAGAACCGGTGTGCATATCCGGCCACGTCGGCCTCCGTGACGAGAGTGGGGATCTCCACCGCGCCGGCGCCGTCAAAGTCCGTGGGCACGAGCCCCTGCACGCTGCGCGCGCTGAGTTCCGGAACCTGCTGCTCACTGCGCACGAGGTAATTGTTTTCCACGACAAACAGCTCCGTGACGCGCTCTTCGCTGCCGGACGCGCCGTCGGCGACAAGGCCCGTCTTTCCGCCGCTCTCGGTGACGTACAGCCCGTCGCACGAGACGAACTTCTCACCGAGGGAGAGCGTCTGGCTCACGCCGATCCTGCCGTCCTCCGACGCGCGCAGCACCGCGATGTCGACGCTCGCCTGCGTGACGGGCAGCACGACGGCCAGCTCCGCGCCGCCGTCGTGATAGATGTCCTGTGCGATATAGCTCGTATACGCGCAGCTGTACAGCTGTGTGACGCTGTCGGAGCTGTAGTTGTAGACCGCGAGGTATTTGTCCGTCAGCGTGGTGTTGGCGTAGCCCACAACGAGCTGCGTGCCCGTGCCGAGCATGGGCACTTCCTCGACGCCCGCGACTTCGGGGCCGAGGCCCGGGATCTCATACACGACCTCCCACGAGCCGTCGCGGTCCTCGAGGATCGCGAGGTGGACGTCCGTCCCGCCGCCCTCCGTCACATACAGCGCCGCGGCTTCGTCGTCGCCGTCGCCGTCCAGATCCAGAAACAGAAGCGGCGCCATCTCGCTGCCGCCGCGCGGGTATTTCAGCTGAAGGGGCTCGCCGAGGAAATTCGACAGCGCCGTCTGCACGGCGCTCTGCGCCTCGTTCGGCTGCGGCGCGCGCAGCAGCTCTTCGATGCTCTGCCGGCTGCTGCAGCCGGCCAGCAGCAGCATTGCCGCGGCCGCGCATGCGATGCGCGCCAGTTTCATGCCGTCGCCCCCTTTTGCGTAACTCTTTCCTATTATACACCACCGACGCACCGCGGCGCAATATTCCGCTCAACCCGTGAGGACGCCCGTGACGTGCATCAGCAGCGCTCCGGCGCACACTCCTGCGCACACGCATCCCTTCTTCGAAGCGGCGTATCCCTGCGGGAACAGCTCCGCAGCGCACACGTAGAGCATCACGCCCGCGATGAGCGCCAGAAGCCCGTCGAGGAACAGCGGCGTGAGAAACCGCCGCACCGGGAAGAACACCAAAAGCGCCCCGAGAGGTTCGGCAAGGCCCGACGCGAGAGCGCACAGCGCACCCTTGGCGCGGCTGCCGGACGCGCGCCACACGGGCACGGCCACGGCCACGCCCTCCGGGACGTTGTGCATCGCCACCGCAAGGGCCAGCGTCAGCCCGAGCTTCGGGTCGGCGTAGCCCGCACACATCGTGAGGATGCCCTCGGGCAGGTTGTGCAGCACAATGGACACCGCCACGACAACAGCCGCGCGCACCGCGCCTCCGCGCTCACCGGACGCGAGTTCGCCCGCCTCGGGCACGCAGCGGTCGAGCAGAAAGCCCGCGAGCAGGCCGAGCGCCAGCAGCGACGCGGAGGCTCCCGCCGCCCTGAGCGGCGTCATCACCGCGAGGTAACCTTCCGCCGCGTGGGGCAGCATGTCGCCCAGCGACACCGCCGTCATCACGCCGCCGGCAAATCCCATCGAGAACGCCGTCACCCGGCGGTCCGGGCGGCGGACCAGAAACACGGCAAGACCGCCGAGGCCCGTGGAAAGGCCCGCCAGCGCCGCCGTCAGAAATGCGTGCAGCACATCGCCTCATCTCCTTTTCCCGCGGGACACGCCCCGCATTCCAAGGATATGCCGCCATCCGTCAGCGCATGACCGCCACGCCCTGCGTGATGAATTCCGTGAGCATCTCTGCCATTTGCTCCGGCGTGAGCGTCAGGCCGCTTTCGAGCCAGTGCTGCAGCATTCCCATGCTGCCGGACACAAGGAACGCGAACGTGTATTCCTGCCGCTCGCCGTCGCCGTCCGAGAACATGTGCCGCCACTCGCCCAGCACTTCCCGGCGCACAAACACGCGCACGCGCTCGATGAACGCGGGGTCGCCGTTGTCGCACAGCAGCGCGGCGCAGATGTCCGCGTTCTCGCGCAGGAATTCAAACAGCGCCACCATCGTCCGGCTGGGATTGTTCCGCGACAGCATCTCCTCGGCGGACAGCTGCGCGAGCATCTGCTGGAGCTGCGCGAACAGATCGTTCTCAATACTCTCCAAAAGTGCCGCTACATCGCTGTAATGGCTGTAAAACGTGCCGCGGTTGATGTCGCACTCGTCGCACAGCTCCTTGACGGTGATGCTGCTCACGCTCTTCTCTCTCATGCGCTTCACAAGCGCCTGCCGCAGCAGACGCCGGGTGCGCGTCACGCGGCGGTCCTCCCCCTGTTTCATGGTGTGATCCCCTTTCATAAAAATTTTACAATGTTATTGTACAGTTTGCGGAAAAGTGTTCATTTTTACACAGAGCCGGCACGCATTGTCGATTGCCCTTTCCCCTCGTTTCCATTATAATGAAATCACGCTGAGATAATCAACACACAGTTTAGTATCCGTACAATCTGTGTGATAACATAAGAGCGAAACAGGTAAGGAGCTGTCGATCCATGGAACCGTATGTCCGCTTTGAGGACGTGTGCAAATATTACCAGACGGGCGAAACGCGCATCGCCGCCGCCGATCACGTGAATTTCGAGATCAACAAGGGCGAATTCTGCATCATCGTCGGGCCGTCGGGCGCGGGCAAGACGACCGTGCTGAACATGCTGGGCGGCATGGACACGTGCGACGAGGGGCGCATCGTTCTGGACGGGCGCGTCGTGAGCGACTTCTCGCAGAAGGAGCTGACGGCCTACCGCCGCTACGACGTGGGATTCGTGTTCCAGTTCTACAACCTCGTGCAGAACCTGACGGCTGTGGAGAACGTGGAGCTGGCGAACGAGATCTGCCGCAACCCGATGGACGCGGTGCAGGTGCTGCGCGACGTGGGGCTCGGCCACCGTCTGAAGAACTTCCCGGCGCAGCTGTCGGGCGGTGAGCAGCAGCGCGTGTCCATCGCGCGCGCGCTGGCCAAGAATCCGAAGATCCTCCTGTGCGACGAGCCGACCGGCGCGCTCGACTACAAGACGGGCAAGCAGGTGCTGCGCCTGTTGCAGGACACCTGCCGCCACACGGGCCGCACCGTCATCGTCATCACGCACAACACGGCGCTGACGGCCATGGCCGACCGCGTGATCCACATCAACAGCGGCACGGTGCAGAGCATGGAGACGAATCCGGACCCCGTTCCGGTGGAAAGGATCGAGTGGTAACAGGTGAAACGGACATATCGCAAAGTGCTTTTGCGCACGATGAAGGGCACGTTCAGCCGCTTCATCGCGATCGCCGCCATCGTGGCGCTCGGCACGGGGCTGCTGGCGGGACTGATGGCGACGCCCATCAACATGCGCGCCGCCGGAGACACATATCTCGACGAATCGAATCTGTACGATCTGCGCATCGTCAGTGAGCTGGGTCTCACGGACGAGGACGCGGACGCCATCCGCGCCGTGGAGGGCGTGGACGAAGTGATGCCCGCCTACATGGCGGACATCTTCCTGGACGCGGGCGAGGAGAAGAACATCGTCACGCGCGTGCACGGCCTGCCGTCGGATCAGATCGAGGAGCTCGAGCCGGTGGACTACCTCAACCGCGTGGAAGTCGTGGAGGGCCGCCTGCCCGTAAAGGAAAACGAGTGCGTCATCGTCGCGCCCGTCTCGGCCTCGCATGATCCCGGGATCACCGTGGGTCAGACGCTGACGGTGTCGGAGTCGAACGGAGACATCAGCGACACGCTGCGCAGCACGGAATTCAAGATCGTCGGCGTCGTGGAGACCGCCTACTACTTCTCGGTGGAGACCGAGAGCGCGACGATCGGCGACGGCACGGTCTCTCTGAAAATTTACGTGGGCGACGAGAACTTCTCGCAGGAAGCGTACAGCGAGATCTTCGTGACCGTGGAGGGCGCGCGGGAGCTGAACGCGGCGTCGGACGAATACCAGAACGCTGTGGACGCCGTGGCCGAGCGCATCGAGGAGATCAGCGGCGCGCGGTGCGAAGCGCGCTACACGGAAGTGAAGGAGCAGGCCGAGCAGGAGCTGGCCGACGCCCGCGCCGAACTGGAGGACGCGCGCGCCGAGGCTGACGAAAAGCTGGCCGACGCCGAGCAGCAGCTCGAGGACGGCCGCGCCGAGCTGGAGGAGAACGAAGCCAAGCTCGAGAGCGCGAAAAACGAGATCGACAGCGGCGAGAAAGAGCTTGAGGCAAACCGGGAATCGCTGCCCGGAACATTGAGCCAGAAGCAGCAGGAACTCGCCGCCGCGCAGACCGCGCTGATCGACGCGAAAGCGCAGTATGAGGACGGTCTCGCGGAGATCGAGACGCAGGAACAGGCGCTGAACGAAGCCAAACAGCAGCTCGAGGTGGCAAAACAGCTTCTTCCGACGCTGGAGTCCGCCGTCACACAGGGCGAACAGGCGCTCCCGTCCCTGAAGGCACAGGCCGACGCGCTCGAGCAGGCCGCGCAGAGCGCCGAACAGACGGCGCAGCAGGCGCACGACACCAGCAATATCAACGACCTGAACGCCGCCACGGCCGCGGCACAGAGCGAATATGAGACGAAGAAGGCCGAGCGCGAAGCGCTGGAAGCACAGCTCGCCGAAGATCCGGAGAACCCGGATCTCCAGGCGCAGTACGCCGCCGCGCAGGCCGCCGAGCAGACGGCACAGGCCGCGTATGACACGGCCAAAGCCGCTTCGGACGCCGAGCAGGCGCGTCTCGACGGGCTGGACTCCGCCGCGTCGAGCGCGCGCACACAGGCCGACGCCGCCAAGCAGACGTACGACGCCGCCGAACAGGGCGTCGCGGAGGCGCGCGCGCAGCTGGACGAGGCCAACCGCCAGATCGCGGAGTATGAGCCGCTCATCACGGAGGGCGAAGCGCAGCTCGCGGCCGCGAAACAGAAAATGGCGGATGCGAAAAAGCAGATCACCGAGGCGGAGAAGCAGATCGCCTCGGGCGAGACGTCGCTGAGCCTCGCGCCGGGTCTGGCACAGCTGGAACTCGACCTCGCGCAGTCCAAACTGGACTCCGCCAAACAGCAGTACGAGGACGGCATGGAGCAGCTCGAGGACGGCCGCGCCGAACTGGAGCAGGGCGAGGCCGAATACGCCGAACAGAAGGCCGACGCCGAGCAGAAACTCGCGGACGCCGAACAGCAGATCGCGGACGGCGAGCAGGAGCTGGCCGAGCTGGAAGTTCCCGAGTGGTATGTCTTCGACCGCTCCGGCAACGCGGGCGTGTCGGCCTACTGGTCGAACATTGACAAGCTCGAAGCCATCACGACCGTGTTCCCCATCTTCTTCTTCCTCGTGGCGGCGCTCGTGGCGCTCACGACGATGACGCGCATGGTCGACGAGGAGCGGCTGCAGATCGGCACGTTCAAGGCGCTCGGGTACAGCCGCTGGCAGATCATGTTCAAATATCTGTTCTACGCGTGGGTGGCCACGCTTGTGGGCGACGTCGCCGGGCTTGCATTCGGCTTCACCGCCATCCCGCTCGTCATCTGGAACGCCTACGGCACGATGTACTCCATCCCGACGTTCCAGTGTGTATTCCACGCGCAGCTGGCGGCGCTCGGCGTGGGCGCGGCGCTGGTGTGCACGAGTCTCGCCACGCTGAACGCCTGCGGGCAGACGCTCCGCGAATGCGCGGCGCAGCTGCTTTTGCCGAAAGCGCCCGCCGCGGGCAAGCGCATTCTTCTCGAGCGCGTCACACCCATCTGGCGGCGCATGAAATTCACCCATAAGGTGACGGCCCGCAACCTGTTCCGCTACAAAAAGCGGTTCTTCATGACGGTCACCGGCATCGCGGGCTGCACCGCGCTGCTGGTGACGGGCTTCGGCCTGAAGGATTCCATCAGCGACATCATCTCGAACCAGTTCGACAAGATCTTCACCTATGATTTCGTCGTGACGCTCAGCGACGAGGACGCGCTCGAAGACGAGGCATTTCAGGATACAATGGGCGACACCGCCCGCGTGAAGAACTACATGGCCGCGAGCCAGCAGCGCGTATCCGTCGACCTCGGCGACCGCGAATTCAGCGTGTATCTCTTCGTCCCGGGCGACACCGCGCAGTTCGCCCAGTTCATCGACCTGCACGAGCGCCGCAGCGGCGCCTCCATCGCCCTGACGGACGGCGGCGTGGTCGTGACGGAGAAGTTCGCCGAAGAGCGCGGGCTCTCCGTGGGCAGCGAGCTGGAGATTGAGAACAGCGACGGCGACGCCGCAACGTTCACCGTCATGGGCATTGCCGAGAACTACGTGGAGAACTACGTGTACATCACGCCGGACTCCTACCGCGACGCGTTCGGCAAGGACGCGGAGATGAACTCCGTGCTGGGCATCCTGCCGGACGGCACGGAGGAAATGGAGGAATCGCTCTCCGAGGCGATCCTCGCCGTCGACGGTGTGGCGGGCCTGACGCCCGTCTCCACGATGCGCACCAGTCTGGACGAGACCATCGCCAGCATCAACTACGTGGTGTACGTCATCATCCTGTGCGCGGGCATGCTGGCGTTCGTGGTGCTGTACAACCTCACGAACATCAACATCGCCGAGCGCCAGAAGGAGATCGCGACCATCAAGGTCCTCGGATTCTACGAGCCGGAGGTCGAGGCGTACATCTACCGCGAATCGCACGTGCTCACCGCCATCGGCACGGCGCTGGGGCTTGTGGGAGGCATCTTCCTGCACATGTTCATCATGCGCACCGTCGAGGTGGACATGGTGATGTTCGGCCGCGAGATCAAGCCTCTGAGCTTCGTTCTGGCCGCCGTGCTGACCGTGGTGTTCTCCCTGCTCGTCAACCTCGTGATGAAGCGCAAGCTGCGCGCCATCAGCATGGTGGAGAGCCTGAAAGCGCCGGAATGATTCCGGCATTTGCACCAGTTTTGCCGCAAAACGGCGGCGCGAATGTGGATATTTTCCGCATTTGCGCCGCCGTTTCTCTTTTCCCCTTGACTTTTCCGCACGCGGCGCGTATGATTCTTTTGAACTTCAAAGAAAAAGGCGGTGTCCCATGACGCAGCAGCAGCAGACGATCAACGGATTCCTGGTGGACGTGTTCAACGACGTTCTCCGTCTGGAAGAGCGCAGCCTGCGCAAGGAGCGGACCGGCCTGTCTTTGACGGAGCTGCACGTGCTGGAGACCGTCCAGCGCGTCTCCGAAGAGCGCGGCGGCACGATGGCCGACGTGGCGGCCGCGCTGGGCGTCACGAGCGGCACGCTGACCATCGCCGTGAAGACGCTGGAGCAAAAGGGCTATGTGCGCCGCGAGCGCGACGACGCCGACCGCCGCCGCGTCATCGTCCGTCTGACGGACAAAGCGCTGCCCGCGCTGCGCCGCCATGCGGAGTTTCACCGGGCGCTGGTCACGGGCGCGACCGAACGCCTGACCGACGAGGAACTGCGCGCGTTCACGAAAGCGCTCGGTTCCCTGCGCAGCTTTTTCAACACTCTGTGACCGGCACGGGCCGGAGGAACGCACCCCACCGCTTTGATTTTGAGAGGAGCAAACGAGTATGGTACGCATTTTGACGGATTCCACCGCCGACCTGACGCACGAGGACGCTGCAGAACTGGGTGTCATCGTCGTGCCTCTGACGCTGAATTTCGGCGAGAAGCACTATCTGGACGGCATCGACCTGACGCCGGAAGAGTTTTTTGAACAGCTCGAGTCGGCCGAAAAGCTGCCCACGACGAGCCAGCCCACCCCCGAGGCGTTTCTGAAGGAATTTGAAGCCGCGCGGGATGCCGGCGACGAGATGGTCTGTGTGCTGCTGTCGAGCGCGCTGTCCGGCACGTACCAGAGCGCGGCCATCGCCCGCGAGGAAGCGGACTACGACGGCATCTATCTGGTGGATTCGAAAAACGTCACACTGGCGGCACAGCTTCTGGTGCGCCGCGCCGTCGATCTTGCCCGCAGCGGCATGAGCGCTGCCGAGATCGCGGAGGACCTGGAGAAAGCGCGTGAGCGCGTGCATCTGTTTGCCCTTGTGGACACGCTGAAATATCTGCACAAGGGCGGCCGACTGTCGGGCGCCGCGGCCATCGCGGGCGGCCTGCTGGGCATCAAGCCCGTCATCAGCATCAATGAAGAGGGCAAGCTGGCGCTGACCGACAAGGCGCGCGGCCTGCCGGGCGCATATGTGGCCATCTTCAAGCAGATCGGCAAAGTGGGCGGCATTGACGAGCGCTATCCCGTCATGCTGGGTTACACCGGCCGCCGCGCGGCCGTGGAGCCGTTCATCCGCTATATCACGCAGAACCTGCATCTGAACAAACCCGTGCTGCGCATCATCGGCTCGGTCGTCGGCACGCATGCCGGCCCCGGCGCGTGCGGCATCGCATTCTTCTCCAAGGAAGAAGAGTGATTTCGAAATAAAGACAGCCCCGCATCGGAGACGATGCAGGGCTGTTTTCTTTTCACCACGGCGCCGCGTCGGGAGACGCTCCCGCCGCCTCCGCGTTCGCCTGACGCTCCTGCTCGGGCGACGCGATGAATTCCGGCGCGTAGATGGGGTTTGTGATGCCGCCGAGCTCAAACAGCGCGTCGACGGTCTGAGGCGTGACATCCCACTCCGTTCGGGTGTTGTCCGCCGCATAGAGAACGGCTTTCCACGCACCGTCCGTCCCCTGCAGCAGCTTCACGCCCACCGCGCCGGACTGCGCCAGCTCGCCGTCCGGGACGAGATACAGCGGCAGATAGCCGTTGCCGTGCTTCCGCCTGTACTCGACCGCCGCGGGGATCTCCCCCTCCTGTTCCTGCCCCGTGATGAGCCGGACCGAACGCGCGCACTGCGCTGTGAATTCCATTGCTGTCACCCCCGATTTGTCATGTGTTTTATTATCGCACATCCGCCTGCTCCGCGCAAGGGCGCGAAGCACGGCGCTTTTGCAAAATTTGCAAAACTTCTGTTCAAACCGACAATTTTCTGCTATAGTAATGGTAATTATAAGTGTCATTCCATCGGAGGAATCTGCCATGTATTGTCCGAACTGCGGAAGGAGCATCCGCCCCACCCGCTTTTGCATCTACTGCGGCAAGAAACTGCCGGAGGCCTGCTTTGCCCGCAAGGGCGCAGCGCCCTCCCGCCGGGCGGCGCGGCCCGCGCGGCAGACCCGGCGCGCGCTCGTCTCCGCCGCAGCCGTGACAGCGGCCGTCGTGTGCGCTGCGGCAGCCCTTGCCATCCCCGGAGTGCGTCAGGCGTCCGCGCGTCTCGGCGCACAGATCGGCTCTGCCGTCACCCGAAAATGATCCCCGGGCGGACAAAGCGTCCGCCGGGAAGGAGGAATCGTCATGATCAACTGGAATCAACTGAACGCCGCGCTGCGCCGCGCACTGCGCGTCATGCCCGCCTGCGGCATGCTCATTCTCATCGCCGCCGTCGTGCTCGCTGTCTTTGAGCGCAGCATGCAGACGGCACTGACCGGCATCGCCCTCGGCCTGATCGTGCTGGAGCTGGGGTTCCTCGCGCTGCGTCCCGAAGAAGGCGCAGACGTGAAGCCGGAGCCGCGCCCCGAGCTGCCCGCTCCCGCACCCGAACCCGCACAGGCAAAGCCCGAGCCCGCACAGGCGCTGTATTGCCCGCACTGCGGCGCGCTGCGCGTCGAGCAGGGCCAGAAATTCTGCACGGAATGCGGCAAGCGCCTCCGGCGCTGACCCTGCCGCCCCCAATACACCCTCAGGAGGAATGATCCAATGAACACTGCTGTTTCCACCAAAAACGCTCCGGCCGCCATCGGCCCGTATTCTCAGGCCGTCCGCAGCGGCGACACCATCTATGTGTCCGGCCAGCTGCCCATTGACCCCGCCACCGGCGCATTTGCGGGCGACGAAATCCGCGCGCAGACCCGCCAGTCGCTGACGAACATCCGCAGCATCCTCGAGGCCGCGGGCGCGGATATGTCCAAGGTCGTCAAGACGACCGTCCTGCTGAAGGACATCGCCGATTTCGTCCCGATGAACGAGGTGTACGCCGAGTTTTTCGCAGAGCCCTACCCTGCGCGCGCCGCGTTCCAGGTGGCCGCCCTGCCGAAGGACGCCCTCGTCGAGATCGAAGCCGTCGCCGTCCTGTAAACCGCAAAACTGCAGAAAACGCCCCGCGGACAAATGTCCGCGGGGCGTTTTTTCGTCTCGGGCAAAAAAGAAAAACCACGCTGCCGATGAAAAATCATCGAAGCAGCGTGGTTTTTGGAGCTGGTGGACGGATTCGAACCCCCGACCTGCTGATTACAAATCAGCTGCACTACCAGCTGTGCTACACCAGCATACAAACGGCGTAAAATTGACGCGAGATTATTATACCGGAGCACGCGCCGTTTGTCAAGGGAATCTGCGGATGCCGCACTCGGTGACCGCCCGTGCGAAGCGCGCGTCGTGCGCCTGTGCCGGGATTTCCTGCGCGATGAGTGCCGTGCGGCAGACAAGAAGAGCCGCGCCGGGGCGAAGGGACGGCACAAAGCGGTCGTAATAGCCCTTGCCCCGCCCGAGCCGCACGCCGGTCTCGTCCGCCGCAAGGCACGGGACGAGGCACAGGCCGATCTCTTCGGGCCGCACTTCGCGCGCGTCCGCCTCCGGTTCCCGGATGCCGTACGCGCCGGGCGCGAGGGCGAACGCGTCCGGAACGGCGTGCATCGTCATCGCGCCGTCTTCCCCGCAGCGCGGCAGGCACAGCGTCTTGCCGTCCCGCCGAACAGCGGCGAGCAGCGGACGGATGTCCGGCTCGTCCTCCATCGGCCAGAACGCGCAGACGGTGTCCGCGGCGGCGTACTCCGGCAGCGAGCGCACCGCTTGCGCGATGGCAAGGCCGTGCTGCTCCCGCAGCGGGATGAGCCGCCGCGCCGTCTCGCGCGCCCACGCGCGTGCCTCGCGCTTTGTCATGCGGGAAACTCCTCCTTGGGCAGGATGTCGCTCTCCGAGAAATCCTCCCGGTCGAGCGTCAGATTCGGGTTGTAATACGGGTCGCGCAGCAGCGCCTTGCCGAAACGCCCCTCGAGCCGCGCCCGCTCGCCGTCGAACCGCGCCTTCGCCTCGCCCTTCGTGTCGAGGCCGCGGCTCTTCGACTCATAGTGCGTCAGCTCCGCATACGGCGTGTAGAGCACACGGTAGCCCTTTTCGCGCACGCGCAGGCAGAAATCGACGTCGTTGAACGCCACGGCGTAGCCCTCGTCGAGCCCGCCGACCTCGTCGTACACGGCGGCGGGGCACATCAGACAGGCCGCGGTGACAGCCGAGAAATCCTGCACGGTGGCGAGGCGGAACATATAGCCCGAACCAGAGCCGCGCGCGTACTTGTGGCTGTGTCCTGCGAATCCGCCGAGGCCGGTGATGACACCCGCGTGCTGGATGGTCCCGTCGTCGTAGTACAGCTTGGCACCGACGATACCGACGCCCGGCTGACTGCACAGCGAGAGCATCTCGCGCAGCCACGAACCGTTGATGACCTCCACGTCGTTGTTCAGCAGCAGCAGATACTCGCCCTTCGCGGCGCGGCGGCCGAAGTTGTTGATGGCGGAGAAGTTGAACCCGCCCTCGAACCGCACGACACGGACGTTCGCGTGGTCCGCACACAGGCGGTCGTAATACGCAAACGTCGCGGGATCGGTGGAGTTGTTCTCGATGACGATGACTTCGTAATTCGGGTAATCCGTCTTTTCGAACACCGAGCGCAGCGCCTTGTCGAGGTCGTCCGTGTGATCCTTCGTCGGAATGAGGATGGAGACGAGCGGCTCGCCTTCAATTTCATATTCCACCTTGTACGTGCTGGGGAACAGGCCGTCCGTGACGCGGCCCTTCGCGCCGGTGCGCGCCAGATGCGCGGAGACGGCGCGCTTCGCGGCCTCAGCCACATAGGGCTTCGCCTCCACGCCGCCCGCGGTGGACTGCGCGTGCACACGCCAGTAGTACAGCACCTTCGGCACGTGCACGGGCACACTGCGCTCGGAGAGTTTCAGGAAAAGGTCGTGATCCTGGCTGCCGTCGCACGCGGGGTCGAGCCCGCCGGCTTCGTCAAACAGAGATTTGCGGAACACGGCCAGATGGCAGATGTAATTGCAGCAGTTGAGATAGTCGGGCGCAAAGTCCGGTTTGAAGTGACCCGTCAGCGGGCGCAGCACATCCGTGGTGAACAGCGCTTCGTCGGAATAGAGGAAGTCCGCACCCGTTTTCTGCTGTGCGGCGAGCATCTCGTAGACCGCGTGCGGCGCGAGGACGTCGTCGTGGTCGGCCAGTGCGAGGAACTCGCCCGTCGCCAGCGCCGCGGCGGCGTTGGTGTTGGCCGAAATACCGCGGTTTTCCACCTTGACGTAGCGCACATTCGGCAGGCTCTTGAGGTATTCACCGACCCAGGCGTGCGCGCCGTCCGATGCGTCGGCGGCGCACAGCTCCCAGTTCGGGCACGTCTGCGCAGCAAGGCTGCCGCACAGTGCGGTCAGGTACTCTTTCGGCGTGTTGTAGAACGGCACGCAGAACGAAATGCGCGGCCACGAGGACGTATCGGCGGCGCGCTGCGCGGCGCACAGCTCCTTCGACGGCCAGAAGCGTCCCTTCTTGCTCTTGAGGCGGCGGCGCAGATAGCCCGCCGTCCGGTGCATCGTGGGCGACAGGCCCTCTTCGCGCACTGTTTTTGCAAAGAACTGCGCCAGTTCCTTTGCGCGCTTGAGTTTCAGATTCATCGCGGTGCTCCTTTTGCAAAAACACGGACAGCGGTGCGCCGTCCGTGCTTGTTCCTTATTTGTAGCCGTAGTTCTCGTACAGAAGAGTGAAATGCGGGTTGTAGTACGGGTCGCCCTGTTCCAGCAGATTCGCGTATTTTTCGCAGAAACGCTGTTTTTCGGCTTCGTACCGCGCCTGCTTCTCCCCGCCGGACTTCGTGTCGTCGCCGCGGCTCTTGGACTCGTAGTGGTTGGCCTGAGCAAACGGCGTCATGACGTTCAGAAGGCCTTTCTCACGCAGACGCAGGCAGAAGTCCACGTCGTTGTAGGCGACGGCGAAATTCTTCTCGTCCAGCCCGCCGAGTTCATTGTACAGCGAGCGCTTCACCATCAGGCACGCGCCCGTAACGGCGGACATGTTCTGCGTCGTGGCGAGGCGGTACATATCGCCCGCAGAATCCTTCGGGTGGCCCTTGTGGTTGTGGCCGGCCGAGCCGCCGAGGCCGATGAACACGCCCGCGTGCTGGATGGTGTTGTCGGGGTAGAAGAGCTTCGCGCCGACCGCGCCGACGTCCGGGCGCTGCGAATACGAGACCATCTCGCGCAGGAAGTCCGGCGTGAGGATCTCGACGTCGTTGTTCAGCAGCAGCAGATGCTCGCCGTGAGCGAACCGCGCGCCGTAGTTGTTGATCGCGGAGAAATTGAACGGCCCGCCGTACTTCACGAAGTGGATGTGCGGGAACGTCTTGCGCGCGTAACCGTAGTACTCAAAGGTGCGGCGCTCGGTGGAGTTGTTCTCCACGACGATCACCTCAAACCCGCGCATACCCGCGTTCCGGTACAGGCTCTTGAGACAGCGGTCAAGGTCCTTGATATGGTCCTTGTTGGGGATGATGACGCTGACCGTCTGGTGCTCGGCCAGCTCGTACCGGGTGTGATATGCGCCCGGGCATCCCTCGATGGCCTCCGTGGTGCCGTGCAGCCCGACGCGTTCCAGATGAGCCTGCACAGCGCGGCGGCCTGCGTCGATCGCCTCAGGCTTGGCCGCGGCGATGTCCTGCGCGGTCGAACCGCTGTGGCGGCGCCAGTAGTACAGCACTTTGGGGATGTGCTCCACCCGCTTTGCCTTTTCCGTCAGGCGGAGGATGAGGTCATAGTCCTGCGCGCCGTCGAACTCGCGGTGCAGCTCGCCGCCTGCGGCTTCGTACAGCTCGCGGCTGAACACGGCAAAATGCGTGATGTAGTTGCAGCCGCGCAGCGTATCGGGCGAGTAATCGGGTTTGAAGTGATACTCGCCCAGCTTTTTCATCACAGAATCGAGCACGATCTCGTCCGAATAGACGAAGTCAGCGCCCGTCTCGTTGATCGTGCGGACCACCTCGTACAGTGCGTTGGGCGACAGCTTATCGTCGTGGTCGAGCAGAGCGAAGTAGTCGCCCGTGGCCTCGCGCATACCGATGTTCGTGTTGCCGGAAATTCCCTCGTTGGCGGCCATCTTGCACAGAACAATGCGGCGGTCGCCGAATTTCTTGACCGCTTCGGCCGTCTTGTGATGCTGCGCGTCCGACCCGTCCACGAGCACCAGTTCAAAGTTGGGATAGCTCTGGTGCAGGACGCTCTTGATCATATCCTTCAGGAACGGGACCGGCGTATTGTACAGCGGAACGACCACCGAGATCAGCGGCATCAGCGGGAATTCATCCTTTTTCTGCATCCGCAGATCGCGTTTGAGCGGAATGTCCGCACGGAACTTCCAGCTCTCTCCCTTTGTCATCAGATCCACGCGGTAACCCACCTCCCTGCCGGCGGCCTCAAAGCCGCGGTGTTTGACGCATGAAATGCCACGGCGCACCAGGCTGGCGAAATGTGCCGGATTGGCCGTGCGCGCCAGAGCTTTGCCGACGGAATCGCGCTCGGCGGGATTGCCTGCCCCGCTCATGTTGCGGCCTCCTGATCGAGCGCCTTGTAGGCGTCGCACACGGTCTTCGTATCACCGGTCATGCGCACGCGGCCCTTTTCGAGCCACGTCACGCGGTCGCACATGCGCTCGATCTGCTCGATGGAATGGCTGACGAGGATGACGGTCGTGCCGCCGCTCATCAGTTCCGCCATGCGCTTTTCGCACTTTTCCTGGAACATGAAATCGCCGACGGACAGGATCTCGTCCGCGATCAGGATGTCCGGTTTTGTGATCGTCGCGATCGAGAACGCGATGCGCGAGACCATGCCGGAAGAATAGTTTTTCAGAGGAACGTCGAGGAAATCGCGCAGTTCGCTGAACTCGACGATCTCGTCGAACTTGGAGTCAATGTACTTCGGGGTCAGCCCGAGCACCGTGCCGTTGAGGTAGATGTTCTCACGGGCCGTGAGGTCCATGTCAAAACCGGCACCCAGCTCGATGAGCGGGGCAATCGAGCCGTTGACCGTGACCGAACCCGCGGAGGGCTTGTACACGCCGGCGATCACCTTCAGAAGCGTCGACTTGCCCGAGCCGTTGAGGCCGATCAGACCGTAAAACTCGCCTTTCTCCACTTTCAGCGACACATCGCGCAGCGCGTAGAACTCCTCAAACTGGAGTTTGCCCTGCACGGCGGCCAGAAAGTACTCTTTCAGGCTCTCATGCTTCTCCTTGGCCATGTTGAAGCGCATGGAGACGTTATTCACTTCGATCATGCTCATAAACGTCCCCTCCTTAAATATGCAGCACGAATTTGTCCTGCTGGCTGCGGAAGACGATCAGGCCCAGCACAAGCGCGATCACCGCGCACAGGGCGCAGACCCAGATTGTATTGAAGTCGAGCACCTGCCCGTAGAGCACCGTCATACGGAACCCCTTGATGTACCAGTACATCGGATTGTACCCGATGAAGCTGCGCAGGAGCTCCGCGCTCGTTCCGCCCATCGTCATGGGATCGTAGAAAACGGCCGAGAAATACATCAGCGCCGTGGTGAAAACGCCCCACAGATGCATGATGTCGCGGAAAAACACCGTGGCGGCCGCCAGCATCAGGCCGATGCCGAGGCTGAAGATAAACAGCGTCGCCAGCGGATACACCGCGAGGATGGCCGTGGCATGCAGCTTTGCGCCGGTGACGAGCATCACCAGCACGAGGGCGATGAAGCTGAACAGACAGTTGACCAGCGCAAAGCACACGCGTTCCAGCGGGAAAATATACTTCGGGATATAGACCTTCTTGATGAGCGGCGCGGCGCTCAGCATGCTGGACATTGCCGTGCTGGTCGCCTCATTGAAAAAGTTGAACAGAAGCTGGCCGATGATCAGGTACACCGGGAAATTGTCGATGCCCGAGCCGCGCATGTCGAGAATGCTCGAAAACACCGCGACCATGACAAGGCACATGAGCAGCGGATTCAGCACGCTCCACACAACGCCCAGCACGCTGCGGCGATATTTCAGCTTGAAATCACGGCCGATGAGATTCTGCAGAAGAAACCGGAAGCGCCAGAAATCCTGACAGTAAGCTTTCAGCATCCGCACAAAAGCTCACCACCTTTCAAAATATTCAAACGACTGCTCGGCAAAGCCCTTGTGCTTCTTGTCCTTTTCCGACAGATTGAGCGGGCAGTCCACTTCAGGCCACACGACGCCGACGTCCGGATCGTCCCAGCGCACGCCGCCCTCGGCGGTCGGGTCGTAATAATCCGTACACTTGTACGTGAACTCCGCTTCGTCGGACAGCACGAGGAATCCGTGGGCAAAGCCCTCAGGAATGTAAAACTGCTTTTTGTTTTCGGCCGACAGAATCACGCCCGTCCATTTGCCGAACGTGCTGCTGTTCGGGCGGCAGTCCACGGCGACGTCGAACACTTCGCCGGACACGACGCGCACGAGCTTGCCCTGCGTGTGCTCTTTCTGAAAGTGCAGCCCGCGCAGCACACCCTTCGTGCTCTTGGACTGGTTGTCCTGCACGAAGGGTCCCTTGATGCCGGCGGCGGCAAATTCTTCCGCCTGGAAGGTCTCCATAAAATATCCGCGATTGTCACCGAACACGGTGGGTTCAATGATCACAACGCCCGGAAGCTCCGTTTCAATGAAACGAAATTTTCCCATATCGTCAATCTCCTTCTGGCCGCTGGCGCAGCGCATTTTCTGATATTCCTGTTTTTGGGACGTATGGTATTATAGCACACTCTCCCGGTATTTGTCTATGAAAAAACGGCGGCCGGCGTCTGTGCGCCGGCCGCCGCTGTGTCACTCCTGAGCGAAATACAGCTGCGGGTCCGTATACTCGTCGTTCTGAAGAACTTCGATGTGGATGTGCGCGTTCTGCGAAGCCTCCGACGCGATCTCTCCCACCGTTCCGAGCTCGGCGCCCGCCTCGACGGACTGCCCCTCGGCGGTCTTCACATCCTGCACGCCGCACAGCCGCACGAGCGCGCCGTCCTGCGCTTCGATCTCCACGACGCCGCCCCAGCGGCCGTCCTCCGCGACGCTCTTTACCGTGCCGGAGACGGGCGCGGCCACGCTGTCGCCCTGTTCGGCGGCAAGGTCCGTGCCGTTGTGGGTGCGCCAGTCCTGCATCGTCTCGTTGAAGACGAGCTCGTCGCCGCTGAACGCGGCCGTCACCTCACCAGAGACCGGCCAGACGCGCAGCGGTTCTTGCACAGCCGGCTGCTCTGCAGGCTGCTGTGGCGCTTCGGATGCTGCGGACGCAGCGGACGACGCAGGCTGTGACGACGACGGCTTCGACGACTGTGACGCCGATGACGAAGGCTCGACCGGCACTGAGTCCTGCTTGTTCTCGATCGGTGTATCCTCGAGCTGCCATACGATGTCCTCCTCTCCCGTGATTTCCTCGGAGCCGGGGTCGGCGCCGAGACTGTCGATCATCGTATCAATGGCCAGAAAACTGGCGAGCATGGAACACGCCACGATCAGCGTGAGCGCGACGTAAAATCCCTTGCCGCGCCAGAAGCCCGCCGATTTTGAATGTTTGTTCATACATTTCCTCCCTTTGCCCTGCCGGGGCGGTGCTGTCACAGTGCTAGTGTGGCCGGTCGCACCCGGCAATATACAAACCGGTTGACCCGCGCTTCAAAAAAAAGTACAATGAAGGCATACGCCGGGTCGGACGGGAGGGATCTGCATGAATCTGAGAGATATGCTCGATGTATCGCCGGAGGTGCGCGACGCCGTCCGGTTCGGACACGCGGTCGTGGCGCTGAGCACCACGGCGCTGGCGCACAGCATTCCCGCGCCGCACCGCGCGGCGTTCGCGTCGGACACCGAGGCCGCCGTGCGCGGCGGCGGGGCCGTTCCCGCGTGGACGGCCGTGCTCGACGGCGTGCTGCACGTCGGGCTCTCCCCGGCGCAGCTCGGACGCATCTGCCGGGAACCGATGGCAAAGATCACGCGGCGCGACCTGCCCGCCGCTGCCGCTCTGCACCAGACGGGCGCGACCTCCGCTTCGGCGGCGCTCGTGCTCGCCAGTCTGGCAGGCATCCGCTTTTTCGCGGCCGGCGGCATTGGCGGCGTGCGCGGAGCGGACGTGAGCGCGGATCTGCGCGAGCTGTGCCGCACGCCGGTGGCCGTCGTGTGTTCGGGCGTCAAACTGGCGAAGAACGCTTCGGCGACGCTCGAGTATCTGGAGACGGAGGGCGTCCCCGTCGTGGGGATGGGCACGCGGGAGTTTCCTGCGTACCTGTGCCGCACGTCCGGCCTCGCGCTGGACTGCAGCGTGGAGCGCGAAGCCGACGCCGCGCGCATCGCCAAGGCGTGCTGGGATCTCGGGTTCGGCGGCGGTGTGCTGCTTGCCAATCCCGCGCCGGAACACGCCTGCCTGGAGCCGGATGAGGCCGAGCGCGTCCTCGGGGAAGCGCTCGGGCAGGCGCAGACACAGAACGTCTGCGGAAAGCGGCTCACGCCGTTTCTTCTCGCACAGGCCGCGCAGCTGACCGACGGCCGCGCGCTCGACGCCGCGCAGGCCCTTTTGCTGAACAATGCGCGCTGCGCCGCACGCATTGCACACGAGTACGCACGGCTGTAAGCCGACACATTTTGCGCGCGCCGGGCGTTATTCTTGATCTGATGGATAAAAGGAGGCTTTCTCCATGAAATTCTGCTCCAACTGCGGAGCTCCGCTGAAGCCGGACAGCCCGTACGTCTGCACGGAGTGCGGCGCGGAACAGCAGCCGGGTTCCAGCAAGGCGGATTATGTGCCGCCGAAAAAAAAGGCTCGCCGCTCCAGCCGGCGCCTCTTTGCCCTGGGCTGCGTGGCCGCCGTCCTGTTCGTGCTTCTTCTCGCGGGCGGAACGGCGACGACGTTCCTCTACAACCGTTACAATCCGGACGATACGCTCCGGCGCTTCGGCACCGCACTCATGGCGGGCGATTACGAAACGCTGCGCGGAATGCTGACAAGCGACGATCTGAGCGTGACCGACGACGGGCTCGCCGCGCTGTGCCGCGCGTTTTCCGCGCAGTCCGACGTGGACGCGCTGACGGAGGACCTGCTGGCCCGGCTGAACGGTGAGGAGACCGGCTCCACCGCCTATTCCGCATTCACGCTGGCGGAAGATCCCGTCTTTCTGGGGTATTCTTCGTATCAGATCCATGTCAGTTCCGTGGATCTGCTGCTCTCGGGCGTCACGGAGAGCCCCGGCCTGACGGTCGACGGAACGGCGCGCGCCGGGACGCAGACCGAGCAGGGCATGCTGTACAGCGGATTCTTCCCCGGCCTGTACACGGTGACGGCGTCCGGGAAGACCGTCACCGGGCAGACGCTGTCCGGCAGCGCGCAGGACGTGCTGCTGCTCGACGCGTCGCAGCCGGTCGCCTTCCACGGCGGCGTCGACATCTACACGGTCACCGTGGAGAACTGCCTGTACGATGAGGCCACGATCTTTGTCGACGGAACGGCCGTGGCGCAGAAGCCCTCCGGCGGGACGGTCACGATCCCGGGCGTTGCGCTCGGCAGCACCATCTCGATGGAGTACACCGCGCCGCACGGCGCCAAGACCACAGCGTCCGTCCAGTTCACCGATCCGTCCGTGACGGCGCTGCGGTTCGAGAACCACGCCACGGAGGGCGGCATCCCGGCCGAGACCGATCTCAACACGCTGCTGGGAACGTACTACTCGTCGTATCTCGACTGCATCAACAAACAGGATATGACGGCGCTGCAGGCGAGCACGGAGCTCAACCGCACGCGCCTGTCGGAAACATACTCCACGGATGAAAACAAGGCCGCCGCGTTCACATTCGAGTCCGCGGCCGTGAACTACGCTTCGGCCGTCACCGGCGAATACGAGGGCAAGCCGAGCGTTGTCGTCAGCGTTCTGTTCCGGTACAAAACGACCGACCGCACGTCGGGCGAGGAGCACGCACAGGCATCGTATCAGACGTGCGAGATCGTCTTCCAGGACGGCGCGTGGCTCGTCAACCGCTCCGTCTCGTGCTCAAAAGAGCAGTATGAGGCGGCGCAGCGCGCCGAACTCTCCTGAATTTCGCTTTGCCGTTTCAGGCGTCGGGCAGCCTCTGCCCGCCGCCTGATTTTGTATATCCGAACACAATTCACGTTTGTTACAAATGTGACGATTTGTTTTTGTGCATTTAACCAAATAGTCGTGGATAACTTCAGTCGTTTTCACCAGTATTTTTACTTGCATTTGTAAGAAACGCAGAATATAATAAAAGTACCACAAAGGCTTGCCCGGTTTGCAGCTCGGGCAGCTCCTCAAAAAAAGAGAACGGACGCCCGGCAGGGCGTCCGTTCTTTTGTTTTGTTTCAGCCGGCACTCGAGAGATGATACGGAACAGAGAATTCAGTGAACTGCCATCCGGTGTCCGTGCGGCGCATGGACAGCGACGTGACAGTCCCGTCGGGATACACGGCATCGAACACCGCGGTGCGCTCCGTCACCCGCTTTTTCTCAAAGCGTTCCGGCCACGGACATTCTTCTTCCTCGCAGTGCGCCGGGAGCGCGTACAGGCGCGTATCCCATTCCACGTAGGGCGAATTGCCCAGGAAATACAGTCCGGTCTCGTCGTCGCCCGCATCCTCGGCGGGGACGTACACGGTGCGGAGCGAATTGTACAGCTCATACGAAAAGCGCGTCCGCAGATGATCGGCAAAGTCGGCGTATGTATCGTAGGCCAGATCGCGGTAATACGTCAGTCCGGCCAGCTCGTACATCCGGTTCGTGCTGAGTTCATAGCCCGTTTCGACCATAAAACCGCGCCACAGCGTCATGGCGTCGATATAGGCGGCCTGCTGATCCGCCGCGAGAAAATCCGGAACGGGATGCGTCCACTCGGCGAGGACGCCCTCGCTCTCCCCGAAAAATGATTCCGTATACTTGCCTGTGGGCGTGTAGTCCTCCTGATCGTATTCCGCCACCACAACGGTGTGCGACACGGCGTCCGACGACGGGACGCTGCCCGCCGGAACACATCCCGACAGGAATACCGCCAGCAGGACAGCCGTCAGAAACCTCTTCACGAGGTCTTCCCCCTCTCTCCCATGGTTTCTTCTTATAGTATAGACGAAAGATGTATCCAAAATATTTCGGATTCTGTCGGAAAGCCGCCGCAGATAAAAAAATCCGGAGCTGCAGGATGCAGCTCCGGAACAGGATTCGATTGTCACGACGCCTTCGACCGCGCGATCACGAGGATGCGCCCGTCGTCGGTGACGTTGTCGCAGGTGGACAGCGTGAGGAGCTGGTCGCCCCACTCCGCCGGCGTATTGAGCGGATAGACCGAATCCGCCCGCACGGTGGAGACATACGATTCAAACTGCTCCTGCGTCTGCGGGATGACGTAATATCTGGCCAGCGTCTCGTCCGTGACCTTGAAGTGGAGCACGGCGATCACGTCGTAGACCGTCTCTTTGTCGGCCGTTGTGAGCGTGATGCTCGGATGCGCGGAGAAATACGAGGAATCCAGGTAGCCCTCCAGCGCATGGAACATGCTGCCGCTCTTCATGTTGTGTCCGTAAATGATGAGGTTCGAGCTCGTAGCCGTGCACTGCGCCTCGAGGAACGGGACGCCGGAATCGGCATACGCGCCGTAGAAACTGAGGCGCAGATATTTCTGCGGATCGGACGGCGTGTGCATCACCGGGTAGTCCAGACGCGTGTCGGGAATATTGATCCAGCCGAACGCCTCGGGGTTGATGGCCTGAAGCTCTTCCACGGAGAGCTTCGCCTGCGTCTGCTCCTCCGCTTCGGAACCGCTCTGTGCGTCGTCCGCGGTCTGCTGCACCGTGACGAGCTGAGCCAGTTCATCGAACTCGTTCTGTTCCTTTTCCGCGGTGAAAAAGTATTTTCCGAGCATCACGGCGCTGATCACAAACACACCCGCGAACGCCGTCAGCGCGACGCCTTCATACCAGGTCAGACGCGCGCGGCGCCGCCTTCTTCTCCGTGCCAAATTCGTTCATCTCCTGCCTGTCAGTGTCCGCGGCCGGCTCCGCCGCCGCGCGAGCCGCCGCCTCCGCCGAAGTGACCGCCTCCGCCGAAGCCGCCGCGTCCGGCTCCGCCGCCGAAGCCGCCGAAACCGCCGCCGCCAAATCCGCCGCCGTACGGAGGACGCGGGCCCCTCGGGCCTCTCGGACCTCTCGGCCCGCGGCGCCACGGGTCATACCAGACGGGCGGAGGAACAACGACCACATTCGGGCCGCGGCGGTAGTATCTGCGGCGCGCGCTTGTGCCCAGCACCGCGATGACGATGATGGCCACCACCGCCAGTGTGAAAAACATGGATATGACCTCTCCGAACGCGCTGCCGCGCTCCGGCTCCCGCTGCGTGGGCGGAGAGGACAGCGGCGTGGAGATGCTCTCCACCTCGCTGTACAGCGCCGCAAACGTCTTCTGCACGCCCGCGTCGTAATCGCCCGCGGCAAAATCCGGCTCGAGCGATTCGTTCAGGATGCGGCTGAGCGTCGATGTGGGCAGTGTGTATTCGATGCCGCTGCCCTGCAGGCACTGGTAGTCCTGATGGGCGATGTCCAGCACAAGCAGCACGCCGTTGTTGCGCTCGGCCGAACCGATGCCCCATTCGTTGAACAGATTGTACGTATAGTCCTCGAGCGAATAACCTTCGGTGTCGTTCGTCGTGACCACGACGATCTGCGCGCCGTAGGTGTTGTACAGCGTCTCGTTCTGCGAGACGATGGAGCGCTCGGTCGAATCCGACAGCACATTCGCGCCGTCGTACACATAAAAGTCGTTCGTCGGCTTGATGTCAAGCGCGAACACGGGAACGCTCATCGCCAGCGCCAGACAGACGCCGAGGGCGAGAGCGAGCAGTGAGCGCGTTCGATGTTTCATAGTCAGCTCCTTTATGAAATGACATCCGCGGAGAGCCCGGCCAGCTTCGCGAGCAGCGACGCCGGGAATCCGGACAGCTTCTTCTGCACGGCGCGGGCATCCTCGTTGTACTCGGGCAGCGAGGACTGCCGGATGATATTGCCGCGGCTGAGGTATTCGGAGTACTGCGTCTGCAGCACGCCGCCCTTGTCGTCACCCAGCACGGTGCGCGCCTCCTCGTAGAGAAGGCTGACGTCGGAGGAGAGCGCCGACGCCGCGGCGTACTGTTCCGCCAGCGTGT
Source organism: uncultured Ruthenibacterium sp. (assembly GCA_944386565.1). Lineage (GTDB taxonomy): Bacteria > Bacillota > Clostridia > Oscillospirales > Ruminococcaceae > Ruthenibacterium. The sequence goes on along the minus strand of CALXBO010000004.1, from coordinate 66,635 downwards.
CCGCCGCCTCGTAGGCCGCGAGGCCCTCCTGCACGTCGGCGAGGGACATCGCGTCCGGCACGGCCTGCTCGGCGGCCGAGGCGATGGCGCTCGCGGCGTTCATCTGCATGGCAAGGTCGTCGCGCAGCACGCCGGCGGTGTCTTCGCACGACGCGGCCACGCCCGACAGCTTTGCAATGCCGATCCCGAACACGGATGCGGCCACGACGGCGGCAAAGACGATCCACGCGATGCCGCGCCGTTCCGTAAAGCGTTTTTCCAAGAGAAAACCTCCCTGTCTGAATCCCCGCGGATCAGCGGGCGATCTCCAGCAGCTTCGCCTTCAGCTCGCCCTCGATGCGGCCCAGCTCCGTCTCGGCGGCGGCGCGTTTCTCGCGGCCGTCCTTCTGGATCTTGACCACTTCGTCGAGCGTTTCGATCAGGCTGCGGTTGGTCTGCTGCAGTGTTTCGATGTCCACGATACCGCGCTCGGACTCCTTCGCGGCGGCGATCGTTCCCTGCTTGAGCGCCTCGGCGTTCTTGCGCAGCAGTTCGTTCGTCATATCGGTGACGGCGCGCTGCGCCTCGATGGCCTGCTGCGAGTGCGCAAGCCCGAGCGCGAGCACCATCTGGCTCTTCCACAGGGGGATGGTGTTGACGATGGACGTCTGGATCTTCTCGGCCATCATCGTGTCGTTGGACTGGATGAGACGGATCTGCGGAGACATCTGCACCGAGATGTTGCGCGTGAGCTCCAGATCGTACAGCTTCTTTTCAAAGCGCGTGCACATGTCGTCGAGGTCCTTGGCCGCCTGCGCGTCCTCGGGCAGACCCGACGCCTTCGCCTTGTTGATCAGAGCGGGCAGCTCATTGGCGCGCACCTCGGCCAGCTTCTTCTTGCCGGCGAGGATGTACATCGACAGCTCCTTGAAGTACACGAGGTTCATCTCGTACATCTTGTCGAGCATGGCGATATCCTTGAGCAGCTGCACCTGATGGTCCTGCAGCATGGCCTCGATCTTGTCCACGTTCGTCTCGGCCTTGGCGTACTTCGCCTTGAACGCCTCGAGCTGGTTGGCGGACTTCTTGAAGAAACCGAAGATGCCCTTCGGCTGCTCCTCCTCGGCGTTGAAATCCTTCAGCGTGCCGATGAGGTTGGTGATCATGTCGCCCACCTCGCCGAGGTCCTTCGTGCGGATGTTCTCCAGCGCGGCGCCGGAGAAATCGGCCACTTTCTTCTGGCTGGCCGAGCCGTATTGCAGGATCTGCGTGGAGTTCGTCAGGTCGATCTGTTTGGCAAAATCGTCCACGACCTTCTGTTCCTCGGGCGAGAGAGACGCTTCGCTGAGGATCTCCGGCTCCACTTCTTTCTTGACTTCTTCCGCGGGCGCAGACGCGTCCAGCGTGAGGCTCGGCGTGGGCATGGCGTCCAGCGTCAGGTTCGGCGTTGTGTTTTCCATAATCATTTCCCTTCCTTGCTCAAAACTCAAATCCGGATGGACTTTTTACAGCTGCAGATGCGGCGTCGCATCGGTGGAACCCGACGTGCGGGCTTCGATGCCCTCGCTCTTGGCGATGGCGTCGAGCACGTCGAGGTCGGAGGAGACGTCGAGCGCCTCGTCGGAGAACAGCGCGTCGAGCTGCGCCTCAAACGCGGCGGCAATGGTGCGCGCGTTCTTGTGCACGTCATCGCGCAGGCCGCTGGCCACATGCCCCTGCGCCCCCGATTCGTCGAGGCGGGCGTAGGTGTCAAGCACCTTGACGGCGGTGGGCAGATAATACGCTGCAAACCGGCGCACGTCGCGCGCTTTCTCGGGCTTGTCCTCGATGACCTTCATGATGGAGCGCCCGGCCTTGACCATGCGGCGGATGGCTTCGCTCAGCTCTTCGTCCGCGATGCGGTCGTCCAGCTGCGCGAGGGTCTTCATCCCGGCGGCGAGATCGCGCAAAAGCGCGTCCGCGTCCTCCACACCCGTTTTGTACGCGCGCTCGGGCGCTGCCACCTTCACCACGCGCGGCGGAATTTTCTTCGATGCGACGAGATACGCCGCCCCCGAGAGCGCCGCCGTGACGATCAGCCCCCACAGGCTGTACACCGGCAGGATCAGCGCGCCGGCCAGAAACACCCCCGCCGCGATGTAGATGGGAAGGGCCGAAGGGATCTTTTTTTCAATATATTCCTGCTCCATGCGAGAGCCTCCGTCCTGTTGTGTACCGCGGCTCCGGTCCGGTCCGCTGCGGTATGGTTTCATTATATCCGTCCTCAGGAATGCTTGCAAGCGCCCAAAACGGCGGTTTTCGCCGGTTTTGGGCGCTGTGGGGCAGCGGGGACGCACCGCGCGGCCCGCACGCATCCGGCGGGGACCGGGGTCACGCGTTCACGGTCGGCTCTTCGTCCGAGCCCATCTCGGATACGCCGGAGATCGAGAACTGACCCGACATGTAGTACGCGCCGTTGTCGGTGTACGTGATGGTGAAGCGGTACTGGGAAGCGGTGTCAAGGCCGTCGAAGGTGTACTGCTGCGTCGTGCCGTCGGCCACATAGTGCACCGTCTTGATGAACTCGGCCTCGCCCTCGAGCTGTTTCCACAGCGAGACGGTCACGTCCGTGCGCGCGGTGGTGACGGGCTCGCCGTATCCGTCGTAGACGTTTCCGCTGAACGTGAACGTGCACGAACCGTTTGTATAAATGTATCCGATGTTCTTGTACTGCGTCATGTTGACCGCGCCGTACATCGTGCCGTCCGCGATCGTCTTTTCCATCGTGTTGACTTCCGTCGGCACGGTGAGCGTCTCGGGCAGCGCGATGGAGCCGCCCGCGGAAGCGGTGATCTCCGTGGTCTCCTCCTGCGCAGCCGTGTCGCCGGACTCTTCGGACGAGCCGCAGGCGGTCATGGACAGGCACAGCACCGCAGCGAGAGCGGCGGCAGCAATGCGGACAAACAATTTGGATTTCATAAAATTCCCTCCGGTTTTGACTTTTGCCGATAAATTGGCTATGATAAGAGAAAGGCGTTTTGCCTTGCCCGTATAAAACAGGATTTCAAATTGGAAAATAAGGAGCTCTGACGATTCGATCTATGGACCCTCTGAAACAGATCCGCGCCATCCGCCACGGCTGTGTGGAATTTGAGACCGAGGACGGCGTGGTGGTGTACGTTGACCCGTACCGGATTCCGGACGAAGTGAACGACGCCGATCTCATCATCATCACGCACGGCCACGACGACCACTATTCCCCTGAGGACATCGCGCGCGTGCGCAAGTCCGACACGTGCTTCGCGGCACCGCGCGACGTTGTGCGCCGCCTTCTGGCCGACTTTGAGCTGGACCGCGATTACATCAGCGAGCTGTCGTACGAGACGCCCTCGACGTACTTCGAGTGCGGCGCGATGGTCACGCCCGTCCCCGCGTACAACAAAAACCATCCCATTGAGTCCGGCTTCGGCTGCGTGCTCGAGCTGGGCGGCGTGCGGTACTACCTCTCCGGCGACACGGACGTGCTGGCCGACGGCGCGGACTGCGACGTGCTGCTCGTAGCGTGTGACGGCATTTACAATATGCCCGATTTCGAGACGCGCATCCCCGCCGAGATCGCGGATATGGACGAGCGGCCCGGCCTTGTCATCCCGTATCACTACGGCGACTGGGGCACGCAGGAAAACGGCGCGAAGCTGTGCCGCGCGCTGACCGCCGCGGGCATCCGGTGCGAAGAATTTGAATCCTACGGGGAGTGATCCCCGCGGAAAAGCCGTTCCTTCGGGAACGGCTTTTTTGTTTTGTCAGGATGCGAGCAGTCCGCGCAGCGCCTCGCACTCGGCGGCCGCGAGCTCCGGGTGCTCCCCGTTTGCAAACAGGTAGCGGTACGGATACAGCGACACGCCGGACGCGCCCGCCGTCTCGGACAGCGTGTTCACCTGATCGGCGAGGTTGTGCCCGCTCGACCACTGCGTCTGGTCGTTCGCGCCGCCGTCGCCGTCGCCGATGCGGTACGCACCGAGGCCGAAGTAGAGTTCGACCGCGTCGCACCGCTCCATCGCCGCCCACTCGGCGGTGATGTTCTCGAAGGCAAAGCGCTGCGAGCCGCTCTGCAGCGTGTAGCCGTAGCCCCAGTAGACCTGCGGCAGCACGTAATCCACATACCCCGGCTCGCTCATCCACAGCGCGACGTCGCTGTACTGGCCGTTGTAGTTGTTGTCGTTGTTGCCCTGCGGGCTGATGCCGAAGCGCACGTCCGGCTTCTCGGTCTTGACGGTCTCATACACCGTCTTCACCAGCGTGTTGACGTTTTCGCGCCGCCACGCGTCGAGCGCCTGGCCGCCGCCGTACACAGCGTACGTCTCCGCGTCGAACGACGCGTCGGTGGTGGGATAGAAGTAGTCGTCAAACTGAACGCCGTCGACGTCGTAGTTCGCCACGACCTCGCGCACGCCCTCCACGATCATCTGCTGCACCTCGGGGATGGCGGGGTCGTAGTAAAGGCCGCCGTTTGCCTCGCGCACCCAGTCGGGATGCGTGACCGCGGGGTTCGAATCCGCGAGCTGCGAGGGCAGGCTCTCGGTGAGCCGCACGCGGTAGGGGTTGATCCACGCCTCGAACGAAAGGCCCGCGGCATGGGCTTCCTCGATGAACACCGCGAGCGGATCGAACGACGGGGCCGCGCCCTGCGTGCCGGTGACGACGTGGCTCCACGGGAAGATCGAGCTGGGATACACGGCGTCACCAAACGGGCGCACCTGCACGGTGATCCAGTTCAGCCCGAGCGACGCCGTGTTCCGGCACACGGTGCGCACGGCGGCGCGGAACGCCTCCTCGCTCGAACAGTCGGTGGTCTGCCATTCAAAATAGCTGAACCAGACGCTGCGGTACCCGAGCGCGGACAGATCGGCCGCGCGCGTGGTGTCGGGGACATATGTAAAATCGCCGCCCGCCGGGGTGTCCTCCCCGGAATTCGGCAGCGGGCCGCACGCCGTCAGAAAAAAGACGGCCGCGGCGAGGAATGTCAGGAAGCGGATGCGGTGCATGGGACAAGTCTCCTTTTTGATTTCATCCTATGCGCCCGGGCGCGTCACGATTCGTGTTCTGCCTCTCCCTTGAACAGGAAATACGAGAACAGCCCGTAGATCAGCGCGAATACGACAGACAGAACGGCCGCGAACATCTGCGACAGCGGCGCAAAACTCCCGACGAGCTGCGCCGCGCCCGCGACGAACACCATCGAGCCCGTCTTGCGCACAAACGATTCCGGCTGCGCGCGGTGGAAATACGGCCACGCGAACACCGGCCACGCCAGCGCGCCGCCCAGGATGGACAGAAGGTTGTAGCCCTCGCCGGTCGGGACCATCGTGAACAGCCACAGGACCATGGACGCGGCGGCTGAATAGCGGAACTCTTTCGGAAGCGCCTTCTGCACGCACATCATCATCATGGAAAACGCCATCAGGATACTGACGATGTTATACAGGACGCTGACGTATGTGCCGAACACGAGCAGAAGCCCGCCCAGTGCGGTAAGGCCCGCGCACAGCACGCAGATCGCATAGTATGTTTTGTTTGTGATATTGATCATGGTGAGAATCGACTCCGTTTTATAGATAACGCCAGTATACCACAATTCTCTTCAAAATCCAACGTCCGGCATGCGTGTCACAACTTTTTTACAAATGCGCAGCGGCCATGCCCGCCGTGAGTGCGAGGCACAGCATGCCGAGGTAATAGGTGATGAGGTTTGCCGCGCGCAGCACGGCGCGCTTTTTGTGATAGAAATACAGGAACAGCAGCACCGCATCCGAGACAAGAAACAGCGCGCCGCCCACGGCCGAGAGCGCTCCGAGCGCACCGCCCCGCACGAGGTACAGCGACACGCCGAGCGAGCACATCAACCCCACAAAGAACGTATACACGAGCGCCGGGACTTTCATACGGCGCAGACGGAACCGGCGGGTATCGCGTGCGCACACGGCGAACACGGCCGTGAGGAGCACCGGCAGGACGAAATGCGCGGGGCTGAGCGTCTGCTGCGACGCGAACAGCACGCAGAACACGGCGTGCGCCGCGCAGAACGATGCCGCACCGGACGCAAAGAACGGCCCGAAGTACGCAGCGCGCACGTTGGCGAGGCCGAGCAGCACATCGCCCGCAAAACAAAGCACGAGCCCCGCCGCGAGCAGCGCACCCTGTGTGCCGAAGCTCCCGCGGGACATGAAGCCCGCGGCGGCCGTGATGAGAAACGCCGCGCTCGCGGCCGTCTTTGCGGCGGCGTAGCGGTGAAAATGCCGGCGGCTGTACGCGATGCGCACCAGCACGGCAAGAGTGCCGAGCGAGAGTGCGATGCACACGGCGAGCAGGACAGTCTGCATAAATAGCCCTCCTTCTGATTCCGGCGGACGAAAAAGGCGGGCGCTCCGCAGGCCTTCCCGGCCCGGCGGCGCGTCCGCCCCGCATGACGGTATGGATGATGGTTCAGGCCCCGGCCGCCTGCGCGCTCTGTTCCCACGGCAGGCCCGTCTCGTAGCTGTCGGACCCGATGACGGCGGACACAACCGACGCGTCGGCCCGGCCGTCCCAGTAGCGCAGCGCGATCTCGCACAGCGCGGCGGCGGACGTCTCGGCCTCGCGGCACAGCGCATCCGGCCCGGCGTGCACGGTCTCGCCCGTGAAGGGGTTCACCCACACGTCGGCAAAGCCCTTGCGCGGAGCGCACGCCGGCGTCATGTGGGACAATGCGTAGCCCGGACGGCGCAGCACGGTTTTCTCAGCCGCCGCAGCCAGCACCTTCTTTCCGCCGAGCGGCGAGAAGAAAAAGGCGTGCAGGCGGCGGAAATGGCGGAACGAATCGGTGACGGCCAGGAACGGAATGTCCTCGCCGTACACGCTGCGGATACACGAGCGCAGCAGCGCCGCGACCTCGGCCAGCTCGCGCGTGGCGGGCATGACGGCGGCTTCTCTCGATGGAACGCCGCCGCGCCCGGTGTCTTTCATATGAAAATACGTATCGAGCGCCACTTCGCAGAAGCCGTGGCCCTCGGCGCGGCAGAACGCTCCTCCCGGAGCGGTGCACGCCGCGACGTAGGGGTGGAACACGCGGTCGGCCGCGTAGTGCGTGAGAAAGCCCAGCGCGTAGCTCTTCTGTGCGGGCGTCTCGCTGCGCGCGAGCAGCTCCGTCAGGAACTCGCCGCAGCGCTCGGTGTGCATGCGGCTGCCGATCTCAGGCAGCGGCACGGGTTTGTGTTTCGAGAGGATCTTGTACGCAAAGAACGGGTCCGGGCCGTTTGCGCCGAGGAGGTATGCCTCCTCGCAGCCCGGAAGCTGAAACGCGCCGCGCGCCGCGCGCGCGATGCGAAGATGTGTGTATGCTTCGGCCATGGATCAGTCCGCCTTTCCTTCGCCGCGCTTCAGATAGCGCGGCAGAACGAGGAAGTACAGCGCGCCGCCGATGAGGAAGATGATGAGGATGCTCAGCACGCCCCACGGAGCGGCCATCGCCTCGATCTCCTCGACGGAGGCCGTCGAGTTGCGGGAGATGACGTCCGCGGCGATGCCGTTCGTCACGGCCACGAGCGTCGGGCCCATGATGGCGGAGAACTTGCCGAAGATGTCGTAGAATCCGAAGAACTCGCCCGTGCGCGCCTTGTCGGGGATCATTTTGCCGAACATGCTGCGGCTCAGCGCCTGGATGCCGCCCTGGCTCGTGGCGACGAGCACCGCCAGCACCCAGAAGTGCCACGTCTCGCTGATGAAGAACGCGAACACCGTGATGAAGCAGTACACGCCGATGCCCACGCCCACCATGAAGCGCGCGCCGAAGCGGTCGGCCAGCTTGATGTAGAGCAGCGCGAACGGCAGGCCCAGCACCTGCACGAGCAGCAGCGCCAACAGCATGGCGGTGGAATCAAGGCCCAGCGTGTCGCCGTAGCTCGTCGACATATGGATGACGGTGTTCACGCCGTCGATATAGAAAAAGTATGCGATGAGGTAGACGAACATGGCTTTGTTGCGGAAAATTTCACGTGCCGTCGCGCCCAGCTTCGAAAGGCTGCTGCGCACGGGGTGCTCCTCGCGCTCGATCCAGCTCTTCTGCTCGACGTTCTTGAGCAGAGGGATGCTGAACACGAACCACCACACGGCGGTGAGGCCGAACGCAAAGGACATGGCCGCCATCATGTCGACGCCGAACGCGCCCACGAGGATGAGGAACATCAGCAGCGGAATGGTGGAGCCGCCGATGTAGCCCATGCCGTAGCCCATGGTGGACACGCTGTCCATGCGCTCGGGGGTGGTGACGTCGTTGAGGAAGCTGTCGTAATACAGGTTCGCGCCCGCAAAGCCGATGGTGCTGATGATGTAGAGCACAAGGATGGCGAACGCGACCTTTTCCATCGCCTCGGCGGTGGACAGATCGAGCATCGGCGTGACCGCAAGCCCGGCGCACGCCAGCACGCCGATGAGCATGAACGTAAAGAACAGTTTCTTCCGCCAGCCGCGGAAGTCACCGAATGCGCCCATGACGGGGGCCATCAGCGCCACGATGAGCATGGCGGCGCTCGTGGCGTAGCCCCAGATGCTCATGCCGCGCTCGGTGGCAATGGAATTGAAGAAGATCGGCAGGATGGTGACGACGATGACAGAGTGGGCGGAGTTGGCCCAGTCGTACATCATCCAGCTCTTTTCCTCCTTGGTATATCGCTTCAGAAACATGGATTTCCACTCCTCTTTTTCCTGCTGCATTTCTTTCAGTGTAACATTCCCCGTCCGAAAGCACAAGGCGCAGGAATGTCAATCTTTCGAAAATCTTTTGTTTTTTTACCGGGCTGTCTTCCGAATCGGGCGGTACAATGCGTACAGTGAAATGATGCGGAAAGGGGGCGCACGCCGTGACCGAGGCTGCGTTCGAGTCTATGGTGATCCAATACGAAAAGCTGGTGTACAGCGTCTGCCGGCAGCTGGTCCGCGATGCGTACACCGCCGAAGACCTCGTGCAGGAGACGTTTCTCGCCGCGTGGACGCACCGGGACTCCTGCCCCGCCGAGGCGCCGCGCGCCTGGCTGTGCCGCATCGCCGTGAACAAGGCGAAAGATCATCTGAAGTGCGCGCACACGCGCCGCTCGTCCGCGGCGGACGACGAGACGCTGGCGGCGTTTGCCGACAGCGCGCCGAGCGTTGAGGAGCGCGTCGAGGCGCGGTGCGCCGCGCAGGACACCGCGCGCGCCGTGCGCGCGTTGCCCCGCACGTACCGCGAGACAGGCACGCTGTATTTTCTCGCCGGCTACTCCGCCTCCGAGATCGCTCGCGCTACGAACCGCCTGCCGCGCACCGTGCAGACACAGGTCTACCGCGCGCGCGGCATTCTGAAAAAACAACTGTGCGCCGCCGTTTGATTGTGGTATACTGTGGGGGAAACAAAGCTCAGGAGGGAACGCGCACATGGCATGCATCCTTGTCGTGGAGGACGACGCCGAGATCCGCGACGGCATCGGCATTTATCTGGAGAATCAGGGGTACGCCGTCAGGAAGGCCGCCAACGGGCGCGCCGGCCTTGACGCGGTGCGCGAGGGCGGCGTCGACCTCGTGATCGCGGACGTGATGATGCCCGTGATGGACGGCATCTCGATGGTTCTGGCGCTGCGGCGCGAATCCGACATCCCCGTCATCTTCCTGTCGGCCAAGTCCGAGGACGTCGACAAGATCACGGGGCTCGACATCGGCGCCGACGACTACGTGACGAAGCCCTTCGTGCCGATGGAACTGCTCGCCCGCGTGCGCGCGCAGCTGCGCCGCTACGAGCGCTTTTCCCGCTCCGGGGACGCGCCCGACGAGGGCTCCCGCGTGTACCGCGTGGGCGAACTGGAGCTCAACGAGGACGCCGTGACCGTGACCGCCGACGGAGAAAACGTCCGCCTGACCCCGCTGGAATTCAAGATCCTCTCACTGCTCATCCGCCACCCCGGGCGCGTGTTCTCCGCCGAGGAGATCTACGAGCGCGTGTGGAACGAGCGCGCCGTCAACACCGAAACCGTCATGGTGCATCTGCGCAACCTGCGCGAGAAAATCGAGATCGACCCGAAGAAACCCAAGTATCTGAAAGTGGTGTGGGGCATTGGATACAAGATCGAAAAAATATAAATGGTCGCTCGTCTGCGCGCTGCTGGCCGCTCTGTCGGGGCTGGCGCTGTGCGTCTCCACGCTGGCCGCCGGAGCCGTCACGCCGTTCACGAGCGATTTCTACACATCGCTGCAGAACCCGATGGTCTGGACGGCCTACGCGCTGGCATGGCAGGCCGAGGGCGAACCTGCGGGGCTGACGCCCTCCGAGTACTACGCTCCCGACGCGCAGACGCCGGAGGGCTGGGACGCGGACAGCGCCGCGAACATGCGCAATTATTTCGACGCGCAGCTCGAGGCGGTGCTGGGCGGGTACGGAAATTTCTCCTATGCCGTGCTGGACCCCGAGGGCCGCGTGCTGCTGACGAACACATCCTCCGACCTCGCGGGGCTCGCGGACATCGGCGTCCACACGACGCCGTTCGCGGACAACACGGACGCGGCGCCCGCCGAGATGGCAAGCGCGGAGATCACGCTCGCGCAGGAGGACGAACTGCCGTCCGACGTTCGCTTCACCGCGAGTTTTTCGTTCGGCCGGAACGGACCCGTACTGGAGAGCCTCGCCGGGCGGTGGACGACCGAGCGCGGGCTCTCGTCGTTTTCGGACTGGATGCGCTTCAGCGTGAAATATTCCGTGACAGATATCTTCTCGAATCTGACGGATTTATACGGAGACACGTTTTCACCGTACGTGCCGGACGTGACCGTCGTGCTGGCGGTGTGCGAACCGCTTTCCTCGCTGGATTATGACGGCATCCGCCGGCAGATCATGCGCGACGGCATGACGCAGTTCGGCTACGTGGTGTACCTCCCCGTCGCGGCCGTGGCCGCGGGGATGGCCGCCGCGGCCGCCGTGTGGGCCAAGAGGAAACTCGCGCTGGGCGCGCAGATGTCCGCGCGCGCATTCACCGACCTCCCGCTGTGGGGGCTCGTCCTCGCGCTGGGACTTTTCGCCGCGATGGCCGACTTCCTGATGCTCCTGTGCACGGGCAGCTTCAAGGCGGAAAACTTTGCCGGGAGCCTGTTCCCGCAGCCGATCATCTCGTTTCTGTGCATCGTGATGGGGTTCGCAGCGTGGTTTGCGCCGCTGGCGCTCGTGTTCGTGAGCGCGCTGTTGCTCGCGCATCTGCCGCGCAAGGGCTTTTTCCGCGCGCTGGCCGGACGCTCCTTTGTGGCATACCTCTGGCGCAAGGGGCGCGCATTCGCACACCGACTCGGGGAGTTTGACCTCTCGCAGCCGCTCGACAAGGCCATCCTGCGCATCGTGCTCGTAAATCTCGCGCTCGTGTCGCTGTTCTGCCTGTTCTGGGTGTTCGGTCTGTTCGGCGTGATTCCCTATTCCATCGTTCTGTTCTTCGCGCTGCGCCGCTGGGGTGAAAAGCTCCAGCGCGACTATCTCGCCATCTACGAGGGCATGCGGCGCATGGCCGCGGGAGAACCGGGCGCGCATCTGGAGGAGAACGCCGGCATCTTCGACGCGCTGCGCGTGGAGATGAACGCCGTGCAGGACGGCATCGACCGCGCCGTCGAGGAGAAGGTGCGCAGCCAGAACATGAAGACGGAACTCATCACGAACGTCTCGCACGACCTCAAGACCCCGCTGACGGCCATCATCACGTATGTGGACCTCTTGAAAGACGACTCGCTCGACGAGGCGACGCGCCGCGCGTACATCGAGACGCTGGACAAGAAATCGCAGCGTCTCAAGCGCCTCATCGAAGACCTGTTCGAGATGAGCAAGGCGGCGTCCGGAAACATCACGTTCACGCCGCAGACGCTGGAGCTCGGCTCGCTGATGCGCCAGGTGCTCTGTGAACTCGAGGACCGCACAACCGCGAGCGGCGTCGATTTCCGCGCCGTCTACCCGCCGGAAAAAGTGTACTGCATGCTCGACGGACAGAAGACGTGGCGCATCCTCGAAAACCTCATCGTGAACATCACGAAATACGCGATGCCCGGCACGCGGGCCTACCTGCTGCTGACGCAGCAGAGCGGCCGCGCCGTGCTGACGATGAAGAACGTCTCGGCCGAGGAACTTGACTTCGACGCGGAGCACATCACGGACCGCTTTGTGCGCGGCGACCGCAACCGCAGCACCGACGGCAGCGGTCTCGGGCTCGCCATCGCCAAGAGCTTCACCGAGCTGCAGGGCGGCACGCTGGCGGTGACGACGGACGGAGACCTGTTCAAGGTGACGCTCTCCTTCCCGCTGTGCGCCGCACCGGCGCCCGCGCAGGAATACGGCGACGGGACCATGCAATAAAAGGAGCCCCGGGGATACTCCCCGGGGCTTTCGTTTCTGGTATGAAGATCAGTCGTCCACGTCGAAGGCTTCGAGGCCCTTCTTCGCTTCGGGGCGCGCGTCGCCGTGGCGCACGAAGAGCATCGTGACGAAGCTGGCGAACACGAAGAACGCGGCGTACGGGAACAGCGTGCGGTAGCCGACGTGCCCCATCAGGAAGCCGGAGAACACCGGCGTGATGATCTGCGCCGTCATGGACACGGTGTAGTAGTATCCCGTGTAGCGGCCAACGTCGCTGCCGCTCGAGAGCTCGACGACCATCGGATAGCTGTTGACGTTGATGAACGCCCAACCCATGCCCGCGAGGATGAAGAACACGTACAGAAACGGCGTCACCGCGTGGAAGAACGCCGCGGCGGCGAACGAGCAGCCCAGCATCAGCACGCCGAGCAGGATCGTCTTTTTGCGGCCGATGCGCGCGGCCACCCAGCCGACGGGCAGATACGAGACGATGGCCGCCGCGGTGCAGACCATGAGGATCATGGAGAAACTGCCGTTGAGCTCCTGCGTGGCGTAGCGCGAGAAGCCGGACGTGACGGCGTTGTAGCCCATGAACCACAGCGCGACGCTGGCGAGGATGAGAAGCAGGCTGCGCAGCTGCGGGCCCTTGAGCTTTTCGCCCGTGCCTGCGTTCTTCTCGGGTTCGGGTTCCTCTTCGAGCCCGGCGCTCTCAGCCTCCATCTCGGCCACGCACTTCGGCTCGTTGATCTTCCAGAACAGCAGCGCCACGCACACGGCCATGCAAACGCCGAGCACGATGAAAATGGGCAGATAGTTCGGGCGGTAGGTCTCGCCCTCTTTCGCGCCGGGCAGCAGGAACTGCATCGCGGCCAGCATCAGCATGCCGCCCACGGCGCCCATCAGGTTGATGACGGCGTTGCCCTGGCTGCGCAGGGGCTTGGGCGTGACGTCGGGCATCAGCGCGACGGCCGGGCTGCGGTACGTGGCCATCGAAATGAGCACGAGCGCAAGGCCGATGAAGAACAGCGCGAGGTTTTCGGTGCGCTCGGCCAGCGGCAGAAGGAACATAAACAGCAGCGCGCCGATGGTTCCGCCGAGGATGTACGGCATGCGGCGGCCGATGGCGGTGCGCGTCCTGTCGCTGAACTTGCCGAACATCGGCAGCATGACGAGCGCGAGGATGTTGTCCATGGCCATGACGACTCCCGTGAGCGTGTCGTCGACATGGAACGTGTATTTCAGGATGAGCGGGATGATGTTGTCGTACACCTGCCAGAACGCGCAGATGGACATGAACGCGAGGCCGACAAACACGGTGCGGCGGTAATTGAGCTTCATGGGATTCCTCCTTTGTCTGCGCCGGGCGGCGCTTCTTCATCATAGCACAGCGAGGCGCGCCGTGCCAAAGCCGGGGAAAATTTTACAAAATCCCGTATCTTTTAAGACGAGTATACCACGTCCGCCGCGCGCCCCGCAAGACAAAAAGCGCCGTCCCCGCCGGGGGACGGCGCTTTTGCATCACAGGACGAAGAAGGTCGCCGTGGCGGGCGCAAGGCGCACCGTTCCGGCGTTCTCGCGCACGGGCGAGAGGTCGGGCAGGCCGTGCTCTCCCTCGAGCACCAGCTCTCTGCCGTTGAGGCGCATCACCGGGCTGCGCAGCGTGTCCGCCGAGAGCGTGTAGCGGTCGGCATCGCACGGCAGCTCGACTTCGGTGGCGTCCGTCAGCGAGTTGTTGATGACGAGATACGCCGTGCCGGGCTTTCCGTCGCGGCGGCTGTGCGCGTAGACGTGCGCGCCCTCGCGCAGCGCCTCGCCGGAATCGTACACCGTCGTGCCCATCAGGCGGTTCCACAAGAGCACCGCGAAGTAGTTCGGGCGCGGGTCGTGCGTGGCGTGGTCGAGGAAGCCGTAATCCGACGACGTGAGCGTGTTGTGGAAGATGATGCCGTCGGTGATGGTGGCGAACTCGCCCAGCTCGTTGAGCGTGCGGAACACGTCGAGGTACGTGGACGCCCACGTGTCGCCGCCGCCGCCCGCGTCGCCGCTCTCAGTGACCCACATCTGGCCGCCGGGGCAGTATTTGTCGCGGCCGGGCACGTTGGCGCGGGCGCTCTGCCCCGCCACCGCGAGGTACGCCTCGGTGTGCGCCATCGACGCATCCCAGTGTGCGCCGGGCATCGCGGACGCAAGGCGCTCGGAGATGCCGTTATAATAATGATAGCTGTACTGGTCAAGCGGTTCCTTCGTGCCGCGCATCAGGTCGTCGAGCGAGGCGACATTGCCCATCAGGTCGGCGATGCCGCCGCCCTTCTTCTCGCCGTTGTCCTTGCCCATCGCGCCCAGCGCGTCGTCCTCATTGGAACCGCCGGTGTTGCACGGGCCGACGAGCACCGTGTCCGGATAATGTTCGCGCACCCACGCGAAGAACAGGTCCTGATCGCGGGCGTAGTCGGCCGCGGTATAGCCCTCCGGTGCGCCGCTGAGCATGAGCATGTTCGGCTCGTTCATGAACTCGGCCGCGTCGATGGGCACGCCGTAGTCGCGGCTCAGCGAGAACAGCTTTTCCGCCTCGCTGGGGTTCCACGGCTCGTCCGCACAGTGCAGGCCGGCGCAGTTCGCCACCGAGATGAGCAGCTTGCCGCCCACGGCCTTGACGAACTCGAGAACACCGATCCACTGGTCCTTCGTCAGCACGCTCTGATAGCCCTCGGGCGCCTTGCCGCCCGTGGTGCCGTCAAAATCATAATACGTCTTGCTCGCCCACGTGCCGGAGACACGCACCCACACCGGGCCGAACTCCTTGGCCAGAGCGCGCAGCTTTTCGTTGTAGAGATCGACGGGCGGGTATACCTGCATCAGCTTGCCCATCTCGGCAAGGCTCGATGCGCCGGGGAATTCCTCCGTACCGGCGATCTGTTCCGGGGTGTACTGTTTCCAGAACGTACCGCCCGTGACCTCCGTCATCTCAACGTTGTACGACATGCGCCGTTCATCCACCTGCCGCAGCACGGGAAGCCCCTGCGCATGCAGCGTTACTTGTTGCGCCATCGTTCAGCACTCCTTTGCAAGCAGAATCCGCCGTGCAGCGCACGGCTTTTTCTTTTATTATACCGTCCGGCAACTTCCGCGAACAGGGACAGAGTGCCACAAATGTGACACCCGGCGACAAAGTTTCCGCCGCCGTTTTGCACGTTCACGGAAGCGCGCGGTACAGCGGCCTTGTGAGGAGCTGCACCGTCATGGCCGCCATCTCCTTCGGCGATTCTTCGCAGCCGCGGCGCAGCCAGTCCAGCAGAATGACGAACAGGCCGCTCGTGGTGAAAAAGGTCGTCATGCGGAACATTTTGGAATCGTCCTCGAGTTCCGGCAGATTCACGAGCCGCTTTCCGAGCCGCTCGGCGTATCCCGTCTCCATAAACTGTTCCAGCGTCAGACCCGTCATGTTGCTGCGCACGATGGCCGAGAGCAGCTCCCGGTGCTCGTACCAGAACAGGAACATCTTCTCCATTTCCTTTTCCGAGGTGCGCTTTTCGCCCTCGGCGTACGGCCCCGTGTACTGCTCGTAGTCGAGCATGATCTGATCGGTCAGCGCGGTGAACACCGCGTCCTTGCCGTCAAAATAGCGGTAAAAGGTCTTGCGCGGCACCTGCGTCGGCTACGCCATGATGGGCGACGCGATGGACTATGAAGAGTGGAAGTTCGGCGAGCGCAACGAGGGCACGACGTATGCCCTGCACTCGTTCTTCCGCAAGCTCGCGCAGGGCGTCGGCCCGTCTCTGGGCATCATCCTCGCCACGTTCCTCGGCTACAACGCCGTTCTCGGACCGGACCAGCCGATGGACGTTGCGCTCAACATGCGCTATCTCACCGCCGCGATGTACCTGCTGGGCGCCCTGCTCCAGGTGCTCTCCTACGGCGTGATCTACAACCTCGACAAGAAGACCCTGGCTGAAATGGAGCACGACCTCAAGGAGCGCCATGCCGCCAAGGGCTGATCCCGACAGTTTCCTTGCCTCTCAAAAAAGCGGCGCGGCCGCCTTCCCCTGTGCGGGGAGGCGGCCGCGCCGTTTTTCGCGAAAAGAGCCCGGAGCATCGCGCTCCGGGCTCTTGTTCGTATCTTCCAAATCAGAACAGGACTTTGCTGCTGCCGGGCTCGCTCTCGGCGATCAGGCGGCCGCCCTTGTACGAGCGCAGCACTGCGGAATTGTGGTTGAGCGCATCGTAGTAGTTCTTCGCGTCGAGAATGATGAAGTCCGCGGGATTGCCGACGCGGATGCCGTAGCTGTCACCGAGGTGCAGCGTGCGCGCGGCGTTCGTGGAGATGAACTTGTAGGAGTTCATGATCTCCTCATAGCCCATCATCTGGCACACGTGCAGGCCCATGAACACCACGTCGCGCAGGCTGCCGCAGCCCAGCGGATACCACGGGTCGAAGATGTCGTCGTGGCCGAACGAGACGTTCAGCCCGGCCTCCGTCAGCTCGCGCACGCGGGTGACGCCGCGGCGCTTCGGATACGTGTCCACGCGGCCCTGCAGGTGCGTGTTGACGAGCGGGTTCGCCACGAAGTTGATGCGCGAGAGCTTGAGCAGGCGCATCAGGCGCAGCACGTACGCGTTGTTGTACGAGTGCATCGCCGTGGTGTGGCTGGCCGTGACGCGGTCAAACATTTCCATCTCGTAGGCGCGCGCGGCGAGCGTCTCCAGCCCGCGCGAGGCCTCGTCGTCGATCTCGTCGCAGTGCACGTCCACAAGGCGGTCGTACTTCTCGGCCAGCTTCATCGCGAAATTCAGCGACTCGACGCTGTACTCGCGCGTGAACTCAAAGTGGGGAATGGCGCCGACGGCGTCCGCGCCCATGCGCACGGCGTTCTCCATCAGCTCCTTGCCGTTCGGGTAGCTCAGGATGCCCTCCTGCGGGAACGCGACGATCTGGATGTCCATGACGTCCTTCAGCTCTTCCTTCAGTTCGAGCATGGCCTCCATCGCGGTGAGCTTCGGGTCGGTGACGTCCACGTGCGTGCGGACGTGCTGGATGCCGTGCGCGGCCTGCATGCGGACCGCACGGTTCACGCGCTCGCGCACATCGGCCTTCGTCAGCTTGTCCTTGCGCTTGGACCAGCACTCGATGCCCTCGAACAGCGTGCCGGACATGTTCCACACGGGGTCGCCCGCCGTGAGGCAGGTGTCGAGGTGCACGTGCGATTCGATGAACGGCGGCAGCGCCAGCTTTCCGCCCAGATTCACGACTTCCTCACCCGGCGCGGCGGAGAGGTTTTCGCCGATCTCGGCGAATTTTCCGTCCCGGACGCGGATGTCGGAGAGCGTTTCGGCGTTTTCCGGATACAGGTTTTTCAGCAGCATGGCCATTCCCCTTTCGTTTTCAAACGAAGCTTGTCTCTATTTTACTTCTTGCGCACGACTTCCGCAAGCAGATAGCACGCGCACGCGGCGATCATCGCGTTGACGGACGCAATGCCGATCGTGAGATAGTTGCCCACGAGAGCGCCCACGATGACGCCCGCGATGGAACCCCAGTTGAAGTCGCGCTTGGCGGGAACGCCCTCGGCGTAGTCCTCACGGTGCAGGAAGAAGTCGAGCGCGATCAGCGCGCCGACCGGGGGCAGCGTTGCGTTGAGGAAGTTCAGCCAGCCGACGAAGTTGTTGTACAGCCACAGCGCCGCGACCGTGCCGACCACGCCTGCGATGAGCACCATCGGGCGCTTGCGGATCTTCGTGATGTTCGACAGGCCGAGGCCGGAGGTGTACAGGGCGTTGTCGTTCGTCGTCCAGATGTTCGCACCCAGAACGATGAGGGCCGGGATGGCGAGGCCCTGCGCGATCATGACGTAGAAGATGTCCTCCTTGCCGGTGAACGCGCCGCCCACGGCGCCGAAGGCGAACATCAGCGTGTTGCCCAGCAGGAACGCCACGACGGTGGTGACAACGGCCACCCAGTTCGACTTGGCAAAACGCGTGAAGTTCGGCGTGGCCGTGCCGCCGCTGACGAACGAGCCGATGACGAGGCCGATGCCCGTGAACACGGTGAGCGAACCGGCGTTCTGCGCAAAGATGGCTTCCAGACCGCCGCCCTCAGCGGTGGCCGTCACCATCGAATAGATGCCGAGGATGGCGATGAGCGGCACGGAGACGTAGCTGACGATCTCCAGGCCCTTGATGCCGAAATAGGCCGAACCCGTCATGCACACGCCCGCGAGAATGACGAGCCAGACGGGGCTGATGTTCAGCAGCTCCGCCGCGGGCACGGCGAACATGGCGATGCCGACGCCGAACCAGCCGATCTGCGTGAAGCTGATGAGCACGGACGGCAGATACGAACCGTACCGGCCGAACGAACGGTGTGCGAGCAGGTCGAGCGAGAGGCCCGTGTCGCTTCCGATGTAGCCCAGAACGCCCGTGTAAGCGCCCAGCAGGATGCCGCCGAAGAGCACCGCCCAGATGAAGCCGGACAGATCCAGCCCGTTGCCGAGCTTTGCGCCGACGCTCATGCTGGCCGAGAAAAATGTGAAGCCCAGCATGATGAAGAACATCGGGATGAATGCCTTGCGCGCCGATTTCGGCACGCTCTCAAGAGAGTAGTCCTGATCGACGTGCTGTGTGTTTTCGGGTTTGCCCATAACAACGATTCCTCCAATCCGATTGTAAGCCGCAAAAGCTCCGGCAGGCCGCAAAAAAGCACGCCCTCCCCGGCGGGGAAACGGCGTGCCCAGTTGCACTCAAAGCCCTGCGGGAAGCCCCGCGTAAAGCTATACCTTGTATATAGTATGGAACCGGCTGCTGTGTGTCAAGATTCCCTTGTCAAATACGGCAAACGGCCCAAAATCGCCCGCTGCCGGCCGAAAATCCAGAGCATTTTGTCACGTTTTTCTTCCGTCGGAACGGAGAAATTTTATTGATTTATTGCAGCAAAGTGCCGAAATAAAAATTTTCGCTTGACAAACGCGGAACGCGTCCGGTAAACTATGTGCAATCAAAAATGAAACCTGTGAAGCAGACGAGTACGCGGGAGCCGTGTTTTCCGAAGAGAGCCGCCGGCGGTGGGATGGCGGTGAGAGCATTTCCGCGGAATGGACTGCCGAGGGCGGGCTGAACGGGCGTTTGCCCCAGTATGTTCCGACGGGCTTTTCCCCCGTTATCAAGGAAAGACGTGTGATGGCACGTCGCCGAGCGGGCGATTTATCGTCAATTTGGGTGGCACCGCAGAAGTTTTCAAGGCTTTTGTCCCAAAGAACTCACATCATTTGGGTTCTTTGCGGGACGAGGGCTTTTTTCTTTTCCCGCAAAAACCCGGAAAGAAAGGAGCGCTTACCATGGCCGCTGAAAAAATCCCGTACAAAATCTATCTGTCCGAAGAGGAACTGCCGCGCACGTGGTACAATGTGCGCGCCGACATGAAGCAAAAGCCCGCCCCGCTGCTGAACCCCGCCACGGGCGCGCCGATGAGCTTCGACGATCTGCGCCCGGTGTTCTGCGATGAGCTGATCCGCCAGGAGCTGGACGACGACACGCGCGAGATCCCCATTCCCGACGAGATCCGCAATTTCTACAAGATGTACCGCCCCGCGCCGCTGGTGCGCGCGTACTGCCTTGAGGAAAAACTCGGCACGCCCGCGAAGATCTACTACAAGTTCGAGGGCAACAACACCTCCGGCAGCCACAAGCTGAACAGCGCCATCGCGCAGGCGTATTACGCCAGGCAGCAGGGGCTCACCGGCGTGACGACCGAGACGGGCGCGGGCCAGTGGGGCACGGCGCTGTCGATGGCGTGCGCGTACCTCGGGCTCGACTGCAAGGTCTACATGGTGAAATGTTCCTATGAGCAAAAGCCCTTCCGCCGCGAGGTGATGCGCACGTACGGCGCGTCCGTCACGCCGTCGCCGTCCATGGAGACGGAGGTCGGCCGCAAGATCCTCGCCGAGCACCCCGGCACGACGGGCTCGCTCGGATGCGCCATCAGCGAGGCCGTGGAAAAAGCGGCCTCGACGCCCGGCTACCGGTACGTGCTGGGCAGCGTGCTCAATCAGGTGCTTTTGCACCAGAGCATCATCGGCGTGGAGGCGAAGACCGCGCTGGACAAATACGGCGTCGTGCCCGACATCATCATCGGCTGCGCGGGCGGCGGCAGCAACCTCGGCGGCCTGATCTCTCCGTTCATGGGCGAGAAGCTGCGCGGCGAGCGCGACTACCGCTTCATCGCGGTGGAGCCCGCCTCGTGCCCGAGTTTCACGCGCGGCCGCTTTGCGTACGATTTCTGCGACACCGGCATGGTGTGCCCGCTCGCGAAGATGTACACGCTGGGCAGCAACTTCATCCCGTCGGCCAACCACGCGGGCGGTCTGCGCTATCACGGCATGAGCCCCGTGCTGTCGCAGCTGTACCACGACGGCTACATGGAAGCCGTCTCCGTGGAGCAGACGCGCGTGTTCGAGGCCGCGGAGCAATTTGCGCGCGTCGAGGGCATCCTGCCCGCGCCGGAATCGAGCCACGCCATCCGCGTGGCCATCGACGAGGCGCTGCGCTGCAAGGAGACCGGCGAGGAAAAGACCATCCTCTTCGGCCTGACGGGCACGGGATACTTCGACATGTACGCCTACGAGAAATTCCACGACGGCAAAATGACGGACTACATCCCCACGGACGCGGAGCTCGAGGAGAGCTTCGCCCGCCTGCCGCACGTCCCCGGACAGGACAAAACGGTCTGAACCCAATGCAAGCGTCCGGCCCCGGAATCCGGGGCCGGCCCGCTTTTTTTGCCGCGCGGGAGGGTTCCGGCGTGTGCGGAATGGACAAAAGTTTTGTGAAAAAACTGTCGATCGTACGAAATTCGGCGTGCCGGCGAAAAAAAGCCCTGCGCGGACTTTCCAAACAGTGCCGCCGTAGTATAATAAGGTAAAGCGCCATACGGCGCGATTGATCCATAAGGAGAGGAATTGGTATGAACATGAAGCATCTGGCACTCACCTTCTGCGCATTGGTGACGGCCCTCGCCCTGACCGCGTGCGGCAGCGCGCCGCAGTCCACCGCTTCGACGGCGTCCGGCGCGGATTCCGCGGCCGTATCCGCATCCGTATCGGCTCCGTCCGCATCGCAGAGCGAAGCGGCTGCCGACGATTACCACAGCTATACAT
The DNA here is from genome assembly GCA_944386565.1 of uncultured Ruthenibacterium sp. Classification (GTDB taxonomy): domain Bacteria; phylum Bacillota; class Clostridia; order Oscillospirales; family Ruminococcaceae; genus Ruthenibacterium. The sequence continues at coordinate 45,146 of CALXBO010000004.1, read as the reverse complement.
TTGAATTCACGGTCCCGGAGGGCTTCGCCGAGGCCGATGCCTCAGCCATCGGCGCCGACGAACTGTATCAGGCGGAGGACGGTTCCAACATCAACGTCGTGATCACGGCGGACGACGGCTCTCTCGCGAGCGACGTGACGCAGGACATGCTGGTCCCTGTGCTGGAACAAGCCTTCACGGAACAGCTCGGCGAAGACATCACGCTGGAAAACGTCTCCTTCTCGAATGACGATATCGCCGGATGCCCCGCGTACCGGCTCTCCTACACGCTGAACGTGAGCGGTCTCTCGATGACGCAGACCGTCCTCGGCCTGAACGGCGACAACATCTACACCATCACGTTCACCGATATGACGGGCAGCTGGGCGGACACGTTCGAGCAGACGATCGCCGGCATCTCGGCCGTTCCGGCCTGACCGCGCCGCATCCGGGCAAATCGCCGAAAACACAGAGCCGGGCATGGGAGCATGCCCGGCTTTTGTATTTTTCGGAGTTTTCGCTTTCACTTCCGCACTTTTTCCTGTTCATTGTGTCAAATCCCAAATATTTTACAGAGCATATCAAGAATGTCCTTATTTGCGGTCCGGGGAATATGGTATAATGAAACGAAAGAAATCACGGCGGAGTGTTCCGCATGGATTCAGAGAGGAGAACGCATATGGTGGACCTGAAAGCCAAGCCTTACTGCCTGTCGGACGAGGACATCCGCTGGGTGGAACAGACCATCGCCGGAATGACGGACGAAGAGAAAGTGGGCCAGCTGTTCTTCCAGCTGACCGCGTCCCGCGACGAAGCCTATCTGAAAGACCTCGTTGAGAAATATCACCTGGGCGGATGCCGCTACAATCCCGCCCGCGGCGCGGACATTCTGGAGCACAACCGCACGCTGCAGAAGTATTCGAAGCTGCCTTTGTTCATCGCCTGCAACACGGAGTCGGGCGGCGACGGCGCGTGCGCCGATGGCACCTACATCGCCTCCGGCATCAAGATCGGCGCGACGGACAACGCCGGGTACGCTCACGCGCTCGGCCGCATGGCGAACGAGGAAGCGGCCGCCATCGGCTGCAACATGGCGTTTGCACCCGTGTGCGACATCCATCAGAACTGGCTGAACACCGAGGTCGTCACGCGAGCGTTCGGCAACGACGCGGCGCGCGTCGGCAAGATGAGCTGCGCGTATCTGGACGGCGCTCATGAAATCCCCGGCTTTGCGTGCGCGGCCAAGCACTTCCCCGGCAACGGGCAGGACTTCCGCGACGCGCACCTCTCGAACAATGTGAACACCTGCTCCGTGGAGGAGTGGGACGCGACCTACGGCGCGGTGTACCGCGCGCTGATCGAGGACGGTCTCGACGCGGTGATGGCCGGCCACATCATGCTGCCCTCCTACGCGAAAAAGCTCAATCCCGCCCTGACGGACGACGAGATGATGCCCGCCTCGCTGAGCCCGGAGATCATGACGGGCCTGCTGCGCGGCGTGCTCGGCTTCAACGGCATGGTGGTGACGGACGCTTCGCACATGGTGGCCATGACCGACCGCATGAAGCGCGCCGACATGCTGCCCGCGTGCATCAACGCCGGCTGCGACATGTTCCTGTTCTTCAACGACCCCGACGAGGACTTTGCCACGATGCTCGGCGCATACCGCAGCGGCGTGATCGGCGAGGAGCGCATGACCGAGGCTCTGACGCGCATCCTTGGCCTGAAAGCGCACCTCGGCCTGCACCGCAAGAGCCGTGAGGAGCTGGCTCCCGCGGCCGACGCGCTCGCGGGCGTGCTGGGCAGCGCTTCGTACCGTGAGATGGCGAACTCCATCAGCCGCGACAGCGTGACGCTCGTCAAGTACAAGGACAAGGACGTTCTGCCCGTCACGCCGGAGCGCTACAAGCGCATCATGATCGTGCACATCAAGGGCGCGGAGAGCGGCATGTCCATGCTCATCAAGGCCATGGGAATGGGCGGCGGCAGCGACCCGGCCGTCGCGCTGAAAGAAAAACTGTGCGCCAAGGGCTTTGACGCGTTCATCTATGAGAGCCCCATCGACAAGATGAAACAGCAGATCGCGGCGGGCCAGAAGCCCGACCTGAACATCTACTTCGCGGGCAAAAATGCGATCGCCGACTTCGTGGCGGACATGGACCTCGTCATCACGCTGTGCGACGTGTCTTCCGGCCGCCCGAGCTTCGGCCTGTCGAAGGGCGGCGGCGAGATCCCCTGGTACGTGTTCGAGCTGCCGGTCGTCGTCGTGAGCTGCGCGCAGCCGACGATGCTGGCCGACATCCCGCAGGCCCGCACGTACATCAACACCTACGACGCAAAGGACAGCACGCTCGACGCGCTCGTGGACGCGCTGATGAGCGGCCCCGACGCCTTCAAGGGAAAAGACCCCATCGACAGCTTCTGCGGTCTGTGGGACGCCCGCATCTGACAAAGCGGTTCTTTCCGGCGCAAAACGGCGCCGCCCCTCACACGGGGCGGCGCCGTTTTTTCGTTTTCTCAGGGCAAAAGCACGAGCTCCCGCTCGTACACGACGCCCTGATCGTCCTCGACGCGGGCGGTCAGGCGCACCGTCTGGCCCTCCTGCCACGGGTGGGATTCCGGCGTCCAGAAATGCGTGACGGAACTGAACGCCTCGGCGACGCCGTTTTCGTCCGCAATGCCTTCCCCGCCGAAATCGCTCACGTCCACGTCGTACGTCTCCACCGTCTCGCCGCCAACCTCGAGCGCCATCTGCGCCGTGACCGGGCGGCAGTATGCGGCGGCGGAGATGCACAGGCCCGCCTCACCGCTGAACCGCAGCTCCCCGCGCTGCGCGGAGACCGTCATCGGCCGGCCGTCGATGCCATCCGTCAGCTCCACCGACAGCATGTGCTCCCCGGCGATGTCATAATCCTCCCAGAGCTGCTGGTTCTTCACCGTTCCGTCCGGCAAAATCACCCGGAACGTGCCGGTCAGCGTCTGAGCAGAGGCGTTCACGCGGCCGGACGCCTCGTAGAGCCCGCCGCCCGCGTCGGCCATCGGGAGCGTCACCGCATCGAGCCCCGGCGCGGTGAGCACGAGCTCGGCCTGCATGCCCGGCTCCGTCTCCTTGGCGGTGACGCGCGCCGTGAGCAGGAGCGTCTGCGTGCCCGGGTCCCAGTCGGAGTACTCGTGCGTCTGTCCTGCGGCCAGCGCATCCTGTGCATCGAGAGCCTGCTGCAAGCGCTCGGCCATTGCGTCGGTCTGCGCCTGAAGCGTTCCTCCGAGGCCGCTCACCTGCGCGTCCACCTGCCCGATGCGTCCGCCGAGTTCGTCGATGCGTCCGTTCGTGTAAAGCAATGCCGCCGCCAGCGCGCACACGAGCACGGCCCCCGCCGCCCCGGCAATGGCCAGCGTGACGCGCCGCCGCTTTGCCGCGCGGGTCTCGTGCGCGTCGAGCAGCGTGCGGATGCCGTCGAGCGAGAGCGCCGCGGCGTCCTGCTGCGGCGCGGAGTTTCCCGTGAGCAGCTCGTCGCAGCTGACGCCGAGCGTCTGCGCCAGTGCGAGAAGATTGTCGAGCCCGGGCAGGGACAGATCGGATTCCCACTTTCCCAGTGCCTGACGGCTCACGCCGACCGCGGCGGCCAGCGTCTCCTGGCTCATCCCGGCGGCGCGGCGCAGCGTCTGGATGCGCCGGCCGATGGTCTGTGATTCCTCTCGCGTCATGCGTTGCCGCCTCCTTCCGTTTTGTATTCTCAGTATACCACAGCGCCCCGGATTCCGGCCACCATCCGTTGTTTCCAATCCGGCAACCGCAGGTTGCATGGCCGAATCTTCAAAAAAAGCGGACGAAACGCCAAGGCCGGCGGTCGAATCCTCCGGGCGGGCATGTTATAATAAATCAGATTTGCTGTCCGCACCGGGCGCGAGACGCGCCCGGTGCGCAGCGCAACGGAGGAATGACGCAATGGAGCACAGAGAACCCGAGACTGCCGAATACATCCTTCGGTACTATCTGCCCATGGAGCCGTATGCCGATGCGGCTCTCACACAGCTGCGCTTTGACCAGCTGCTGGACTTCTGCCGTGAGACCGGCACGCGGGCCGTCATGTTTTACGTAGCGTTCCGCACGGACTGGTATTACATGCCGGACACGCCCGAACACGCCGAGCGCTGGGCGGCCGCGATGGCGCCGTTTGTCCGCCGTCTGCGGGAAGAGGGCATCTCCTATCAGCTGAACTTCCAGAATCTGCTCGGCTCGATCACGGGCGGCGCGGATTTTTCCAACGTATACGGCTGGGAGACGATGACGGACCACCGCGGGCGCGTGAACACCGGCTGCGGGTGTTTTCTCGGCAAGACGTTCCGGGAGAAGATGGGGCGCCAGCTGCGCGTCTGGGCCGCCACGGAACCGGATGTGATCTGGATCGACGACGACTTCCGCCTGCACAACCACGACGCGCTGCTGCTGGCGGGCTACCGCGACTGGTTCTGCTACTGCGGCGAGCATCTGCGGCAGTTCAACGAGCGCTTCGGCACATCGTATGACCGCACTTCCCTGCTGCGCGACATGCTGCGGCCGGGACAGCCGCATCCCGTCCGAGCTCAGTGGCTGCGCTTTCAGGGCGAGGCGATCGCGCAGGCCGCGGCGTGGGTCAGCGAGCAGGTGCACAGCGTCTCGCCCCGCACGCGTCTGGCGCAGATGACGTCTCTGCCGGGCGTTCACGCCGCCGAGGGACGCGACTGGGGCAGCTTCTTGAACGCGCTGTCCGGCGAGGGATACCGCGCGATTCTGCGCCCCCACTTCGGTCCGTACGCGGAGGGCAGCCCGCTGGAATTTCTGCGCTCCATGCTCTGCGTGGAGCAGACGCGCGCGCACGTGCAGCAGCAGTACGGCGATGCGGAATACTGCCCCGAAATTGAAAACACACGGTTCACCGCATGGTCGAAATCCGTGGCGGCCACGCGCTTCCAGCTGTACCTGTCGGAACTTCTCGGATGCCCCGGCATCACGCTGAGCCTGTTCGACCTCGAGGGCTCCGCCCTCAGCGAGGAGCCGGATTACATCGAGCTTCTGCGCAAGGAAAAACCCGCGCTGGACGGCCTTGCCCGCCTGCGGCTGCGCGTCTGGCAGGCGCAGGGCGCGGCGCTCGTCACGTCTCCTGACACGGCCGCGCGTTTGGAGCTTCAAAAACAGGGCGACAGCCCGGACGCACTGGCCGCGGAAAACCGCACGTTCGACGAGATGCTCGTCCAGTGCGGCATCCCCGTGCGCTATGTCTCCCCGCGCGAAGCCTGCGAAGAGGACGGGCTCGTCGCGCTCGACGGCGACACCGTGTGCGCGTTCTCCGACGAGGAGCTGGAGCAGCTGATGCACCGCCGCGTGCTTCTCGACGGCGAGGCCGTGCGGCGGCTCGTCGGGCGCGGCTTTGCCGCGGACATCGGCATCCGGGACGCACAGTCCGGCGAGTGCATGACGAGCGCCGAGCTGTTCGAAGCGCCGGACGGCGGCAAGCGGATGCCGTGCCGCCTTTCCCCCGGCCGCTGGATGCACTTCACGTGCGCCGACGGTGCGCACGCACACAGTACACTAGTGCTGTGCAGCGGCGAGCGCGCTCCCGGCATGACGGAATACCGGAATGCGAAGGGCGGGCGCATCTTTGCATATCCGGCGTTCGGCGCCGTGGAGCGCGGATTCTACAACCACGTCCGCGCACGGGCGCTCCGCGCGCTGGTGCGTTCGGCCGCGCCGTCCGTGCCGCTGTTCTGGGCCGACCGCTCCGCGCTGACGCTGTGCCGCACAGAGGGCAGCACGCTGCTGCTGGCGGCGGCCCCGCTCTCGGCCGACGGAGCCGGGCAGTTCACGGCGTCGCTCCCGGAGGGCGCCGTCTGCACCCGCGCCGAGGTGTACCGGGACGGCAAGTTCCGCGCGGCGGATACATCCGAACTCTGCGTCCGGGACGGCGAAGTGTACATCCGCGAATCGCGCGGGCTGTATCAGTGGATGATCGTGCGGCTTGAGCTCGCGCGGCGCTGAGCGCCCGGATTTTCCACATGGTTTTGTGTCTGTGTTGAAAAAAGGCAGCCCCCGCAGGGGCTGCCTTTTTCTTTTCTCTCTGCGCGGCGACGGCGAAAGCCGCGAACAAAAATCCAGTAATCGGAACAGACGTATCTATCGCCGCGCCGCCCCGAAACGGTATGCTGAATACAGGGTATCAGGCGCCGCCGGAGTAGCGGCGGCGGTAGGTGTTCGGGGTGACGCCCGTCTGCTTGCGGAACACGCGGAAGAAGTAGTTGTAATCCCCGATGCCGACCGCCTCGCAGATCTCGCTGTTCGTCATCTCCGTCGTCGCCAGGAGCTCCATCGCCCGGCGGATGCGCATGTGCGACACCTGCTCGGAGATGCCGCAGCCGTACGTATCGCGCGCAAGATGGAACAGCGACGTGCGCCCGATGGCGAGCTCCTTGCAGATGCGGTCGCTCGAGAGGTCCTCGGCGAGGTGATCGGACAGAAAGCGGTTCAGCTTTTCCGCCGGGCTGCCCGGCACAAGGCGCGCAAGCTGCGCCTGATACAGCGCCGACGCGGACAGCGACAGCAGGTCGGACGCCGCTTTGAGAATGCGGTAGGGCGTGCGCGGAAGCTCGTTGTACGCCTCGCGCATTGCATTCTCGTCCAGCCCGTATTCCAGACAGGCGGCGCGCGCCGAAGCCCACTCGGCCTCCTCGTCCGCGCCCTGCACGATGTGGCTCAGCAGAAGATATCCCGCGATCACGTCGTCGGCGAAGATCGGCGTGATGACTTCGATCAGCCCGGCGTGACACGGATAGATGAGCATGCGCTTTTCCCGCCCCGCCCGGAGGCAGGCGTTGCGGTCGCACACGCGGCAGCCGAGCGCGCCGGGCGGCGTGCTGCGGATCATCCGGCAGTAGCGCGGAAGACCGTCCGGAACCGACAGGTAATCCAATCCCCACTCGTCAAACACGACGGTGCGGATTCCCGACAGCTCGTGGAAATCCTGCAGCAGCACGAGCAGTTCCTCGCGGTTGAATACGGCGCGCATCCCCGTCTCCCCTTTCCGTGAACATTCTGATTGTCCTTATTGTAAGGCGGCGCACGCTGCCGTGTCAATTTCAAACTACGATCAGGCGGTGAACAATATGAAAAAACTGGATCTCCAATCCGCGGCGCTCGGCATCGAGCTCGGCTCCACGCGCATCAAGGCGGTGCTGGCCGCGGCGGACGGAACGCCGCTCGCGAGCGGCGCGCACGACTGGGAAAACCGCTTCGAGGGCGGTTACTGGACGTACCGGCTCGACGACGTCTGGGCCGGTGTGCAGGACGCGTTCGCGAAGCTTGCGGCAAACGTCCGCGAAATCTGCGGCGAACCGCTCACGACGGTGGGCGCGATGGGCATCTCGGCGATGATGCACGGCTATCTGCCGTTTGACAAAAACGGCGCTCAGCTCGCGGCGTTCCGCACGTGGCGCAACACGACGACCGCCGAAGCCGCCGCTTTGCTGACAGAGCGTCTCGGCTTCAACATCCCGCAGCGCTGGAGCGTCGCGCATCTCATGCAGGCGGCGCTCAACGGCGAGGAGCACGTGCGTGACATCGCGTTCCTCACAACGCTCGCGGGCTATGTGCACTGGAAGCTGACGGGCGAAAAGGTGCTCGGCGTGGGCGACGCGTCCGGCATGTTCCCCATCGACAGCGCGACCTGCGATTACGACGAGGCGATGCTCGCTTCGTTCGGCGAAGTGCAGAATCTGCCGTACCGCCTGCGCGACATCCTGCCCCGCGTGCTGCGCGCGGGCGAACACGCGGGAACGCTCACCGAGGAGGGCGCGCGCCTGCTCGATCCGTCCGGCACATTCCGCCCGGGCGTGCCGCTTTGCCCGCCCGAGGGCGACGCGGGCACGGGCATGACGGCAACGAACAGCGTCGCGCCGCGCACGGGCAATGTCTCCGCGGGCACGAGCGTGTTCGCGATGGCGGTTCTGGAGCGCCCGCTCTCGGCCGTGTACGAGGAGATCGACATGGTCACGACGCCGGACGGCGCGCCCGTCGCGATGGTGCACTGCAACACCTGCACATCCGACCTCGACGCGTGGGTGAAACTGCTCGGCGAGATGGCCGCGGCGGCCGGGGCGCCGCTGGAAAAGCCGCGCCTGTACGATTTGTTCTATCAGAAAGCGCTCGAGGGCGCGCCGGACTGCGGCGGCCTTGTGAACATCAACTACTACTCGGGTGAGCCGGTCACCGGCCTCGCCGACGGCCGCCCGCTCTTTGTGCGCCGCCCGGACGCGAAGCTGACGCTTGCGAACTTCGCGCGCGCGCAGCTGTACTCCACGATGGCCGCGCTCAAGACCGGTATGGACATTCTCTTTGAGCGCGAGCACGTGCGGCTCGACACGCTGTACGGCCACGGCGGCCTGTTCAAGACGCCCGTGGTGGGGCAGCGGCTTCTGGCGGGTGCGCTGAACGTGCCGGTGGCCGTGCTGGAGACGGCCGGCGAGGGCGGCCCGTGGGGCATGGCGCTGCTGGCGCTGTACATGAAGCACCGCACCGCAGACGAGACGCTGGGCGGATTTCTCGCCGCGCACGTGTTCGGCACGGCGAAGGGGCACACGGAGCAGCCGCTTTCCGAGGACACGGCGGGCTTTGCCGCATTTCTGAACGATTACACGCGCTGCCTTGCGGCCGAACATGCCGCCGTGGACGCGCTGAACTGACAGGGGGAAACAAACAATGAGCATGAAGCAGTATGAATTCTGGTTTGTCGTGGGCAGCCAGTTCCTGTACGGCCCGGAAGTGCTGGACACCGTGGCCGCGCGCGCGGCGGAGATGACCGACGCGCTGAACGCCTCCGGCAATCTGCCGTGCCGCCTGGTGTACAAGGTCACGGCCAAGACGAACAAAGAGATTTCGGACGTCGTGCGCGACGCGAACCACGACCCCGCGTGCGCCGGCCTCGTGACGTGGTGCCACACGTTCAGCCCGTCCAAAATGTGGATCAACGGCCTTGCCGCGCTGCAGAAGCCGTGGTGCCATTTTGCGACGCAGTACAACCGCGACATCCCGAACGACGAGATCGACATGGACTTCATGAACCTGAACCAGGCCGCGCACGGCGACCGCGAGCACGGGTTCATCGGGGCGCGCCTGCGCGCGCCGCGCAAGGTGATCGCCGGGTTCTGGCGGGATGAAGCCGTGCAGAAGCGCCTCGGCAGCTGGATGCGCGCGGCCGTGGGCGCGGCGTTCAGCAAGGAGCTGAAAGTGATGCGCTTCGGCGACAACATGCGCGAAGTGGCCGTGACCGAGGGCGACAAGGTGGAAGTGCAGGCAAAGCTCGGCTGGCAGGTGAACACGTGGCCGGTGGGCCAGCTCGTGGAGACGATGGACGCCGTGACCGACGCGGAGATCGACGCGCTGATGGACGAGTACCGCGCGCAGTACGACTTTGCGACGGACGATCTCGACACCGTGCGCTATCAGGCGCGCGAGGAGATCGCCATGAAGAAGATGCTCGACGCGGAAGGCTGCATGGCGTTCTCGAACACATTTCAGGACCTGTACGGCATGCGTCAGCTGCCCGGCCTTGCGAGCCAGCACCTGATGGCGCAGGGCTACGGCTACGGCGGCGAGGGCGACTGGAAGGTCGCCGCGATGACGGCCGTCCTGAAAGCCATGAGCGAGGGACAGACCGGCGGCACGGCGTTCATGGAGGACTACACGTATCATCTCGAGCCGGGCAATGAGTACAGCCTCGGCGCGCATATGCTCGAGGTGTGCCCGAGCGTCGCGGCCGCACGGCCGCGCATCGAGGTGCATCCGCTGGGCATCGGCGACCGCGAGCCGCCCGCGCGCCTTGTGTTCGAGGGGCATGAGGGCAGCGCCATCGTCGTGAGCCTGATCGACATGGGCGGCCGCCTGCGGCTGATCTGTCAGGACATCGAGTGCGTGAAACCCATCATGGAGATGCCGAACCTGCCCGTCGCGCGCGTGATGTGGCGCGCCATGCCGGATCTCGCGACCGGCGTCGAGTGCTGGATCACGGCGGGCGGCGCGCACCACACGGTGCTGAGCTACGACGTGACGGCCGAGCAGATGCGCGACTGGGCGCGGATGATGGACATTGAGTTCGTGCACATCACGAAGGACACGACGCTGGAGGCGCTGGAGCACGATCTGTTCCTGTCCGACCTCGCGTGGAAACTGAAATGAGGTGGACGTCATGCTGGAAGCTCTGAAACAGGAAGTCTATGAGGCCAATATGGAGCTGCCGCGCCGCGGGCTCGTCACGTACACGTGGGGCAACGTGTCCGGCATCGACCGCGAAAAGGGGCTGTTCGTCATCAAGCCCTCGGGCGTGGACTACGACAAACTCACCGCGGACGACATGGTGGTGATGGACCTCGAGGGCAACCGCGTCGAGGGGCGCTACAACCCCTCGAGCGACACGGCCACACACCTCGAGCTGTACAAGGCGTTTTCCGCCCTCGGCGGCATCGTGCACACGCACAGCCCGCACGCCACGGCGTGGGCGCAGGCGGGGCGCGCGCTGCCGTGCTACGGCACGACGCACGCGGACTATTTCTACGGCGACATCCCCTGCGCGCGCTGCCTGACGGCGGAGGAAATCGACGAGGCCTATGAGAAGAACACGGGGCTCGTCATCATCGAGACGTTCCGCGCGCTCGGGATTGACCCGGCGTATGTCCCCGCGGTGCTGTGCAAGCATCACGGCCCGTTCGCGTGGGGCAAAAGCGCCGCCGAGGCGGTGCACAACGCCGTGGTGCTCGAGGAAGTGGCGAAGATGAACTACATGACCGAAATCATCAACCCGCGTGTGGAGCGCGCGCCGCAGTGCATGCAGGACAAACACTTCCTGCGCAAACACGGGCCGAACGCCTACTACGGGCAGAAATAAAGGGAGGAAAGCTGAGTATGAAATTCTTTATCGACACCGCCAATGTGGACGAGATCCGCGCCGCGAACGACATGGGCGTCATCGCGGGCGTGACCACAAACCCCAGCCTCATCGCGAAAGAGGGGCGCGACTACGCCGAGACGCTCGCCGAGATCGCGTCCATCGTGGACGGCCCCATCTCGGGCGAAGTGAAGGCCACGACGACGGACGCCGCGGGCATGATCGAAGAAGGACGCGCCATCTACGCGCTCGACCCGAAGCACATGGTCGTGAAGATCCCCATGACGGCCGAGGGCCTGAAAGCCATCAAGGTGCTCTCCGCCGAGGGCATCCCGACGAACTGCACGCTGATCTTCTCGGCGAACCAGGCGCTGCTGGCGGCGCGCGCGGGCGCAGCGTACGTCTCGCCGTTTCTCGGCCGTCTCGACGACATCTCGCAGCCGGGCATCGACCTCATTGAATCCATCGCGGCCATCTTCGCGAACTACGCGGACATCGACTGCCAGATCATCGCGGCTTCTGTGCGCAACCCCATCCACGTGACGGACTGCGCGCTCGCGGGCGCGGACATCGCGACGGTGCCCTACAAGGTCATCATGCAGATGACGAAACACCCCCTGACGGACGCGGGCATCGAGAAGTTCAAGGCCGACTACATCAAAGTCTTCGGGGAATGAGCATGACGGGAGAAGAGAAAAAACGCCTTGCCGCCGCGGCGTGCCGCGTGCGCATGGGCGTCATCGAATCGACGCACGGCGCGAAGTCCGGACATCCGGGCGGCAGTTTGTCGAGCGCGGAGCTGTTCGCCTACCTCTATAACAAAGAACTGCGCATCGACCCGGAAAACCCGAAATGGGACGGGCGCGACCGCTTCGTGCTGTCGAAGGGACACACCGCGCCGGGGCTGTACGCGGCGCTGGCGAACCGGGGCTTCTTCCCGGTGGAAGACCTGCCGACGCTGCGCCACACGGACAGCTACCTGCAGGGCCACCCGAACATGAACACCGTACCCGGCGTGGATATGTCCACGGGCAGCCTCGGGCAGGGCGTGTCGGCGGCGTGCGGCATGGCCAAGGGCGCGAAGCTCACCGGGCGCGATGAGATCCGCGTCTATACGCTGCTGGGCGACGGCGAGCTGGCCGAGGGCGAAGTGTGGGAGGCGTTTCTCTTCGCGGCGCACTACAAGCTCGACAACCTGTGCGTCATCATCGACCTCAACGGCCTGCAGATCGACGGCGCGACGAAGGACGTGATGAACACCGCGCCTGTGAACGATAAGATGCGGGCGTTCGGGTTTGAGATTGCCGAGATCGACGGGCAGGACCTCGACTCCATGGACGTGGCGTTCGCAGCGTTCCACGCAAACCGCGGCTCCGGCAAGCCGTTCGCCATCCTCATGACGACGGTGAAGGGCAAGGGCGTGAGCTTCATGGAACACAACGTGGGCTGGCACGGCAAAGCCCCGAACGACGAAGAATACGCTGTGGCGATGCAGGAGCTGCGCGCACAGCTTTCGGAACTGGAGGGCTGAGCATGAGCGACGTGAAAAAGATCGCCACGCGCGACAGCTACGGTGCGGCTCTTGTGGAGCTGGGCAAGGAGCATGACAACGTCGTGGTGCTGGACGCGGACCTCGCGGCGGCCACCAAGACGTGCGTGTTCAAGAAGACGTTCCCGGAGCGCCACATCGACTGCGGCATTGCCGAGCAGAACATGATCGTGGCGGCGGCGGGCCTGTCCACGATGGGGCTTGTGCCGTTTGCGTCGAGCTTTGCGATGTTCGCGGCGGGGCGCGCGTTCGAACAGGTGCGCAACTCCGTGGGGTATCCGCATCTGAACGTGAAGATCGGCGCGACGCACGGCGGCATCTCCGTCGGCGAGGACGGCGCTTCGCACCAGTGCTGTGAGGATTTCGCGCTGATGCGCTCGATCCCCGGCATGGTGGTGCTGTGCCCGGCGGACGACGTGGAAGCGCGGGCGGCCATGAAAGCGGCGTACGAACACGAGGGCCCCGTGTACCTGCGCTTCGGGCGGCTGGCCATCCCCGTGTTCCACGACGAGGAAAATTTCCACTTTGAGATCGGCAGGGGCGAAGTGCTGCGCAAGGGCAGCGACGTCGCGCTCATCTCCACCGGCCTGATGACGGCGGAGGCGCTGGCGGCGGCGGACGAGCTCGCGCAAGCGGGAATTCACGCGCGCGTCATCAACCTGTGCAGCATCAAGCCGCTCGATGAGGAACTTGTGCTGAAAGCCGCGCGCGAGTGCGGCAGGATCGTGACGTGCGAGGAGCACTCCGTCATCGGAGGGCTCGGCGAGGCGGTGTGCGCGGCGGTCGCGGAGGCGGGCGTTGCGTGCCGCGTCAAGCGCGTCGGTGTGAACGACGAGTTCGGCCACTCCGGCCCCGCGAAGGAAGTGCTGGCGCAGTTTGGGCTTGACGCTGCCGGAATCGTCCGCGCGGCAAAGTCGCTTCTCGGATAAACCAAAAGAGCAGCGCTCCGATCGGTTTCGGAGCGCTGCTCTTTTTATCCCGCGAAGCAAACCGCAAGCGGGCATTTTTCAAACAAAAAACGCCGCATCGAACAAATTCGATGCGGCGTCTGAAAATGGTGGAGACTAAGGGACTCGAACCCATGACCTCTCGGATGTGAACCGAACGCTCTAACCAGCTGAGCTAAGTCTCCGAAGCAAGAGTTATTATAGCACACAGCCGGAAAAAGCGCAAGTATTTTTTTCGTTTTTTTGAAAAAGCGGTGAAGCGTTCAATGGAAGCGCGGCTCGGGGCGGTAGAACTCAAAGATCACGCAGTCGTTCTCTTTCTCCCGCGCGGCGGGCTCGTCCTCGGGGCGGACGGTCCAGCGGACGCGGAACGCACCGAGCGCCTCGGCGATGCGCACGGACAGCGGTTTTCTGCCCGGGCCGTAGGCGATGAAATCCGGACGGGCGATGACATTGAGCCACACGCCGCCGAGCACGAAGCTGCGCAGCGCACTCTGGCCGTCCTCCTTGAAGTTCGCGGGCGAATCCGAGAGCTGGCCGCGCGCAATATCCGGCGCATTGCGGCGGAACCACGCCACGATGCGCGGATCGAAGCTCTCGATGCAGAACGGGCCGTCATATGCGCGCAAAATCTCGAGCGTCTTGCGGCACAGCAGGTCGTTGCGCGGGCCGGTCTTCAGCTCCACGATCAGCGGCGAGCGCCCGGCGACCGTCTCGAGCACCTCCGTGAACAGCGGAATCCCCTCCTGCGTGCCGCACAGGCGCATTGCGCGCAGTTCTTCCAGTGAAAACGCGTCCACGCGGCCGTGCACGCCGCACACGCGGTCGAGCGTGTCGTCGTGGAAGACGACGACGGCCTCGTCCGAGGACAGCTGCACATCCAGCTCGATGCCGTATCCGCTCTCGGCGGCGGCGCGGAACGCGGGCAGGCTGTTCTCGGGTACGGTGCGGTCCTTCGAATGCAGGCCGCGGTGCGCGCAGTTCAGCCCGTCAAAGATGCCCGCGCGCGCGGCCGCGCCGCGGTTCGGGGCGAGAAGAAACAAGACAAGCGCCGCGAGCAGCACCAGCACAATGACGATTCCGAGAAAGAACGGCATAAAAGACACCTGATTCCTTAATATAATGTTGGCGCGCACCGCATTCCGTGCAGCCATCCGCGCCGGTTTCATTGTACGACGGCTGCATCCCGATGTCAATTCGCACAAATGAAAAGTCTGTTTTTGTGCTTGTATCCAAATTGCAATTTTGAATACAACATGGTATCCTTGTATTGGGCAAAGGAGGTGCAGGCTGTGAACATTCCTCCCGCTTCGAGCGAATACATGTATCAGGTTCTGAAAAATGAGATCCTGACACTGGAGATCAAACCCGGCGAGCCCATGAGCGAAAACGACCTCTGCAAGCGGTTCGGCGTATCGCGCACTCCGGTGCGCAGCGCGCTGCAGCGCCTGCGCGACGCGGGCCTTGTGACGATCGTGCCGTACAAGGGCACAACGGCAAGCCTGCTCAATTTTGAGGAGATCCGTCAGCTGATCTATATGCGTGTCGCCGTTGAGAGCATGGTGCTGCGGGACTTTATCGACCGGTATACGCCGACCGATCTGGAGCGCGTGCGCTACGTGATCCGCAAGCAGACCGTTCTGCTGCAAGGCGAGCACACCAGCGAGCAATTCTACGATCTGGACAGTCAGCTGCATGCGATCTGGTTCACCGCGATCGGCATGGACAGGCTGTGGCGCGCCATTCAGAAGGCGCAGACCAATTATACCCGCTTCCGCATGCTGGACATCGTGGCCGTGCAGCAGTTCGGCGACATTCTCGCAGAGCATGAAAAGCTGTTCGGCATTCTGGAACGGCATGCCAAGGATGAGGTGGAACCGTTTGTGCGGCGTCATCTCAACGGCGGCATCGAGCGGCTCGGGGCAAGACTGGAAAACGAGCTTGCGGATTACTTCATTTCGTCCGATCATTCTCACACATAGATTCAGGAGGTAATAACAATGGATATGAAAGCGTTCTCTCTGGAAGGCAAAGTCGCTCTCGTCACCGGCGCGAGCTACGGCATCGGTTTCGCCATCGCGAGCGGCATGGCTGCTGCCGGCGCGACGATCGTGTTCAACGACATCAACGAGGATCTCGTGAAGAAGGGCCTGGCCGCCTATGAGGCCGCCGGCATCAAGGCGCACGGCTATGTGTGCGACGTTACCAACGAGGAGAAAGTCAACGAGCTGGTCGCGAAGATCGAGGCTGAAGTGGGCGTCATCGACATCCTCGTGAACAACGCCGGCATCATCAAGCGCATCCCGATGTGCGACATGACCGCCGAGCAGTTCCGTCAGGTCATCGACGTTGACCTGAACGCTCCGTTCATCGTTTCGAAGGCCGTCATCCCCTCGATGATCAAGAAGGGCCACGGCAAGATCATCAACATCTGCTCCATGATGAGCGAGCTGGGCCGTGAGACCGTCTCCGCCTATGCTGCTGCCAAGGGCGGCCTGAAGATGCTCACCAAGAACATCTGCTCCGAGTACGGCGAGTACAACATCCAGTGCAACGGCATCGGCCCGGGCTACATCGAGACCCCGCAGACCGCTCCCCTGCGCGAGCGCCAGGCGGACGGCAGCCGTCATCCGTTCGACCAGTTCATCGTCTCCAAGACTCCGGCCGCCCGCTGGGGCACCACGGAGGACCTGGTGGGACCGGCTGTGTTCCTCGCGTCCGACGCGTCGAACTTCGTCAACGGCCACATCCTGTATGTCGACGGCGGCATCCTGGCCTACATCGGCAAACAGCCGTAAGAGATTTCTGCACACACCGGCGGGGCACAGGCCCCGCCTTTTTATTCCCGGAGGGCGGAAAAATGGGAAATGTATACGATGACCCGACCTTTTTTGACCACTACGCGCAGATGGGGCGCAGCCGGGGCGGTCTTTCCGCCGCCGGAGAGTGGAGCCAGCTGCGCGCGCTGTTTCCGCCGCTCGCGGAAAAGGCAGTGCTGGACCTCGGCTGCGGCTACGGCTGGCACTGCGCCTACGCCGCACAGCAGGGCGCTTCGCGCGTGCTGGGGCTGGATCTGAGCGAAAAGATGATCGCTGAGGCGCGTCGGCGCAACGCAGCGTCCAATGTCGAGTACCGCGTGTGCGGTCTCGAGGAATACGATTACCCTGCCGAGACATGGGACGCGGCGGTGTGCAATCTTGTGCTGCACTATGTCGCCGATCTCGATTCCGTGTACCGCCGCGTCTTTGAGACGCTCCGGCCGGGCGGCGTGTTCGTGTTCAACATCGAGCACCCCGTGTTCACGGCGGGCGTCGGGCAGGACTGGGTGCGCGACGGCGCAGGCCGCGCACTGTACTGGCCGGTGGACGATTACTTCTTCCCCGGCCCGCGCACCACGAACTTTCTCGGCTGCCGCGTTGAAAAACAGCACCACACGCTGACGCAGATTTTGTCCGGCGTGCTGCGCGCGGGATTCGCGCTGGAGGCCGTCGAAGAGGCCATGCCGCCGGAGGAAATGCGCGGCCTGCCCGAGATGGCGGATGAGATGCGCCGCCCGATGATGCTGCTCGTGCGCGCCAAAAAGCCGTAACAAAAAGACCGCCTCTGCACACAGAGGCGGTCTTTTTCTGTCAGGATTCCGGCGCGCGGCCCGCGCGGTTCACGGATTCGATATACTCCGCCGGTTTCACGGTCATCTGCACCCATGCGGGGCGAAAACCGCTTTTTATCGCGTTGCGGACCGACGGCAGGTTCGACCATGCCGCGCAGTAAAACGGCACCTTGCCGCGCTTGAGAATTTCGGCTGCAAGGCGGCCCGTCAGCGCGCACGCGATGCCTTGACGCCGGTATTCCGGCAGCACGTCCACGCCGATCTGCCACATCGTTTCGCAGTCCGCCGAACATCCCGCAAGGCCGACAAGACGGCCCGCGTCGTACGCGCCCACGGCGAGAACGTCCAGTTCCCGGCGCGCGGCGCACAAAGCGTTGCTCCACGTGGGAAGATACAGCTCACTCAATTCCGGCTGCTCCAGAATCCTTGTTTCGCACGGGCACTCCGCAGCGGAAAGATGCTGCATATCCGGCAAGAAATATTCCGCCATGAAACAGACGTTCATGCCGAGCGGGCGCAGGCGGTCCATCAGCACATGGAGATTCGGCGTCTCAAAACAGTGCTCGGCCGGGTACGAGCGGATGTATTCCGCGGCGATCTCCGCCAGCTCCGGCGAGACAGACGCGACGATGCCGCCGCCGTAGGAAGTGAAGTCGCACAGGAACGGCAGTTTCAGATACTTCCGGGCTCGCTCGTCCTCACGGGAGAGTACGACTTTATTTTCGCCCGAGAAAAAGTCCCGGGCATCACATCCGCTGTCAATGGCGGACTGCTGCGCGGCGATATTGAGAATATCACGGTTCGTCATGTATGCGCTCCTTCCTTGCAATGCGCAAGCCCGGAGAGGCGTTCTCCGGGCTGCGCGTCTTTTATCCGCGATGTTCCGCGATGGCCGCGGCGAGCGACTCGGCGGAGATGTCCGCCCCCGTCACAAACGGCGCGTCCGTGACGGCGCGCAGCGCGCGGGCCGTCACCGGGCCGACGGCGGCGCACACGGTCGTCTTTTCCGGCGCGCCGAAGGCGTCAACATACGCGCGCACGCCCTGCGCGCTGCCGAACGCGAGATACCCGGCTTCGGGCGCGGGCGCGACCGGCTCATATTTTGTGCGGTACAGCGCATGTTCACACACATTCATGCCGCCTGCGCGCAGTGCCGCGGGCAGCTCGGGCGTGCCGCTCTCCGAGCGCAGCAACAGCGCCGTCTGACCCGGCTTTGCCGCGCGCAGCAGTGCGGCGGCGAGCCCTTCGCTCGTGGCGGGTTCGGCGCACACGTCCGGGAAAATCCCGTGCGCTTCGAGCGCGTCCGCCGTGGCCGGGCCGATGGCGGCGAAGCGGCATTTCGCCAGCCGCCGGACGTCGATACGGGCTTCGCGCAGCGCGCGGAACAGACACTCCGCGCCGTTGCGGCTCGTGAGCACGAGCCAGTCCGCCGCTTCGAGCTGCGCGGTGTCCGGCAGGCCGAGCGCCCGCACGCGCCCCTCGAGGTACACGGACGGCTGTGCGCCGAGCGCGCGCAGCGCGCGGCCGAGCCGTCCGGTGAATTCCGGTGTGCCTGCCATGCCGACGCGCACGCCGGTGAGCGGCAGCGGCTCCGCGCGCAGGTCGAGCGCGGCCGTGGGGCCGACGACGATGACGGCAGGCGCTTCGACGCCCGCCTCCCGCACACGTGCGGCGATGTCCGCGAGCGTGCCGCGCACGGCGGCCGGGTGCGGCGAGTTGCCGTCCGACACGACGGCGGCGGGCGTGTCCGCCGGTTTCCCGGCGCGCACAAGGCCCGCGGCGATCTCATCGAGATGGCCGAGCCCCATCAGGAACACGAGCGTGCCGTGCAGCGCGGCGAGCGCCTCCAGCGATTCGGGCGCGCCGCCGTCGGCCGTGTGGCCGGTGACGACGTGGAAACTGCGGCTGAGTTTCCGGTGTGTGACGGGGATTCCCGCCGCGGCCGGGATGGCGATGCACGACGAGATTCCGGGCACGGTTTCGCAGCGCACGCCCGCTTCGCGCAGCGCGAGAAATTCCTCTCCGCCGCGGCCGAACACGAACGGGTCGCCGCCCTTGAGCCGCACGACGCGCTTGCCCTCGAGCCCGAGGCGCACGAGCAGCTCGTTTGTCTCGTTCTGCGGCACGGAGTGGCGGCCGCAGCGCTTTCCGACCGGGTATTTCTCCGCATCGTCCGCCAGCGCGAGGAGCGCGGGGTCGAGCAGGTCGTCGTACACGACGGCGTCGCACTCCTCGAGCAGCGCGCGCCCGCGCTGCGTGATCCACTCCGCGCTGCCGCAGCCCGCGCCGACGAGGTAAACGCATCCCTTGCCGTTCATTCCGTTGCCTCCTTTGCCGCGCGGCACACCGCGCGGAACTCTTCTTCGGTGAGCGGCCGCTGCCGCTCCATGCACGCCTCGAACAACACATGAAACACATGCGCGCGCATGTGTTCTCCGGGGACGTTCTGCTTCACGTCGTCCCGCACGCTGCCGAGGTATTCGATGACCTCCCCGAACCAGTCGCCGGGGAGCGTTTCTTCGATCGTTTTCCGGACGTAGGCCGACGCCGCGGGGCTCGCGCCGTCCGTGGAGACGCCGACCGTGAGCGGCCCGCGCCGCACGATCGCCGGGAAGAAGAACGTCCCGGCCTCAGGGGCGTTTGCCGCGTTGACGGGCACGTGCGCGTCGCGGCACGCGTCGGCCACCGCGCGGTTGAGCCTTTCGTCGTCCGTGGCCGCGACGACGAGCGCCGCGTCCCGAAGGTCCTCCGGCTCGAACGGACGGTGCACAAGGCGCACGTCCGTCTCCTCCCAGCCGGGGACGAACGACGGAGCAACGGCCGCCACGCGCGCGCCGCACTTCAGGAGGGAGCGCGCCTTGCGCAGCGCCACCGCGCCGCCGCCCACCACGAGACAATGTTTTCCTTCCAGATCGACAAACATCGGAAACAGCGCCACGGCGCATCCCCCTTTCTCTTGTTCCGCTATTCGCAGAAATAGCGCCACGCGCCGTCCACGGACACGCGGCGCACCGTCACGTCGAACGCGCGGTCCAGCGCACCGGAGCTCCAAACCTCTTCCGGGGTGCCGACGCAGGCCAGCGTGCCGCCGCCGAACACCGCGGCGCGGTCGGCCGTGCGCAGCGCAAGGCACAAATCGTGGCTGACGACCACGACGGCGCGCCCCTCGTCCGCAAGGCGGCGGGCCGTCTCCATCACGTCGAGCTGATGGCGCACGTCGAGCCACGTCGTGGGCTCGTCCATAAAGATCGTCTGCGTCTGCTGCGCGAGCGCCATCGCGAGGTACACCTTCTGGCGCTGTCCGCCGCTGAGCTGTGTCATCGGGCGCCCGGCAAGGTCGGACGCTCCGGCCTGCTCCATCGCCTCGCGCACGGCCTCATGGTCGCACGGGCGGTAGCGGCGCGGAAACGACAGATACGCAAAGCGCCCGTGCAGCACCATGCGCCGCGCCTCGATGCTGGGCACGGGGCGGCTCTGCGCGAGATACGCCGCTTTGCGCGCGATCTGCGCGGGTGCGAGCTGCGAGACATCCTCGCCGTCGTACAGAACGCGGCCGCCGACGGCGGGCAGCAGGCCGAGCGCCGTTTTGAGCAGTGTGCTCTTGCCGCAGCCGTTCGCGCCGAGCAGCACCGTCACCTCGCCCGGCCGGAATTGCAGGCTGACGCCGCGCACCACGGCCTCGCCGCGGTAGCCCGCGTCCACATGTTCCAGTTCGATCACGGATGCGACGCCCCCCTTCGGAACAACAGCCACAGGAAGAACGGCCCGCCCGCGAGCGACAGCACGATGCCGACCGGCAGCTCATACGGCGCGAACAGCACGCGCGCCAGAATGTCGCACACCGTCAACAGCGCCGCGCCGCCGAACGCGCACGCGGGCAGCAAAAAGCGCCCCTCCGAGCCCACAAGGCGGCGCGCCATGTGCGGCGCAATGAGCCCGACAAAACCGAGCAGCCCCGCGAAGCTGACCGCCGCGCCCGCGAGCGCCGCCGCGATCATCAGCAGGAGCACGCGCACGCGGCGCACGGGCAAACCGAGGCTCTGCGCCGTGTCGGACCCGAGCGCGAGCACGTCCATCTCGTTGGAAAACACGAACGCCGCCGCAAGGCAGAACACGATCATCCATCCCGCCGGGGCGATGCGCTGCACCGTGAGGTTCGCCATGCCGCCGATGCGGAAATCGGAATAGCCGATGAGCGCGTCGGGGTACATGGTGAGAACGGCGTCGATGCACGCGCTGAACATGCCGGAGATGGCGACGCCCGCCAGCACCAGCGTGATGCGCGATGCGCCCGCGCGCTCGGCGATGAGCAGCACGAGCATCACGCCCGCAAACGCGCCCGCGAACGACGCAAACGGCAGCGCGGCCGCCGCCGTGGGAAACAGCGCGCAGCACAGCGCCGCGCCCACTCCCGCGCCCGAGTTGACGCCGATGATGTTCGGCGCGGCGAGGGGGTTTGCGAGCACCGTCTGGATGATCGCGCCCGAACACGCAAGCGCCGCGCCCGCGAGCAGACACCCGAGCGTGCGCGGGATGCGCACATAGAGCAGGATCTGCGCGGCCGTGCCCGTCCGCTGTCCGCCGAACACGACGGCCGCGAGTTCGCCGGGCGAGACGGTCACCGCGCCGAGGCACAGGCTCAGCACGGCTGCCGCGAGCGCCGCGGCGGCAAACAGCGCGATATATCCCGCGCGCGAAAGCCGTTTACGCTCCATACAAAATCTCCGCGAGGCCTTCGTACGCCTCGCCCCAGCGCGCGTTCGGCTTCAGGTTGTAGAGGGTCTGGTCCATGTAGTGCACGCGGCCCTCCTGCACGGCCGTGAGCTGCTGCCACGCCGGGTTCGAGAGTACGAGTTCGTCGAGCGTCTTCTGCACCTTTTCGGCATCCGAGCCCTGCATCACGATGAAGATGCGGTCGGGGTCTGCGGCGAGGATGGCCTCCATCGACAGTTCCTCGAGCAGCGAGGTCTCGCTGTCGGCGATGTTCACGCAGCCGAGGTCGGCGAGCATCTCGCCGAGCACCGTGCCCTCGCTGCCCTTGACCTTGCAGCTCACACCCGTGGCGCGCATGTAGAGCACCGTCTGCGCCTCCTTGCCCTCGGCGCTTTCGCACACGGCTTCAATTTGCTTTTGCACCTGCAGGCCGTTCTGCTCATAGCAGTCGGCGCGGCCGGTGATGTCGGTGCAGACCTTGAGCATCGCGAGATAGTCCTCAAACGAGCTGACGTCGAAGTATGCGACGGTGATGCCGGCCTGTTCCAGCGTGGGGAGCAAGTCGACGTCGGCCTGCGTGCGCGCGCTGGCGATGACGAAATCGGGCTGTGCGGCGAGAAGCGTCTCGACGCTCGGCTCGGTCGTCTTGCCGATGTTGGCGACGTCCTCGTTCAGGCCGAGGTCAAACTGCGTCCACGTGTCGTCGGCCGAGGCGACGATCGTGTCCGCGCCGCCCGCGGCGCACCAGACGTCGGCAAAGCTGCCGATGAGCGTGGCCACGCGCTGCGGATTTTCCACGGTGACGGTGCGGTCGAGCGCGTCGGTGAACGTGACGGCGGACGATTCGGCCGCGGACGCGCTTTCGGAGACACTCGCGGACGCGCTTTCGGCCCCCGCGCTCCCGGACGCGGCCGCACAGCCGGACAGCGCGACGGCGGCGAGGACAATCAGAGCAAGAATCTTTCGTTTCATCGCAGTTTCCTTTCCAGGCAAGGCGCGATCTGCGCCGTTTTCCGTTGCCTTTCATTATACCGTAAGCGGCGCTGCGCCGCAACCGGAAACAGAAAGCGCGGACCGTTTTCCGGGACGGTCCGCGCAAAAAGCAATGTGACTCAGCGCCCGACTTCGGACAGCATGAGGCCCTTGTTGTGTTCCTCGGCCCACGTGATGTTCCACGCGCTGGTGAAGAGCAGCAGCTTGCGGTCCTTGAAGTCCTCGACGCGCCTGGTGTCGCTGGTGAGGCTGAGGGATTTGACGTCGATCTCGTCGGCGTTGTCGATCCAGCGGATGAAGCCGTACGGCAGGCGCTGCATGCGGATGTCGACGTTGTACTCGTTTTTGAGCCGGTACTCGAGCACCTCGAACTGAAGCACGCCCACGACGCCGACGATCACTTCCTCCATACCGCCGTCCAGCTCCTTGAAGATCTGGATGGCGCCCTCCTGCGCGATCTGCTCGATGCCCTTGACGAACTGCTTGCGCTTCATCGTGTCGACCTGCGACACGCGCGCGAAGTGCTCGGGCGCGAACGTCGGGATGCCGTCGAACGTGAACGGCGTCTTGGCCGTGGTGATCGTGTCGCCGATGGAGAAGATGCCGGGGTCGAAGATGCCGATGATGTCGCCCGCGTAGGCCTCGTCGACGATCTCGCGCTCGGAGGCCATCATCTGCGTGGACTGCGCGAGCTTGACCTTTTTGCCGCCCTGCACGTGCAGCACGTCCATGCCGCGCTCGAACTTGCCCGAGCAGATGCGCACAAACGCGATGCGGTCGCGGTGGGCCTTGTTCATGTTGGCCTGAATTTTGAACACGAAACCGGAAAACTCGTCGGAGTACGGGTCGATGACGCCGCACGAGGCGTGGCGCGCGAGCGGCGGCGTCGTCAGGCGCAGAAAGTCCGCGAGGAAGGGCTCCACGCCGAAGTTCGTCAGCGCCGAGCCGAAGAACACGGGCGTGAGCTTGCCCGCATCCACCTTTTCCTTGTCGAACTCATAGGCCGCGCCGTCGAGCAGTTCGATGTCGTCACACAGCGTCTGGTGCAGCTCCGGCGTGAGCAGGTCGTCGAGGTTCGAGTCGCCGAGATGCGCCTCGATCTTCTCGGCCTGCTGCGTGCCCACCTTGCCGACGGAGCGGAACGCGAGGATCTCCTTCGCGTTGCGGTCATACACGCCCTTGAACTCCTTGCCGGAGCCGATGGGCCAGTTCATCGGGTACGTCTCGATGCCCAGCACCTGCTCGATCTCCTCGAGGAGGTCGAACGGATTGCGCGCGTCGCGGTCCATCTTGTTGACGAACGTGAACAGAGGGATGCCGCGCATGGCGCACACCTTGAACAGTTTTTTCGTCTGCGCCTCGACGCCCTTCGCGCCGTCGATGACCATGACGGCGGAGTCCGCCGCCATGAGCGTGCGGTAGGTGTCCTCGGAGAAGTCCTGGTGTCCGGGAGTGTCGAGGATGTTGATGCAGCGGTCGTTGTATTCAAACTGCAGCACGGAGCTCGTCACGGAGATGCCGCGCTGCTTCTCGATCTCCATCCAGTCGGAGACGGCCGCGCGCGCGCCCTTTTTGCCCTTGACGATGCCCGCCTGCTGGATGGCTCCGCCGTAGAGCAGCAGCTTTTCCGTCAGCGTCGTCTTGCCCGCGTCCGGGTGCGAGATGATGGCGAACGTCCGCCGGCGGCGGATCTGGCTTTCTGTTTCCTTCAAAAGACTTCCTCCCGTTTCACTTGTTGACGCATTTTCACAATTCTTTATTGTACGATACAATTTGCCGCTTTGCAAGTGTTTGGCACATTGACGCAACATTCTTTTCCACATATAATAAAGAAAAGGCTGTGCGGTGCGCCGCGCGGATCGTGAGGTTTTGTATGGACTACGGATTTTATCCCGTTCTGTGGCTGTTTTTCATCTATTCGTTCGCAGGCTGGCTGCTGGAGACGGCACAGGCGGCCGTGAAGCAGAAGCGGTTCGTGAACCGCGGCTTTCTGAACATGCCGCTGTGCCCCATCTACGGCACGGTGTCGCTCGTGTTCCCGATGTTCCTGCCCGACCTGTACGACAGGCCGCTGTTCCTGTTCCTCGGCGGCATGATCCTGTCGGCGTTCGTCGAGTTCGTCTCCGGCTGGATGCTGGAAAAGATCTTCCACCGCAAGTGGTGGGACTACTCGGACGAGAAGTTCCAGTTTGAGGGCTACGTGTGCCTGAAATACGCGGCCGTCTGGGGCGTGTTCGCCGTTCTGTGCATCCGATTTCTGAACCCTCTGGTGTTCCGGCTCGGCAGCTTTGTGCCGACGTGGATCTCCATCCCGCTCCTGTGGGTGCTGACGGTGCTGCTCGTCATCGACTTTGCCTCCAGCGCCGCGGCCCTTTTGCAGATGAAGCAGCGGCTGCGCCGTGTGGACGAGATCGGCGATTCGCTCGGACAGATCACGGACGCGCTCGGCAACGTGGTGACGCGCCGCATCCAGCGCCGCGTTCTGCACGCGTACCCGAACCTCGAGGTCGAGAAGATCATCGAGGCCAAGAAGGAGCACGCCGCACAGGAAAAGCCCTCCGTGTTTGCCGCAGGATGCAGTTTTTACAAACTGGTATGGCTGTTTGTGATCGGCTGTGTCCTGGGCGACTTCACCGAGACGATCTTCTGCCGCGTGACGGCGGGCGTGTGGATGAGCCGCTCGAGCCTCGTGTACGGCCCGTTCAGCATCGTGTGGGGTCTCGGCTGCGTGATGTTCACCGCCCTGCTCTACCGCTGGCGCGACAAGAGCGACCGCTTTGTGTTCATCGTGGGAACGGTGCTCGGCGGCGCGTACGAATACGTGTGCAGCGTGTTCACGGAGATCGTGTTCGGCACGGTGTTCTGGGATTACAGCAAGATCCCGTTCAACCTCGGCGGACGCATCAACCTGCTGTACTGCTTCTTCTGGGGCATCGCGGCGGTCGTCTGGCTCAAGGGGTGCTACCCCGTGCTGTCGCGCTGGATTGAAAAGATTCCCATGCGCACCGGCAAGATTCTCACGTGGATCATCATCGTGTTCATGGTGTTCAATATGGCCATGTCGGCGCTGGCGATGGCGCGCTACAACGAGCGCCGTACGCAGCCCGAACCGACGACGGGCATCGCCGTCTGGCTCGACGAGCACTTCCCCGACGAGCGGATGGAGCGCATCTATCCGAACGCCATCGCGGTGGACAAGTAATCCTCTTTTCAACAGACAAGCGCCCGGGCGCGGCCTCTGCCGCACCCGGGCGCTTTGCTGCTTTTTACTCCCGGCGCAGCGCCTCGAGGAGCCGCTGCTTTGCCCGCCGGAGCGCCGCCATGCGGCGGCTCGTGTACACACAGCCCAGCACGAGCACGCCGGAGGCAAGCCCCAGCAGAAAACTCGCGAGTTCTTCGTATGCACCCGCAAGACCGCTCACGTCGAGCAGCAGATAGCCCGCCATCGCAGCGAGCCCCGCCGCAAACACCCAGAACACGCGCCGCGTGTCGCGGCCGCGCTCATACTGACTGTACTGCGCCGCCTTGCACGCGGCGGCGTCCGTGTCTCTCTTTCCTGTGTTCATCGTGTTCTCCTTTCGCTGTCCGTCCAGAAGTTCTTCCACGCCCACGCCGTAGCGCGCAGCGAGCCGGAGCAGAATGTCGAAATCCGGCAGGTTCACGCCCGTCTCCCAGCGCGAGACGCTGCGGTTCGACACGCCGAGTTCTTCGGCAAGCTGTTCCTGCGTCAGCTTCTGCGCGCGGCGCAGCTCGCGGAGAAATTGTCCGATCTTCACCTGATCCATGCTTCTGCCTCCTTCTGTGTCCAGCATAGCGTTTTTGCGGCAAAAAGAACACGACACGGTGCGGGAATCCGCGCTTTTGACGGAAAACGGGACTCTTCACACAAAAA
Organism: uncultured Ruthenibacterium sp.; assembly: GCA_944386565.1. Taxonomy (GTDB): domain Bacteria; phylum Bacillota; class Clostridia; order Oscillospirales; family Ruminococcaceae; genus Ruthenibacterium. The sequence continues at coordinate 18,553 of CALXBO010000004.1, read as the reverse complement.
GACCGGCGGCTTTCCGGCCGCCGGCGTTCGTCATTCCTCTTTCCTGGCGCCCTCCCCGCCCTCGGCTTCCAGCGAGGCGCGGCACGCGGCGAGGTTCTCGCGGTCGGCGCGCGGCAGCTCCGGATACTGCGGGCGGCAGGCCTCGAGCGTGTCGAGCAAAATCTGCGACACGAGATACCGCGCGTACCACTTCTTGTCCGCGGGCACGACGTACCACGGGCTGTGCTTCGTGGACGTGGCGCGGATGACAGACTGGTACGTCTTCATGTACTCGTCCCAGTACGCGCGCTCCTTGAGGTCGCTCGCGGAGAACTTCCAGTTCTTCGTCTCGTCGTCGATGCGCGCGAGGAAGCGCTCCTTCTGCGTCTCCTTCGAGACGTTGAGGAAGATCTTCACCACGCGGAACCCGTTTTCGTACAGATACTCCTCGAAGTCGTTGATCTGGCGGTAGCGCTTTTTGAAGAACATCTCCTCGCTCTCGTCGATACAGCGCGAGGCCATGCGGTAGCCCTTGTACATGTCGTGCACATCCACCACGAGCACGTCCTCGTAGTATGAGCGGTTGAAGATCGCGATGCGCCCGCGCTCGGGCAGCGCCCGGACGGCGCGCCAGAGATAATCGTGCGCCAGCTCCTCCTTGGAGGGCTGTTTGAAGCTTGTCACGCTCACGCCCTGCGGGTTCATGCCGCTCAGGACGTGCTTGATCGTGCTGTCTTTTCCGGCGGCGTCCATCGCCTGCAGAACGATTACAATGCCCTCGCGGCCGTCGGCGTACAGCGCGTCCTGCAGTTCGGCGCAGCGCGCGATGTTCTTTTCCATCTCCCGGGCGGCCGTCTGCTTGTCGAGCCCGGCCTCCCGGGCCGCCTTCGCGTCCGTGGGCGCGTCGCGCATTACAAAATGTTCGTCGGCGCGATAATCCTTCCAGTCCATGTTCAGCCCTCCTGCGTCTGGTGCAACAGTTCCGCCGTGATGCCCGCCGCGCACGCGCACAGGTTCGGACACGGGCGTTTTTCGTAATATTGAGCGGTTCGCTCCTCGGCCACCGGCGTTCCCTCTGCCTCGTCGAGCCCCAGCAGCACGCGGCAGATGTAGCTGCCGTTCGCCTCTTTGTAGCGGTTCACTGCTTTCTGAATGAGCGCGTAGCACGCTGTCTTCGGGTCGCCCGACACAGGCTCGCCGTAGCCGCGCAGCACGCTCAGCACGAACACCATGCCGCTCACCGCGCCGCACATCTCGCGCATGCGGCCGAAGCCTCCGCCGAAGCCGCTCACCGTGCGCGCGACGGTCTCCTTGCTCATGCCGAGCTCCTCGGTGAACGCCAGCGCCACCGACTGCGCGCAGTTGTATCCCTTAAAGAAGTATTCCCTTGCCAGTTCGCTTTTTTCCATGGTTTCCAGTTTCCTCTCGTTCATTCCCGTTCCACGGGCGCAAAGCGCACCACGTCAAACAGACCCCGGTCGGTCAGGCGCAGCTCCGGGATGACCGGCAGCGCCAGGAACGACAGCGTGATGAACGGGTCGACGTGATACGGGATGCCCATGCCGGACGCCTGCTTCAGGATGGCGGCCGTCGCGTCGCGCACCGTCTCCCACGGCTCGGTGCTCATCAGCCCCGCGATGCGCAGCGGCACTTCGCCGCGCACCTCGCCGCCCGCGCACAGCACGTAGCCGCCGCCGATCTCCCGCAGGCGGTTCACCGCCAGCGCGATGTCGCGGTCGTTGTCGCCCGCCGCGATGATGTTGTGGCTGTCGTGCGCAACGCTCGTGGCGATGGCGCCGCCCGTGATGCCGTATCCTTTCAGCGGGCACACGGCGACGTTGCCGTTTTTGCCGTGGCGCTCCACGACGCACAGCTTCGTGTACACGGAATCCGGTGCGAAGAAGCCGTCCTTCTGCGGCACCTGCTCGCGCAGATGGCGCGTCGCGATCTGATACGGAACCAGCTCGATGCAGTCCGTCTCGCCGCGCACGCGCAGCGCAAAGTCGTCCTCCGTAAAGCGGCGGCAGTGCACGGAGTCGAGCAGTTCCGGCGGGACGGGAGCAGCCGAAAGCCCATCCAGTGCGCGCCGCACCTCCACGCCGTCCTTATACACCGCGCCCACGTCCACATTCTTCAGATCGTCCAGCACGACGAGGTCGGCCCGGTATCCGGGCGCGACGGCCCCGAGCTCGCGCAGACCGTACACGCGCGCGGCATTGTACGTGGCCATGCACACGGCCGTGACAGGGTCGACGCCGAGCTGGATGGCCAGATGCACGTTGTGACGCACGTTGCCGTTTTCGCTCACGTCGTCGATGTGCTTGTCGTCGGTGCAGAAGAGCAGCCGGTCGGACGGGAGCTTCGAGTCGAGCCAGCCGCGGACGAGCGTGGAGAGATTCTTCGCCGCGCTGCCCTCGCGCACCAGCACCGCGAGCCCGGCGCGCAGCTTTTCCGCCGCCTCCGCGAACGTCGTGCACTCATGCTCCGTCGCGATGCCGAGCGCCGCGTATGCCTGCAGGTCTTTTCCGGAAATACCGGGTGCGTGGCCGTCGGCCAGTTTGCCGCACGCCTGCGCGAGCGCCACCTTTTCCAGCACGCCCGCGTCGCCCGCGACGGCCGCCGGGTAGTTCATCACTTCGCCGAGGCCCAGAACGCGCGGGTGCCCGAGGTACGGCGCCATGTCCGCGGGCGTGAAGTCCGCGCCGTTCGTCTCGAACGGCGTGGCGGGCACGCTCGAGGGCAACATCAGGTACACGTTCAGCGGCAGGTGCTCCGTCGCGTCCAGCAGATAGTCCACCGCTTTCGCGCCGCACACGTTGACGATCTCGTGCGGGTCGGCGATGACGGTCGTCGTGCCGCGCGGCACGATGGCGCGCGCCAGCTCAAACGGCGAGGACATCACCGACTCCATGTGCATGTGCGCGTCGATAAATCCCGGGCACACGATCTTCCCCGTGCAGTCCGTCTCCGTGCGGCCGGAGTACTCCCCGAGCCCCGCGACGTATCCGTCCGCCACCGCCACGTCGCACACGGTGATCTCCTTTGTGAAAACGTTCACCACGCCCGCGTTCTTCAGAACCAGGTCGGCCGGCTCGCGCCCCGCGGCCACCGCCGCCCGGCGCGCCAGAGTTTGCGCGTCTGCCATACCCAACGCCTCCTTGGCTTTTTTCTTATTATACTATTTTATACGGAAAAAGAAAGCCTTCCCTGCCGCACGCCGTGCGATTCTTTTCCGGGGGCAATTTGTGGCCAATTTGTAAAAGTTTGAAAATTTGCCGTATTTTTCGCCGCGGGGCTTGACAAGATAAAAAAGTGGTGTACAATAATCTTAGCACTCAGGAGTGACGAGTGCTAAAAAGTTTGAAAGGCAGGGATGCGGAATGGCGATCGACGATCGGAAGCAGCGGGTGCTGCGGGCCATTGTGGCGCTGTATGCGCTCGACGGCGAACCGGTGGGTTCGGGCCTTCTGGCCGAGCACTTCGACCGCGCCGTATCCAGTGCGACGCTGCGCAACGAGATGGCCGCGCTGACAAAGCTCGGGCTGCTCGAACAGCCGCACACCTCCGCGGGGCGCGTGCCCAGCGCGAAGGGCTACCGCTATTACCTCGACAATCTTCTCGAACCCGCGCCGGTGAGCGCCTCGGTCTTCGCCGAGATCGACCGCCGGTTCCGCGAGATGGATTACGACCCTGAGCATCTGGCGCAGGAGGCGGCCAAGGCGCTGGCGGACCTCACCGGGTACGCCGCGGCGGTGACGACGCCGCGCAGCGACGACATGTGCATCGCGCATTTTGAAGTGATGCAGGTCGGACGCGGAGCGGCGGCCGTGCTGGCCGTGACGAACGCCGGCGGCGTGCGCACACGCACCGCCCGCATCGAATCGCCGCTGGAGCGCGGCGATGTGGAGCTGGCGGCCGCGGCGCTCAACCGCTACCTCACCTTCCGCTCGGCGGCGGACGTCGGATTCGACACGTTCGAAGCCGTGGACGCTGCGGCGGGCGCGCGGGCACAGGCCCTGCGCCCCATCTTCTCGGCAGGCTACACGCTGCTGAAGGAGGCGGGCCGGTCGGCCATCTATCTCGAGGGTCAGCAGAACCTCGTGCGTCTGGGCTGCGAACAGAGCTCGTACTGCTCCATGCTGGAGCTGTTCAGCGACGCGCAGGCCGTGCGGCGCCTCATCCCGCGCAGCGAGCGCGTGACCGTGGTGCTGGGCGACGAGCTTCCGGGCCACACGATGCCCGGTCTGTGCGTGATGGCCAGACGCTACCACGCCGGCGGAGGCCTGACGGGGACCATCTCCGTCATCGGCCCCACACGGATGCAGTACCGGGAACTGATCCCCACGCTGGAATATTTCGCCCGCGTTCTGGGCGAGCATATGGCGGGAACCGCTTAGGAGGAACGATATGGAACAGGAAAACAAGAATCAAACGGCCGCGCAGGCGGACACCGCTCCCGCGCAGCCCGAAGACACTGCGGCCGAGACCGCGGCGGATCAGCCGGAGACGGGCGCGCAGGACGCGCAGGCTCCCGACGCCGCCGCACAGGCCGCCGCAGCCAAGGCCCGCGCGGAAGAGCTTGAAAAACAGCTGGCCGAGACCAAGGACACGCTGCTGCGCACGGCCGCGGAATACGACAACTTCCGCAAGCGCTCGGCCCGCGAACACGACGCGGCGTTCGGAAACGGCGTGTCCCACGCGGTGAACCTGCTTTTGCCGGTGCTCGACACCCTGAGCTACGCTGCGAACGCGGCCACCGAGGACGAGAATTATAAAAAGGGCGTCCTGATGACGATGGACAAGGCGAACGCCGCGTTCACCGCCATGGGCGTCGAGGAGATCGAAGCGGCCGGAAAGCCGTTCGACCCCGAGACCGCCACCGCCGTGATGCAGCGCGAAGCGCCCGAGGGCGTGGAGAGCGGCACGGTGCTGGAAGTTCTCCAGAAGGGATACCGGCTCGGTGACAAAGTGGTGCGTCACGCCACCGTCATCGTCGCCGAATAAATAAACAGCAAATTCCACTACAATTCGTATTGAATATACTCATTATTACAAAGAGGAGAAATGACTTATGGGAAAAATCATTGGTATTGACCTTGGCACGACCAACAGCTGCGTAGCCGTGATCGAAGGCGGCGAGCCGGTCGTTATCGCAAACGCAGAGGGCGCGCGCACCACGCCGAGCGTGGTGGGCTTCACGAAGACGGGCGAGCGTCTCGTCGGCCAGGTGGCAAAGCGCCAGGCCATCACGAACCCCGACCGCACGATCTCGTCCATCAAGCGCCACATGGGCACGGACTACAAAGTTGACATCGACGGCAAGAAATACACCCCGCAGGAGATCAGCGCCATGATCCTTGCGAAGCTGAAGGCGGACGCCGAGAGCTATCTGGGCGAGAAGGTCACGGAGGCGGTCATCACCGTTCCTGCGTACTTCAACGACTCGCAGCGTCAGGCCACGAAGGACGCCGGCGCCATCGCGGGTCTCGACGTCAAGCGCATCATCAACGAGCCGACGGCCGCGTCCCTGGCGTACGGCGTCGACAAGGAAAACGACCAGAAGGTCATGGTCTACGACCTCGGCGGCGGCACGTTCGACGTGTCGATCATCGAGATGGGCGACGGCGTGACGGAAGTTCTGTCCACGGCCGGCGACACGCACCTCGGCGGCGACGACTTTGACCAGCGCATCATCGACTGGATGGCCGACGAGTTCAAGAAGGAAAACGGCGTTGACCTGCGCAGCGACAAGATGGCTGCCCAGCGCCTGAAAGAGGCCGCCGAGAAGGCGAAGATCGAGCTGTCGGGCGTTGCGTCCACGGCCATCAACCTGCCGTTCATCACGGCCGACGCCACCGGCCCGAAGCACCTCGACATGACGCTCACCCGCGCCAAGTTCAACGAGCTGACTTCCGATCTCGTGGAGCGCACGATGCAGCCGGTGCGCCGCGCTCTGAGCGACGCGGGCCTGCAGCCGGGCGACCTGCACAAGGTCCTGCTCGTCGGCGGTTCCACCCGTATCCCGGCCGTGCAGGAAGCCGTCAAGAACTTCATGCACATCGAGCCGAGCAAGGGCATCAACCCGGATGAGTGCGTCGCCATCGGCGCTGCCATCCAGGGCGGCGTTCTGGGCGGCGACGTCAAGGGCATCGTCCTTCTCGACGTCACCCCGCTGAGCCTCGGCATCGAGACGATGGGCGGCGTGTGCACGCGCATCATCGAGCGCAACACCACGATCCCGACCAAGAAGAGCCAGATCTTCTCCACGGCGGCCGACAACCAGCCGTCCGTTGAAGTCAACGTCCTGCAGGGCGAGCGCGAGTTTGCCCGCGACAACAAGTCCCTCGGAACCTTCCACCTCGACGGCATCGCTCCGGCTCCCCGCGGCGTGCCCCAGATCGAAGTCACGTTCGACATCGACGCCAACGGCATCGTGAACGTGTCGGCCAAGGATCTCGGAACCGGCAAGGAGCAGCACATCACCATCACGTCCTCCACGAACATGAGCAAGGACGACGTTGAGAAGGCTGTGCGCGAGGCCGAGCAGTATGCGGCCGAGGACAAGAAGCGCCGCGAGGAAGTGGATCTGCGCAACGGCGCCGACCAGATGATCTTCCAGACCGAAAAGGCTCTGGGCGAGCTGGGCGACAAGGTCTCCGCGTCCGAGAAATCCGACGTGGAAGCGAAGATCGCCGACCTGAAGGAAGCGCTGAAGGGCTCCGACATCGAGGCCATCAAGGCAAAGCAGGAAGAGCTGCAGAAGGCGTTCTACGCCATCAGCGAGAAGGTCTACAAGGAAGCGGCCGCGGCGCAGCAGGCGGCGCAGGGCGCTCAGGGCGCGCCGACGGACGGCGCCCAGCAGTCCGGCGGCAATAACGGCGACAACGTCGTGGACGCCGACTACAAAGAGGTCTGATCGAATCAAACACGCACGGAGCGGGGGCGGTTTTTCCGTCCTCTGCTCTTGTGCTTTATCAGGGTGACAAGAGAGTATGGCAGAAAAACGCGATTACTATGAGGTCCTCGGCGTGCCCAAGACGGCCTCCGACGACGAGATCAAAAAAGCATACCGCAAGCTGGCGAAGAAATACCACCCCGACCTGAACCCCGGCGACAAGACCGCCGAGGAGAAGTTCAAGGAGGTGGGCGAAGCGTACGAAGTTCTGTCCGACAAGGACAAGAAAGCGCGCTACGACCAGTTCGGCCACGCCGGCGTTGACCCCAACTACGGCGCGGGCGCGGGAGCCGGCGGTTTCGGCGGCGGCTTCGGCGGCGGCATCGACCTCGACGATATCCTCGGCTCCATGTTCGGCGGCGGCTTCGGCGGATTCGGCGGCTCGCGCCAGCGCGCGAACCCGAACGCACCGCGCCGCGGCGGCGACATCCGCGTCAGCCTCGTGCTCAGCTTCATGGAGGCTGTGCACGGCTGCGCCAAGACTGTCTCCGTCAGCCGTCAGGACACGTGCCCCGAGTGCGGCGGCACGGGCGCGGCCAGGGGCACGAGCGCCGAGACCTGCCCGGACTGCCGCGGCACCGGTTATGTCACCGTGCAGCAGCGCACGCCGTTCGGCGTGATGCAGTCCACGCAGCCGTGCCGTAAGTGCGGCGGCAAGGGCAAGATCATCAAGACGCCGTGCTCCAAGTGCCACGGAAGCGGCAAGACGGCCTCGACCAAGCGCGTGGAAGTGAAAGTTCCCGCGGGTATCGACGACGACCAGAGCCTGCGTCTGGCGGGCCTCGGCGACGCCGGCACGAACGGCGGGCCTTCCGGCGACCTGATCGTCATTGTCACGGTGCGCCCGGACGCAATGTTCGAGCGCGACGGATATGACGTACATGTCACCGTCCCCATCACGTACAGCCAGGCGGTGCTGGGGTCTGAGATCGTCGTGCCGACGATCGACGGCAAGGTGCAGTACACCGTGCCCGAAGGCACGCAGAGCGGCACGACGTTCCGCCTGCGCGGCAAGGGCATCCAGTATGTGAACGGGCGCGGGCGCGGCGACCAGTACGTGCACGTCGTGGTCGAGATCCCGAAGAAGCTCACGCGCACGCAGCGCGAGGCGCTCAAGAAATTCGAGGATTCCCTCAAAGAGGAAAACTACGAGCAGCGCAAGGGATTCTTCAAGTCCCTGCGCGACAAGTTCGAAAAATGACGAAACACCCCGGCAGCTGCCGGGGTGTTTTTTACCCGCCGCATTTGCCGCGGGCCGCATTTTGTGATATACTGCTTTCTATCAGATTCGGGGAGGGAAACACGATGGGACGTTTGCTGGACGACGCGCGCTCGATGCGGGAAAAAGACCCCGCCGCGCGCAGCCTCGCGGAGGTGATGCTGCTCTATCCGGGCTTTCATGCGCTGATCTTCTACCGCATCTCGCACCGGCTGTATCAGAAAAAACACTTTTTTCTCGCGCGCATGATCAGCCAGTGGGGCCGCGGCTTCACCGGCATCGAGATCCATCCCGGCGCGAAGATCGGGCGCGGACTGTTCATCGACCACGGCGCGGGCGTCGTCATCGGCGAGACGGCCGAGGTGGGCGACAACGTGACGATCTACCACGGCGTGACGCTCGGCGGCACGGGCAAGGACGAGGGCAAGCGCCACCCGACGGTGGGCGACAACGTGCTGCTCGGCACGGGCTGCAAGGTGCTCGGCCCCATCACGATCGGCGAGAACAGCCGCGTGGGCGCGAACAGCGTCGTGCTGAAATGCATCCCGGCGAACGCCACGGCCATCGGCATCCCGGCGCGCGTCGTGCGCATCAACGGCAGCAAGGTGCTGCACGAGAGCGAAGTGCTCAACCAGCGCGATTACCCGGACGTGGTGCACGACGCGCTGCGCGATCTGTCGCTGCGCGTGGCGAAGCTCGAATATCCGGGCGAGACGCCGGAGGGTGCTCCCCTGCCCGACGATCCCGTCGAAAAACCGTAAAAAACGGCCCCCGCTTTCAAAGAGCGGGGGCCGTTTTTGTGCCGTGCCGGAACTTACAGGGCCTTGTTGTAGGCCGTCATGAGCGCACTCCATGTGGAAGAACCCACGACGCCGTCCGCCTTGAGGCCGGAGCGGCGCTGGAACGCGGTGACGGCGCTCTTGGTGCGCGCGCCGAAGTTGCCGTCCACGGTCAGGCCGGCATTGTCGGTGAGGTTCAGCATCGACTGGATGAAGCGCACGGCATCGCCGGACGAGCCGCGGCGCAGCGTCGTACCGGGATACGGATACAGCACACCCGGAATGCTGCGCGCCTTGATGCTGTTCTTCACGTCGACGATCTTGTTCCACGACAGTTCGCCGAGCTTGCCGTCCGCCGACATGGCGAACAGATGCTGAAAGCGGCGTGTGGCATCCTGCATGTTCGTGCCGAACTTGCCGTCGGAACCCTGCGTGTTGATGGACGTGTACGTCTTGGCAAGGCCGTTGAGGTAGCCCTGCATGAGCGTGACGTCCTGTCCCTTCATACCGCTCTGCATCGTCATGCCCACCCAGGTGTCGCCCGAGGCGCCGCCGGGCAGCAAGCTGCGGTCATAGACGATGGCGTTCCACGTGGCGTTGCCGACGACGCCGTCCGCCGAGAGGCCGACAATGCGCTGGTACGCCTTGACGGCGCCGGCCGTGCCGGAACCGAACTTGCCGTCGACCGTGAGCTTCGGAAGCGTGGCGTACTTCGCCGTGCGCAGCGCGTTGAGATAACTCTGGATGCGCGCGACCTGCGTCGTCGAGCTGCCGATGGTGAGCGGCGTGCCGGGGTACACCGGGTCCACCTTCAGCGCAAGAAGATTATTGATGAAATCGGACATAAAAACAACCCCTTTCTGCCACATGGTATGCGGGAAAGGGGCGGTGTGTCACACGCGGCGCAGATGCGGCGCGAGGCGTTTTTCGGCAAATTTGAGAACCACGTACAAAAGCACTGTGTCAATGGGGAATTTGACGATATTTTTGACGAGTCTCAAAGTTGTGATCACAAAGGCGTTGCCGTACATCAGATTGAGCCAGAGCGGAGTGAGGAACAGATTGAGCACCAGCACCACCGACAGGCATGCGGCGGCGCAGCGCCAGAGCGTGACGGGCTTTTTGTACAGCCAGCAGCCGTAGATGAAGCCCAGCAGGAACTGGTTGAGCGTGAATCCGATGAAAAAGCCGCCGTTCGGGCGCAGGAAATACGCGAGCACATCCACGACAACGCCCGAGAGCCCCGCGAGCCACGGGCCGTAGAGATAGGCCGACGCGGCGACCGCGACGAACGAGAAGCCGATCTCAAGGATCTGGCTGACCTGGAACGTCGCGATACGGTCGAGGATGACGGTGATCGCCGCGAACATCGACGTGCCTGCAAGGCTGCGCACGTCATGCACCTCGCGCGCCGCGGCGCGCATGCGCGAGAAAAAGCCGGAGACAGATTTTGACAACATAAAAAGACCTCCTTTGTTGGCGTTGCCACAAAGGAGGCCCTGCGTTTTCCGGCGCGCAAAACATTCTTTGCGGCAGCGGGATGCGGACGGCGCACCGCAAGCCTTTCCGGCTTTTCGTCCGCTGTGCAACTCCCCGTCACAGCGGCACTTGACGCGCGGCGTCCTACTCTGCCTGTATTGAGCGCCTTAATCATAGCACATCCGGTGCGGTTTGAAAAGCCCCGCGCCGAAAAAAAAAGGGCGCGCCGCGGAAAACCGCGGCGCGTCCTGTCGCAAAGGGATCACTCTTTGCCGTAGAAGGCTTTCTTGTACAGATCCTCGATCTCGGTGACGAGGGGGTACACGGGGTTGGCGGTGGTGCACTGGTCCTCGAACGCCTTGTAGGACAGCTCTTCGAGCTTGCTCATGAATTCGGCTTCGGAGATGCCGCACGCTTTGATGGACATCGGGCGGTCGGTGGCGCGCATCAGGTCCTCAATGGCCTTGATGAGAGCCGCGACAGCGTCGGCCGTGGAGGTCTTGGCGTCGCACAGGCCCACGCGGCGGGCGATCTTGGCATAGCGCTCGTCAGCCACATACTCCTTGTATTTCGGGAAGGCGGCGAACTTCGTCGGCTTCGTGGCGTTGTACGCGATGACATACGGCATCAGGATGGCGTTGGCGCGGCCGTGCGGGATGTGATACTCGCCGCCGAGCTTATGGGCCATGGAGTGGTTCAGGCCGAGGAACGCGTTCGTGAAGGCCATGCCGGCGATGCAGGAGGCATTGTGCATCTTCTCGCGGGCGAGAGGATCGCCGTTGTAGGATTTCTCGAGGTAGGTGAACACCATCTCGATCGCGTGCAGCGCCAGACCGTCGGTGTAGTCGTTCGCCATGACGGAGACATACGCCTCGATGGCGTGCGTCAGAACGTCGAGACCGGTGTCGGCGACGATGCTCTTCGGCATGGTGCGGGTGAACTGCGGGTCGATGATGGCGACGTCCGGTGTGAGGGCGTAGTCGGCGAGCGGGTACTTGATGTTGCCGTTCTTCTTATCCGTGATGACGGAGAAGCTGGTGACTTCGGAACCCGTGCCGGAGGTCGTCGGGATGGCGACGAGCTTGGTCTTCTTGCCCAGTTTCGGGAACTTGAAGGCACGCTTGCGGATGTCGAGGAAGCGCTGGCGCAGGCCGTCGAAGCTGGTCTCGGGGTGCTCGTAGAACAGCCACATGCCCTTGGCCGCGTCGATGGCGGAACCGCCGCCGATGGCGATGATGACGTCCGGCTGGAAGGCGCGCATGGCGTCGACGCCGCGCATGATGCACTCGACGGACGGATCGCTCTCAACGTCGGAATAAATCTCGGAGTGGCAGTACTGCTCGCGCTTGCGCAGGTAGTACAGCACCTTGTCCACGTTACCCAGTTTCACCATGACGGGGTCCGTCACGATGAACGCGCGGGAGATGTCCTCCATTTTCTCCAGATACTGGATGGAGTCCTCCTCAAAGTAGATCTTGGGCGGCACTTTGAACCACTGCATATTGACTCTCCGTTTCGCAATGCGCTTTTTGTTGATGAGGTTGACAGTCGTGACGTTCTGCGACACGGAGTTCTTGCCGTAGGAGCCGCAGCCCAACGTCAGCGACGGCGTATTCGTGTTGTAGATGTCGCCGATGGCGCCCTGCGAAGACGGGCTGTTCACGATGATGCGGCCGACGCGCATGGCGATGCCGTACTCGTCCGCGATCTCCATGTTGCCCGTGTGGATGACGGCGGAGTGGCCGAGGCCGCCCAGCTCCAGCATGCGGTTGGCGAAGTCAAAGCCCTCCTGCTTGCTGTTGCAGACAAAGTACGCCAGCACCGGAGACAGCTTCTCCTTGGCGAGCGGGTGGTTGGAATCGGGGTGGTCCAGCGGAGCGATGAGGATCTTCGTCTTCTCGGGGACCTTCAGGCCCGCCTGCTCGGCGATCCAGTTCGCGCTCTTGCCGACGACCGGCGCAAACACGCCCTTGTTGGGGTCGGGGAACATGTACTTGGACAGGGTCTCCGTCTCCTCGGCGCTCAGGAAGTAGCAGTTGTTCGCCTTCATGTAGGCTTCGAAGTCCTTGGCGATCTCCTTGTCGACGATGACGGCCTGCTCGGAGGCGCAGATCATGCCGTTGTCGAAGGTCTTGGACATCATCAGGTCGGTGCACGCGCGGTGCAGGTCGGCCGATTTCTCAATGTAGCACGGCACGTTGCCCGGGCCGACGCCCAGAGCCGGCTTGCCGCAGGAGTACGCGGCCTTCACCATGCCGGGGCCGCCGGTGGCGAGGATGGTGGCAACGCCCGGATGATTCATCAGGGCGCCCGTCGCCTCGATGGACGGCTTGTCGATCCACTGGATGCAGTTCTTCGGAGCGCCCGCCGCGACAGCCGCCTCATAGACGATGCGCGCAGCTTCCGCGGAGCACTTCTGAGCGGACGGATGGAAGCCGAAGATGATGGGGTTGCGGGTCTTGACGGCCAGCAGGCACTTGAACATCGTGGTGGACGTGGGGTTCGTCGTCGGCGTGACGCCGCAGATGACGCCCACAGGCTCGGCCACTTCGACGTAGCCTTCCATCTCGTTCTCGTCGAGGATGCCGACGGTCTTCTCGTTCTTGATGTCGTGCCAGATGTACTCGGTGGCAAACATGTTCTTGATGACCTTGTCCTCGTACACGCCGCGGCCCGTCTCCTCAACGGCCATGCGCGCCAGCTCCTGATGCTTGTCGAGGCCGGCGAGCGCCATCTCGTGCACGATGTGGTCGATCTGCTCCTGATCCAGCGCCAGGAACTCATGCAGCGCGACCTGAGCGCGCTCCACAAGGCCGTCGATCATGGTCTTGACTTCGTTTTCCTTGTTCTCGACCGTCTCGACCGGCGTTTTCTTTTCTTTCTGCTCTGCCATGGTGTGATCCTCCCATTTCTGTTTGCATAGTGCAGATAAAACGTTCTCTTTGTGCGTGATCCCTTTGGGTCTTTGCTTGTCCTTATTGTACCCTATTGTTAAAAGTTTATCAATCGTCAGACCGACGAATGTGCTATCGTTTCCCGGCACTTTTTGTGCACTTTGACAATTCATTCACAATCTTTTCCGGACCGGACGGGGGCTTGGATGCGCTATTAAAATAGAGTATAATATGGAAAAGGCGGAACGCGCGTTCTGCCAAAAAACGCATATCCGCGCTTTCTGGGAGGGAGTCTGATGGAACAGCAGTCGATGTTCGCCCCGCCGCTGCTCTCGCAGCCGCTGGCGAGCCGGATGCGCCCGCGCACGCTGGAGGAATTCGCCGGGCAGAGCCATCTGCTCGCGCCGGGGTGCGTGCTGCGCGCGATGATCGAGGCCGACGCCGTGCCCTCGATGATCTTCTGGGGGCCGCCGGGCGTCGGGAAAACGACGCTGGCACGCATCATCGCACACAAGACAAAAGCCGAATTCGTGGATTTTTCGGCCGTGACGAGCGGCACGAAGGAGATCCGCGCCGTGATGAAGCAGGCCGAGGAAGCGCGCGCGTTCGGCGGCAAGACGATTTTGTTCGTCGACGAGATCCACCGCTTCAACAAGGCCCAGCAGGACGCGTTTCTCCCCTTCGTGGAAAAGGGCAGCATCACGCTGATCGGCGCGACGACGGAAAACCCGTCGTTCGAGATCAACGCGGCGCTTCTGTCGCGCTGCAAGGTGTTCGTGCTGAACGCACTGACGGCGGAGGAGATCGAGGGCCTGTGCCGCCGCGCCGTGACGGACGAGCGCGGGTTCGGCATGCAGAAGGTGGAGGTCGCGGACGAGGCGTACGCGATGATCGCCCGCTTTGCGAACGGCGACGCGCGCACGGCGCTGGGCACGCTGGAGATGGCGGTGCTCAACGGCCGCCGCGAGGGGGACAAGACCGTCGTGGACACAGCGCTCGTCGAGCAGTGCACGCAGAAGAAGTCCCTTCTCTACGACAAGAACGGCGAGGAGCACTACAACCTCATCTCGGCGCTGCACAAGTCGATGCGCAACTCCGACCCCGACGCCGCCGTGTACTGGCTGGCGCGGATGCTCGAGGCGGGCGAGGACCCCTTGTACGTCGCGCGGCGGCTCATCCGCTTTGCGACGGAGGACATCGGCCTCGCCGACTCGCGCGCGCTCGATCTGTGCGTGGCGGCCTATCAGGCATGCCACTTTCTCGGGATGCCCGAGTGCAACATCCACCTCGCGCACGCGGTGATCTATCTCTCGCTCGCGCCGCGGTCGAACGCGGTGTACGTCGCCTACGAGCGCGCCAAGCGCGACGCGCTGTCGATGCTCGACGAACCGGTGCCGCTGCACCTGCGCAACGCGCCGACGAAACTGATGAAGGAGCTCGACTACGGCAAGGGCTACGTCTATGCGCACGACACCGCCGACGGCGTGGCCGCGATGGACTGCCTGCCGCCGTCGCTCGCGGGGAAACGCTATTACGAACCCACGGAACGAGGAAATGAGGCGCGCGCAAAGCAGCGGCTCGACGCCGTTCTGGCATGGAAACAGGAACACAAAAAGGAGAAATAAACTATGGAATGGACCGACATCCGCATCACCGTCCCGGCGCGGTACGCCGAAAACGCCGAGGCCGCTGCGACGAGCATCGCCTCCGGCGGCATTTATATTGAAGACTACCGCGACCTCGAGGCCGAGGTGGAGGCCATCGCGCACGTTGATCTGATCGAGGCCGACCTCGTGAACAAGTCCCGCGACGAAGTGATCGTGCACATGTACCTCTCGCCGGAGGAGAACGCCGCCGAGATCGCGCAGCTCGTGCACGAGCGCTTCACGCGCGCGGAAATCCCCTATTCCCTGTCGAGCGAGGGCGTCGAGCAGGAGGACTGGGAGACGGCGTGGAAGCAGTACTACCACGCGATGGACATCGGTGAGCGTCTCGCCATCGTTCCAAGCTGGGAGGACTATCCCACCGACCGCATCACGCTGACGCTCGACCCGGGCATGGCATTCGGCACGGGCACGCACGAGACGACGGCGCTGTGCCTTGAGACGCTCGACGCGTGCATCCGCGGGGGCGAGCGCGTGCTGGACATCGGCACGGGCTCGGGCATCCTCGCCATCGCGGCGCTGAAACTCGGCGCGGCGAGCGCCGAGGGCGTGGACATCGACCCGATGTGCGTGCGCACGGCGGGCGAAAACGCCGCGCTGAACGGCGTGGCCGACCGTCTGACGGTGCTCGTGGGCGATCTGTCCGACAAAGCGACGGGAACGTACGACGTGATCTGCGCGAACATTGTGGCAAACGCCATCAAGGCGCTGGCCCCGTCCGCCGCACCGCTGCTGAAAGAGGGCGGCGTGTTCATGGCGAGCGGCGTCATCAACGAGCGCGAGGCCGAGGTGGCCGCGGCGCTCGAGTCCGCGGGCTTCACGCTGACCGAGACCAAGCGCAAGAACGGCTGGGTCTGCTTTGTCTGCGCGCGCTGACGCGGGCGAACATATTCTGTATTCAGGAGGGACACCATGCCTCACCGCTATTTCACGACCGACATCGCGGACGGTTCGGCGTATCTGAACGGCGCGGACGCGCATCATCTGGCCGTCGTGCTGCGCGCAAAGGCGGGCGACGACGTGACCGTGTGCGACGGCCTCGGCACAGACTACGCCTGCCGTGTGCGTCTGGCCGGCAAGGAGCGCGTCGAGATGGATATTATTTCCAGCCATCCGAGTGAATCCGAGCCGCACACGGCGGTCACACTGTATGTGGGCTATCCGAAGCAGGATAAGCTCGAGACCATCATCCAGAAGGCGACCGAACTGGGCGCCGTGCGCGTCGTGCCGTTTTTCAGCCGGTACTGCGTGGCCGCGCCCAAGAACGAGGAGAAGAAGAATGTGCGCTACCAGCGCGTCGCGCTCGAGGCGGCGAAGCAGTCCGGCCGCGGGCGCGTGCCGGAGGTGGCGATGCCGCTGTCGTTCGACGAGATGCTGCGCGACGCGGCGGCGTGCGACACGGTGCTCTTCTGCGACGAGGCGGGCGGCGCTCCCCTACATAGCCGGCTCAAAGACACGGCGCACAGCGTGGCGATCGTGACGGGCAGCGAGGGCGGTTTTTCCCGCGAGGAAGCGGAAAAGGCCGCTGCGGCGGGCTTTTTGCCCGTCGGGCTCGGCCCGCGCATCCTGCGCTGTGAGACGGCGCCCCTCGCGGCGCTGTCCGTCGTCATGGCTCTGACCGGCAATTTACAATGAACCGCCGCGCCGGAACCGCCGCCGAGCGCCGCCCTGTCCGGGCGGCGCACTGACGCTCCCTTTCCGCCCGCTGCGGGCGAAAGGGAGTTTTGTATTTTGCCGAAACTGACATGGATCTGTGTTCTTCTGACGTTGTGTGTGTTCTCGTTCACCGCGTGCTTCGGCGCGCGCGACGACAGCTCTTCCTCGATGGCGCCCTCTTCGTCGTCCGGTATGATGTCGGATGCGATGAGCGATGCGTCGGGCGCGATGAGCGACGCGAAGAGCGGTATGTCCGGGGCGATGAGCGACGCCAAAAGCGCTGTGTCCGGCGCGATGAGCGACGTGCGCAGCAACGCCTCGAGCATGATGGACAATGCGACGAGCAGTATGTCGAATGCGATGAGCGACGCGTCCAAGGCGGCGGCCGCCGAGGCCGAATCCGAGTGGGCGCTGCGTCTCGTCAGTGCCGAAAGCCCTCTTCCCGAGGGCTTCTCGGTCGAGACGCGCGCCATTCCGGGGTATGAGAACCGCGAGTTCGACGTGCGCGCGGCCGACGCGCTGGAGGCCATGCTGCGCGACGCCGAGGCGGCGGGCTGCAAGCTCTACTTAGTGTCGGCCTACCGCAGCGTGGAGCGTCAGGACGCCTTGTTCCGCCGCAAGACGGCGGCGTTCATGGAGGAGGGCTTCCCGCAGGAGGAGGCCGAAAAGCAGGCCGCGCGCTATGTGGCGCGTCCCGGCACGTCGGAGCACAACCTCGGCCTCGCGGCGGACATCGTGTCGGCAAACTGGTATGCATCGAACACCGACCTGACGACCGCGTTCGCGGACACGCAGCACTACGAGTGGCTGCGCGAGCACTGCGCGGAGTACGGCTTCATCGAGCGCTACCCCGAGGGCAAGGAGGGCGTGACGGGCGTGACGTACGAGCCGTGGCACTTCCGCTACGTGGGCAAAGAGGCCGCCGAGGCCATCATGAGCGGGGGCAGCACGCTGGAGGAATACCTCGCTGCCTGACAATTTGGAAAAAAATGATAGCCCGACGGTCTGTTTTGTGCTATACTATTGCGTATAAGCGGAAAGGAGGGCTATCATGGCTCAATATCGCATCATCACAGACTCCACGACGGACCTTTCTCCCGAACTGGTCAAGGAAATGGATGTGGACGTCATCCCGATGACGTTCGTTCTGGACGGTAAAACATATCACAACACACCCGACGAGGCGGAGCTGTCGTCGAAGGATTTTTATGCACGCGTGCGTGCGGGCAGCATGCCCACCACGAGCCAGATCAACGGCGAGACGCTGCGCGAATTTGTAGAGCCGTATCTGAAGGCGGGCACGGACGTGCTGTACCTCGCGTTCTCGTCCGGCCTGTCCGGCACATACAACGCCGCGCGCCTCGCCTTTGAGGACCTGCGCGAGGAATACCCCGAGCGCAAGGTGATCGTCGTCGACACGCTGGGCGCGTCGATGGGCGAGGGACTGATGGTCTATCTCGCGTGCAAAGAGCGCGACAAGGGCAAGAGCGCCGAGGAAGTGGCCGCGTGGGTGGAGGAAAACCGCCTGAAGCTGGCGCACTGGTTCACGGTGGATGACCTGAACCACCTCAAGCGCGGCGGGCGCGTGTCCGGCGCGGCGGCGTTCTTCGGCACGATGCTCTCGATCAAGCCGGTGCTGCACGTGGACGACGAGGGCCACCTCATCCCGATGGAAAAGGTGCGCGGACGCCGCGCGAGCCTCGACGCTCTGGTGGAGCACATGGCCAAGACCGGCGTGGACAACGAACATCAGACCGTGTTTATCAGCCACGGCGACTGCGAGGCCGACGTGAACTACGTGGCGGACAAGATCCGCGCGCGCTTCGGCACGAAGGACATCTATACGAATCCCATCGGCCCGGTGATCGGCGCGCACTCCGGCCCCGGCACGGTGGCGCTGTTCTTCCTCGCCTCGACGCGGGACTGAA
>CALXBO010000003.1 GCA_944386565.1 uncultured Ruthenibacterium sp. | reverse complement strand
CCGCGCCCGCCCACGCGAGCTTTGTGCCGCGGATGTTGAACAGCACCGCGAACCCGACCGAGCCGAGCGCGCCCATTACAGTCTGGAACAGTTCCCGCATCACACACCGCCTCCCGCACCGTACAGAACGACCGCAAACCCCGCCGCGACGGCCAGCGCCTTCACGACGGCCTCGCTCAGGCCGAGCAGACCCGAGATGGTGTCGCCTCGGATCATGTCGCGCAGCGACGTCGTGAACGCAAGGCCCGGAATGAGCAGCATGATGTTTCCGACGACGGCGCGGTCCGGCGCGCAGGCGAGCCCGCACACGCGAAGCGCCGCCACCGCAAACGCCGCCGCGGCGCTGGCCGCGAACGCCAGCAAAAGCCCGTTGATGCGCAGCCCGCCGCCCGCGCGCAGCGCGGCGAAGAGCACGGCTCCCGCCGCGGCGGCCGCGAGGGCGTCGGCGGGGCTGCCGCCGAAAAACAGCGTGAACACCGCCGAAACACACACGTACGCCGCCAGCTGCACGCTGTCCGGCCAGCGCGGGCCGCAGGCCGCTTCGCGCACGGCATCGGGCAGCTCTTCCACGGGCAGCGGCGACGCGCACAACCGGCGCGACAGCGCGTTCACGCGCTCCACGCAGCCGAGGTCGGTGCTGCGCTCGCGGATGCGGCGCGTCTGCGTGAGCACGCGGCCGTCGGGCGCGCGCGCCGTGACGACGATGCTGGACGTGATCGTGAACACGTCCGTCGTCTCAAATCCGTACGCGGCGCACAGGCGGGCCACGGTGTCCTCGACGCGCATCACTTCCGCGCCGCTCGTGAGCAGCAGCTCGCCCAGATCGAGGATGCACGCCAGCGCCGCTTCTCGCCGAGCCTGTGTGTCCATGGCTCTCCCTTTCCTTCCGCGTTCAGTCGGTGATCTCCAGCACGAGGTGCTCGATGGCCGTGTGGCGGTGCATGTACACCACGTTCAGGCGGCCGTCGCGGTCGCGGCACATCGCGGGCTGGCACTTATTGCCGGGCGCGGACGCGAGCTCGATGAGGTTCGTCCACGTCTTGCCCTCGTCCTTCGAATAGGCGAGCGTCAGCGGGCTGCGCTCGTGCCAGTCGGCCACGGGGGTGTCGTTGTAGGCCATGAGGATGGTGTCCTTGTCCCAGCTGATGACGTCGATCTTCGATTCGTTGTTGAGGATGCCCGCGGGCACGGGTTTCGTCCACGTGCGCCCGCCGTCGCGGCTCTCGGCCGTGTAGGACGGGATGGACTGAATGCCCGCGCCCCAGCCCGTGTTGCCCGGGCACGTGCGCGTGAACATGCGGATGACGCCGTCCGGGCGCAGGCACAGCGCGGGCTCGCGGATGAGGTTGCCGTCGTCGGCCGCGAGGATGGGGCCTTTCTCCCACGTCTCGCCGTCGTCGTGCGAGAGATAGATGCGCACCGCGCCGAAGTATTTGTCCGCGAGTTCGCTGGACGTGGAGGCAAACACGATGGTGCCGTCGTCGAGCAGGACGCTGTCGTTCGACGCGTGGCCGCTCTGGATGCCCGCGGGGCGCGCGGGCTCCCACGTGCGGCCGCCGTCCTTCGTCTTGCGCGTCCACAGCTCGTCGCGCCCGTTGCACCACGTGGTGAAGTTCACCTCGGTGTCGAGGAATTTGGCGAACAGCAGGATGATCTCACCCTTGCGGTTTTTCAAAAACACGGGGTCGTGGCAGCAGTAGCGGATGTCGCAGCCCACGGCGTCGGGGTTCGACCACTCCTTCGCGCCCGGCTCGAGCACCGAGACCCAGTCCTTGGCGTCGCGGCCCATCGGGTCGCCGTTCCACTGGAGGAATCCGCCGTTCCACACGGCGAGGAGGTTGCCGTTGTCGGCCAGCGTCAGGCTGGGCATGTGGTAGCACTGGCGCTCGTCGAACCACTCCACCACCCATTTGCGGTCAATGATCTTTGCTTTCATCTCGTTTCCCCTTTCCATGTGAGGAGCAGCGCCTCCATGGAGGGCACTGTCCCGCGGATCGTCACAAATTCCCCGTCGGTCTCCGTCTGCGCGGGGTGCGGCTCGGCTTCGGCCGAGCAGAACGCCTGCGCCTCGCCGTCCGGCGCGCCAAAGAGCGTCACGCCCTGCACGTCGTCCGTCGCGCCGTTCACGAGGAAGAGCGCGAGGCCATTTTGCGTCTCGAAGCAGTACGGCTCGAGGTACGGCGCGCCGCACACGACGGGCGCGCGGAAGTTCGCGGCGCGCAGCACGTCGTGCAGGATCTCCTGCCGCACGCGGTTGAAGAGCATCGGCGGCAGCGCCGTCGGGCTCTCGAAGTGCCCGAACGGGTAGATCATCACCCGGCCGTTCACAACGGCGTGGCCGGGCGCTGTGCGGCGGCGGAAGGAATCATAAAAGGCGGTGTACTCGCGCACATCGGCGTCCGGCGCGTAGGTGACGACGGCCGCGTCGGTGCACGAGATGACGCACGAGGCGCGCGCGGCGCTGCGGCCCGTGTAGACGCGGCCGTTCGTGACCTGCTCGTACGTATAGCCGCCCTCGTTCTGCTTCATCCAGCGCACGAGCTCGATGCCCGCGAGATACCCGAGCCCGCGCTCGCACAGCACCTCGGCGGCGTCGCCCGTGAGGATGACGAAGTTCTCGGCGAACAGATGTGCGAGCACGTCCCTGTCCCAGTTGCGCAGCACCTGGCCCGATGCCGCGACGACTTCGCCGCTCAGGCTCTCGGGATTGCAGCAGTAGGCGTACGGCACGCCCATCGCGGGCAGAAGCGCCGCGAAGAACGACTCCTGCGGGTAGAGCTCCTCCATCGACTCGCCCTCGCGCGTGTGGATGGTGTAAGCGGAATCTGGGCAGTACAGCACCTGCACGCCGCGCCGCTTGCCGCGCAGCACGCCGCTCGCGGTGAGCGCGTTGAGGTAGTCCTTCGTGTCGCGCAGCATGTCCTGATAGCCGTCCTCCCAGACGATGCCGTTGCCGTTGAGGTCGTACAGGTCGATGGTGATGCCGTCGGGCGCGAGCGCGAGCGACGACAGGAGCTGGAACCGCGTGAAGCGGCGGGATTTCGAAAAGAGCGAGAACGGGTAGTTCTCGAGTTCCGGGTACACCTTCGTGTCCTCGGGGAGCATCGCGCGCGTGAGCATCGACACCATGTTGAACCCGTGCAGATACTGCGCGGGCGAGGACTCCTGATACCCCGGCAGGTGGATGCGGTCGACGGGCGCAAGGCCTGCCGCGAGCGCATTCACAAGCGCATGCCAGTCGCGCCCTTCGGCGGCGTGCACGTGCGGGGCGGAGCTCATCAGGCCCACCTGCACGTCGGGCGACACGGCGCGCACCGCGCTGCCGATGGCGCGCGCGGCGCTGAGCATCGTCTCGCGCGCGACGTCGAGCCAGATGCGGCGGTACGGGTGCGGCACGCCCGGCTTGAGCACGCCCTCGACGAATTCCTCGCGCGTGAGCGGTTTCCCGGCGCGCTCGCTGTACAGGCGCATGTGCTCGCCGCAGAAGCACCCGCCCCACGCGAGGGGCTCGTGATTGTGCAGGCGGAAGTCGTCCTCCACCCAGACGATGGAGGGCTCGAGCGCCGCGTAGCGCGCGTACAGCCCGGCGATGTACTTCTGCCACTCATCGCACAGCGGGCACACGCACAGCGAGGCGGGCGTGCCCTCGGGGTCCACCATCGGGCGGAAGTCCTGCTCCGGGAGCAGCTGCTTGCCGAGGTCGGCGTGCATGACGCTGTGCCACTGGTTGACGGAGACGGTCACGCCGTGCGCGGCCATCTTCTCCTGCACGCGGCGGATGAGCGAGAGGTAGGCCTCCTGCTCCTCGTACGTCATGTGCCCGGTGTTGAGTTCCTCGACGTTGGCGAACACGGCCACGTCGTCGATGCGCGCCGCTTCGGCGTAGCGGTCGAGCGCTTCGATCTCGGCCTCGTCGTTGAAGCCGGGGTCGCAGCAGAAGCGGAAAATGTAGGCGTAGGGGTCTTTCATATCAGCCCTCCTGGGACGCGCGCCGCACGGGCACGCCGTAGAATGACAGCATCGGCATCCGCATGCAGTCGCTGGGGACGGTGAGGCCGGGGTTCATGCGCCAGCCGCCGTGCAGCTTCACGTCGCCCTCGAGCGCGCGCGGGAACGTCAGCGTGATCGTGTCCGCGCCCTCCTTGTAGGAGCACGGGTGCACGAGACCGGCGCCGTCCTCGGCGTCGAACGGCAGCTGCGGCGCGGGCAGGCCGAACGCGTTGATCCAGTTGCGCACGGGCGCGAACGTGACGGTGATCGTGTCGGGCGCGGTGAGGGTCACGGTCTCGGGTTCGGGCGCGCGCCAGTCGATGTCGCGCCCGTAGCACTCGCTCAGCGCGGCGCGGGCGCAGCGCTCGCCGACGACGAGGTTGCCCTCGGCGGAGTTGTGGATGAAATCGTACAGCGCGAGGTCGGCCGACGGCACGCAGCACACGTGCGGGATGACGTGCGCGGCCATGCGCTGCGCTTCGCGCACGATGCCCCACTGGCGGTCGAGCGCTTCGTCCTTCGTCTCGGCGCAGCGGTTGATCTGCACCGTGAGGAACGGCAGCTCCGGCTGCCCGAGCGCTTCGCGCACCGCGCGCACGAACGCCGTGAAACGCTCGAGATACGTCTCGGCGCTGTTCTCATAGCCCTCGGCCTCGCCCTGCACCCAGAGCACCGCCTTCGGGTGAATGTCGTAGTCGCCGAGCATCTCGAGCATGTTCTGCGTCAGCGCGCCGTTTTCCTCCGGGTTCCACCAGCGCAGCGGCGCGCCGCCGTAGGCGCACGGCACGAGCCCGATGGGATACCCGAGCTCGCGGTGCAGCCGCTTTGCGAAGTGCAGCCACGGGCTGTGGCCGGGGTTGTGGTTCTCGTAGTGGCCGACGTGCACCGCGTCCGTCGTCTCGCCCAGCGGATGCGTGGCGAGGTCCCAGCGGGCGCTCGTGCGCAGCACGTGCACGCCGAGCTCGGGGGTGTCCTCGACGGGGTTCTTCGCGCGGCCCGCGGCGTTCGACTGCCCGGCGATGACGAACACGTCGCCCACGCCGATGTTGTGCACCATGTCGCCGCGCGTGCACGAAAGGCCGTCCCAGCCCTCGTAGTCCATATACGTCTCGATGCGGTACAGCCCGCCCGCGGGCACGCGGGGGAATTCGATGCGCCAGTGTCCGTCGCCGGTCACCTCGCACAGCGTCCACGGCACGACGGATTCGCCCGTGCTCTCGAGCGCGATGCGCGCTTTGACCGTCGTCTTGGCGTCGGGAACGTGTGTGAATTCGAGCGGGAGCTCCTGCGACAGGCGCACCAGATGATATTCGCCCTCGAGACGGATGGCGGCAAAGCCGTCCTCATTCTGCTGGAAGATCTGCCACGGGGAGGCCCCGCGTGTGATCGTAACGCCGTACTTCATATCGTTTCCTCTTTTCCGCCCTCGTGCGGGCTTTTTGCCTGTTCAGATATAGCGGTCGCCGGACGCCATCGGGCGCACGCCGTCGAGCCGGCGCGGCGCGTGGACGGTGGCGATCCACATGGTTTTCCCGTTTTCCTCGCACAAAACGCCGCTCGCCGCGAGCCGCCGCACAGCCTCGTCGCCGAGGAGCGCGGCGGGCACTTCGTCCTGCCCGGCGCTCTGCGCGAGCACCTCTTCCGCGCGCGGGAAATCGCGCCGGAACGCGGGCGAGAGATAGAGCGTGCCGTTTGCAAAATACGCGTCGTAGGGGTATTCGTCGTCCCGCGCGGGCGTGAGCGCGAGCAGCGTCATCGACGGCCCCTCGCACGCGCGCACATCGTCCGAACCGGGGCACACGACGTCCGCGTTGTAGGCGAGGTGGATGTCGGCGATGCCGTCGAACCACCCGGCGTGGGCGAACGCGAGCCCGTTTTCGTCCGTGCGCACACGCACGCGCATCGGGGACTCGCTGAGCGGGCGCTTGTTTACGCTGCCGTCGGGGTTCCAGAACCGGTCGAACCGGAATTCGACCTCCTGCCCGGCCAGGGGCGCATCCCCGGCGGTCAGGCGGGCGCACAGGCGGTTCTCGTAGTGCGAGCCGTCCGGTGCGAGACACCGCTCGAGCGTGAGGTGCGCCGGTCTCGGCAGGCGTTTCGCGGCGTCCGGGCGAAGGAGCTGCACGGTGATGTGCGTGTCCGTCTGGCCGAACGAGACGTCCCCGCCGACGTGCCCGAACAGCGCGAGCGCGCCGCCGAGCTCGATCAGCACCGGCTGGTACAGCGGCTCGAGCGCCGCGGGCGGTTCGAGCGGCGTCCAGTGTTCGCCGAGGTCGTTCGAGACGGAAAAGCAGCGGTTGCGCCGGTAGCCGACGAGGCACCCCTGCGCGTCGTCCCAGACGAGCGTCTCGGGCACAAAGCCGCCCTGCGGGTCGGCCGAGGGGTCGGGCGGGGCGCCGTCGCGGATGGGCAGCAGCGTGCCGTTGACCCAGCCGCTGCCGCTGCGCGAGACGATCTGCCGCCCCACGGGCGTTCCCTGCACGTCGCCCGCGATGAAGAGCAGGCGGCCGTCGGGCAGTTCGGCGACGTCGAACTCGTGCGCGCCGATGCCCGGCAGGATGTAGTACGGGCCGGAGTACTCGCGCCCGTCGCGCGTCGTGAGGAAGAAGGTCTGGATCTTGCTCTCGTAGCTCTCGCCCGGGAGCATCGTGTTGCGCGTGGCGCGCTCGCGGCCGGGGCCCCAGGGGGTGCCGTACAGCGAGGCGAGCACGATGATCTCGCCGCTGTTCAGACGGCGCACGCGCCAGAGGTACGGCGCGCAGCCCTCGAGCAGGCGGCACACGTCGCGCCACGTCGCGCCGCCGTCGGCGCTCTCGCGCACGCGCAGATAGTCGCACCAGCCGGTGCCCTGCGCGTTGCGGCGCGGCACGTCGAAGCCGAGGATGCGCCCGTCCGGGAACCCGGCGGCGCACAGCGAGCCCTCCCCGCGCAGGCAGCGGCCCGTCTCGGTGAACGTGCGGCCGTCGGACGTGCGCAGATACACGCGGCGCGTGCACTGGTGCGCGCTGCCGGCTTCCACCGCGCCGTAGGAGACCGGCACGCCCGCCGCCTCGGCGTACTCGAGCCGGGAGGGAGTGAACGCGGGGTCTTCCTCCGCCGTCACCTCGTCGAACGACACGCCGTACGTGCCGTCCCCGTAGGAGAAGGCCGTCGCCCATGCGACGAACCCGGGGCGCACCCGGGGCTGATAGACGATCTTCTCTTCACACCAGCCGCCCATCGGGACGCCCGGCTGCGGGATGTAAGCCATACTGACCTCCTTCGCGCGCCGCGCGGCGCGTCATTCGGCGGCCTTTGCCGCCTCGTCGATCTGTTCGGTGCGCTTGACGCCGATGAGCGCGCTGACCACTGCGGGCTGCGCGAGCGCCCAGCGCAGCGCGTACTGCGTCATGGAGACGCCGGCGGCCTCGGCGGCGCGCTCGCACTCGGCGAGCACATTGTACACTT
Source organism: uncultured Ruthenibacterium sp. (assembly GCA_944386565.1). Lineage (GTDB taxonomy): Bacteria > Bacillota > Clostridia > Oscillospirales > Ruminococcaceae > Ruthenibacterium. The sequence goes on along the minus strand of CALXBO010000003.1, from coordinate 103,223 downwards.
CGTCGGTAAAGGGTTTGAGCCACTCGGGCTTCTCCGCGAGGCGGCTGCCCTCGGGCGCGGCCGCGCCGCGCTTGTATTTTCCGGTGAGCACGCCGCCCTGGAGCACCTGATACGGCACGACGCCGATGTTCTCCTTTTCGCACAGCGGCAGCATGTCGTCGAGCGCGGCGCGGTTGAGCAGGCTCAGCGCGGGCTGGCACAGCGCGGGTGCGGGCACGTTCTCGCGCCTTGCCGCCTCGAGCAGCGCGGCCAGCTGCGGCGCGGTGTAGTTGCTGACGCCCCACGCGCGGATCGTTCCGGCGCGCAGCTCGTCGCCCATCGCGCGGGCGATGGCCTGCGGCTCGGTGTCGGGGTCGAAGCGGTGGAGGTAGTAGACATCGACGTAGTCCGTGCCCATGCGTTTCAGGCTGCGGCGCAGCTGGACGCGGATGGCCTCGGGGCTGGTGTTCTCGTCGACGGGCTCCGTGCCCACCTTCATGCCCACCTTCGTGGCCACGACGAAGCGGTCGCGCGCGCCGCGCACGGCCTTGCCGACGATCTCCTCGGCCACGCCGCCCGCGCTGCCCGCGTAGCGGTTGTAGCCCTCGTACATATTGGCGGTGTCGATGAAATTGATGTTGTGCTCGTCCAGCGCGTAGCGGACGAGGCGGACGGCGTCCTCCTCGCCGACGGGGCTGCCGAACGTCATGGTGCCGAGGCAGATGCGGCTCACGCGCAGCTCGGTGCCGGGAATGCGTACATACTGCATGGTCGTCCTCCTGTGATGAAAGCGGCGGGCTCAGAGCTCAGCCGCCAGTGTCTCGAGATGCGAAAGGCGCGCGAGCATGTCGTCGAGCGCCGCTTTGGGCAGCTTGCCGGGATTCCACGCCGACGGGCGGCGGAAACACCGCTGCGCGTAGCCCTTGGCGCGCATCAGCTCCTCGAACGCGTCGAGGATGCCGTAGTCCCAGCCGACGGCGAGAAAATCGTTGAATTCATCCATGGCGGCGCGCACCGAGTCGGCTTTGCCGTCCCGCACGCGGGCGTACACTTTTGCGTACAGATCCGGCACGAGGTTCATCCACGTGCCGATGCAGCCGTCCGCGCCGTACAGAAGGCCGGGCACGAACATCTCGTCGAAGCCGGAGTACACCACTTTTTCGGGGTATTCGCGGCACACGCTGTGCATCAAAAAGATGTTCCAGTCGCTCATCTTGATGCCCTCGACGCCGGGGATGTCCAGCAGCGTGCGCAGCTGCGCCATGCCCGCCGTCATGCCCGTCACGCCCGGGATGTAGTAGACGATGACCGGAAGCCCCGCCGAGGCGAGCGCGCGGTAGTACTCCGCGATCTGCGGCCAGTCCTTCTTGGGCGGGATGCTCGCGATGGCGTCCGCGCCGAGCTCGGCGGCCTGCCGCGCCAGCGCGACGGCCTCGCGCTGTGTGGTCTGGCCGACGTGCACGATGGCGAGCTTGCCCGCGGCCTTCAGGCGCGGGACCATGTATTCGGCCACGGCGAGGCGCTCTTCCTGCGTGAGGTTTGCCGCGTCGCCCGTGCCGCCGTTGATGTACAGGCCCGTCACGCCCGAGGCGGCGAGCCGTTCGAAGTTGCGTTCCAGCGCGGGCCAGTCCAGCTCATCCGTCTCGGTGCAGGGGCACACCGCCGGGGCGACCGGGCCCAGAAATCTTGTCTTATCGAGCATAATGCATTTCCCTTCTCTACTGTATCATACCGGGGCGCAAAACCACAATGCCCGGCCGCGGGGGAAATGAATCCGCCGCACGGCCGGGCCGGGTTTCACGCTTTGCCTGCGCGCCGTGCCGGAGACCGGTCAGCCGCGCAGATCCTCGACCGCGTGGATGAGCCCCTCGCACATGATGCGCATGCTCTCGTCGTCAATGCCGCACCACCAGGGGAAGGAGAAGCTGTTGTCCCACCATGCGTCGAGCACGGGGCAGTCGTACGCGCCGCAGCCCTTCTTCTGGAACAGCGGATAACGGTACAGCGGATAGTACTGTACGATCGCGCGGACGCCGTATTTCTTGGTCAGAAGGTCCAGCAGGTCGTTGCGGTTCTTGCCGTATTTGCTGCCGTCGTAGTGCATGATGTACTGGTGCACGACGTAGCGGCCGCCCTCAACGATCTTCGGGAACGTGATCTCGGGAACGTCCTTGAGCCACTCGCGGATGCGGCGGTCCTGCTCGATGAGGATCTCGTTGTTCGCGATGACGCTCTTGAGCTGCTCGGAGCCCAGCGCGCACTGCGCCTCGCCGATGCAGAAGTTCTGGGGCCAGCGGTCCTCGAGGAACTCGTCGACGTTGCTCATCGCCGGGACCCAGTAGCGCTCGCGCTCGCCCTGGAACGCGCACAGGCCGTTGTGGCGGATGCCGGGGACGTTGTGCGCGATCTGATCGTCGCTGCACACGAACATGCCGCCCTCGCCGAGGGTCGTCATCGTCTTGGCGGCGTGGAAGCTGAAGCAGCCGAAGTCGCCGAACGTGCCGACGTGCTGGCCGTCGACGCGGCAGTCCATGGCCTGCGCGCAGTCCTCGACGACCTTGATGCCGTGGCGGCGCGCGATGGCGACGATGCGCTTGATGTCGCACGGGATGCCCAGCAGGTGGACGGCCACGACGGCCTTCGTCTTCGGGGTGATCTTGCGCTCGAAGTCATCGGGGTCGATGGTCCAGGTGTCGGGGTTGATGTCCGCCCAGACGATGTGGGCGCCCAGATCGCCGAAGGGGATGGCCGACGCGCAGTAGGTGTACGCGGGGACGATGACCTCGTCGCCCGGATGGATGTGGCAGAAGATGGCCGCCAGCTTGAGGGCGTTGGTGCAGTTGTTCACGCCGAACGCATACTTTGCGCCGACGAACTCGGCGAAGTCCTTCTCGAACTTCTCGAGGTACTTGCCCTGCGTCTGGCCCTCGGCGTTGCGCATGACGTTCACGACCGCCTGGATCTCAGCCTCGGTGTAGGGGTGCTGCATCTGCGGGAAAATGACTTTGTAGCCGTCCACATGGCCGCGGCCGGACGGATCGCTCAGTTTGTTCTGTGCCATAGGGTTTACCTCCTGATGGATGTATTTCGTTTTTTGCCGGGATAAGAGACCCGGGACGAAATGTCCCGGGCCCCGTCGGTTCATGAGATTGCAAGCGGCATGCCGTCAGGCTCAGCCGCCGTAGGTCGTGCGGGCCGCGGCGATGGCGTCGTTCACCATCTGCTCGAGCTCCGCCGCGCCCTCGCGCTCGTAGGCCGCCTGATAGTCGGCCCAGCCCGTCTCGATGTCCATCTGGCCGCCGATCATCTGGCTCAGATATTCGTTCGTGACGTCCACGAGCTTGGTGCGGATGTCGTTGGCCTCGGAGGGCAGCGACACGAGGTTATAGTAGGCGGGCAGCGTGACGACGCACTCGTCCTTGAACTCGCCCACGACGCCGCGCGCATACTCGATCAGCTCAGCATCCTGCTCGCTGGCCCAGTGCGTGCTGTTGTCGATGGGGTTCGAAACGGCCGTCCACCAGTCGTTGTTGGCAAAGTCCACTTCGTACTCGGTGCCGCTGAACATGTAGCTGAACCACACGTACTTGCAGCGTCCGTCGCCGTAGCCGTAGGGAGCCGTGGCCGTGGCCCAGAAGTCCGCGCCCTGATCCTCACGGTAGACGTAATTTTCGGTGTTGTGCAGAAGGTCCTGGCCCTCGGTGCTCGCGAGGAACTCAACGAGGTCGAGAACGCGGTCGGGGTATTCGCAGGTGGTGGGGATGAAGTAGTGGCTGCCCACCCACGTGCCGGTGGTGTAGGTCTTGGCGTAGTTGCCGTCGCTGGTCGGGGCGGTGCCGAGCGTCAGGTCGCCCATCTGGGCGTCCGCGTTCGTCGCGGCCCACGGATTGTTGAAGAAGTCCTTGAACTGGGCGGGATAGCCGAAGCCGAAGTCCGCGCTGGCGAGGCGGCCCGCGCCGAAGTCCGCGTACGCGTCGTCAAAGTCGCTCTTGACGCCGATGCCGCTGTCGAGCGCGCCCGCGGCGTACATGTCGCGCAGCTGCTTGACGACTTCCTTGCTGGCTTCGCTCGTCGAGGCGAGCGTCCAGTGCTCACTGTCGGTGCCGAGCTCGCCGGACAGGACAAAGCCGTCCCAGACGTTGCTCTTCGGCGGCATGATCGTCGTGCCCTGCGGGCCGGCGAGCGTGGCGTCGATCTGCGCCCAGTTGGTGAGCTTGTCGTTGCGGGGCCACCAGCCGACATAACCGGCCGCGGCGCACGCCTTCGTATACTCGATGAACTCATCGACCGTGGCGGGCACCTTGCCGCCGTTCACTTCCTCGAGGATGGCGGTGTTGTACACCGGCACGCCGGAGAAGCTGGGCTCGGCGAACGCGGAGATGCCGTAGATGGCATAGGCGTTCTCGGAGTCGCCCGTGTACAGCTCGTTGTACATCTTGTACTCGTCGCTGTTCATGATCTTATACAGCGTGGGGTAGCGGTCGGGGTCGGCGTTGACGATCTCGGACAGGTTCGTGACGAGGTCTTCCTCGACCCAGCTCGAGATCTTGTCGCTCTCGCCCCAGGTGGGGAACAGGTCGGCCGCGCCGCCCGTAAACAGTTCGTTCTGCATGCGGTCGTCAAAGCCCTCGGTGCCGGTGTCGTACTCCAGCGTGACGTTGACGGCCTCTTCGATGGCCTTCTTGATGGGATCGTTCTCCATGCCGGTGACGTCGTCGGTGTTGTTGCCGAACTGCGCGAAGCGGATGTGAACGTTCTCGCGGTCCGCGTTCGTGGTCGCGCCGCCGGCGGCGGTGCTTCCCGACGCGGCGGGCGTGCTCGAGGAAGCGGACCCGCATGCGCTCAGCATCGAGGCCGCCATGGCGAGCCCTGCGACGGCAGCCACGGTCTTCTTCAGCGTACTGTTCATAGTTTTTCCTCCTTTTTAACGCATTGTCGTGCATTTTAATATACAAGCTGTTGCAAGCTCTGCGTTCTTGACCATTATTCCTTCACCGCGCCGAGCGTGATGCCGCTGGTGAAGTGCTTTTGCAGGAACGGGTACACACACAGGATGGGGATCATCGCGCAGATGATCGTCGCCATGCGCAGCGCCATGGGCGGGGGCAGCTCCATGCCGAGCCCCGCGGCGCCGTTGCGCACCGTGTTCATCATGGACTGGTCCACCAGCATGCGGCGCAGAATCCACGCGAACGGCTGGAGGTTCGTCTTGTTGCCGATGAACATCATGTAGTTGTAGTAGTCGTTCCAGTTGATGACCGCGATGAACAGCGTCACGGCCGCGATCATCGAGCGCGAGACCGGCATGACGACGCGGAAGAACACGCCCACGTCGGTGCAGCCGTCGAGCAGCGCCGCCTCTTCCAGATCCTTCGGGACGGAATAGGTGAAGTAGTTGCGCATGATGATGAAGTAGGTGATGTTCAGCGCGCCCGGGATGACCATGACCCAGTACGTGCGCAGCAGGTGCAGGTCCTGATAGAGCATGTACTGCGGGATGAGGCCGCCGGTGAAGAAGAGGTTGAACACCACGAGCGCGTTGATGACCTTCATGCCGCGGATGTGCGTCTTGCTGACGGCGTAGGCCATCGTGGACGTGACGAGCACCGAGAGCGCCGTGGCGAGCACCGTCTTCGAGACGGAGATCCACAGGCTGTTGACGAAGCTGCGGGTGCTGAAGATGGCGACGTAGTACTGGAAGTCGATGCCGCCGCGCGGCCAGAGCATCAGGCCGCCCTTGATGTACTCTTCATACGGCGTGACCGAAGCCACGAAGACGTACCACATCGGGTACACGCACACGAGGGCAAACAGGATGCAGAACGCGTAGACGAAGATGTCGTAGAAGTTGAAGCCGAAGCGCGCCAGCATGGAGCGGCGGTAGCGCTTGCGGCCCTGTGCCGAACCTTTCATATCTCCGTTCCCCCTTTCAGAAGATGCCCTGCACGTCGAGCTTTTCGATGAACTTGTTGGCGATGAGCACCACGATGAGGCCCATCAGGTTGAGAACGAGGTTCATGGCCGTAGAGAGCTCGAACTCCGTGCCGCCGCCCAGGCTGATGCGGTAGATGTAGGTGGAGAGCACGTCGCCCGTGGACAGTACGTAGTTGCTGTACAGGTTGTAGACCTGATCGAAGTTGGACACGAACAGACCGGCCAGCTCGAGGATGAGCATGACGGCCACGCTGGGCAGGATGCGCGGCAGCGTGATGTGGAGCATCATGTCCTTGCGGTTCGCGCCGTCGATGGCCGCCGACTCGTACAGCGTCGGGTTGATGCCGGCGATGGCGGCGAAGTAGACGATGGCGGAGTATCCGGCCGTCTTGATGATGTTCGAGATGGTGAGGATGCCGCGGAACATCGAGGGCGTCTTGAGGAAGTCGATCGGCGTTCCGCCCAGCGATGCGATCACCTGGTTGACGACGCCGCCGAGGTCGGCCGCGCTGGGATACTCGAGGAAGACCTGAACGAGACCCGCGAAGATGACCCACGACAGGAAGTACGGCAGGTACACGCACGTCTGCACGACGCTCTTGACGCGGCGGATCTTCATCTCGTTGATGAGCAGCGCGAGGAACACGTTGAATGTGAAGCCGAACAGCAGCTTATACACATTGATGATGACCGTGTTCTTGAACGCCCGGATGAAGTTGGGGTCCGCGATCATCTCCCGGAAGTGTTCGAAGCCCACCCACGGGCTGCCCCAGACGCCGAGGCGGGGCGAGTAGTCCTTGAACGCGAGCTGGATGCCGTACATGGTGCCGTAGTTGAACACGATCATGCAGATCAGCCCGGGCAGCACCAGCAGATAAATGAACCAGTATTTTCTCATGTACACCGCGAAGCGCTGCAAAAGCGAGCGCTGGTCCAGCGGTGTTTCGGCAGCTGATTTGCCCTTCATAGGACCCGCCTCCGTTTCCGTTTTTATTAGTAATATTATTGATAATTTTTAGCTGAAATTCGTCCGCTTTGCTCTTGACTTTTAGTATTGTGCTGTGGCACAATAGCCTTGCGGAGTTCCTGATTTCAATTAAACTATAACAGCATTCCATAGGGATGTCAAGCAATTCACATCTCAAAAAGAACTCCGGTTCTTTAGTAAAAATGTACAATGATTCGCATTAAAATCGCTAATAATGAGATTTTATTAGTACGAACGGGTTTCTGAACACGTTCATTGAATCTTATATAATAATCAGATAAAAAAGCACGCTCGGCGCCGCAGCGGGCGCTTTGGGCGCGAAACGGAGGGTTTTGAGCTATGAAAAAGATCGGATTCATCGGCTACGGCCTGCGCTCGGAGACCATGATGAAGTCATTCCGCGCGCTGGAGGCGGACATCGAGGTCGCGGCGGTCGCGGACCCCCGCGCCGGGGACATCCGCCCCGGCCTGCAGGGCGACGCGTATTTCGCGCACACGCGCTGGTACACGGACGCCGAAGAAATGCTCGCGCGCGAGGAACTGGACGGCGTGTTCATCGGCACGCGCTGCTCGCTGCACACGCCGATGGCGTGCCGCGTGCTGGAGATGGGGCTGCCGCTCTTCCTCGAAAAGCCCGTGTGCACCAGCCGCGCCCAGTACGAACAGCTGCGCGAGGCGGCCGAGGGAAAGGAAAAGCGCGTCGTCGTGAGCTTCCCGCTGCGCCTGTCCTCTATTACATTGGAGATGAAGCGCATCGTCGAGAGCGGCGTGCTCGGGAAACTGACGATGGTGCAGGCCGTCAACAACGTGCCGTACGGCAGCGTTTACTACCACAGCTGGTACCGAGACCCCTCCGAGACGGGCGGGCTGTTCTTGCAGAAGGCCACGCACGACATCGACTACATCCACTTTCTGACGGGCGAGCGCCCGGTGTCGGTGTGCGCGAAGACAGCGAAGCTCCACTTCAAGGGAGACCGCCCCGCCGGGCTGCACTGTCCCGACTGCCCCGACTACCGCACCTGCCCCGAGAGCAGCTACGTCGTGGGGCGCATTCTGAAAGAGGACGTGCAGGGCGACGCGTGCTGCTTCGCCGCGGACACCGGCAACGAGGACGGCGCGAGCGCCATCTTCACGACGGCGAGCGGCATGCTCATCAGCTACAACCAGAACTTCACCGTCAAAAAGAGCGCCGGGCGGCGCGGCGCGCGGCTCATCGGCACGAAGGGCAGCGCGGAGTTCGACTTCTACACCGCCGAGATCCGCGAGGACCGCTACCTCTCCCCTCAGACCGTGACGCACAAGTTCAACTTCCCCGCCGGGATGCACTTCGGCGGCGACGAGATGCTGGCGCAGGACTTTTTGCGCGTGCTCGGCGGCGAGGACGCGCAGTCCGACCTGACGGCCGGCCTCGTGAGCGCCGCAAGCTGCCTTGCCGCGCGCGAGGCGGACAAACTCGGCCGCTTCGTTTCCATTGACTATTAAAAGGAGGCATTTCCCATGCTCGTCGATCTGAAAACCATTCTGGCCGACACGCGCGAAAAGCACTATGCCGTCGGCCTGTTCAACTGCGTGACGCTCGAGATGACGAAGGGCATCCTGCAGGCGGCGGAGGAGCTGTCCTCGCCGGTCATCATCGGCCCGGCCGAGAGCCTGCTGCCGGGCGCGTCGCTCGAGGAATACGCCGACATGATGCTGGGCATGGCGCGCCGCGCGCGCGTGCCCGTGGCGCTGCACTTCGACCACGGCTTCACGCCGGAGCTGGTGGAGCGCGCCATCGCGCTGGGCTTTACGTCCGTGATGTACGACTGCAGCATGCTCCCCTTTGAGGAAAACGTGCGCCGCACGCGCGAGATGGCGGCGAAGGCGCACGCGGCGGGCTGCTCGCTGGAGGCCGAGATCGGGCACGTGGGCTCGAACGGCTCGGCCGAGGAGGGCATCGCGCGCACGGTGTACACGCAGCCGGACGAGGCGCTGCAGTTCGCCGCCGAGAGCGGGTGCGACGCGCTGGCCGTGGCCATCGGCACGGCGCACGGCGTGTACAAGGCCGCGCCGAAGCTCGACCTCGAGTGTCTCGCCCGCATCGCGGACGCCTGCCCCACCCCGCTCGTGCTGCACGGCGGCAGCGGTCTGTCCGACGACGATTTCCGCGCCTGCGTCGCGAACGGCATCTCCAAAATCAACATCTTCACGCACAACAACCTCGCGGCGGCGCGCGCCGCGCACGAGCACTTCACGCCCGAGACGGGCGCGTTCGAACTGATGCCCTACGTCACCGAGGCCGTGCGCCGCGAGACGATGCACCACATGCGCGTCTTCGGCAGCGACGGAAAGGCGTGACCGTGGGCGGCCGGGAGTGCATCGCGGTATTCGACGCCGGGACCACCGCGGTGAAAGTCTGCCTGTTCGCCCCGGACGCATCGCTGCTGGCGTGCAGCGTGCAGGAGTATTCGCTCGACACGCGCGGCGCGTGCGTCGAGGCCCCCGCCGAGCGGTACCTCGCCGCCGTGCGCGACGGGCTGGCGGATGTGACCACCCGCGTGCCGGACGCGCGCATCGCGGCCGTGGGACTGACGACGCAGGGCGAGACGCTCGTGCCCGTGGACCGCGCGGGCGAGCCGCTGCGGCCGTTCCTCGTGTGGCTCGACGGGCGCGCCGAGGACGAGGCCGCCGCGCTGCGCGGCAGCTTCTCCGCGCAGGACTTCTATGAGGCGACCGGTCTGCCCGGGGCGACGGGCGCGCTGCCGCTGGCCAAGCTGATGTGGCTGCGGCGCAACGAGCCGGACGTGTTTTCGCGGACATACAAATTCCTCCTGCTGGAGGATTACCTGATCTTCGCGCTGACGGGGCGCTTTGTGAGCGAGCCGTCGGTACAGACGTCCTCGGGATGGTTCCATCTCGGAAAAGACGGCGCGTGGGACGACGCGCTGCGCGCCGCCGGCATCCCGGCGCAGCTTTTGCCCGACGTGCTCGAGTGCGGGCAGACGGCCGGGACGGTGACGGACGAGGCCGCGCGGCGCTTCGGGCTGCCGGCGGGCATCCCCGTTCTGACGGGCGCGATGGACCAGACGGCCGCGGCGCTCGCCGCCGGGTGCGGCGACGGCGTGGTGACGGAGACGACGGGCACGGCGCTCGTCGCGGCCGCGTGCACGGCTTCGCCCGTGTTCTCGCGCGGGCACCACGTGACGATCTACCGCCACGTGCGGCGCGGCGAGTACCTGTATCTGCCCATCGGCAGCACGGCGGGCATGGCGCTGCGGTGGTTCCGCGACGAGTTCTGCCCCGACCTGCCCGCGGGCGGCGCGGGGTACGCGGCGCTCGACCGCATGGCGGCGCTCTCGCCGCCCGGCAGCAACGGCGTATTGTTCCTGCCGTACCTGTCCGGCTGCGTCGACCCCGACGCGTGCGAACAGGCGAAGGCCGTGTTCTTCGGCGCGTCGCTCTCGACCGGGCGCGGCGATTTCGCGCGCGCGGTGCTGGAGTCGACGGCGTTCGTGCTGGCCGATTTTCTCGACATGCTGGACGCGCTGGGCTGCCCGTGCCGCGAGGTGCGCTCGCTGGGCGGCGGCGCGTCGAGCGCGCTGTGGCAGCAGATCAAGGCCGACGTGTGCGGCCGCTCGCTGACCGTCCCGGCCTGCCGCGAGGCGACGGCACAGGGCGCAGCGCTGCTGGCCGCGTGGGGATGCGGGATGCTGCCCGCGGGCGAAGTGCCGCAGCGCCCCGCGGCGGCGGTCTACGCGCCCGAACCCGGAAACAAAGAAGCCTACCGCGCCGCGCGCGAGCGCTTTTCCGCGCTGTACCGCGCCGTGCGGCCTCTGTTTTGAACGAAAGGGGAAATTGTGATGAAAGCATCTGAACAAAAGCCCCGCCTCGGCGTGCTCGCGCTGATGCTGGAGGGGTACGAACCGCTGTTCCCGGGCATCACGGCGCGCCAGACGGCGTACGTGCGCGAGGTGCTCACCTCGCTGGACGGCGTGGCGGAATTTACATTCCCGCGCCCGGCCGTGAACCGCGCGGACATCGAGGAGATCGTCGCGCGCTACAACGCGGACGGGCTCGACGGCATCCTCATCCTGCTTTTGAGCTATTCGCAGGGGCAGTACCTCGTGCGCGCGATGCAGCGCAACAGCCTGCCGCTGGCGCTCGCGCTCGTGCAGCCGGACGAGACGGTCGGCGACGACTTCGAGGAGCTGGAGCTGACGGTCAATCAGGGCATCCACGGCTCGCAGGACAACGCGAACTGCCTGCTGCGCGCGGGCATCCCGTGCGTGTTCTTCGCGGGCAGCCGCACAAACGGCGAACTGGCCGCATTCGTGTCCGACTTCGGCGCGGCGGCGCGCACGGCGCGTGCGATGCAGTCGATGAAGATTGGCGTCGTGGGGCGGCTGCCGGGCATGGGCGACGTCATCACGGACGACATGGCCGTGTTCCGCAAGCTCGGCCCCGAGTTCGTGTCCGACTCCGTGGGCACGCTGCAGAGCTTCTGCGCGGCGGTGACGCCCGAGGAGGTGGCCGCGCGCGTCGAGTACGAGCGCGGCGTGTTCAACGTCGACCCGAAGATGCCGCCCGAGCGCCACGCCGAGGCCGTGCGCATGTACCTCGGCTTCAAGCGCTACCTTGAGGCGAACGGCTACGCGGGCTACACGGCGCACTTCGAGGAGTTCGGCGCGGACGGCCGCTTCACGCAGCTGCCGCTGCTGGCGGCGTCGAGCCTGATGGCCGACGGCTACGGCTACGCCGCCGAGGGCGATGCGACGGCCGCGATGTGGATGGCGGCGATGATCGCGCTGTGCGGCGAGGCCGATTTCAGCGAGATGTACATGATGGACCTTCCGCGCGAAGCCATCCTGATGTGCCACGCGGGCGAGGGCAACTGGGCGATGTGCCGCAGCGACCGCAAGCCCTTCCTGATGGACCGCGTGTTCAACGAGGGCGGGCTGTCGAACCCGCCGACGCCCATCTTCTGCCCCGAGCCGGGGCCCGTGGGCGTGATGTCGCTGGCGCACCTCGGCGGCGACCGGTTCCGTCTGGTGTACGCGCGCGGCGAGGTGCTCGACAAGTGCGACCTGCGCCGCTGCGACATGCCGTATCTGTTCTTCCGCCCGGCCAGCGGCGTGCGCCGCTGCGTGACCTCGTGGCTCGAGGCGGGCGGCACGCACCATGAGATCATCGTCCCCGGCGACTTCGAGGCGCGCATCCGCCTGCTGTGCCGGCTGACGGGCATCGAATTCGTTTCCGTGTGACATCCCGAAAGGAGAGAAAAGCTATGATCCGCAGCATCCAGCGTTCTTTGACCGACCTTCTGGGCGAGGAATACATCTCCGCCGTGTGCGCGGCGCGCGCCGCGCTGACGGGCGAATCCCCCGAGACCCTGCGCGCCGTGGCCGACGAAAAGGTCGACTTCTATCCCGCATCCTTCGCCGCGCGGCAGGAGGAGCTGATGGCGCGCGTGGGCGAGACGCTCGTGCCCGCGTTCGCAGACAGCGAGGACGGCGCGCCGACGGGCTCGTACCGCGCCGCGCAGCACAGCTTCGCCGCACCGCTCGGCGGCCTCGGCGCGTTCCGCGTGGGCGAGGACGGCCGCCTGTACTTCGCGGGCAAGAGCGAGCACTACCACATCCCGCTCGGCCACTCGTTCCCGGGCTATGAGCTGATCGAGCGCGCGAAGCGCCTCGGCATCCCGAACGCGACGCACAACAACACGCGCGGCTTTATCACGCGCACGCTCGAGCGGCGGCTCATCGCGGCGGCGAACGGGCTCGACGCGGCCGACCCGGCGCTCGGCGAGATCATCGCGAGCAAGCAGCCGGGCGTTCTGAGCTGCGTCATCAACCTCGAGACGGGCTCGCTCGCCGTCGAGGCCGCGCTGAAGATGATGCTCTCGCGCTTTTACACCATCGACGGCAAGCCCGCGCCCTACGCGGGGCGCATCCCGGTGTTCCTCGTGATGGCCGACAACGCGGGCGGCATCACGGCCGGATACCACGGCACGACCGTGACGGCGCAGACGCTGCGCGGCCTGTGGCCCGAGTTCGGCGAAAAGGCGGCCGAGGCGGGGCTGTACCGCGTGGAATCCGTTCCCATCAACGACGCGGCCGCGTTCGACGAGGCCGTGCGCCGCTGGAACGAGGGCCCGTACAAGACGGCGGGCTTCTGCCACGAGATCATCATGATGAACTACGGCGGCATCCGCCTGTCCGAGGAATTTCTGCAGTCGGCGTACCGCGCGTGCCGCGCCACCGACACGCCCGTGCTGTGCGACGAGATCCAGTCGTGCGCGTGGGTGGACGGGCTGTACCTCTTCCGCAAATACGGTCTTTCGCCGGACTTCGTCTCGATCGGCAAAGGGTTCCCGGGCGGCTGCTACCCCGCGAGCAAGATCCTCGCGAGCGGTGCGTTCGACAGCCTGAACCAGTTCGGCGCGCTCGTGACGAACGGCCAGGAGGAACTGGCGAGCCTGTCGTACCTCATCACGATGGAGTTCATCGCGGCGAACGGCGAGCACATCGAAACGGTGGGCCGCCGGTATCACGAGGGAGCGGCCGCCGTGGCGGCAAAGCACCCGGCCGTGTGCACGGGCGTGGAGGGCGACGCACACATGACGGCGCTCTGCTTTGACACCGTGGACGACGCGGTGGCGTTCTGCACGGCGATGAACCACGACTGCTGCGTGGACATCAGCGCGCAGACATACAAGCCGAACTGCCCGCCCGTGGCGCTGACGAAGCTGCCGCTCATCACGACCGAGGCGATGGCTGACCGCCTGCTCGAGCTGTTCGATGAGCAGCTCGGCCGTCTGGACGGCAAGGAGGTGCGCGCATGAGCGAAAACTGCGTGAAGTTCGGCGTCATCGGCTGCGGGCTGATGGGGCGCGAGTTCGCGAGCGTGTCGATGCGCTGGCTGCATCTGGCGGGCGATCTGCCCCGCCCGGTGATCGTGGCGGCGTGCGACACGTCCGAGGCAAACCGCGAGTGGTTCCGCCGCGTGCCGGACACGAAATACTTCTATGAGGACTACCGCGACCTCCTCGCGAATCCCGAGGTGGAGGCCGTCTACTGCGCCGTGCCGCACCATCTGCACGCGCAGGTGTACACGGACGTGATCCGCGCGGGCAAGCACCTGCTGGGCGAAAAGCCGTTCGGCATGGACCTCGACGCCTGCCGCGCCGTGCTCGAGGCGATGGAAGAGCACCCCGAATCGTTCGTGCGCTGCGCGAGCGAATTCCCCTACTACCCCGCCGTGCAGCAGATGGTACAGTGGTTCCGCGAGGGCGCGTTCGGGCAGATCATCGAGGCGCGCTTTGCGATCAAGCACTCGTCCGACATGGATCTGACGAAGCCCATCAACTGGAAGCGCACGCGCAGCGCGAACGGCGACTACGGCTGCATGGGCGACCTCGGCATCCACACGCAGCACCTGCCCTTCCGCCTGGGCTTTGAGCCGCTGACCGTCAGCGCGCAGCTGGCGAACATCGCGCGCACGCGGCCCGACGCAAACGGCAACCCCGTGCCGTGCGAGACGTGGGACAACGCCATCGTGCTGTGCGAAGCGCGCGACGGCGCGGGCGACCACTTCCCGATGCAGCTTGAGATGAAGCGCATGGCGCCCGGCTGCACGAACACGGTGGAGTACGAGATCTACGGTCTCAAGATGTCCGCGAAGTTCACGACGGACGACCCCAACGCCGTGCGCTATACGCTCGCGCGCGGCCGCGAACAGGCGTGGGCGCGGCTCGTGGTGGGGCAGAAGACGCTGTATCCCGTCATCACCGGCTCCATCTTCGAGTTCGGATTCTCCGATTCGCTGCTTCAGATGTTCGCGGCGTTCATCAGCGAACTGCGCGGGCTTCCCTGCCCGTTCGGCTGCTTCACGCCGAATGAAGCGCTTCTGAGCCACCGCGTGCTGACGGCGGCGCTCCAGTCCTACACACAGCAGCGCGTGGTGCAGCTGTGACATTCTTTCCTCCCCTCGCTCCGGTTCCGGAGCAAACGGAAAGACGGCCCGCTCCCTGAATGGGAGCGGGCCGCCTTTCTGTCTGTATGAGAAAGCTGTCAAGGGTTGACGACATTCTGGGGCGCGCCCGCCTGCCAGACGCAGAGGTTGTCCACCGCAATGTCCATCAGGCGCTGGCGGCTCTCCTTCGGAGCCCACGCGATGTGCGGCGTGATCAGGCAGTTCGGCTCGCGCAGAAGCGGGTTGTCCTCGCGCGCGGGTTCGACGCACAGCACGTCCAGCCCCGCGCCCGCCACCTTGCCGGCGTGCAGCGCCTCGGCGAGCGCGTCCTCGTCCACGAGCGGGCCGCGCGACGTGTTGATGAGAAACACGCCGTCCTTCATCTTCGCGATCGCGTCGCGCCCGATGATGCCCTTCGTCTCCGGGAAGAGCGGGCAGTGCAGGCTGATGACGTCGCTCACGGCGAGCAGCTCGTCGAGCGATACGATGCGGGCGTCGTCGTCGTCCTTCGCGAAGGTATCGTACGCGACGACGTTCATGCCGAACGCCTTCGCGAGCTTCGCCGCGGCGCGGCCGATGCGGCCGTAGCCGATGACGCCGAACGTTTTTCCGCCCAGCTCAATGAGCGGGTAATTCCAGTAGCAGAAGTCGGGGCAGCGGCTCCAGTCCCCCGCCTTGACGGAACGGCTGTGGTCCGCGACGTGATGGCACAGCTCGAGCAGCAGCGCCATGACGAACTGGGCCACGGCGGTCGTGCCGTAGGTGGGGATATTGCACACGGGCACGCCCGCGCGCTTCGCGGCGTCGATGTCCACGACGTTGTAGCCCGTGGCGAGCACGCCGATGTACTTCAGCTCGGGCGCGAGCGCCTCGATGACGGACGCCGGGAGCGGCGTCTTGTTGAGGATGACAACTTCCGCGCCCTTCGCGCGGCGGATGACTTCCTCCTCGCCGCCGACGGTGCGGTCGTAGACCGTCACGTCGCCCAGCGCTTCAAATCCGGCCCAGCTCAGGTCGCCGGGGTTTTCGGTGTATCCGTCGAGAATGACGATTTTCATGCGTTCTCCTTTCCGCGCAGCGCGCCGATGCCCGCCGCGCCGAGGCACAAAAGCCCCTCGTCGCTGTTCCACATATTGATCTGCATCCCGCGCGACAGCCACGGGATGAGCGGTTCCGCCTTGCCGAAGTGCGCGCCCGCATACTTGCCGCGCGCCTTCGCCGCCGCGATGATGCGCTCGAACGCCGCGACGATCTGCGGGTCGTCGAAGCGGCCGAGAATGCCGTAGTCCTGCGTCATGTCGTTCGGGCCGATGAAGCCCACGTCGATGCCCTCGACGTCGAGGATCTCCTCGATGTGCCCGACCCCCTCGCGGGACTCGATCTGGCACATGAGGATGGTCTCGTCGTTGGCGCGGCGCATATATTCAGGGCCGTTCACCTTCTTGAAATCGGTGTGCGGGCGCGACAGCGACACGCCGCGGTGTCCGAGCGGGGCGTACTTCGTGCAGTCCACGAGCATACGTGCCTGCTCGGCCGACTCCGTGTTGGGCAAAAGCAACCCGGACGCGCCCATCTCCATGAATTTGAGCGCGTGCTCGCGCCGCATCTCCGGGATGCGCACGAGCGCCGGCATGCCGATGCCGCGCGCCTCGGCGATGATGTTCGCCACTTCGCGCGTGGTGAACGCGCCGTGCTCGCAGTCCACGATGAAAAAGTCGAACCCGCAGTTCTGAAGAAGGCGCGCGATGTCCGGGCTTGTGAAGGTGGTGACCATCGTGCCGAGGACCTGTTCGCCCGCGCGCAGGCGCTGCTTCAATGATTGCATAATGTTCTCTCCTTTGTCAATACGGAATCAGGGCATGTCCTCGAGCCGCGCCGTCGTGACGCGGCACGCGCCGGACGCCATCAGCTCTTCGACCTGCGCCCGCGTGGGCAGCGCCATGCCGATGGCGCCCTTGTGGCGGATGACGAGCGTGCCCGCGCAGTTGCAGAAGCACGCGAGGCGCTCCAGCTCCATCTCCTCGCGCAATCCGACGCACAGCGCCGCCGCGAACGTGTCGCCCGCGCCCGTGGGGTCGACAGCGGGCTCGTCGATGCCCGCCGCGATGGCGACGCGGCCGTCGCGGCTGATGACCGCGCCGTCCTTGTCGCGCGTGAGCACGACCGTGCGCGGGCCCATCGCGTGCAGCGCGCGCAGCACATCGCCGATGCTGTGCTTGCCCGTGACGATGCGTCCCTCCTCAAGCGTCGGCTCCACGACGTCCGCGCTGCGCACGGCATCGAGCAGCCGCGCGCGGGCCGCGTCGTCGTTCACGAGTTCGCGGCGGATGTTGGGGTCGAACGAGACGAGCACGCCGTTTGCGCGCGCGATCTCCACAAGGCGGCCGCACGCGCTGCGCATCTGCGGCGTCAGCTCCAGCAGCATGCCCGGGAAATGCACGGCGAATGCCGATGCGATGTACTCCTCGTCCAGATCTTCGGCCGCGAGCGTGCTGCCGACGGAATTCTTGCGGTAATACTGATAGTTGCGCCCGTCCGGCAGGTATTCAAGGAACGCAAGCCCCAGCTGCCCTTCCTCGGACTCGATGAGATGCGACATGTCGACGCCCTGGCCGCTCAATGTGTTGACCACCATGCGGCTGAGACTGTCGCGGCCGATCTTGCCGATGAAGCCGCCGCAGCCGCCGAGGAGCGACGCCGCGCACGCGAAGATGCCCGCGGACCCGCTGGCCGTCTTGATGACGGGGCCCTCGTCCTCGATGCGCATCCCGTCCTCACCCGGTATGAGATCCACCAGCAGCTCACCGAGCGCCAGGATCCGCCCCTTTTCCCGTCCGTTGTTGCCGCGCGTCTTTTCCATAGCCGTTCACACCGCCTTTGTTTATTTCGGAGATACGTTAAAGTTCATTTTTATTAGTAATAATAATATAATATAAATAATCTCTTCAAGTACAGTATATTCGCAAAACAATGCCGTGTCAATAGGAGTTTCGGGGCTTCAGCGCCAAAAGATTCCTGTGAAAATTGGTCACTCTGTTTGACTTTTTATCTCTCTTCCTTTATAATATTAGCGAGATTTATTATTAAAGGAGCGCAGCGTCACATGAAGAAAGCCACATCGCAGGACGTGGCGGCCCTCGCGGGCGTATCGCAGGCCACGGTGTCCCTGATTCTGAACAACAGCGACAAGATCACCTTCAGCAGCGAGACGAAGGAGCGCGTGCTCGCGGCCGCGCAGGAGCTGAAATATCAGCTGCCCCGCCGCAAGAAGCAGCCGCAGAAAAAGAGCAGCCGGATGCTTCTGGTGCTGACGCCGACGCTGACGAACCAGTACTACGCCGAGCTCATCCAGGCCGTGGAGGACTACGCCGATTCGCTGGGTTACCGGGTCATCGTGTGCAACACCTTCCGCAAGCCGGACCTTGAGAAATTCTACCTTGACACCTTCCTCGGCAGCCATGTGGACGGCGTCATCTACACCTTCCTGCCGAGCTTCCCGCGGCTGATCGAACAGATCTCCGCCTCGACGCCCGTCGTCATCATCGGCGAGAAGCAGGACGACCTCGCGATCTGCTCCATCGAGCTGAGCAACGTCAGCGCGGGCGCGATGCTGGCCGAACATCTGTATCAGCTCGGCCACCGCCGCTTTGCGTTTCTGTCCACGCCGTTCAATCAGCTCACGCTCGCGCGCGGGCAGCGGCTCGAGGGCATCCGCAAGCAGCTGGAGTCGCACGGGCTGACGGACGCGCTGGAAGTGATCGTGGAGGAGCGCACGGCGGAGTCCGACACGCAGGACGACGGACTGCCGTACGAGTACAGCGTGGGGCGCCGCCTGACGGCCGATTTCCTGCGGCGCGGCGGTGAGGCCACGGCGCTGATCGGCGTCAACGACATGACGGCCATCGGCATTCTGAACGAATTGCAGGCGCAGGGCTGCCGCGTGCCGCGTGACTTCTCCGTGAGCGGCTTCGACAACATCTTCTCCTCGAGCGTCACGACGCCGGGGCTGACGACGATCGACCATCATCTGCGCACGCGCTGTCAGTCGGCGGTGGACATGGTCATCTCCCACAACGACAAGAGCGCCGCCGTGCAGCCGCCGTTCGTGAACAAGATCGAGTACACGCCGCAGCTGATCGTGCGCGGCTCCACGGGGACGTGCCCGTCGCACAAATGACATTCCGCCGGAGAGCCGGGGACTTTTTCGGAAAAGTCCCCGGCTCCTGCTTTGTCTTGCATCACACGGCGCGCGCGGTTTATAATGAGCGGGAAAGGAGTGTTCCGAATGACACTGGAAGAGGCAAAGAGCGCCGTCTCCGGGCTGTGCCGCGAACAGGCGGCGCGCTGGCGGGAAGCGGCGATGGAAGTATATGAGGCGGCGGAGCTGAACTGGCGCGAGGGCAGGAGCGCCGAAGCGCTGTGCCGCATGCTGGAGGAAGCGGGCTTTTCCTTCGAGCGCGGCGTGCACGGCATGCCCACCGCGTTCGAGGCCACGGCCGGGACAAGAGGGCCGGTGATCGCGTTCCTGTGCGAATACGACGCGCTGGCGGGTCTGTCGCAGCAGGCGGGCGTGCCCGAGCGGCGCGAGACGCACGCGGGCGGCGCCGGGCACGGCTGCGGACACAATCTGCTGGGCGCGGCCAGCGCCGGGGCGGCGTGCGCGCTGAAAGCGTACGCGGACAAGACCGGCCTCGCCGTGACGGTGAAGTGTTTCGGCTGCCCCGCCGAGGAAGACGGCGGCGGCAAGGTGTTTCTGGCGCGCGCGGGCGCGTTCGACCATGTGGACGCGGCGTTCACGTGGCATCCCGGCTCCGCGAACTACGTGTGCGGACAGGGGACGCTCGCGGTGACGGGCGTGATGTACCGCTTTGCCGGGCGCACAGCGCACGCGGCGGCCGCCCCCTATGCGGGGCGCAGCGCGCTGGACGCGTGCGAACTGATGAACGTGGGATGCAACTACCTGCGCGAGCACATCATCCCGGAGGCGCGGCTGCACTACGCGTACCGCGACTCGGGGCCGCTCGCCCCGAACGTCGTGCCCGACCACGCGTGCCTGCACTATTACATCCGCGCGCCGCACGTGGCGGAGATGATGGACATCAAGCGCCGCGTGGACGACGTGGCCCGCGGCGCGGCGCTGATGACCGGCACGCAGCTGACGATCACCGAGGTGGACGGGTTCTCGGACTACGTGCCGAACCGCGCGCTGTCGGAGCTGGTGCAGACGGTGTTCGAGGCCGTGGGCGCGCCCGCGTTCTCGGACGAGGACCGCGCGCTGGCCGCGCAGTTCCGCAGCACCATCCCGGAGAGCGAGCGCGAGAGCAACATTGCCAACGACTGCCGCGCATCCTGCCGGCCGCGCTCGTACTACGGCGACAAGGTGCTGGACGACACCGTGCCGCCCGAGCCGTGGGAGCCGCATGTGGCAGAGCCCGGCAGCACAGACGTGGGCGACGTGAGCCAGTGCGCGCCGACGGCGCAGTTCTACGTTGCGACGATGGCGCTCGGCACGGGCGGCCACACGTGGCAGATGACGGCGCAGAGCGGCTGTGAGATCGGCTGGAAGGGCATGGAGAAAGCCGCCGAGATCATGGCGCTCTCCGGCGCGCTGGCCGCGGCCGACCCGGAGCTTCTGGCGCGCGCCAAACAGGAACTGCGCGAGACGCTGCCGGACGGCTATTTCTGCCCGATGCCCGCAAACGCGCGCCCCGAGCCGCCGAAGGACTGACGCGGGGATTGTGTATCCGGCCGCATCTGCGGTATACTGAAAAGAAAACGGCCGCGCTCGAGCGGCCTCAGAAAGGACAAGCTATGTACGACTGCATCATTGCGGGCGGCGGCCCGGCCGGGCTCTCGGCGGCCGTCACCCTGAACCGGCGCGGCAAGACGCCGCTGGTGCTCACGGCGGGCGAGACGCTGCTGCGCCGCGCCGAACAGGTGGACAACTATCTCGGCATGCCCGGTGTGACGGGCGCGGAGATGATGGACGCGTTCGTGCGCCACGCCGAATCGCTCGGCGTGGAGATCCGCGCGGGGCGCGTGGGCAATATCCTGCCGTTTGACGGACACTTCATGGTGAACGCCGACGGCGACATCCTCGAGGCGAAGACCGTGCTGCTCGCCACGGGCGCGGCGCGCTCGACGCCCGTTCCCGGCGAGGCGGAATTCCTCGGGCGCGGCGTGTCGTACTGCGCCACGTGCGACGGCATGCTGTACCGCGGCCGCAAGGTCGTGGTGTGGGGGCTGTCCGTCGACGCGCCGCACGAGGCGGCGTTTCTCGCGAAGATCGGCTGCCAGGTGACGTACATCGCGGCCAAGCGCCCCGAGGAACTCGCCGACGGCATCCGCTTCATCCCCGGGCGCATCGCGGCCGTGCGCGGCGAAGCCGCCGTGACCGGCGTGGAGGCCGCGGGCGGCGTGGTGGAGACGGACGCGGTGTTCGTGCTGCGCCAGTCCGCCCCGCCGGACGCCATCCTGCCCGGCCTCGCGTTCGAAAACGGCGCCGTGACGGTGGACCGCGCGTGCCGCACGAACATCGAGGGCGTGTACGCCGCGGGTGATCTGACCGGCACGCCGCTGCAGGTGTCGAAGGCCGTGGGCGAAGGGCTGACGGCAGCCCTCTCCATTGTGGAATATCTTGATAAAAAATAACGTTTTGTATAGGAGGTTTTGCATGAAACGGACGGATTACATCTCGTGGGACGAATATTTCATGGGCGTGGCGCTCCTGTCCGCGCAGCGCTCGAAGGACAACTCCTCGCAGGTGGGCGCGTGCATCGTGAGCCCGGAGAACAAAATCCTCTCGATGGGCTACAACGGCATGCCGCGCGGCTGCTTTGACGACGACATGCCGTGGGAGCGCGAGGGCGAGCCCCTCAAGACGAAATACATGTATGTGTGCCACGCGGAACTGAACGCCATTCTGAACCACGCGGCCAGCGCGGGCAGTTTGAAGGGCGCGCGCATCTACACGACGCTGTTCCCGTGCAACGAGTGCGCGAAGGCGCTCATCCAGAGCGGCATCGCGGAAGTGATCTACTACGAGGACAAGTACGCGGGCACCGATTCCGTCGTCGCCTCGAAGCGGATGTTCGATCTCGTGGGGATCCGCTACACGCCCTACCGCCGCACCGGCCGCAGCGTGACGGTGGAACTGTGACAAAAAATCCCCTGTTCCGCGTGCGCTTCGGCGCGGCGGACAGGGGATTTTTCATTTTTTTGAAAAACCGAAAATAATCTATTGACTTTCCGTTTTTCTGTCTGTATGATGCTGTGAGTAGACAGCGGAACCCCGCTGCCGGAATCATCATTCTGACGACAAGGCAGTGATCTGTATGAGTTCCTCGATGACGAGCGGCTCGCCCGCAAAACTCATTTTTCTGTTCACCGTACCCCTGTTCATCGGCAACCTGTTTCAGCAGCTGTACAATATGGCCGACACGTTCATCGTCGGGCGGACGCTCGACGTGGACGCGCTGGCCGCGGTGGGCTGCACCGGCAGCCTGACGTTCCTCATCATCGGCTTTGCGCAGGGGCTGTGCTCCGTTTTTTCGATCGTGACGGCGCAGCGCTTCGGCGCGGAGGACGCGCCCGGCGTGCGGCGCAGCTTCGCCAGCGCCCTTTTGCTGAGCGGCGTCATCAGCGTGGTGCTGACCGCCGCGAGCACGCTGTGCGCGCGGAAACTCCTGACGGTCATGCAGACGCCGCCGGAGATCCTGGACGGCGCGGCAGCGTATCTGACCGTTGTGTTCGCCGGCATCCCGGCCACGATGCTGTTCAACGTGCTCTCCAACACGCTGCGCGCACTGGGAGATTCCAGAACGCCGCTGTATTTCCTTGTGGTCGCGTGCCTGTTCAACATCGTTTTGGACTACGTGCTCATCCTGTACACGCCGCTCGGCGTGGCGGGTGCGGGCGTCGCGACCGTGGCGGCACAGCTTCTGAGCGGCCTTGCGTGCCTGTGGTACATCTTCCGCCGGTTCCCGATGCTGATGCTCACGCGGGAGGACTGGCGGCTGAGCGCGCGGGAACTGCGCGCACATCTCTCGCTGGGGCTTCCGATCGGGTTTCAGTCCTCGATCATCGCCATCGGCAGCGTAATGCTGCAGTTCGCTCTCAACGGACTGGGCAGCGTTTCGGTGGCGGCCTACACCGCCGCCAGCAAGATCGAATCGCTGGGCAGCCTGCCGCTCATGAGCATCGGCGTGGCGACCGGCACATACGTGGCGCAGAACTA
Source organism: uncultured Ruthenibacterium sp. (assembly GCA_944386565.1). Classification (GTDB taxonomy): domain Bacteria; phylum Bacillota; class Clostridia; order Oscillospirales; family Ruminococcaceae; genus Ruthenibacterium. The sequence continues at coordinate 80,136 of CALXBO010000003.1, read as the reverse complement.
CGGCGCGGGGCAGACCGCCCGCATCCGCACCGGCGTGCTGCAGGCCGGGTTGATGGCCGTGGTGTTCTCCGCGGCGGTGGGCGCGGGATTTTTGCTCTTCGGCGCGCAGCTCAGCCGCCTGTTCGTGGGCAGCCAGCCCGAGGCGGTGGACCTCGCCGCGATCTACCTGCGCGTGTCCGGCTGCTCGCTCTGGGTGCTGGGGCTGCTGTTCGTGTTCCGCTACACGCTGCAGGGGCTCGGGCAGGCGTTCGTGCCGACGTTCGCGGGGGTAATGGAGCTCATCATGCGCAGCGCAGGGTCGCTTGTTCTGATCGCGCCGCTGGGATTTACGGGCGCGTGCCTCGCGAACATCTCGGCGTGGGTGGGCAGCGCCGTCCCGCTGACGATCGCATTTTTCTTGACGATGCGTCGGCTCGCATACACCGGACGCTGCCGGTAAATTATTTCCGGACAGATAAAAACGGCATGGCTTTCGAAAAAGCCATGCCGTTTTTTGCTGTGATTCACACGTGTGTTTCCTCGTGTTCGTGCTCCTCGTGATGCGGGCGCTCCGCGAAGACGGAGGGGTGCTCGCCGAACGACGGAACGAACAGGTACTTGCGCACTGCGAAGATGAGCGCGATGGTGACGATGCCGATGAGATTTTCCAGCTGCGTCGTGTGCTCGACGACCATGCCGCGGGCGATGGTGAACAGAAGCACCTCGATGGCCGAACCCGGCGTGTGCTTCGCGAGCATCTTGATGAATTCGACGCCGATGATGAGGTTGAACGCATGGCCGAGGAACGTCGTGAAGCCGGAGGACGCGTCGGGCGTTGTCCACAGCGTGAACACCTCGCCCACGACGCGCACCCCTGTGACGAGGATGGCGGCGAGCACAACGACGGCGATGACCGACTCCATCAGGCTGGCGGCTGCGGCGATGCGGATGCGGAATTTGTCTTTGAGCGGCATTGGGCGTTTCTCCTTTCGTCGCGGTCGGGCAGCGCGTCAGCGCCGCAGAAGCGGGATGAGGCTTGTGAGCATGCCCCACACGAGCTGGTACAGTACCAGCGCCGCGAGCGACAGGCCCGGCAGCCCCATGGCGAATCCGAGCACCAGCGCGAGCGCGATGCCCGCAAAGACGGACACCTTCTGCACCAGGCACGCGGACGCTTCGCTCTCGGCGGCCTGCGCCGCGGCCTGCATGCCGCCGATGAACGACGTGCACGTGCCGGCGTGCGTCATCAGGCCCTCGCTCTCGCGCAGGAACGTGGTGTGCGGGGTGAGCGCCGAGCGCTCGGACTGGCTGAGCACCTTCACCGCCGTCTGCGGCAGATTGTACGTCGCGCGCACGAGCGGCTCGGTGATGTTGAAGTCCTCGGTCTGGATCAGCACGCTGATGCCCGCGCGGCCGACGCTCTCGAGGAGGTCCTGCGCGGTGGGGTCGGGCGCGTAGCTGACGATGAACATGCCGAACGCCTTGCCCGAGACCGCGAGGTAGATCGCGCTGCGCTCGCCGTTCTTCGTGTATTTGTTCTCGTAGTCCATCGACGGGATCTCCACGTCGTGGCGCTTCATCATCTCGCGGCTGCCGATGATGATGCGCTTGTGGTCGATCCACGCCGTGAACCCGAAGCCCGGCTCGGTCTGCGGGCTCTCGAGCTTGTACAGCACTTCCTTCTTGTTGTCCACGAGCGTCATGAACGTGTCGCGCAGCGTGTCGCACTGCTGGGCGAGGATACTCGTGGCGTAGAGAATGGCGAGGTCGATGCGCTCTTTCTCAAACGTCTTGATGCCGTGCAGCCGCACGCACGCCGCGGGGAACAGGTCCTTCGCACTGAGCAGGATGGTGTTCACGCGGCCGAGCTCACCGATGGCGCTCGGGCCGGGGATGACGGCACCCACCTGCGAGGCCGCGCGGTGCAGCCGCAGCGCCGGCATCGCGTACACCAGGCTCGACGCGAGCGGCATGATAACGCACAGCGCGCCCGCAAATCCGGACAGCGCGTCGAACGCATCCTTCGCGCGCACGCCGCACACGACGGCGGCCGCAACGGCCGCGCCCAGCGCCGCGTACGACAGCTTCTGCGCCGTCGCGTCGTTCGCATGGGCCGAGAAACTCTGCTGCACAAACCCGCGCACAAGGCCCGTCGGGCGGCTCACGAGGAGCACGGGGTCCGGCTCGCCGAGGCCGCTGCACACCTTTTTGGTGAGCGCGCGGTTCGGGACGATGAACGCGGCGGCGCGCTCCAGCCCGCCGCTGGCCATGTCAAAGTTGCCGCTGACGATGCGGCTCTGGAGCCACTTGCCGAGGCTGCCCGCGAAGAGCAGGAAGGCCGCGGCCGGCGCAAAGAGCGTCGTCTTCTCCGGGTCGAACGACCCGGCGGCAAACAGATAAGTGAGGTTCTGGATGCCCGCGCCCGCCACCGCGAGCGCCGGGAACGTATCCGTCGTCGGGCGCGACCACAGCCCCGCGATGCCCGTGCCCAGCGTGGACAGGCAGGCCACGGCGGCGATGGCCAGCAGCACGAAATTCACGATCAGGAACGTGAGCGGCTGGGTGTGCGGGTCGAGCGCCGCGAACGGCGGGAGACCGCCCGCGCGCGACGAAAGGCCCAGATACACGAGCACGACCGTCACAAGGCCCGTGACGATGGTGCGCAGAAGGCGCGTGATGCGCATGTTCTTCAGCGCGGCGGCCACGGCGGGCGCGTCCGACGCGTGGTTGTAGTCCACACCCTCCGCGCCGGGCATGCCCTCGGGCGCTGCCTCGGGTGCGTCAAGCTCCATCGAGATCGTGAAGCCGTGCAGCGTCGTGCCGCTCTCCGTGACCTGCGGCTCGTCAGGCTGCACCTGTACGCGCGTCTTGCCGCCCTTCTCGCTGCGGTGCGCCTTTGTGGGCAGCAGCGTGTCGTATTCGCCGGTGATGAACTCCTCTTCGTGGTCGTTCACGGCGTTCTGCAGCAGGCGTTTCCACTTGCCCGGGCCGCGGCGTTTTTTCTCGTTCTCATAGGCGGCATTCTCGAGCTCCGGGCTGTCCTGCGCCACGGATTTCGAGAAGAACGCGCGGAAGCGGTCGTCCACTTCGCCGAACAGAGCGCTCTGCTCCTTCGAGGCGTTCGCGAGCGCCACCTGCGTGTAGGGGTTTTCCTGCCGGGCGTTGTTGCGCAGCGCCTCTTCGGCGGCCTCCTGCTTGATGGCTTCGAGCCGCTGGTGCTGCGCCTCGCTGAACTGCTTGATGGACGGCAGTTCGAGCGTTGTCGTCTCTTCTTTCTTTTCCGCGTCCTCCGCCTTTGTGCCCTGCGCGGGGGCGGCCGTCTTTTTCTGCGGCGCCGCCTGCGGGGCGCTCGGACGTGCGGTGTTCTCCGGCGTTTTCCGGGTTTCCTGCGCGGGCGCGCCCTCTGTGCGCTGCGGCGCTCTCTGACGCACCGGCTCCTGCGCGGGCGCGCTCTCCGCGCGCTGCGGCGCTCTCTGACGCACCGGCTCCTGCGCGGGCGCGCCCTCCGTGCGCTGCGGCGCTCTCTGGCGCACCGGTTCCTGCGCGGGCGCGCTCTCCGCGCGCTGCGGCGCTCTCTGACGCACCGGCTCCTGCGCGGGCACACTCTCCGCGCGCTGCGGCGCTCTCTGGCGCACCGGCTCCTGCGCGGGCACACTCTCCGCGCGCTGCGGCGTTTTCTGACGTGAAGGTTCCGCCGCCGGCTGGCCGGAAGGCTGCCGCTCCTTCTTCTTCGGTTTCGGTGCGAGCACTCGGTCGACGTCCGGCACAAACTGCACGGCAGGCCCGGACGGGCGCTCGCCCATGCCGAGGCTCTTCAGGATGTCGTCGAGTTCCTGCTCGCGGTTTTCCCCCGGCGTGTCAAATTTGCCGGTCTCGCCTTTTTTTTCGTAGACCTGCTCCAGGATCGCGTCCAGTTCGGCGTCGCTGACAGCGGGGCGTTTTGCGTCGCTCACAGCCCGACGCCTCCTTCCTGTGCGCGCTGGCGCATGATCTCATAGAGGATGATGCCCGTGGCGACGGAGACGTTGAAGCTGTCGACACCCGTGCCGCGCGCCGCCATCGGCAGGCTGACCGCGCCGTCGCACAGACGGCGCACCAGCGGCGACACGCCCGAGCCCTCGCTGCCCGCCACGAGCGCCACCGCGCCCGTCAGGCGCTCGGTGTACGCCGGGCGGCCGTCCATGTCGGCGCAGTAGACGAAGACGTTCTGCTCCTTGAGCCGGCGGATGGCCTCGCCGATGTTCGCCACGCGGGCGACGGGCAGACGCGCGGCCGCCCCGGCCGAGGCCTTGAGCACCGTCGGCGTGACGGAGACGCCGCCGCGCTTGGGGATCACCGCGCCGTGCGCGCCGCACAGCAGTGCCGTGCGCAGGATCGCGCCGAGGTTGTGCGGGTCCTCCACGCCGTCGCACAGAACGAGGAACGGCGGCTCCCCTTTTTCGCGCGCCGCGTCGAGGAGCGCGTCGAGCGTGACGTATTCGATCTGCGCGGCGCGCGCCGCCACGCCCTGATGGGACTGCGTGCCGCACATCGCCGCGAGCTTTGCGGCGTGGATGCGCTTTGTCACCGCGCCCGCTTCGCGCGCGAGCGCCGAATAATAGGCCGCCTGCTTTTCGGGCATGCCCTCCTGAATGTAAACGACGTCTGCCGCGCGTCCGCTTTTCAGAATCTCAGCCACGGCGTTCTTGCCGTAGACAAGGCCGGTGTCCGCGGCCTGTGTTTGACGGGATGTGTCCATACTACCTCCGATGTTATGTAAGGCGCGCCGCGCACCGCGCGGCGGTTTTTTCTCCAAATCTGCATACTTCACCCAATTATGACACCTATTATATCACACTCGTGTGCGGCGCGCCACGGGTTTTGCCCTTTACAGTAAAAAATATACGGCGAGCCCGCCGATCACCGCGCCCAGCACCGCCGCCCCGGCAAGCACCAGAACCGCGCCGCGCGAAAGCGGGGCGAGCGAGCGCTTCCACGCGACGATGCCCGACGCGTAGCGCTCGGCCTCGGCGCGCTGGCGCGCCACGCGCACCGCCCCCGACTGCGGGCGCAGGAACACGAGCACGCGCTCGATGTATTCGCTGTCCGGCTCCGCGATCTCCACCACTCTCCTGTTGACGCCTTTCACCGCGCCGCCTCCTTTCCGCGGCCCGTGCGGCCGCATTGGGATTTTGGGCGGTTTTATCAAAAATAAACAGAACGCGCGGCAAAAGTTTGTCGCAGTCCGCATTGCGGTCTTTTATACGTTTTGTAAATTCCCCCGCGTGTTGAAACACCGGACGAGTATGTTGAAAACCCTGTGGAGAATGTGGAGAAACCGGACTTTCGGGGCGTTTGAAAGGTGTTGAAAACGTGATTTTCCACCAATGTGGACAAGTTTTCAACAAAACGGGCAGTTGAATTTCCAGAAAATGTTTGTATAAGATTCCTCAAATTTTCATCAAAAGAAGGCTTTTTCCTTGTAATTCCGCAGAATTTGCACGTCAAGTCTTGACTTTTGCGAGCGCGTGCCGAAAGCGTTGCCATCGTGGGGAAAACGTGCTATCATTTAGATGAAAATCAAAGTGTAAGGGAGGCTGCCCCGGTGGGATTCGAAGCGACCTTCAAAGCGCTGGGCGATCCGACGCGCCGGCGCATACTGGAACTGCTCCGCGCGGGCGAAAAGAGTGCGGGGGAGCTGGCCGCACAGTTCGGCACAACGAACGCCACGATCTCGCATCATCTGTCGGTTTTGCGCGACGCGGGGCTGATCGACGACGAAAAGCGCGGCAAATACATTTACTACTCGCTGAACACGAGCGTGATGGAGGACATCTACGCGTGGGTGGCGGGTCTGCTGGGAGGGAACGGCGATGAAACAGAGCCGCCGGTTTGACATTCTGATCTGGGTGCTGGCGCTCGTGCCGCTGGCCGCGGCGGTGCTCATCTACCCGCGGCTGCCCCAGACCATCCCGACGCACTGGGGCTTCGACGGCACGGCGGACGGGTACGGCCCGAGGGAATCCATCTTCTTCACGGCCGCGCTCCCGGTGGCGCTGCAGCTGCTCATGGCGGCACTGCCGCACCTCGACCCGCGCGGCAAGAGTTACAGCCGCTTTGCGCGCCCCTACCGGGCGATGCGCGTCGTGCTGGCACTGTTCTGCATTGGGCTCACGGGCATGCAGGCGGCCGCCGCGTGGCCGGGCGCGCAGGTCAACACCGCGGGATTCCTGACGGCGGGGATGGGCCTTGTGCTGGCGGCGTTCGGCAACTACATGCCGAAGATCCGCCCGAACTTCATGTGCGGCATCCGCACGCCGTGGACGCTCGCAAGCGAGAACGTGTGGCGCAAAACGCACCGCATGGCCGGGCCGTTCTGGGTGGCGGGCGGCATCGCGATGGCGCTGGGCGGGCTGTTTGCGCGCGGCGCGGTGCTCGGCGCTGTGACGGGCGTGTGCTGCGCGGCGCTGGCCGTGCCGGTCGCGGCGTCGTATTTCTATTTCCGCGCCGAACAGCGGGCGGGAAAATGACAAGAATTTCACAAAGTTCCCGCTGCATATTGATTTCAAGGCCCGCGTGCGCTATACTATAGGGAGGCAAACGAACCGTGCGGCCTCACGGCCGTTATTTTCGGGAGGTAAAGAAACATGCTGGTAAATGCAACCGAGATGCTCAAGAAAGCGCGCGACGGCCACTACGCTGTCGGTCAGTTCAACATCAACAACCTGGAGTGGACGAAATCCGCTCTGCTCACCGCTCAGGAGCTGAACAGCCCCATCATCCTCGGCGTGTCCGAGGGCGCGGGCAAATACATGGCGGGCTTCAAGACCGTCGCCGCCATGGTGGACGCGATGGTGGACAGCCTGGGCATCACCGTTCCTGTGGCCCTGCACCTCGACCACGGCACCTATGAGGGCGTGAAGAAGTGCATCGAGGCCGGCTTCTCCTCCGTCATGTTCGACGGCAGCCACTATCCCATCGACGAGAACATCGCCAAGACGACCGAGCTCGTGGAGCTTGCCCACTCGAAGGGCCTGTCGATCGAAGCCGAGGTCGGCTCCATCGGCGGCGAAGAGGACGGCGTTGTGGGCATGGGCGAAGTGGCCGATCCCGCGGAGTGCGCGAAGATCGCGTCTCTGGGCATCGACTTCCTCGCGGCCGGCATCGGCAACATCCACGGCGTGTATCCGGCCAACTGGCAGGGCCTGAACTTCGAGGCTCTGGAGAAGATCCACAACGCGACGGATCACATCCCCCTCGTTCTGCACGGCGGCACGGGCATCCCGGCCGACATGATCAGGAAGGCCATCAGCCTCGGCGTTTCGAAGATCAACGTCAACACCGAGTGCCAGCTCGCCTTCGCGGCCGCGACGCGCGCTTACATCGAGGCCGGCAAGGATCGGCAGGGCAAGGGCTTCGACCCGCGCAAGCTGCTCGCTCCGGGCGCGGAAGCCATCAAGGCGACCGTCAAGGAGAAGATGGAGCTGTTCGGTTCCGTCGGCAAAGCGTAATCTCCCGCAAACCAAAAGCGCCCGCATCTCCGGATGCGGGCGCTTTTTTCTTTGTCACACGGCGCGCACGAGCGGTCGCAGCTCGAGACACGCGGCGGTCACGTCGTCGGGGCGGCGTGTCGGGTCGCTCACGGCGGCCACGACCGCCTCGCACAGCTCCTGCGCGGACAGGCGCGTCTTGTGCGCGAGCAGCGCTTCCAGCGCGTCCTCGCCCGGCGCGGTCACGCCGTCGCTGACGAGCAGCAGCTTGTCGCCCTCGCACAGTTCGAGGCTCTCGGTGCGTCCCGTCACGCGGCCGTAGCCGCCGATGGGCAGGCTCTCGCCGCCGAGGCGCGTCACCTCACCCGCGCGGATGAGGAACGACGGCGCGCCGCCCGCCTTGTACAGGCGCGCACGGCCGGTGTAGAGATCGACCGAGAGCACGTCCACGGCGGCGAGTTCCTCGCCGCCGCCCTTGAGCGACAGCGCTACGCCCGCGAGGCGCGCGGCGGCCTCCGCGCCCGTGCCCGCGCACAGCAGCGGCTCGAGCAGCGCGGCGGTCAGCGTGCCGTCCACGGCGGCGGCGCGGCCCGTGCCCATGCCGTCGCACAGGATTGCGTGCACACTCCCCCGCCCGTCCTCGGCGGTGCGGAACACGTCGGCCGAGACGTCCTCGGCGGCGCGGGCGCTGCACCCGAACACGGCGTCGAAACAGCGGCGCCGCCGGAACGTGAGCACGGTCTGCTCGCCCGCGGCGCGCACGGCGGCCGTCTCGAACGGGCAGCGGCACACGGCCGACACCTCCGCCGTCAGCGCGCGCAGCTCGCGGGCGGTGAACTCGGAGCGCGGCAGCCGCACGACGGCGTGCACCGCACCCGACGCCTCCGCCGAGACGCTCACCTCGATGGCGGGCGTGCCCAGCTCCGCGAACAGCTCCTCGAGCCGGGCGGCGCGGCGGCGGTCGGGCAGTTCCTCGCGGTACACGCTGTTTGCGAGATGGCCGACGGCGGCGGCGAGCGCGCCGTACTGTTCCACGAGCGCCGAGCGGGCGGCGTCCGTGCGCAATGCCGCTTTGCGGCGCGCGATCTGCGCCTGATACGCGCCCGTGACGGCGGCGCACACGCGGTCGGGCGCGGCGCACGCGGCGCGGAACGCAGGCGGCAGGTCGGCGGCCGTCACGCCGCCGGACGCGCGCAGCTTCGGCGCGAGCGCGTTGAACGCGTCGAACGCGTCCGGGGACGAGCCCGTCCAGCACTCGGCGTTGCGGCGGCACTTCGCGCACACGCGGCGCGTCGCGGCCTCACACACCTCGTCGAAGCCCTCCCCCGCTTTGGGCATCCGCCCGCACACGGCCGCCATCGTCTCGCCCACGCTGCACAGCGCGCGGGCCACGTCGTCGAGCCGTGCCGACGCCTCCAGCGCCTGCGGGCGCGCGGCGGCGGATGCCGGCGGCGAGAGCGAACTCCACAGCTTCGCGGGGACGACGTGCACGGCGAGCGCCGCCGCGCACGCTTCAAGCAGGAAGATGACTCCCTCCTCCGCGGAGGGCGCGCACGCCGCGCCGAGGCTGGCGGCGATGACGAACGCCGGTCCGGCCGCGCTGCGCGCGGAGTCGCGGCACAGGCCCGCGGTGACGGTGCCCGCCGCGATGCCGAAGCCTGCGAAGAGCAGCGCCGCGTCGGAGGCTGCGAGCGCCGCGCAGACGGCCACGCCCGCCGCGGCTCCCATGCCCTCGCCCGCGTACAGCGCCGCTGCGAGCGCGGCCAGTGCGGCGAGCAGAACGCCGAGCGACAGCGCCCCCACGCGCAGCGGCGTGCAGGCGATCACCGCCGTCATCAGCGCGAAGAGGGACGCTGCGGCGGCCTCGCGGTCGCCCTGCGAGATGCGGCGCGTGCGCATCGACCAGAACGCGGCCAGCAGGTACGCCGCGCCCGAAGCCATCAGCGACTCCGACACGGCCAGCAGCATCTGCGGCACGTCCGCGCCCGTGACGAGCGCCATGCCGCACGCGCACAGCGCGTAGCACAGCGCGCCGAACACGGCGGGCGTGAGCGGCGGAACGCTGCGGCGGCGGGGCGTGCAGACGGCGCGCGCCGCCGCCACGGCGAGCACGGCGGCGAGGTATGGCGCGCTCTGCCCGACCGGAACGCCCGCGGCATAGCCGAGCGCTGCGCCCGCGCAGACGGGCAGCGCCCACGCCGACGGAGCGGCGCCCGCCGCCGCGATGCCCAGCGGGTACAGCTGCGCCAGCACCGGGGCGCGCGCGGCCAGAAACGCGGCGAGGAACGCGCCCGCGCGCACCGCGACCGCCGCGGCGGACTCGCCGAACCTCCTCCCCGCGCCTGCCCGCAACCGTTTCCGCATCTGTGCCGTCATGAAAGACTCCTCCTTTTTTCCCTTGCGGCGAATATCCGCACACCGGACTGCATATCCTTTTACAAAAACCAGTATAAAAGCCCCCCGCGGGAAAGTTTGTCCTTTCCTGCGGGGGGCTTTTGTCGCTTCGTCGCGGTTTTGGAGGAAAATCAGGCGAGACGGCCGATGGCTGCGCGGATGCGCTCGAGCGTGCGCTCCTTGCCCAGAATGGCCGACAGCTCCACGCCGCCGCCCGGCGTGAACTGCTTGCCGGAGACGGCCACGCGCAGCGGCCACAGCATCCAGCCGTTCTTCACGCCCTTCTCGGCGATGAGCGCGAACAGCGCCTCGTGGATGTTCTCCTGCGTGAAGTTCTCGATGCCTTCGAGCACGGGCAGCGCCGCCTCGAGGGCCTCTTTCGCCGTCTCGGGCGTCGTCTTCATCTTCTTGCTGCGGAAGAGCTCGAGGTCATAGTCCGGCAGCTCGTCGATGAAGTCGATCTGGCCGGGGATGTCCGACAGCACTTCGCAGCGCTGCTGCAGCACGCTGCACAGCAGCTTGCGGTCGCACTCCGTCTTGACGGCCTCGTCGATGTACGGCGCGGCCTTCTCGGCGAACGTCTCGGGGCTGAGCGCGCGGATGTACTCCGCGTTGATGGCGCGCAGCTTGAGCGGGTCGAAGATGGCGGGAGCCTTGCCGATGCCGTGCTCGTCGAAGATCTCGACCATCTCTTTCAGGTTGAAGATCTCGCGCTCGCCCTTCGGGGACCAGCCGAGCAGCAGGATGTAGTTGAGCACCGCCTCGGTGAGGTAGCCCTTGGCGACGAGGTCCTGATAGCTCGCGTCGCCGTTGCGCTTCGAGAGCTTGTTCTGCGCGTCCTTCATGACGGGCGGGCAGTGGATGTACGTGGGGATGTCCCAGCCGAACGCCTGATAGAGCAGGTTGTACTTCGGCGTGCTGGACAGGTACTCCGAGCCGCGGATGACGTGCGTGATGCCCATGAGGTGGTCGTCGACGACGTTGGCGAAGTTGTACGTGGGCATGCCGTCGGTCTTGATGAGGATCTGGTCGTCGAGCGTGGAGTTGTCGACCTCGATGTGGCCGAACACGACGTCCTCAAAGCTGGTCGTGCCCGTCTGCGGCACTTTCTGGCGGATGACGTACGGAACGCCCGCCGCGAGCTTCGCCTCGACCTCCTCCTTCGGGAGGTTGCGGCAGTGGCCGTCGTAGTGGGGAGCCTGGCCGCTGGCTTTCTGCACAAGGCGCATCTCATCAAGGCGCTCCTTGTCGCAGAAGCAGTAGTACGCCTCGCCCTTCTCGACGAGCTGCTCGGCGTAGCCCTTGAACATGCTCATGCGCTCGGACTGGACATACGGGCCGACCGGGCCGCCGATGTCCGGGCCCTCGTCCCACAGAAGGCCCGTCTCGCGCAGCGTGTTGTAGATGATGTCCACCGCGCCCTCGACGTAGCGCTCCTGGTCGGTGTCCTCGATGCGCAGGATGAACGTGCCGTCCTCGTGCTTCGCTTTCAGATACGCATACAGAGCCGTGCGCAGGTTGCCGACGTGCATATAGCCCGTGGGGCTGGGCGCAAAACGGGTCCGCACCTTGTTTGTTGCCATGTGATTCTCCCTCGTTTTCGTTTTATGATCTGCCAATGGATAGGCCAATGGATAGAATATCGCATCATTCAGTTTAGCGTCCCTTTTGGGGTTTGTCAATAAGCGCGATTTGTGATATAGTATGTTTCAGTACTGATAAAAGGCAGGTCTTGACCATGACATCCGAAAAGAAACGTGTATTCAGCGGAATCCAGCCGACCGGAACGTTCACCATCGGCAATTACATCGGCGCGGTGCGCAACTGGCCGAAGCTGCAGGACGATTACGACTGCCTGTATTCCGTGGTGGACCTGCACGCCATCACCGTGCGCCAGAACCCGGCCGATCTGCGCCGCCGCACGCGTGAGACGGCCGCGCTGCTGCTGGCGTGCGGCGTCGACCCCGAAAAGAGCATCCTGTTCGTGCAGAGCCATGTTCCCGCCCACACGCAGCTGTCGTGGGTGCTGGGCTGCTTCTGCCCGTTCGGCGACCTGACGCGCATGCACCAGTTCAAGGAAAAGAGCGCGAAACACCCCGAGGATATCAACGGCGGCCTGCTCACCTACCCCATCCTGATGGCGGCCGACATTCTTCTCTACAACGCCGACCTCGTGCCCATCGGCAACGACCAGAAGCAGCATCTGGAGCTGGCGCGCAACATCGCCCAGCGCTTCAACGGCGTGTACTCCGAGACGTTCGTCGTGCCCGACGGCTACATCCCCAAGACCGGAGCGCGCGTGATGAGCCTGCAGGAGCCGGAGAAAAAGATGAGCAAGTCCGACACGAACGCCAACGCCGTTGTGCGCGTGCTCGACGACCCGGATTCCATCGTGCGCAAGTTCAAGCGCGCCGTGACGGACTCCGACGGCTGCGTGCGCGCGTCGGCCGACAAGCCGGGCGTGACGAACCTGATGAGCATTTACAGCGCGTTCACCGACAAGAGCTTCGAGGAGATCGAGCGCGAGTTCGACGGCGTGGGATACGGCGCGTTCAAGGAGGCCGTGGCCCAGAGCGTCGTCGACGGGCTGCGCCCCATCCAGACCGAGTACGCCCGCATCCTCGCCGACAAGAAATACCTCGACGGCGTGCTGAAAACGGGCGCCGAGCGCGCGGACCGCATTGCACAGCGCATTCTGTCGAAAGTGTACAGAAAAGTAGGTTTTGTGCAGTTGTGAACAATTTCCGAAATCTAAATACTATATATTGACATTTATTTCCTTTTTCTGTATAATGATGGCAAATAAAGGAAAAGGAGAGGGATCAACCATGAAATCCACGGGAATCGTACGGAAAATCGACGATCTGGGTCGTATCGTGCTGCCGATCGAACTGCGCCGCGTTCTGGACATCGACAAGGACTCGTCGCTCGAGATCTATGTGGACAGCGACAGCATCGTCCTGAAAAAATACCAGCCCGCATGCATTTTCTGCGGTTCTTCGGACGGGGTCGCCCAGTATCAGGGCCGCAACATCTGCGCGAAGTGCCGGGAAGCCATCGGCAGCATCCGCTGAAGCGCGGCAGATATTCCTTTGTGTTCAAATGGCTCTCCTTCGGGGGAGCCATTCTGCTGTCCGCGGGCAACAAAAAAACCGCCGCGGCTGCGCGGCGGTATCACTTCTGTTTGTCGATGCGCTCCTCGCTCGTCTTGATGAGCGTGAGCAGGCTGGTGGCGTAGAGCGGATAGTCTTTGGAAAGGCTCTCGGTCGTCATGGAGAGGCCGCTGGTATCCTTGAGCGGCGCGCCCGTGCCGATGTCCTCGCCCGCGAGGATGGCGCCCACGTTCGCTTCGGCCACGTGCATGGCGGCGTCGGAGTAGGCCCCGTACAGGTTCTTGCGCACACCGAACATGCTGTCGGCGTTCTTGGGCCCGGCGTGGTACAGCGCGCGGAACATCTTGTACACGGAGAGCATCAGGTACGCGGAGATCTCGCTCACGAGGCCCTTGTCCGGGCAGGCGTTGAGTTTGTCGAACAGGATGTTCAGGCTGTTGGCGATGATCTTCTTGTTGAACGTCGGCAGCACGCTGCCGCGGTAGACGCTGTCCTTGGCGGTCTCGGGGCTGGGGATCTCCTCCGCCGAGAGCGTGAGGCCCGTGCGGTCGGCGCTGCGGCCGAGCAGATAGTCGCAGGAGACGCCGTAATAATCGGCAACGCGTACAACAAAATCGAGCCCGCATTCGCGAATGCCCTTCTCATAGTGAGACAGAAGCGCCTGCGAGATGCCGAGATCCTCGGCCGCCTGCTTCTGCGTCACACCCTTCTCTTTCCGCAAAAGGGTAATGATCCTGTTGAATTCGGTCGTCATAATACGCGATACCCCTATCGTATTTACATATTGTAAATTATATTATAGCGAAAACCGTTTGTAAAGAGCGTTTTTGCCCGGAAAACAGCGCGGACGCGCAGAAAAAACGCCCGCAAAACTACATCTTTGGGCCGGAAAATCCGCTCAGCGCAAAATATAGAACTTCTTTTGTCAATTTAAGCCAAAAAAAGATTGAAATTTTCGTGAAAATTTTCAACAGAAACGGAGCGACATCATGAAAAACTACCGACTGTATCTCGTCCGGCACGGCATCACGCAGGGAAATCTGCGCGGCATCTACATGGGCAGCGGCACCGACGAGCCCCTGTGCGAGCAGGGCATCGCGCAGCTGCGCGAACTGCGGGAGGCCTTCCCCTTCCCGCGCGTGGCGACGGTGTTCTCCAGCCCGCTCAAGCGCGCGCTGGGCTCGGCGGAGATCCTCTTCCCCGAAGCCACGAACAAGATCATCCTGCAGGATCTGCGCGAGGCGGGCTTCGGCGAGTTTGAGGGCCGTCCGATGCAGGAGCTGTTGCAGGACGAGCACTTCAAGCTGTGGATGGACCCCGCCGCGCACTACACGCCGAAGGGCGGCGAGAACACGAAGGAATTCCACTCGCGCTGCTCGCGTGTTCTGATGGGCATGTTCGAGTACATGATGAAGTCGGGCATCGACGAGGCCGCGTGCGTGACGCACGGCGGCGTCATCGTGAGCATGCTGGCGCAGCGCGGCATCCCCAAGTACCCGCCCGAGCACTGGATGGCCGACGCGGGCTGCGGCTACGAGCTGCACATCAGCCCCGAGTTCTGGATGCGCGACGGCGTGGCCGAAGTCGTGGACATCATCCCCTACGGCTATCTCGACGCAAAGCCGCAGGAGTGAGAAGTCACAGCAGCTCCGTGAGGACGGAGTTCTGAACGAGCATCCCGCGCGGCGTGAGCGAGAGGGTCTCCCCGTCGAACCGGGCGAGGCCGTTTTGCGCGAGCGAGCGGCAGAAAGCCGTCTGCGCGGGCGTGAGCGAAACGCCGAAGCGGCCTTGCAGCTTTGCGAGCGACAGCCCCTCGGCGAGGCGCAGACGCAGCATGATGTAGTCCTGCGCGGTGCAGTCTCCGTCCGGGGTGTACACGGCGTCCGCGCGGAGGAATGCGTCCGTGCCGCGCGGCGTGAAAAACCGCTTGCCGCTCATGCAGCTGTGCGCCGACGGGCCGATGCCGAGATAGTCCCGGCAGTCCCAGTAGAGCAGGTTGTGCCGCCCCTCAAAGCCCGGCTGCGCGAAGTTCGAGATCTCGTACTGGCGGTAGCCGCGCGCGGCGAGCTCATCCACGCACGCGAGGTAAAAATCCGCGGCCTCGTCGTCGCCGGGCACGCCGTCGGGCGCGCGGCGGCCGAACACGGTGTCCGGCTCGATCTTGAGAAGATACGCACTGATGTGCGTGCACTCCCCGGCGAGCAGCGCGACCGTGTCGCGCATCTCGTCCGCCGTGTAGTGCGGCAGCGCGAGCATGATATCGCCGCTGATGTTCTCAAAGCCCGCGGCGCGCGCGTCTTTCAGCGTCCGCGCCGCCTCGGCGGCGGTGTGGCGGCGGCCGATGCGGCGCAGGCTCTCGTCGCTTGCCGTCTGCACGCCGACCGACAGACGGTTGACCCCTGCGGCACGGAAACCCGCGAGCACGTCGCGCGTGACGGTGTCGGGGTTTGCCTCGAGCGTGATCTCCGCGCCCGGCACGGGGCCGGCGGCGTCGAGGATGCGCGACACCTGCCGCGGCGTGAGCAGCGACGGCGTACCGCCGCCGAGGTAGACAGTGTCGGGCCGCAGCGGCGTGGAGCCGCAGGGCGAAAAGCGCCACAGCTCGCGCAGCACGGCGTCGACGTATTCGTCCGGCACGCCGCCCTTGACGGCGGCGGAGGCAAAGTCGCAGTACGCGCACTTCGAGCGGCAGTACGGGATGTGGATGTACAGTCCGAGCACGGTGATTCTCCTTTTCGGCGCAAAAATTGTAAACCTGAATCGTTTTTATCGTTGACAATATAGCATTTTTTCGCTACACTGACAAACAGAGAGGTGGATCGGCAATGACGACAAAACAGCGTGTGCTTGCCCGGTTGGAGGAAAAGCGGGGCGAGGCGGTGTCCGGCGAGGTGCTGGCGCGGTCGCTCGGCGTGTCGCGCGCGGCGGTGTGGAAAGCGGTGCGCGATCTGAAAGCCGAGGGCCACGCCATCGAGGCCGTGACGAACCGCGGCTACACGCTGCGCGCGGACAGCCAGCGGCTGTCGGCCGAGGGCATCGCGCCGCTGCTGCGCACGGGCGCGCCCGTGTACGTCTACGACGAGGTGGCCTCCACGAACCTGACGGCGAAGGAGCTGGCCGCGGCGGGCGCGCCGCACGGCACGCTGGTGGTGTCCGACTGCCAGACGGCCGGGCGCGGACGGCGCGGGCGCAGCTTCGTGTCGCCGCACGGGACGGGGCTGTACCTGACGATGGTGGTGCGCAGCGCGCTGCCGATGGGCGACGCGGCGCGCATCACGAGCGCCGCCGCCGTGGCGGTGTGCCGGGCGCTGGAGTCCGAGTGCGGCAAGCATCTCGTCATCAAATGGGTGAACGACGTGTACCGCGCCGGGCGCAAGTGCGTGGGCATCCTCACCGAGGCGAGCGCCGACATGGAGACGGGCGGCGTGGATTTCATCGTCGTGGGCATCGGGCTGAACCTGCGCGAGCCGGAAGGCGGCTTTGCGCCGGAGATCCGGGACATCGCCGGGGCGATCTTCGACGAGGGCGAGCCGGTGCCGCGCTGCGCGATCGCGGCGGCAGTGGCAAACGAGCTGTTCTCGCTGTGCGGGGAGCTCTCCGGCCCGGCGTTCATGGAGGAGTACCGCGCGCGGAACATCGTTCCGGGGCGGGACGTCATTGTGATCCAGAACGGCGTGCAGCACCCCGCGCACGCCGAGTCCATCACCGACGAAGGGCATCTGATCGTGCGGCTGCCCTCGGGAGAGACGGAAGAGCTCTCGTTCGGGGAAATCAGCATCCGGGGGGATTTCTCATGAGACAAGGAAAAACGCGCGAACTGACGGCGGCCGCGATGATGACGGCGCTGATGGCGATCTTATCGCAGGTGCAGCTGTCCATCGGGCCGGTGCCGTTCAACCTGGCGGTGCTGGGCGCGTATCTGACGGGGCTTCTGCTGCCCGTGCCGTACGCGGCGGGCAGCGTGGCGGCGTACATCGTGCTCGGCGGCTTCGGCGTGCCGGTGTTCGCGGGCTTTTCGGGCGGCCCGGCCGTGCTGTTCGGGCCGACGGGCGGCTACATCTTCGGCTATCTGTTCACGGCGGTGCTCACGGCGCTGGGCGCGCGCGGCGGGATGCATCCCGTGCGCACGGGCATCTGGATGGCCGCGGGGCTCGCGGTGTGTTACGCGCTCGGCACGGCGTGGTTCATGGCCGTGATGCCGTACACGCTGGCGCAGAGCCTTGCGGCGTGCGTGACGCCGTTCGTCGTGCCCGACATCGTGAAGGGCGTGGCGGCGTACAGCTTCTGCAAGGTGCTGAGCGCGCGGATGGCGAAAGCCGGACTGTAACATCAGAAGAAACGGACGCCGCCGGCGGGATGTTCCCGCCGGCGGCGCTTGTTTTTTGCGTTATTCCGCCGCAGAATCAGAGGATACCTGAGAGTCCGTTTCCGGAGCGAGCTGCTCCATGAGCTGATCCTGTGCGTTCGGCACGGATGCCGCGGAATCGGCGTCCTCCGCGGACGAAGACGCCGTCATCTCGCTCGATACAATGGCGGACAGGTAATAGTTTCCGTCGTTGCGGGTGAAGATATAGTCGTAATACTTCACGGGCGTGATCTCGGACGTGTTCAGGATGAGGCTGCCGTCCTCGTTGTACTGCGAGAGGTAGCCCACCGTCACGCGCTGCGTGT
This sequence comes from uncultured Ruthenibacterium sp., assembly GCA_944386565.1. GTDB lineage: Bacteria > Bacillota > Clostridia > Oscillospirales > Ruminococcaceae > Ruthenibacterium. The sequence goes on along the minus strand of CALXBO010000003.1, from coordinate 62,510 downwards.
CGCCCTCGCGGCGGATCTTCTCCACCTGCGGGTAGTAGTCGCTGATGGCCGAGGTGATGGGCACGAGGAATGCGCTGCGCTCTTCGTCGTAGGTGTACGTCAGGCCGCGGTCCTCGAAGGTCTCATACGTGAATTTGTAGTCCGGCCCGTAGAGCGACGCAGCCGTCTTGTCGAGCTCCAGCGTCGGCAGGTACGGGGCGCCGAGGTCGTCGTGCTCGAGCGCGTCCTTGTCGACGTTCGCGAGCGTCTCCCAGATGAGCGCCGAGAGCAGCGTGTTCTGGTTGGCCTCGTCGAGCGAGTCGAACGGGACGGGGTCGAAGCCGACAAGCGTCATCAGGCGCTGCTCGTAGGCGAGCTTCTCGTCGGTGTCGTCAAACGCTTTGGCCACAAGGCCCGCACCCGTCGTCACGACGCTCACCGCGCCGATGACGACCAGCAGGCACACCACCGCGCCGAGAAGCTGTCTCGAGCGCCGGCGGCGGCGCAGAGCGCGCTGCTGAGCCATCGCGTCGTTTGTCTTTGCCATTGGTCGTTTCCTCCTTTTCGGGGACTCACCGCACCTGACCCGTGCCGGTGAGAATGTATTTGCTGCTGGTCAGTTCGCGCAGGCCCATCGGGCCGCGCGCGTGGAGCTTCTGCGTGGAGATTCCCATTTCACAGCCGAGGCCGAACACGCCGCCGTCCGTGAAGCGCGTGGACGCGTTGACGTACACGGCCGCAGAATCGACCGCGCGCGTGAACTTCGCGGCCGCCGCTTCGTCCGACGTGACGATGGCCTCGGAGTGGCCGGTGGAGTGGCGCGCGATGTGCGCGACGGCATCCTCAAGGCTGTCCACGACGCGCACCGCGAGGATGTAGTCGAGGAATTCGGTGTCGAAGTCGTCCGGGCCGGCGGGCGTGCCGTCGATGACGGCCGCGGCGCGCGGGCACAGGCGCAGCTCGACGTGCTTTTCGTCGAGCGCGCGCTTCATGCGCGGCAAAAATTCGGCCGCGACGTCCCTGTGCACAAGGCACACCTCGGCGGCGTTGCACACCGACGGTCGGCTCGTCTTGGCGTTGTACACGATGCGCTCGGCCATCGCGAGGTCGGCGGATTTGTCCACATACACGTGGCAGATGCCCGTGCCCGTCTCGATGCAGGGCACTTTCGCGTTCTCGACGCACGCGCGGATGAGCCCCGCGCCGCCGCGCGGGATGAGCAGGTCCACAAGGCCGCGCGCGCCCATCAGTTCGGTGGAGCTGGCGCGCGTCGTGTCCTGCACGAGGCTGACGAGCGCTTCGGGCGCGCCGCAGCCCCGCAGGGCCGCGCGCAGCGCTTCGACGACGGCGTTGTTCGAGCAGAACGCCTCCTTGCCGCCGCGCAGCACGCACGCGCTGCCGCTTTTGAGGCACAGCGCCGCGGCGTCGCTCGTGACGTTGGGGCGGCTCTCGTAGATGATGGCGATGACGCCCATCGGCACGCGCACGCGGCGCAGCGCAAGGCCGTTTTCGAGCGTGCGCTCCTCGACGACCTCACCCACCGGATCGGGCAGAGCCGCGACGGCGCGCACGCCGTCCGCCATGGCTCTGATGCGCTCCGGCGTGAGCAGCAGGCGGTCGATCATCACCGGGGCGATGACGCCCTCGGCGCGCGCGACGTCCTCGGCGTTGGCGGCGAGGATATCGCCTGCGTGCGCCTCAAGACTGTCCGCCATCGCGAGCAGCAGACGGTTTTTCTCGCCGGTGTCCAGCGCGGTGCCGAAGCTCTTTGCCTCTTTGGCGCGTGTGAGGATCTCGCTGGTGGTCATGGGATTCACCTCATTTCAGGCGGCACGAAGCGCGTGCCGACGCTTTTCCCTTCCATGATGTCGTACAGGCACAGCGGGTCGCGCCCGTTGGCAATGACGACGGGGATGCCGCTGTCCATGCAGATGCGCGCGGCCGTGAGTTTGGTGGCCATGCCGCCGGTGCCGCGGCTCGTGCCCGCGCCCCCCGCTTTGGCGAGGATGTCCGGCGTGATGGCGTGCAACTCGCGGATGAGCTTCGCATCCGGGTTGCGGCGCGGGTCGGAGTCGTACAGGCCGTCGATGTCCGTGAGGATGACGAGCAGGTCGGCCCGGACGTTCACGGCGACGATGGCCGAGAGCGTGTCGTTGTCGCCCACGGCGATCTGCTCGGTGGCGACGGTGTCGTTCTCGTTGATGATGGGCAGCGCGCCGAGTTCGAGCAGGCGCTCGAGCGTCGCGTCGATGTTGCGGCGGCGCGTATCGTCCTGCAGGTCCTCGCCCGTGAGCAGGATCTGCGCCACGGTGTGGTTGTATTCGGAGAAGAGCTTATCGTAGCGGTACATCAGCTCGCACTGGCCGACGGCCGCGGCCGCCTGCTTGGTGGCCATGTCCTTCGGGCGCTCGGTGAGCGGCAGCTTGCCCACGCCCATGCCGATGGCGCCGGAGCTGACGAGCAGCACCTCGTATCCCGCATTCTTGATGTCCGACAGCGTGCGGCACAGCTTTTCCACACGCATGATGTTGATGTTGCCCGTGTGATGGGACAGCGTGGAAGTTCCTACCTTGACGACAAGACGCATAGCGGGTGACTCTCTCTTTCCTTGATGTGCTGGCTTTTTATTATACCACATCTGTGCGGGGAAAGCAAAAGGCGTTGACAAGGTTTCGCCGTCTTTTTATGATAGGAGTGTGAAATTTCCCGCGCCGCGCGGCGCGGTCTGTGAAAAAGGAGAAAACGGATGACGGAGGAAGGACGCGTGCGCGTCGTGCTGTTCGGGCTGGACCTCGGGGAGTACGACATGGAAAAGAGCATGGAGGAACTGTCGGCGCTGGCCGAGGCGAACAACATGGAGGCCGTGGGCGAACTGGTGCAAAAACGCGCCGTGCCCGAGGCGGCGACGTATCTCGGAGAGGGGCGGCTGGCCGAGGGGCGCATGCTGTGCCTGAACCTCGGCGCCGAGGCCGCCGTTTTTGACGCGGAGCTGTCGGGCAGCCAGATCCGCAATCTGGAGGCCATTCTGGAAGTGCCGGTCATCGACCGCACGATGCTCATTCTGGAAATTTTCAAAAACCGCGCCGTGACGAGCGAGGGCCGCGTGCAGACGGAACTGGCGACGCTGCGCTACCGCCTGCCGCGCCTTGCGGGGCTGGGCGAAAGCCTGTCGCGCCAGGGCGGCGGCGGTGGCGGCGGCGCGGGCGCGCGGCGCGGCGCGGGCGAGTCGAAGCTCGAGTACGACCGCCGCCATGTGCGCCGGCGCATCGAGGCGCTGTCGCAGAAGCTGGAGGAACTGGAGCGCCGCCGCGCCGAGACGCGCCGAAGCCGCCAGAAGAGCGGCGTGCCGGTCATCGCGCTCGTGGGCTACACGAACGTGGGCAAGTCGAGTCTGCTGAACCGCCTGTGCGGCTCGGACGTGATGGCCGCCGACATGCTGTTTGCAACGCTCGACCCCACGGCTCGCCGCCTGACGCTTCCCTCGGGCCTCGCGTGCGTGGCGGTGGACACGGTCGGCTTTGTGAGCCGCCTGCCGCACCACCTCGTGGACGCGTTCCGCTCGACGCTGGAGGAGGCCGCCTTCGCCGATATCATCGTGCGCGTGTGCGACGCGTCCGACCCGGACAGCGCCTCGCAGCTCGCCGTGACGGACGAGGTGCTCGCGTCGCTGGGCTGCGAGGACATCCCCGCGCTGACGGTGTACAACAAGTGCGACCTCGCGGCCGCCGCGCTGCCGTTCGACACGTCCGCCGTGCGCACGAGCGCCGCGACGGGCTACGGCATCGACGCGCTTTTGAATAAGCTCGACGAGATGCTCTCATCCCGCGTGCGGCGCGTCACGGTGCTGCTGCCGTACGACAGGCTGTCGCTCGCGGCGCACATGCGCGAAAACGGCACGGTGCTGCGCGAGGAATACGCCGAAAACGGCGTCGTGGTGGAGGGCATCGTCAAGGCGTCGGACCTGCACCTCTTCACGCCGTATCTGACGGACTGAAACCATTTTCGGACAACGTAAAAAGGGCCGCGAAACGCGGCCCTTTTTACATAAGAGGGGTGGGAAAGTATAAAGAAAGTTGATGTCAAAATTTCAGGCTCGACGAGGAGAAGTGTCCTCAGAGCACTTACATTTTTGCATGTTTCGGGGTTTGTGTCAAGTTTGTGAGCGCCCTCTTTACTGTGTTTTGTTCTTTACTTTTCCCTCATTATTTAATATAATAAAGAAAAACTGAAAAAAGCGGTTCCGCAATTTATTTAGTGCCTGCGGAGCTGTCAAATTGCTTTCAAACATTCAAATTTTCAGAAGGTGACATTTCGTATGGATGACATTGACAGACAGATCCTTCGCCTGCTCGAAAAGGATGCGCGCATGACGGTGAAGGAGATTTCGGCGCGCGTTTCGCTCACCTCGCCGGCCGTTTCGGAGCGCATCCGGCGCATGGAAAAGGGCGGCGTGATCGCGGGGTACACGGTCGTTCCCGGCAAGGCTCTGACAAAAGCGCACGTGGACGCGCTCATCAGCATCACCGTGCCGCAGTCCGACCGGTCGGCGTTTCTGACGCTCGTGCAGACACTGGCGAACGTGGCCCAGTGCTACCACGTGACGGGCGCGTACAGCTATCTCGTGAAGGTGAGCTGCTCGGACATGGTGGCGCTCGATGAGATCATCAACCGCTTCCAGTCGCTCGGGCACACGAGCACACAGATCATTCTGTCGACGCCGGTGGACCGGCACGCGATCTGGTAATCGGAAAGGATGTGTTCTTAAAATGAAAGTTCTCCTTTTGAACGGAAGCCGGCGCAAAGAGGGCTGCACATACACCGCGCTGTGCGAAGTGGCTCAGGTTCTGGAGCAAGAGGGCGTGGAGACGGAGATCCTCTTTGCGGGCGACCCGTCGGACGAAGCCGTGGCCGCGGCCGCCGAGGCGACGAAAACCGCCGACGGACTCGTGGTGGGCTCCCCGGTGTACTGGGCGTCGCCGTCGGGCGAGATCGTCACGTTCCTCGACAAGTTCGCCGCGAAGGCGGGCACGTCGCTCGCGCACAAACCTGCGGCAGCCGTCGCATCCGCGCGCCGCGCGGGCACGACCGCCACGCTCGACGTACTGCACAAGTATTTCGAATACTTCGAGATGCCGCTCGTCGCTTCGTGCTACTGGCCGATGGTGCACGGCAACACGCCCGAAGAGGTGAAGCAGGACGAAGAGGGCCTGCAGATCATGCGCGTGCTCGGGCGCAACATGGCATGGCTTCTGAAGTGCATCGAGGCCGGGCGCGCGGCCGGCGTGGAACCGCCCGCGGCCGAGACGCCGAAAAAGCGCACGAACTTCATCCGCTGACGCGGGAGGTGGCCGTATGTTCCGGAAAAAGCAGCCGCGCCTCACGCCGCCGCAGGGCATGGGGCGCGGGGACATCTCCGTCGACCGGAGCATCTGCACCGGCGAGGCGGTGATCGGCTTCCGCGACCGCGTCACCCGCGAACTGCGCTGCGCCGTCGCGGTGCGCAGCCCGGAGGACATCGCGGAGTTTTACCGCTCCTACGGCTTTGAGCCTCCGCAATGAGAAACTACATGAGCCCCGGCGGGACGACGATGTCCTGCCGGGGTATTTTGTCCCACGAAAACAGGGGGATGAGGTCCCGCGGCTCAGCGGGCGAGCCGTCGCCGATGCCGAGCATCGCGGCGATGCGCCCGACGAGTTCCGGCGCGCTGTACCGCGCGCGCAGCGCGCCGAGGTCGAGGTCCCGCTCGCGCTTGGAGAGCCTGCGGCCGTCCGGCGCGGTGAGCAGCGGCAGATGGCAGTAGCGCGGCGGCTCGTGTCCGAGCAGGCGGTGCAGCCAGATCTGCCGCGCCGTCGAGCCCAGCAGGTCGCGCCCGCGCACGACCTCCGTGACGCCCATCGCCGCGTCGTCGGCCGTGACGGCGAGCTGATACGCCCACAGCCCGTCCGAGCGGCGGAGCACGAAGTCCCCGCACTCGCGTGCGAGGTTTTCCTTTTGCGGGCCGTAGTGGCCGTCCGTCCATGTGATCATTTCGTCCGGCACTTCCACGCGCAGCGCCGCGGGTCTGTCCGCGCGCGCGGCGCGCTCCTCGTCACTCAGGCTGCGGCATCGCCCGGAGTACAACGGCGTGCCGTCCGACGCATGCGGCGCGCTGGCCGCGTGCAGCTCGGCGCGCGTACACCAGCACGGGTAGACCTTCGCCTGCCGCGCGATGCGCGCGAGCGCGTCCTCATACACCGCCGCGCGCCCGCTCTGGCGGTATCCGGGCACGTCGCCGCCCTCGTCCCAGTCAAGGCCCATCCAGCGCAGGTCGTCCGCGAGCTGCCGGGCGTATTCCGGGCGGCAGCGGGCGGTGTCGATGTCCTCAATGCGGAATACCATCTTTCCGCCCTGCGAGCGCGCCGACAGCCACGCGGCCAGCGCGCTGGCCGCGTTTCCGAGATGCATGCGCCCCGACGGGCTCGGCGCGAAACGTCCGCACACCTGCATCGTCTCTCCCCCTTCCGACTCTCCCAGTATAGCACAAAATGCGGGGCGGAAACATCTTCTTTTTCACCCCCGGGCGCTTGTGTTTTCCCTCCGGCTGCATTATAATATGTGATAAGTTTATCATAACGGAGGCTCGCTTCTCATGGGTTTGTTTGGTGGTAATTACAATCGTCCGGGGCCCGGCGTTCCGAAAGACGCGCCGCCCAAAAAGGGAATCCCCCGCTTTTTTGAAATGCTCACGCGCGATTATGCGCCGCTGTGGCGCACCGGCTTCGTCACGATGCTGTGCTTTGTTCCGCTGGTCTTTTCCGTGACGGTGATCTACGCGTTTCTCGGATACCTGATCCCGATGCTGATCGGCGCGGTGCTGTACGTGCTTTCGTCCATGCTGGCCGGCATGGCGGTCGCCGCGCAGACGGCGGTGACGTTCAAGGCCGTGCGCGACATCCCGGGCTTCGCGTGGCACGACTACAAAAAGGCCTGGAAGGACAACGCCAAGCAGGCGCGCGTCATCGGCGTGCTGATGTTCGCGCTGCTGGGCATTGAGTGCTCGAGCCTCGTGTTCATGCTGTTCTCCGGCACGCAGTTCAACGCCGTCGTGCTGGGCATGGCCATTCTCGGCATGCTGCTGTGCACCGGCTGCGGGATGCTGTGCTTTGCGCAGATGATCTACCTCACGATGGACATTCCCACGATGATCAAAAACAGCCTCTTCCTTCTGTTCGGCTACCTCAAGCGCACGCTGCCGGGAACGCTGTTCATCCTCGTGCCCTACGCCGCGGCCGTTCTGTTCCTGCCCATCCCCTTCTGGCCGCTGTTCTTCCTGATCGGCTTCCACAACATCGTCCTGCTGGGCTACGGTCAGTGGGTCTGGCCTGTGCTGGACGGTGCGTTCAGCATTGCTGAGCGCCAGCGCGAGCGCGACGCCCAGCGTGAAGCCGAGGCCGCTGCCGCCGCCCCGGAGACTCCGGCCGATCGCACCGACGCCTGAGATATTCCGGATTTGTTTACCGCCGCGTTCTGCGGCGGTTTTTTTGTGCCTGTCTGCGGCATACTGTAGGCACGGGCGATCTCCTGCCCGCAAAAACTCGTAAAAAATATTATATAATTCGCTTGACAAATTATTCTAGCTGTGATACAATTTTGATCGAAAGGATGGATGACCCATGCAAAAGAGCGTTTACAGCCTCGTGCTGATGGACGACGTGGTGGCCGCGATCGACCGCATCGCCGCCCGCGAGGGCACGAGCCGTTCCAATATGATCAACCGCATTCTGGCGGAATACACACAGATGACGACGCCGGAACAGTACATCCGCTCGATTTTCGACGCGGTGAACGAAGTTCTGGGGACACAGAGCGTGCTCCAGCCGATGCTCGCCTCCTCCACAGACGCGATGCTGACGCTGCGCAGCGCGCTTCAATATAAATACAATCCGAGCGTGCGGTACAGTGTGGAGCTGTACCGCTCGGCAGGCGAGGAGATGGGCGAACTCCGCGCGCAGCTGCGCACGCAGAGCCCGGCGCTGATCTTGTATCTGGCGCAGTTCTTCCGCTTTTGGGCCAAGCTCGAGGCGGCGTATCTGCCCGGCCCGCAGCGCTCGTACGACATCGCGGACGGCCGTTTTTCCCGCCGCCTGCGCACGCCGTGCGACACGACGCCCGAACAGGCGGGCGAGGCCATCGCGAACTACGTCCGGCTGTTCGACGCCTGCCTCAAAACCTATTTCGACAATCTTTCTTCTCCCGAAGCCGCTGTGCGCGCCGTGGAGAATGTATACGCGAAGAACCTCGACGCCGTGACGGCGCAGCTCTGAGCGTGATCTGATACCTGACAACAAGAGGAGTGACTTGCCATGATGAATGCACAGAAAATGACACAGAAATCGCTGGAGGCCGTGCAGGCGGCGCAGTCGCTTGCCGTGGAATACCAGCATCAGGCGGTAGCGCCCGCACATCTGCTGTGCGCGCTGCTGCAGCAGGAGGACGGCCTGATCGGCCAGCTCGTGCGCAAAATGGGCTCGGAACCGGGCAATATGGCCGCGGCTCTGGCAAAAAAATTGAGTGAGATGCCGCGCGTGACCGGTTCCGGCCGCGAGGCGGACAAAGTTTACATCACGCCGGAACTCGACCGCGCGCTGACGGCCGCTGAAAAAGAAGCCGCCAACATGAAGGACGAGTACGTCTCCGTCGAGCACCTCGTGCTCGGCATGATGGACGCGCCCGACGACGCGGTGCGCGAGGTGCTGCGCACGTTCTCGGTCGACAAGCAGCGCTTTTTGCAGGCGCTGGCCGAGGTGCGCGGAAACCAGCGCGTGACGAGCGACAACCCGGAATCCACGTACGACGTGCTGAACAAGTACGGCCAGGAGCTGGTGTCGCTGGCGAAGGCCGGCAAGCTCGACCCGGTCATCGGCCGCGATGCGGAGATCCGCAACGTGATCCGCATTCTGTCCCGCAAGACGAAGAACAACCCGGTGCTCATCGGTGAGCCGGGCGTCGGCAAGACGGCCATCGCCGAGGGGCTGGCGCAGCGCATCGTGCGCGGCGACGTGCCGGAGAACCTGAAAAACCGCAAGGTGTTCAGCCTTGACATGGGCGCGCTCGTGGCGGGCGCCAAGTACCGCGGCGAGTTCGAGGAGCGCCTGAAGAGCGTTTTGCAGGAAGTGAAGAAGAGCGAGGGTGAGATCATCCTCTTCATCGACGAGCTGCACACCATCGTGGGCGCGGGCAAGACCGACGGCGCGATGGACGCGGGCAACCTGCTGAAACCGCTGCTGGCGCGCGGCGAGCTGCACTGCATCGGTGCGACGACGCTGAACGAGTACCGCCAGTACATTGAAAAAGACCCCGCACTCGAGCGCCGGTTCCAGCCCGTGATGGTGGATGAGCCGACGGTGGAAGACACCATCTCCATCCTGCGCGGACTGAAAGAGCGGTATGAGGTGTTCCACGGCGTGAAGATCCACGACGGCGCGCTCATCGCGGCGGCCGTGCTCTCGAACCGCTACATCTCCGACCGTTTCCTGCCGGACAAGGCCATCGACCTCGTGGACGAGGCGTGCGCCATGATCCGCACCGAGATGGACTCCGCCCCGGCGGAGCTGGACGACCTGCGCCGCAAGATCATGCAGCATGAGATTGAGGAGGCCGCCCTGAAAAAGGAGACCGACAACCTCTCAAAGGAGCGTCTGGCCGCGCTGCAGAAAGAGCTGGCCGCGATGCGCGAGCAGTTCAACGAGATGAGCGCCCGCTGGGAGAACGAAAAGGCCGACATCGGCAAGGTGCAGAAACTGCGCGAGGACATCGAGCAGGTGAACGCGGACATCGCGCGCGCCGAGCGCGAGTACGACCTGAACCGCGCGGCCGAGCTGAAATACGGCCGCCTGCCCGCTCTGCAGAAGGAGCTGGAGGCCGAGGAGGCCAAGGCCGAGAAAGCCGGCGCCGAGCCGGGCCTCGTGCGCGACCGCGTGACCGAGGAGGAGATCGCGAAGATCATCGGCCGCTGGACGGGCATCCCCGTGGCGAAGCTGATGGAGAGCGAGCGCGAGAAGCTCCTGCACCTGCCCGACGTGCTGCACAAGCGCGTCATCGGTCAGGATGAGGCCGTGCAGAAAGTCAGCGAGGCCATCCTGCGCTCGCGCGCGGGCATCGCGGACGAAAACCGCCCCATCGGCAGCTTCCTGTTCCTCGGCCCGACGGGCGTCGGCAAGACCGAGCTCGCCAAGGCGCTGGCCGAATGCCTGTTCGACGACGAGAAGAACATGGTGCGCATCGATATGAGCGAGTACATGGAGAAATACTCCGTGTCGCGCCTCATCGGAGCGCCTCCGGGATACGTCGGCTACGACGAGGGCGGCCAGCTGACCGAGGCCGTGCGCCGCAAACCGTACAGCGTTGTGCTGTTCGACGAGGTGGAAAAAGCCCATCCGGACGTGTTCAACGTATTACTGCAAGTATTGGATGATGGCCGTATTACAGATAGTCAAGGCCGCACGGTCGACTTCAAGAACACCATCATCATTCTGACCTCGAACCTCGGCTCGCAGTATATCCTCGACGGTATCCATGACGGCGAGATCAGTGAGAGCGCCCGCGCTCAGGTGGACGCGCTTCTGAAGCAGTCGTTCCGTCCGGAGTTTTTGAACCGTCTGGACGAGATCGTGTACTACAAACCGCTGACGAAAGAAGAGATCGGCGGCGTGGTGGATCTGCTGCTGACGCACCTCAAGGCGCGTCTGGCCGACCGCCAGCTGACGCTCGAGGTGACGGACGCGGCGAAGCAGGCCATCGTGGACGGCGGCTACGACCCCATCTACGGCGCGCGCCCGCTGAAGCGCTTCATCCAGTCGCGTGTTGAGACACTGGTGGCCCGCGAGATCATCGCGCGCGACCCGATGCCCGGCACGACCCTCACCGTGGACGCCGAGAACGGCGAACTGGTGCTGCGGTAAGATTTCAACAGAAAACCCCCGCGCTCCGCAAGGAGCACGGGGGTTTTTGTGTTGTGTGCATTCTTTTCGGGGCAAGTCCACCCCTCCGCCCCTTCGGGGCACCTCCCCTTATAGGGGAGGCATTTTGCCCCCGCCCGCTGGGGACGGTGACAGAGAGGAAGACGGCCTGTCAAAATCAGCAGATAGGCTTCGGGGCACGCGTCTCTCCCCGCCCGCTGGGGACGGCGACAGAGGATAGCCTGCGCATGTTTAATGAATGCCGCTGCCGGGACGGACGTCGGACGGGAAGAACATGACGGACGCGCCGCCGTCGTCGGTGTCGGCGGCCATGATCATGCCCTCGCTGACGTACTTGCCCTTCATCATGGGACGCGGCGCGAGGTTCGCAACGATGCCGACGTTCTTGCCGATGAGGTCCTCGGGCTTGTACCACTTGGCAATGCCGGAGAGGATGAGACGCTCGCGCTCACCGTCGAACACGGTGATTTTCAAGAGCTTCTTGCTCTCCTTCATATTCTCGCACGACAGAACGCGCGCCACGCGCATCTCCACGCGGCAGAAATCATCGAAGGAGATCTCCGGCTGATGCTCGATGGGCTCGGCCGCAGCTTCGGGCGCGGCGGGCTGCTGCGCCTTCGCGGCCTTGGCTTCCGCCGCGGCCTTCTTCGCCTCTTCGGCGGCGTGCAGCTCCGCGAGCTCCTTCTCCGCGTCGATGCGCGGGAAGAGCGCGTCGCCCTTGTGCACCGTGTACGTGCCGTGCGCGCCGAATCCGCCGAGCGCGTCGTACGTCAGGCCCGCGGCGTCGAGACCGAGCTGCTCGGCCATCTTCGGCGTCGTGGACGGCAGGAACGGCGCGAGCAGCGTCGCGACATAGCGCAGCGACTCGCACAGGTTGTACAGCACCATCGCCAGACGCGGGCGCTTCGCCTCGTCCTTCGCCAGCACCCACGGGGCGGTCTCGTCGATGTACTTGTTCGCGCGCTGGATGCCCTTGAAGATCTCGGCCAGCGCCTGCGGGATGAGCAGATCGTCCATGCACTTCGTGACCTTCTCCGGCATCGCGGAGATGACGGCCGCGAGGTCGTCGTCGAACTCGCCCGCCTCGCGCTCTTCGGGCAGCGTGCCGCCGAAGTACTTCTCCACCATCGCGACCGTGCGGGACAGCAGGTTGCCCAGATCGTTCGCGAGATCGGAGTTGATGCGCGCGATCAGCGCCTCGTTCGAGAACACACCGTCGTTGCCGAACGGAATCTCACGCAGCAGGAAGTAGCGGATGGCGTCCACGCCGTAGCGCTCGCACAGCACGACCGGGTCGACGACGTTACCCTTCGACTTCGACATCTTGCCGCCGTCGAGCAGCAGCCAGCCGTGGCCGAACACGCGGCGCGGCAGGGGCAGATCGAGCGCCATCAGCATCGCGGGCCAGATGATCGTGTGGAAACGAAGGATCTCCTTGCCCACCATGTGGATGTCGGCGGGCCAGTACTTGTCGTAGTCGTGATACTGCTCGTTGCCGTAGCCGAGCGCCGAGATGTAGTTCGACAGCGCGTCCACCCAGACGTAGACGGTGTGCGCGGGGTCGAAGTCAACGGGAATGCCCCACTTGACGCTCGTGCGGGAGACGCACGTGTCCTGCAGGCCCTGATTGATGAACGCGATCATCTCGTTCTTGCGGGACTCCGGCTGGATAAAGTCGGGCACGTCCTCGTAGAGTTTCAAAAGACGGTCGGCGTATTTGCTCGTCTTGAAGAAGTAGGCCTCTTCCTCGGCCTCGTACACATCGCCGCCGCAGTCCGGGCACTTGCCGTCCTTGAGCTGGCTGTCCGTCCAGAAACTCTCGCACGGCTTGCAGTAGTGGCCCTTGTAGCATCCCTTGTAGATGTCACCGTTCTCGTACAGCTTGCGGAAGATCTTCTGCACGGTCTCAACGTGGTAGGGATCGGTGGTGCGGATGAAGCGGTCGTTCGAGATGTTCATCAGCTTCCACAGCTCCTTGATGGACGCGACGATCTCGTTGACGTACTGCTGCGGCGTAACGCCTTTCGCGGCGGCCTTGTCCTGAATCTTCTGGCCGTGCTCGTCCGTTCCCGTCAGGAACATGACGTCGTAGCCCTGCATGCGCTTGTAGCGCGCCAGCGCGTCACACGCCACGGTCGTGTAGCTGTGGCCGATGTGCAGCTTGTCGCTGGGATAGTAGATGGGAGTGGTGATGTAATACTTTTTGTTTTCCATATGCAAGATTCCTCTCTTAACGGCGCGCGAATGGAACGCGCCGATGATAAACATGACGAAACATCAGGAAGCGGCGGGCGCGAACACTTCCGCGAGCATCCGCCTGAGGTCGGCCGCGTCGCCGGGATACGGCGTGCCCGCAGCCGCTTTGCCGAACGCGGCGAGCTCCTTTTCGCCCGTCTCCCCGTTCGCGCGGGCGCGGGCATAGGCGAGCGCGGCGCGCGACGGATACAGCGCCGTCGATTTCTCGTAGCTGCGCAGCTCCTTCGTGTCGAGCTCTTTCGCTTTTTCCGTATTCCCGTGCAGCAGGTATTCGAGCATCAGCGCGTAGCAGGCGACTTCGTTCTTATGTACATTGTACATCTGCGGGCAGTGCTCGAGAAGATAGGTATAGCGCGCGAGCGCACCCTCCCGGTCGCCGAGCGCGAGCGTGCGGTCGGCGGCCGCGATGTAGTCCGACAGCACGAGCGGGTCCTCCCCGTCCGCGGGCGCGCCGTCCGGCAGCCACTCGGCGGGGACGTCGCGCATCGAGCCGCCGCGCGTCAGGATGGCGTTGACGCGCATCATCGTGACGAGCGCGCGGCGCGCGGCCGGATTCTGTTTCAGGCGGCGCAGGTTGCCGCCGTCCGTCGGCAGACGTCGAAACGGGATGAGGTTCATCACGCCCACCAGAAGCCCGAGCGCCCCGGCCTCCACGCACAGAACGCGCACAAACCCGGACGCGGGCACAAGGAGCAACAGCCCCTGCAGAAGGTTCACGAAGGGGCCTCCGAAGTTGTAGAGAAAATATGGCGGCTCATCCGACGGCGGCTCCATCAGGCACTGGCCGCCCGTTCCGGGGATGGTGTAGCGCCGCAGCGTCATTTTGCCGTCCTTGCGCACGAAGATGCGGCGGCCGATGCGGAACGACACGAAGCGCCAGCCCGTCGCAAGGCCGAACACAAGGTGCCCCGCCTCGTGGACGACGACCGTGAGGTTCCACACGACGACGAGCGCGACGAGCGCCGCGCCGAGGATCAGAAGCGACTGCCCCGGGCTCGTGCCGAGCGCGTCGATCAGCGGCCCGATGGCAAGCCCGATGGCCGCGCCGGCAACAATGCCGAGCGCGATGGCGATGAGGTGCGCCGAGAGCGGATACTTTTTGCGTTGTTTCTTCACGCGTTCTCCTTCACAAAGAAGCGCTCGTACCAGACGAGGAACGTGAACACCGTCCAGATCTTGCGCTGGTTGTTGGCTTTCTCGTGGAAGTGGTCGTCAAGCAGCTTCATCAGCGCGTCCGTGTCGAAGAATTCCGACGCATACGGGGCGGTGAAGTATCCCTTGACGATATCGTAGTATTTCTGCTCGCGCAGCCAGAAGCGGATGGGCACCGGGAAGCCCTTCTTCGGGCGGTTGGCCCACTCGTCCGGCAGCGACTTGTTCGCCGCGTGGCGGAACACGACTTTCGTGTGCGTGCCCTGGATGCGGTAGTCCGTCGGGACGGTGCCCGCGAACGCCATGACCTCCTTGTCGAGGAACGGCACGCGCAGCTCGAGGCTGTGCGCCATGCACATCTTGTCGGCTTTCAGAAGGATGTCGCCGGGCAGCCACATGTTCATGTCGAGGTACTGCTTTTTCGTGACCTCGTCGGCGTCCTTGACGCGGGCGTAGTACTTCGCGGCCATCTCGTGCGGGTGCGGGCCGTGGCTGTACCTGGGTTTCACGACAGCGGCGGCCTCCGCTTCCGGGAACACGAGCGCCTGGCCGAGGAAGTAGTCCTCCGGGCGCTCGGAACACTTGAGCAGGAAGTTCTTGCCCTTGAAGTACGGCAGGTGCTTCGCGACGGACGCGGCCGCGCGGCGCACGCCGAGCGGCGTCTTTTTGAACTTCTCCATCGCGGGCGTGTCGCCGTACCACTCATAGCCCGCGAACAGCTCGTCCGCGCCCTCGCCCGAGAGAACGACCGTCACGTGTTCGCGCGCGAGCTTTGCCAGAAACCACAGCGGCACGCTCGACGGGTTCGACTGCGGCTCGTCCATGTGGTACTGGATGTCGGAGAACGCGCCGAAGCACTCGTCGGCCGTGATGAGCTTGCGGATGTTCGTGATGCCGAGTTTTTCGCTGAGCTCGGCGGCGTAGTTCGTCTCGTTGAACTTGTGCTGCTCGAAGCCGACGGAGAACGTGTCGTCCGGCATCAGACACGCGGCAATGTAGCTGGAATCGACGCCGCCCGAGAGGAACGCGCCGACCTCCACGTCCGCGATGCGGTGCGCCGCGACGGACTCGTGCACGACGCCGTCGAGCTTTTCGGCGCACGTCTCAAAATCGGTGCGCTGCTCCTTGAACGTGCAGTCCCAGTAGCGCTTGACGGTCATCTTGCCGTCCTCGAGCGTGAAATAATGCGCCGCGGGCAGCTTGTACACGCCCTTGAAGAACGTCTCCTCGGTGGCGGAGTACTGCAGCGTCAGATACGGCAGCAGCGCGTCCGGGTTGACTTCCTTCACGAACTTCGGGTGGTCGAGGAAGCTCTTGATCTCGCTGCCGAAGATCATCCCGCCGTCCGCGATGGGATAGTAGTAGAACGGCTTGATGCCGAAGATGTCGCGCGCGCCCATCAGGCGGCGGCGCTGTTTGTCCCAGATGACGAACGCGTACATGCCGCGCAGGCGGTACACGAGGTCGTCGCCCCACTCCTCATAGCCGTGCACGAGCACCTCGGTGTCCGCGCCGCAGTGGAAGGTGTGGCCCTGCGCCTCGAGTTCCGCGCGCAGGGACTGGAAGTTGTAGATCTCGCCGTTGAACACGACGACGACGTTGCCGTCCTCGCTCTTCATCGGCTGCGCGCCCGCCTCGGACAGATCGAGGATGGACAGGCGCCGGAAGCCGAGCGCCACGTCGCGGTCAAAATACATACCGCCCATGTCCGGGCCGCGGTGCACGATGCGGTCCATCATGCGCGAGAGGTCGCGTTCGCGGTCGTTTGTCATGCCGGTGAATCCGACAAATCCACACATACTGTCTTCACTCCGTTTCAAATCCGATGGGCGTTTTGCCGAACGTGCGGATGGCGTGTTCGGCCAGCACCTCCATCGAGTCGATGTACAGCGGGCCGAGCTTCTGCTCGCGCTTGACGAGCGACAGCTCCGTGCAGCCGAGGATCAGCCGCGTGCAGCCCGCGTCGGTCAGGCTCTGCGCCGCGGCACAGAATTTCTCCATGTCCGCGGGACGGCCCGTCTTGATGTCGTCGTAGATGACCTGCATCACCATGCGCTGGTGCTCGTCGTCCGGCACTTCGCACGCGATGCCGTGTGCTTCGCACACGCGCTGGTACGTGCGCGTCTTCACCGTGCCCTCGGTGGCGAGGATGCCCACCTTGCGGCAGCCGAGCGATTTCGCGCGCAGCACCGTCTCCTCGATCATATTCAGGATGGGCACGGGGATCGTCTCGTTGAGGCGATCGTAGAAATAGTGCGCCGTGTTGCACGGAATGGCCAGCACGTCCGCGCCGAACGTCACAAGCCGTCTCGCGTCCTCGGCCATGATGTCGAACGGGTTTTCGCTGCTCTCGCCGAGGATGTAGGCCGTGCGGTCGGGCGTTGTGGCGCGCGAGTTGATGATGACGTCGATGTGGTCCTGGTCGCGCGCGGCTTTGGTGTGCATCGTGAGAAGCTCGTAGAAGTACACCGTCGCCATCGGCCCGAGGCCGCCCAGGATGCCCAGGACCTTCGGGGTCTTTTCCTGCAAGGAAGAGCGCCCCCTTTCCCAAATTGTTATTTGCAGTACGTTTTATACTTTTTGTAATATCTGTGCATGTGCACGATGAGATACGCCAGACGCTTCGGGTTCGTGACGAGGTCGGGCTTGTAACCGAAGCTCGTCGTCTCCTTGCCCTCGCGCACGAGCTGCTTCGCCTTTTCGACGAACGCGGGGTCCTTGACGTAGTTCCACACGACGCGGCGCGGCACGGAGTGCCAGAACGAGGCCTCCTTGTGCATGTGACACTCGCCGAGGTCGCGGCCGAGCACGCGGTCCTCCACGACGTATTTCGCGATGTTGAGCCCCGCGCCGGTGACGTAGTAGTTCGAGCGACCCTGACGGAGATTGATCTCGAACACGCGGTAGGTGTTGTCGCGCGTGTCGTGCTTGATGTCGAAGTTCGCAAAGCCGGTGTAGCCGATGTCCTCGAGGAAGTCGCGCAGTTTCGTCATGATCTCCTCGTTGTACTCGGTGATGATGGCGGCGTGGTTGCCGCGCGCCTTCGGCGTGTGCTCCTCAAGGCCGACGTGGCCGAGGCACATCATCTTCACCTTGCCGTTTTTGTCGCAGTAGGCCGTCAGCACGCGCATCTCGCAGTCCGCGCCGGGGATCATATCCTGCAAAATCACGATGTCGGGATAGCCCGAGCCGTAAATTTCGCCGAGGACGGACGCGGCTTCGTCGGGAGTGTTGGCCACGTAGACCTTTTTCATGCCGTCGAACGGATATTTCCAGTAGAGGATGCTCGACGACGGCTTGACGATGATGGGATACGAAAAACCGATCTTGTCCTCGCCGAGTTCCGAAGCGGGCAGCGCCTTCGTGGCGCAGAACGTCTTCGGGTACGGGATGCCGTACTTGTCGCACATTTTATAGAAATCGGCCTTGGAGACGAGCTTGTCCCGCAGATTGGCGTCGATGTACGGCGCGATGCAGTTTTGGGGCAGGCGGCCCTTGACTTCCATCAACAGGCCGGCGTAGTCGTCGGTGCAGCCCATGACGATGCAGGTCTTGTCCGCGTGGGCGTTTGCGAAGTCCGTGACGGTCCTGACGAGCGTGTCGGGCGTGTCGATGTCGGGGATATAGGTGCACTTGACGATGCGGCTGTCCATCGTGTCGCCCATGCGCCAGCGGCCGAACGCGTGGCTCACCACGCCGTACGCCTCGTGGAACGCGCGCGCCACGGAATAGCAGTTCATATCCGCGCCGATGAGAACCGGCACGAAGGAAACGGATTGTGCCATGAAATAAGGCCTCCTGAAAAATAAGCAAAGTAATACTCTTTCATTATATGCGCAAATCCCGCATTGTCAATGTGCGCGGGCGGCAGACGCGTGCCCGGAAGCGTCAAAAAGCGCCCTCTCCCGGGCGGAAGAGGGCGCTTTGGTTCACGCGGGGCGCTTGGCGCGGAGGACGCGCTGCTTGCGCGCGACGAGCACGGCACAGATGACGAGCGCGACGGCGTCGCTGACGGGCTGCGCCATGAAGATGCCGTTGATATCCCAGATGAGAGGGAAGTACCAGATGAACGGGATGAGCAGCAAAATCTGGCGCAGAAACGTGATGACGATGGACGGCACGGGCTTTGCGATGGACTGGAAGAACGTGGTGACGAGCATCACGAAGCCGAGGATGGGCGTGATGCAGAAGTTCGTGCGCAGCGCCGGAACGCCGATGGCGAGCATCTCCTCCGATGCGCCGAACGCGGCGGACAGCGCCTGCCCGATGACCGTGGCCCATGCCGCGCCCGCGACACCGAGGCCGAGCCCCGCCACGAACACCGCGTCCGGAATGATGTTCGTCACCGCGCCGACGCCCGTGACGAACATGCCGAGCACCGGATGGCCGGACACGCGCACGAAGTCGCAGAAGAGCTGTGTGAGCCCCTGAAACAGGCACCCGAGCGCGACGATGCGGTAGTATGTGCGGGCATACACCCACGCTGTCTGCGTCGCGCCGAAGAGGGTGAGGAGCGGGTCGGTGAAAGCGAAGAGAACCGCGGTGAGCGCCAGTTCGAACACGACGACGAGGATGAGCGCGTTGCCGAACGTGCGGTCTATGCGTTTCCCCTCCGTTTTGTTTCGGTTCCTAAGTAATTGCAGCCCCTGCCCCGCGGCCTGTCAAGCCGGTAAAAGCCGGTTTGGAAACAGAGCGCACGCCGACCGCTCATCCCCTGTTTTTGTTTGTGCAAATTGCCATTGACAAGCCGATGCGGATTGTGTATCATGCTATGTGTCAAGACGCCTATGTTGACAGTGTCCGGGTAAGAGGAGGAAGTATCATGTCCCACGAAAAGATCCGCAAACTGTGCGTCGCGGCGCTCTTGTGCGCCGTCGGCATTCTTGTTCCCGTCATCTCGCCGGTCAAGGTGCAGATCGGCCCGATGAGCTTCACGCTCGCAAGCCACGTGGCGGTGTTCCTCGCCATGTTCATCTCCCCCGCCGTCGGCCTGACGGTGGAAGTCGGCACGACGCTCGGCTTCGTGCTGGCGGGCTTCCCGCCCATCGTCGTGCTGCGCGCGGCGGTGCAGATCGTCTTCGTCGCGGTGGGCGCGTACTGGCTGCACGGCAGCACGAAACTGCTCGAAAAGCCTGCGGGCGCGGCGGCGTTCGCGCTGGTGACGGGCATCATCCACGGCGTGTGTGAGGCGCTCGTGGTGACGTGGTTCTGGTTCGGCGGCTCGGTGGAGGGCTCGTTCCTCACGACAGTCGTGGGGCTTGTGGGCATCGGCACGCTGGTGCACAGCTGCGTGGACTTTGCCATCGCGCTGTTCATCTGGAAACCCGTGAAAAAAGCGTTCCTGCGGGAGTAAAAGCAAACGAAAAAACCGGCGCGGCATTTCTGCCGCGCCGGTTTTTATATGTAGGCTTTAGTCCTCGAAGCACACGTTCATGTAGCCCATGATGAAGCGGATGATCTTCTCCTGACCC
This sequence comes from uncultured Ruthenibacterium sp., assembly GCA_944386565.1. Taxonomy (GTDB): domain Bacteria; phylum Bacillota; class Clostridia; order Oscillospirales; family Ruminococcaceae; genus Ruthenibacterium. Next base: position 42,693 of record CALXBO010000003.1, on the reverse strand, counting down.
ATGTGGTCGGAGTCGAAACAGATGTCGTAGTGCCCGGCGTCGCGCCAGTCGCTGCCGGTGAAAGCGCGGTAGTAGTCGGCGCGGCGTTTGTCCTTCTGGCGCATGTGGCGGCGCGCCTCGGCCTCGGTGAGGTTGTGGCGCTCCATCAGCGTGCGCACGCGCACTTCCTCGGGCGCATGGATGAACACGCGCAGGACGTTGGGGCGGTCGCGCAGGATGAAGTCGGCGCAGCGGCCGATCATCACGCAGCTCTCGCTCTCGGCAAGGCCCAGCATCACCTTGGCCTGATAGCGGAACAGGTTTTCGTTGGAGACAAAATTGTCGCTGTCGGGCGGGATGACCTCGCCGTTGTACGCGTCCTTGGCCACGCGGAACAGAAGCGTGTTGCGGAAGCTCTTCTCGGCGTTCGCAAACAGGCTCTCGTTGATGCCGCTGTCGTCCGACGCCATGCGCAGGATGTCGCGGTTGTAGAACGGAACGCCCAGCTTTTCTGCCAGTGCCTCGCCGATGGCGCGGCCGCCGCTGCCGTTTTCGCGGGCGATCGTGATGACGAAATTCTTCATGGTCTTTTGCCTCCCTGAGAAACGATTTTTCCCACTTTCAGTATAGGCGAACGCGTGGCAAAAATCAACTCGTTTTTTGCGCAGAAAAGGCGCGCCGGCGGGTCTTTTCCCCGCCGGCACGCCCCGTTGCGTACCGGAATGGATGCGCGGGAAACTCAGAACAGCTTCTCGCGTTTGACGTACGACGTGTGCAGGATGTGGTGCGCCTTCTCGCCGCCCGGCTCGCCGAGATACTCGGCGTAGATCTTCTTCATCAGCGGGTTCTCGTGGCTCTTGCGGATGACCTTCGCCTCGTCCTCGGAGTAGAGGGCCTTGGCGCGCAGGCTCTTCAGGTCCACGAAGTTGCGCACGCTCGCGGGCTGCGTGGGCTGGCCGCCGCCGTTGACGCAGCCGCCCGGGCAGGCCATGAACTCGATGAAGTCGTAGTGCTTCTCGCCGCTCTTGACGGCTTTGAGCACCGCGTCGCAGTTCGACAGGCCCGACGCGACGCAGACGTTCAGCTTCAGGCCGCCGACCTCATAGGTGGCCTCCTTGATGCCCGCCGTGCCGCGCACGTCGTGATAGTCGACGCTCGGCGCGCTCTCGCCCGTGACGAGCTCGACGGCCGTGCGCAGCGCAGCCTCCATGACGCCGCCTGTCGCGCCGAAGATGACGGACGCACCGGTGGACTCACCCAGCGCGGGGTCGAAGTCCTCGTCGGGCAGGTCGGTGAAGCGGATGCCCGCGCGCTCGATCATGCGGGCCAGCTCGCGCGTGGTGATGGAGATGTCCATGTCGGGCATGCCCTCGCCCGCGGCGCTCATGTTGTCGCGGCCGACCTCGAATTTCTTCGCGGTGCACGGCATCACGGACACCGAGACGATGTTGTGCGGGTCAAGGCCCATCTTCTCGGCGTAGTACGTTTTGGTGAGCGCACCGAACATGCCCTGCGGCGATTTGCACGTGGACAGGTTCGGGATCATGTCGGGGTAATACGTCTCGCAGAACTTGACCCAGCCGGGGCTGCACGACGTGATCATCGGCAGCACGCCGCCCGATTTGACGCGCTCGACGAACTCCGTGGCCTCCTCCATGATGGTGAAGTCGGCGGCGGTGTCGGTGTCGAACACGGCGTTGAAGCCGAGGCGGCGCAGCGCGGCGACCATCTTGCCCTCGACGTTCGTGCCGATGGGCATGCCGAACGACTCGCCCAGCGTGGCGCGCACGCTCGGGGCGGTCTGCACAACGACGTACTTGTCGGGATCGTGCAGCGCTTCCCAGACGCGGCCGGTGTCGTCCTTCTCGGTGAGCGCACCCGTCGGGCAGACGGTGATGCACTGGCCGCACGAGACGCACGGGCTCTCGCCGAGGGGCGCTTCGAACGCGCAGGCGATGTGCGTGGAGAAGCCGCGCTCCGTCGGGCCGATGACGCCGACGGCCTGGTTGGCCTTGCACGCGGCCACGCAGCGGCGGCACAGGATGCACTTGTTGTTGTCGCGGATCATGTGCGGCGCGGAATCGTCGATGGCGTACATCTCGCGGTCGCCCGTGAAGCGCTGGCCGTTGACGCCGTAGTCACGGCAGAGTTTCTGCAGTTCGCAGTCGGTGGAGCGCACGCAGGACAGGCAGTTCTGGTCGTGCGTGGAGAGCAGCAGCTCGAGGTTCGTGCGGCGCGCGGCCAGCACCTTCGCGCTGTTGGTGGTGATCTCCATGCCGTCGTTGACGGGGTAGACGCACGCGGTCACAAGGCTCTTCGCGCCCTTGACCTCGACCACGCAGATGCGGCACGCGCCGATGGCGTTGATCTCTTTCAGATAGCACAGCGTCGGGATCTCGATGCCAACGCTGTGAGCGGCTTCCAGAATGGTGGAGCCGGCGGCGACCTCATAGGAGACGCCGTTGATTTTGATGTTCACAGTATCCATGATGGCAAAGTTCCTCCCTTAACCTTTCGAAATGGCGCCGAATTTGCACTTCTCAACGCACGCGCCGCACTTGACGCACTTCGTCGTGTCGATGGAGTGCGGCTGGCGCACGGTGCCGCTGATCGCGCCCGCGGGGCACGTGCGCGCGCACAGCGTGCAGCCCTTGCACTTGACGGGGTCGATCTTGTAGTTCAGCAGCGCCTTGCACACGCCCGCCGGGCAGCGCTTGTTCACGATGTGCTCCACGTACTCGTCGCGGAAATAGCGCATCGTCGAAAGGACGGGGTTCGGGGCCGTCTGGCCGAGGCCGCACAGGCTGTTCGCCTTGATGAACTCGGCGAGCTCCTCGATCTTGTCGAGGTCTTCCATCGTGCCCTTGCCGTCGGTGATTTTATTGAGCAGCTCGAGCAGGCGCTTCGTGCCGACGCGGCACGGCGTGCACTTGCCGCAGGATTCGTCCACGGTGAACTCGAGGAAGAACTTCGCGATGTCCACCATGCAGGTGTCCTCGTCCATGACGATCAGGCCGCCGGAACCCATCATGGAGCCGATGGCGATGAGGTTGTCATAGTCGATGGGGGTGTCGATCAGGCTCGCGGGGATGCAGCCGCCCGAGGGGCCGCCGGTCTGCGCGGCCTTGAACTTCTTGCCGTTCGGGATGCCGCCGCCGATCTCCTCGACGATGGTGCGCAGCGTCGTGCCCATCGGGATCTCGACAAGGCCGGTGTTCTTGATCTTGCCGCCGAGCGCGAACACCTTCGTGCCCTTGCTCTTCTCGGTGCCCATGGAGGCGAACCAGTCGGCGCCCTTGAGGATGATCTGCGGGACGTTCGCGTACGTCTCGACGTTGTTCAGGATGGTGGGCCTGGCAAACAGACCCTTGACGGCCGGGAACGGAGGACGGGGACGCGGCTCGCCGCGCTTGCCCTCGATGCTGGTCATCAGAGCGGTCTCCTCGCCGCAGACGAACGCGCCCGCGCCGAGCTTGATGTCGAGGTCGAACGAGAAGTCCGTGCCGAAGATGTTCTTGCCCAGCAGGCCGTACTCGCGCGCCTGATTGATGGCGATGGTGAGACGCTGCACCGCGATGGGGTACTCCGCGCGGATGTAGACATAGCCCTGCGACGCGCCGATGGCGTACGCCGCGATGGCCATGGCCTCGATGACAACGTGCGGGTCGCCCTCGAGGATGGAGCGGTCCATGAACGCGCCGGGGTCGCCCTCGTCGGCGTTGCAGCACACGTATTTCTGGTCTGCCTTGTTGCCGGCCGCGAATTTCCACTTGAGGCCGGTCGGGAAGCCAGCGCCGCCGCGGCCGCGCAGGCCGGAGTCGAGAATGGTCTGGATAACCTCGTCCGGGGTCATCTCGGTGAGCACCTTGCCGAGGGCGGCATAGCCGTCGAAGGCGATGTACTCGTCGATGTTCTCGGGGTTGATGACGCCGCAGTTGCGCAGCGCGATGCGCAGCTGCTTTTTGTAGAACGCGGTGTCGTCAAGGCTCTTGATCGTGTTGTCCTCGGCGACGGTCTCGTCGTAGAGCAGCCGCGTGACGGGGCGGCCTTTCAGAAGGTGCTCGTCGACGATCTCCTTGACGTTCTCCTCCTTGACCATGGAGTAGAAGCTGCCCTCGGGGTAGATGACGACGATGGGGCCGAGCGCGCACAGGCCGAAGCAGCCCGTGCGGATGACCTTGACTTCGTCCTGCAGGCCGGTGGCGAGGATCTCGTCCTCAAAGGCCTGGGCGATCTTGTCGCTGTTGGAAGATGTGCAGCCGGTACCGCCGCACACCATGACATGGCTTCTGTACATGTGTGTCTGCTCCCCCTTCCTCAGCGCGCGCCGATGGTGTACTCGGCGACGGGTTTGCCGCCGATGATGTGCTCGGACACCACGCGGGCGACCTTATCGGGGGTCATCTTGACATAAGTGACCTTGTCCTGACCGGGCATCGTGACCTCGACGATGGGCTCGTACTGGCACAGGCCGATGCAGCCCGTCTGCGTGACGAGAACGCCCGACAGCTCGCGGCGGGCGATCTCCTCGGTGAACGCGTTGAGAACGGGGCGCGCGCCCGCGGCGATGCCGCAGGTGGCCATGCCCACGACGATGCGCGTCGTGTCGTGCGCGGCTTCGCGCGTATTGACCGTCTGTTTCATCCTGTCGCGGATCGCGGCAAGCTCCTGTAAACTTTTCATATGATATTGCTCCTTTGTAAGATAGGCTGTGTGTTCTCCCCGATGAACTCCCTCAACCACTGGGCCACGGCGGGCTCGGCGAAAGAAACGCCGTCCAGCACCTCGCGCATCTCGCGCGTGTCGGCACAGAATTCCTCGCCGCCGGCGCGCACGGTGAACACGAAGTCGATGTCCGGGCTGCACTGGATGAGCCCGGCCACGGTGGACGCGACGTCCCCGAGCGGCGCGCGGTCGATGTGATGAAGCCCGAACGACGCGGTCACGACCGTTCCCTTTCCCACCTCGGATTCGATGGCGAGCGTCCCGCCCGTCATCTCGGCCGACATTTTCAGAAACGGCAGCCCGAGCCCGACTTTCCGCGTTTTGCGCGTTGTGTAGAACGGGTCGGTGACATGCGCGAGCGTCTCGGGTGTCATGCCCTTGCCGTTGTCGGCGATTGTCAGCGTCAGAAGGCCCTGCTCCTCATCGGCCTCCAGCGTGATCCGGATCAGCGTTGCGCCCGCCGCGACGGAGTTCTGCGCCACGTCGAGCACGTTCATCGAAAGTTCCTGCATCTCAGTACTTGGCCAGGATGTCGTCCAGCTCGTCGCCGGTCAGGCGGCCGTAGACGTCATCGTTGATCGTCATGACGGGCGCAAGGCCGCACGCACCGATGCAGCGGCACGCGTCCAGACTGAACTTGCCGTCCGCGGTGCACTCGCCGCCGGTGATGCCCAGCTTTTTCTGCAGCTCGTCGTAGATCTTGCCCGATCCCTTGACGTAGCACGCCGTGCCCAGGCACACGCTGATTTTGTACTCGCCCTTCGGGCAGAGGCTGAACTGTGAGTAGAACGTGGAGATGCCGTAGATCTCCGCCAGGGGTTTTTCCAGCACATCCGCGACGATGCGCTGCACCTCGATGGGCAGATATCCGTAGATCTCCTGAGCCTTCTGCAATGCGGGCATGGCCACGCCCGGCATCGTTTTGTGCTCCTCGAGCCACGAGACCAGCTGGGCCTCCTGCTCTTTCGTGCCCTTGAAGGGCACACCGGAAAAGCGCCTCATAATGAAAAATCCTCCCGTAAATAAAAAGTGGGCAAAGGGTATTCTTCGCCCGTATGAATATCATTATAGCAAATGGTTGTTAAAAAAACGACAAAATAAATGCAAAATGTTCCGCGATTTTGTAGAATTATTACAGTCAAAACTGTGCATTTCGCTCATGGGCTTTTGCACGGCGCGTGCTTTATAATAAAGGTATCCCCCAAATCAACGAGGAGTGGAACGATTATGACCATCTCGCAGATCATTGAGATCCTGAACGCCGAGCTTCTGACGCCGGACGCCGACTGCACGCGCGAAGTGCACGCGGCGTGCGGCAGCGACATGATGAGCGACGTGCTGGCCTACGTGAAGGACCAGGCCGTTCTGCTCACGGGGCTGAACAACCCGCAGGTGGTGCGCACGGCGGACATGATGGACATGGTGTGCATCGTGTTCGTGCGCGGCAAACAGCCCGACGACATGATCCTGCGCCTTGCCAACGCGCGCGGCATCGCCGTGATGACGACGGACATGACGATGTTCACGGCGTGCGGCCTTCTGTACGAGCAGGGCCTGCGGGGAGGTGTGGGCTGATGGCAGACGATGCGATCCGCCTGCACTACACCGTGCCGGGCGACGACTTCACGCGCGCGGGCGAGGCCAGCGCCGACCTGAAATCGCGGCTCAAGAAGCTGGGGCTCCCGCCCACGGCCATCCGCAAGGTGTCCATCGCGCTGTACGAGGGCGAGATCAACCTCGCCATCCACGCGCACGGCGGCGACATCGACGTGGAGATCACGGACGACGAAGTGCGCATGACGCTGTCGGACGACGGGCCGGGCATCCCGGACATTTCCCTTGCGATGAGCGAGGGGTGGTCCACCGCGCCCGACGAGGTGCGCAGCCTCGGGTTCGGCGCAGGGATGGGGCTGCCCAACATGAAAAAATATTCCGACGAGTTCGACATTCAGTCCGCCGTCGGCGTGGGCACGACGGTGAAGATGGCCGTCCGGACGACGTGAACGACCCGCCCGCAGGGGACGGCGCCAAAGGGCAACTCAGGCCTGACAAAAGGGAGTGAAACCGCATGCAGGAAACATCCGTCCACTCGGTGACGCTGAACCGGGAGCTGTGCAAGGGCTGCATCAACTGCATCAAGCGATGCCCCACCGAGGCCATCCGCGTGCGGGACGGCAAGGCGGCCATCATCAGCGAGCGCTGCGTCGACTGCGGCGAGTGCATCCGCATCTGCCCGCATCACGCCAAGCGCGCGGTGTCCGACCCGCTGGACGTATTGAAACAGTACAAATACAAGATCGCGCTGCCGCCGCCGAGCCTGTACGCACAGTTCAACAACCTCGACGAGCCGGACGTCGTGCTCGCAGGACTTTTGCGTCTCGGGTTCGACAACGTGTTCGAGGTCTCGCGCGCGGCGGAACTCGTGAGCGAGGCGACGCGCCGCTTTTTGCAGACGAGCGACATGCCGCGGCCGATCATCTCGTCGGCGTGCCCGGCCGTGACGCGGCTGATCTGCGTGCGCTTTCCGCAGCTGATGGACCACATCCTGCCGCTGATCGCGCCGATCGAACTGGCCGCGCGGCTGGCGAAGGACGAGGCCGTGAAGAAGACGGGGCTTCCCCGCGAGCAGATCGGCTGCATCTTCCTCACGCCGTGTCCGGCGAAGGTGTCGGCCATCCGCTCGCCGATGGGCTCAAAGCACAGCGACGTGGACGCGGCCGTGGCCGTAAAGGACGTGTATCCGCCGCTTCTGAGCGCGATGAAGCAGGTGGGACAGGTGGAATACCTCTCTCTGTCCGGGCGCATCGGGCTCGGCTGGGGCGAGAGCGGCGGCGAGGCGGCCGCCCTGATGACGACGGAGCGCTACCTCGCGGCGGACGGCATCGAGAACGTCATCCGCGTGCTGAGCGATCTCGAGGACGAAAAATACCACGATCTCGACTTCGTGGAGCTGAACGCGTGCTCGGGCGGATGCGTCGGCGGTGTGTTGCAGGTGGAAAACCCGTACATCGCCAAGGCGAAGATGAAGCATCTGCGCCGCACGATGCCCGTGAGCCGCAACCATCTGACGGACGACGCCGCCGAACAGGTGGCGTGGGACGACGAACTGAACTACAATCCCGTGCTGGAACTGGGCGGCACGCGCGCCGAGCGGTTCGAGCGCTACGCGAAAATGGAACAGATCACGGCCATGCTGCCGGGGCTTGACTGCGGCTCGTGCGGGGCGCCGACGTGCGCTGCGCTTGCCGAGGATGTCGTGCGCGGGCAGGCGGACGTGAACGACTGCACGGTGCTGATGCGCCGCCGCATGGAAGCGGTGCTGCGCGCGCTGGGCCGGGACGAATGACCGGGGAGGAACATGGATGACAACAGGCGAACTGGCCGCCGCGTGCGGCTTCACACACGCCGCCGGGGACGGCGCGCGGGAAATTGAAGGCATTTTCACGGGAGACCTGCTCTCGTGGGCGATGGGGCGCGCGAAGGAGGGCGACGCGTGGTTCACCGTGATGGGCAACGTGAACACGGTGGCCGTGGCGGCGCTGGCCGACTGCGCGTGCGCCGTGCTGTGCCACGGCGCACAGTGGGACGCCGAGGCCGTGCGGAAAGCCGGAATGCAGGGCGTGGAACTGTACGTGACGGAGCTGCCCGAATTCGAGGCTTCGTATCTCGCGGCGGTGACGCTGGAGCTTCCGCCGCCCTCACCGTGAACGCGCTGCGCGGCGATCTGCACGTGCACACGTGCCTGTCGCCGTGCGCGGACGACGACCTCACGCCCGTGACGGCCGTCGGCCTTGCAAAGCTCGCGGGCGCGGACGTGGTGGCCGTGACCGACCACAACTCCGCGCGCAGCCTGCCCGCCGCGAAAGCGGCGGCGGACGCGTACGGCATTCTGCTGTTGCCGGGCATCGAAGTGAACTGCGCGGAGGAGATTCATCTTCTGTGCTATTTTGCGGATGTGGACACGGCGCTGCGCTTCGGCGACGCGCTGTATGACGCGCTGCCCGCGTTCCCCTACGACCCCGCGGTATGGGGCCGCCAGCTCGTGACGGACGAGAACGAGGAGATCACCGGCGAGGTGGAAAAGCTGCTGACGGGCGCGGTGACGCTGACGCTCTCGGAGACGGCGCAGCTGTGCCGCTCGATGGGCGGCATCCCCGTGCCCGCGCACGCGGACGCGGACAGCTATTCGCTGTTCTCGGTGCTCGGCGGCTGGCCGATGGACGTGGATTTCGATTTATACGAAGTGAAATTCCCCGAGCGGGCGGAAAAACTGATCCGCGCGGGGCTGCTGCCGGGCGGCAAGCCCCTGCTGACGAATTCCGACGCGCACTGCGCCGACGCCGTCGCGTCGCGCATGAGCGAGCTCGGCGAGGGAAATCCGCTGCTGCGGCTGCTGAGATGAACGGGAGGCGACCGGGATGAAATACCGCAATGTGTGCCCCAAATGCGGCGGCACCGACATTCTGCGCATCAAGGGAAAAGCCGGGGCGTACGGTTCGGGAAACAACATCCAGACCGGGTGGACGAATTTCTCGGCCGTTCTCGTGCACCGGTATGTGTGCTGCGGGTGCGGATACTCCGAGGAGTGGATCGACAAGGAGGACATCCCGACGCTGAAAGAGAGATTCCGCTGAGACGCACGGCAAAAGAAAGATATCCGAGCACCCCCATGTACAGCCTCCCCCTTTGGGGGAGGTGGGTGAGCGAAGCGAATCCGGAAGGGGGACGGACGGCGGCAGCACAGCCATACACAATCGGGTCGTGTCTCACCCTTCCGGCCCTTCGGGCCACCTCCCCTCAAGGGGAGGCCAAACGAAAAAAAGCGTGGTATCGAACGATACCACGCTTTTGATTTTTGCGGCTCAGGCCACGGGCAGGACGCTGCCCTCGTATTTCTCCTCGATGAAGCTCTTCACTTCGTCGCTCTTCAGCACTTCGACGAGCGCCTCGATCTCGGGGCGCGTCTCGTCGCCCGCGCGCACCGCGACGATGTTCGCGAACACCTGCGCGGCGTCGCCCGCGGCGTCCTCGGTGGCGAGGAGCTTGTCGGCGATGCCCGCCGGGATGGCGTAGTTGCCGTTGATGACGGCGAAGTCAAGGTCGGGCAGGGCGGCGGGCAGGTTCGCGGCCTCGAGCGCCTCGATCTGCACGTTGTGCGGGTTCTCGGCGATGCCGTCGTACTCGGAGAACGTGATGTCCTCGGCGTTGCGGAAGTAGTCGAGGTCGATGCCGTCCTTCAGCGTGAGGACGCCGAGGTCCTGCAACAGCAGCAGCGCGCGGCCGCCGTTCGTCGCGTCGGCCGGGATGCCGATGACCGCGCCGTCGGCCAGCTCGTCGAGGCTCGCGGTCTTGCCCGCGTACAGGCCGAGCGGCTCGTAGTGGATGGAGCCGGCGGAGACGAGGTCGGTGCCGTTCTCGGCGTTGAAGTTCGTCAGGTACGGCTGGTGCTGGAAGTAGTTCGCGTCGAGCGAGCCGTCCGCGAGGGCGGTGTTCGGCAGGACGTAGTCGTCAAATTCGACGATGTCGAGCTCGATGCCCTGCTCGGCGAGGATGGGCGCGGCGGCCTCGAGGATCTCGGCGTGCGGCGAGGGCGAAGCGCCCACTTTGAGCGTGACGGTCCCGCCGGCGGCGCCGGAGGTGCTTGCGGATGCGGCCGCGGAGGAGGACGTGCTGCCGCACGCGGCGAGCGAAGCGCCGAGCGCGAGCGTGAGTGCGATGGCAATGGTCTTTTTCATGATACTTTCCTTCCTTTCCCTGTTTCCCTCTTCGGGAACGTGTATTTCAAAACTCCCCGGCGGTCAGCGGTTGCGCTTGTCCGCGCGGCGGGAGATGAAATTGAAGATGCCCTGAATGATGCACACAAGCAGCATCAGGATGACGATGGTGGCGTACATGACGCCGGTCTGATAGCGCTGATAGCCGAAGCGGTAGGCGATGTTGCCGAGGCCGCCCGCGCCCGTCGCGCCCGTGATGGCCGTGTAGCCGAGGATGGTGATGAGCACGATGGAAAACCCTCTCACAAGGCTCGGCACGCTCTCGGTGATGAGCACGCGCGTGATGATCTGCCACTTCGTCGCGCCCATGCACGCGGCGGCTTCGATGACGCCCTGGTCGATCTCCTCAAGGCTCTGCTCCGCCATGCGCGCGACAAACGGCGAAGCCGCCACGACGAGCGGCACGAGCGCCGCCGTCTCGCCGATGGACGTGCCGACGATGGCGCGCGTGAACGGAATGAGGAAAAACACGAGGATGATGAACGGCATGCTGCGCAGCATGTTGATGACCCATCCGAACACCGCGTGGAAGCGCGGCGCGGGCGCGATGCCGCCCGGCTTCGTGACCGTGAGCAGCACGCCGAATGCAAGGCCCAGAACGTAGGCCAGCAGCGTTGCAAAGAACGTCATGTACAGCGTCTGGAGCGTGGCCTCCCACAACAGTGCGCCGTACTGGCTGATGAATTCCGCCATGGTTTACCCCTCCCCTTTCAAAAGCAGGCGCGCGGCGTCCGACTTCGGATGCTCGAACACGTCGTCCACGAGCCCCTGTTCGCACACGCGGCCGTCGCCGATGACCGCCACGCAGCGGCACACGCGCCGCACCACGGACAGCTCGTGCGTGATGATGATGACCGTGACGCCGAGCTTCCTGTTGATGTCCTCGAGCAGTGAGAGCATCGCGGTGGTGGTGAGCGGGTCGAGCGCGCTGGTGGGCTCGTCGCAGAGCAGCAGCTGCGGGTTCGTGGCGAGCGCGCGGGCGATGGCGACGCGCTGCTTCTGTCCGCCGGACAGCTGCGCCGGATACGCCTTCGCCTTGTCGGCAAGGCCCACGAGCTCGAGCAGCTCCTCGACGCGGGCGTTCACGGCCGCGCGGTCGTATCCCTTTTCGAGTTTCAGCGGGAAGGCGATGTTCTCGGCGACGGTCTTCTGCATCAGCAGATTGTAACCCTGGAAGACGACTCCCATGCGGCGGCGCGCTTCGCGCAGCTCGCCGCCGCGCATGGCGGCGAGGTCGGTGCCGTCGATGAGCACGCGGCCCTTGCTCGGGCGCTCGAGCAGCGACAGACAGCGCAGCAGCGTGGATTTTCCCGCGCCCGACATGCCGATGATGCCGAAGATCTCGCCGTTTTCCACGGTGAGGGACACGTCGTCCAGCGCGCGGACCTCTCCGCCGTCGACGGGGAATATTTTCGTCAGATGTTGTATTTCGATCACTTGTGATCGGCTCCTTTCTGGTGTGAGGGCAAACAAAAACGCCCCCGAAGCAAATGCTTCGAGGGCGATGAAATCGCGGTACCACCTCGTGTTCGCCTTTTCCTCGCGGAAAAAGCCTCGGGCGCTGCGTCCCGCAAAAGACGGGGTGACAGCGCTGCGCGCTAACGGGCGCACCCGCCGCGGACTTGCCGTTCACCGGTTCGCCCGCGGGACTCAGAGGCCATGTTCCCCATCCGTTCCGCTGCCCCGTTTCACCACGCCGGGGCTCTCTGTGAGTTTCGCGGATGCGTACTCTCCTCATCCATGCCGTTGTCGATATATGCTATATCTTAGCGCGCGTCGCGCGGCTTGTCAAGGGGAATGTGAAAAATCAGCGCCGGCGCAGATACACGACCATGATGACGCCGCATACGACGGCCGCCGCGGCAAGGCCGCCCGCAATGATGAGGATGACGGGGCTGAGCCGTCCCTGCGCCTCCTGCGCGGGGTCGCGCGCGTCGGACGAGGCGTCCGGCTGCGCCGCGCTCGACGAGGATGCGCTCGCGCTCGACGAAGAAGCGCTCTCCGGAGTGCCGGACGAGGATGCGCTCGCGCTCGACGACGCGGCCGACGACGAGGCCGGGGCGCTCGACGAGCTCGCGGCGCCCGTGGCCGGAATGTATTCCGTGCGCACCTGCCGCCCGCAGACCGTGCAGACGTAGGCTTTCAGGCCCGCCGCGTTCGCGGTGGGCTTCGTCACGACCGTGCCGCCGTTCTCGGTGTGGGCGGCTTCCTCCAGTTTTGTATTGCACACCGTGCAGCGGTGCCAGTGCGTGTTCTGGTCGCTCGTCCACTCCGCAGCCGGAGTGTGGGGCGCATAGTCCCCGTAGGCGGAGCCGCACACCGTGCAGATTGCCTTCTGCGTGCAGGTCGCCGTACCGCCTGTGTGCGCGGCGCGCTCACCGTACGTTGCGCCGCACTCCGAGCACTCGGCCCGCCTGACGCACGTGGCCGTGCCGCCCGTGTGGGCGTGCTTGGCCCCCTGCGTGCCGCACACGGAGCACTCCGTCCAGTGGTACGCGCCGTCGCTCTTCACAACGCTGAAATCGTGATCTCCGAGCTTGCCGTACACCGCGCCGCATGTGTCACAGACGGCCTTTGCGGTGCACGTGGCCTTGCCGCCCGCGTGGGCCTCAACTTTAGATTTTTCACCGCACACCGAGCATTCTTTCCAGTGCTCTGCGCTGTTGTGGTTCGTCACGGTGAATGCGTGCGCACCGAGTTCGCCGTACGCTTCGCCGCACACGGCACACACCGCCTTTTCCTTGCAGGTCGCCGTGCCGCCGGAGTGCGGCTCCGGCGCATTTGCCTGCTGGCAGAGCGTGCACTGATACCAGTGCCCGTTCGGGTCGTGCAGAATCTCGCCGGAGTAATCATGGGGCGCATAGTCGCCGTACTCCTCCCCGCATTTTTCGCACTTTGCCCTCTCCTTGCACGTCGCCGTGCCGCCTGTGTGCGGAGCGAGTTCGCCGTATTCCTGATTGCAGATGGTGCACACGGCCTTCTTCGCGCACGTCGCTGTGCCGCCTGTGTGCGACGACACATCCACCTCGATGCCGCACTGTTCACAGACCTTCCAATGGCGCTCGCCGTCGGACTTCCAGTCGCTGAGCTGATTGTGTTGACACACCTCCGTGCCGCCGTCGCCGGGGTCCGACCCGCCGCCGGAACCCTCTTCCGCAAAGGCGAGCGAGACGCCCAGCGTGAGCGCCAGCGCCCAAAGCATCAGATTCCTGACCCACTTTTTCATCGCCGTCTCCTTTCCCGCGCCGCGCATGGCGCAGAGAGATGCTGTCTTTCTGATTCCATCTTACGAAAAACGGCGGAAAAAGGCAAGGCGCAGCCCCATTTATTTACAATGCCGTCATAAACAAAGGCCGCAGCGCCCCGGCGGGGCGCTGCGGCCGGAAACGGTATGAAACATTACGGGCGCGGGCGGCGCGTCTCGAACCAGAAGGTCGAGCCCTTGCCCACCTCGCTCTGGACGCCGAACGACCAGCCGTGCTGGACGAGGATGGCCTTCACGATGGACAGGCCCAGCCCCGTTCCGGTCTTGCCGGCGTCGGCGCGGGAGCGGTAATAGCGGTCGAAGATGTGCGGCAGGTCCTCGGGGGAGATGCCCTTGCCGTGGTCGATGACTTCGACGCGCACGCAGCCGTCGAGTTTTTTCACACGGACGCCGAGATAACCGTCCTCCCCGGCGTGGTGCAGCGCGTTGCCGAGCAGGTTGTGCACCACGCGCGTGAGGGCGTCGGGGTCTGCCTCGACTTCGCAGCCCTCGTCGGTCTCGACGTGCATCGTGCAGCCGTTTTTGCCGCAGATGTCCTCGTAGCGGGCCGCGAGCTCCTCGCACAGCTGCGCGAGGTCGAACCGGACGGGGTTCATCGCCGCCGTGCCGGAGGAGTACTTCGAGAGCTCCAGCACGCTGTTGACGAGCGAGGACAGGCGGTCAGCCTCGTCGACGATGATGTCCATCTGCTCGTTGCGCTCCTTGGGGTCGTCGCCGGTGAGGTCGCGCACGGTCTCGGCATAGCCCTTGATGAGCGTGAGCGGCGTGCGCAGGTCGTGGCTGATGTTGGCGAGCAGGTCGCGCTGCAAGGCCGACGAGCGCGCCACCTCGGCGGCCATCGTGTTGAAATCGTCCGCAAGCGTGCCGATCTCGTCGTTCGTGCGGCAGTCAACGCGCACGGAGTAGTTGCCGCGCGCCATCTCGCGCGCAGCGCCCGACAGCTCGGACAGCGGCTTTGTGAACCAGCGGCTGAACCAGTACGCCCACGCGAGGCCCAAAAGCAGCACGAGACCCGCGATGAGCGGCATCTGGAACCCGATGACGCCCGCGGCTTCGCCGATGCGCGCGAGGTCCGTGGAGACCATCACGACGTAGCGGTTTTCCACGCGGCGGCACACGACCATCTGCTCCACGCCGGAGGACTCGAGCAGGTACGTCATGTCGCCCTGCAGCAGCACGCGCGTGCGAAGCGCCACGGCGGCGAGGCTGTTCCAGTCGGTCGTTCCGTTCTCGGTGAACGCGATGCGCGTGTTCGGGTGCAGCGCGCACTGATAGGAGATGTTGTGGCTGTGCACGAGGTTGCGCTCGGCGTTCGAGATCTCAAGGCACTTGCCCGTGAGCACGTCGCCCGTGGAGGCGTCGGTGATCTCGGCGAAGAAATCGGCGTTGACGCCGCCCGGCGAGCCGGAGTCCTCGATGCTGCCGTATTTTTTAATGATGTTCACATAGATGTCGGCCGTCTCGGACAGTTCCTTCTCGATGCGCTCGTTGTACATCGGCACGAGAAGCTGCACATTGAGCACCCACACCAGCCCGATGACGGCCGCCGCCATCACGGCGGCGAAGAACATGAGCTTGGCGCGGATGCTGATGCGGCGCGTCTTCCATTCGCGGATCTTCTGTTTCAAGCGGTTCAGATCCCCCTGCCGGCCTCGGGGTCGAACTTATAGCCGACGCCCCAGACGGTGACGATATAGTCGCGGTATTTTCCGAGATGACCGCGCAGCATCTTGATGTGCGTGTCCACGGTGCGGTCCTCGCCGTAGTAGTCGTAGTTCCACACCTTCTGCAGGATCGTCTCGCGCGAGAGGGCGATGCCCTTGTTCGACGCGAGGAAGACCAGCAGGTCGAATTCCTTCGGAGTGAGCGGCGCTTCCTCGCCGCCGATGCGCACGGAGTGGCTGGCGGTGTCGATCACAAGGTCGCCGAACACATAGCTCGTGCCGTCCGCCTGGGATTTCGGCAGCGTGCGCGTGAGCACCGCTTTGATGCGCGCAATGAGCTCGCGCGTGCTGAACGGCTTGACCACATAGTCGTCCGCACCGCTCTCGAGCCCGGCGACGCGGTCGTATTCCTCGCCGCGCGCGGTGAGCATGATGACGGGCGTATTGATCTTGCGCGTGCGCATCTCACGCAGCACCGTCATGCCGTCGACGAACGGCATCATCACGTCCAGAATGGCAAGGTCGATCCCGCCCGCGGTCAGGAGCGTCAGCGCGGCCGAGCCGTCGGCCGCCTCCTCGCAGGCATATCCCTCGTGTTCGAGATGCTGACGGATCAGCGCGCGGATGCGCGGCTCATCGTCGGCAATGAGAATCTTGATCATGGCGTTGCGCCTCCCTTTTCAGTGCGTTTTTCAGCAAGTCCTGTTCCGTCTTTTCTCAATCATACCGCGCCGGTATGTGGAATGTGTGAAATTTCCGTCAACTTTCTTCGGACGCGCCGCCGTCCAGCAGCTCGAGCGCCATGGACAACACGCCCACGGGCGCCTCGCCGTCGAGCACGCGCAGCGAGAGGTACGGCTTTGCCGACGCGTTCACCAGCACGCGCCGCCCCATCGCCTTGAGCAGGGGCTTGACGGTGGGCAAATCGAGCTTGTCGGAATAGAGGATGAGAGAATCGCCGCGCTGCGTGATCTCGTACACGCCGAGGCGCGCCGCGACGACGCGCGCGAGGCTGATCTCGATGAGTCCCTCGACGCTCTTCGGCGGCTTGCCGTAGCGGTCGCACAGCTCGTCGCGCACGTCGTCGGCCGTCTGGCGGCTGTCGATGGCGGCGATGCGCTTGTACGCCTCGATGCGGCCGGACGCGTCCGCGATGTACTTCTCGGGGATGTACGCGTCCACGGTGATGTCCACGAGGCACTCGCTCTTGTCGGCGACAGGTTCCTCGCCCTTCGCCTTGGCGATGGCCGCGCTGAGCATCTTCACATACATATCGTAGCCGACGGCCTCCATGTGGCCGTGCTGGCTGTGGCCGAGCAGATTGCCCGCGCCGCGGATCTCGAGGTCGCGCATCGCGATGCGGAAGCCCGAGCCGAAGCTCGTGAACTCGCGGATGGCCGACAGCCGCTTTGCCGCGATCTCGTTGAGCACCTTGTCGCGCCGGAACGTGAAGTACGCGTACGCCTTGCGCCCCGAGCGCCCGACGCGCCCGCGGATCTGATACAGCTGCGCGAGGCCCATGCGGTCGGCGTCCTCGATGACGAGCGTGTTGCAGTTGCGCACGTCGACGCCCGTCTCGATGAGCGTGGTGCACACGAGGATGTCGATCTCGCCGTCGAGCAGCTGCTGCCACACGCGCGAGAGCGTGGCCTCGTCCATCTTGCCGTGCGCCGTCGCGACGCGTGCGCCGGGGCAGATCTCCGCGATGTGCGCGGCCTTCTGCTCGAGCGTGTCGATGCGGTTGTGCAGATAGTACGCCTGGCCGCCGCGCGCGAGCTCGCGCCGCAGCGCGTCGCCGATGACAATGTCGTCGTACTCGAGCACATACGTCTCGATGGGGCGGCGCTCCACCGGCGGCTCCTCGATGGTGCTCATGTCGCGCAGGCCGGACATGGCCATGTTGAGCGTGCGCGGGATGGGCGTGGCCGACAGCGTGAGCATATCCACGCCGACGCACAGCTCTTTGAGCTTCTCCTTGTGCGTCACGCCGAAGCGCTGCTCCTCGTCCACGATGACGAGGCCGAGGTCGTGGAACTTCACGTCCTTCTGGAGCAGGCGGTGCGTGCCCACAACGATGTCCGCCACGCCCTGCGAGAGGTTCGCGAGGGACTGCTTCTGCTGTTTCGGCGTGCGGAAGCGAGAGAGGAGCTCCACCTTCACGGGGAACGCCTCCATGCGCGACAAAATCGTGTTGTAGTGCTGCCACGCGAGGATGGTCGTCGGCACGAGGATGGCGACCTGCTTGCCGCCCATGACGCACTTGAACGCGGCGCGCAGCGCCACCTCCGTCTTGCCCACACCGACGTCGCCGCACAGAAGGCGGTCCATCGGATGGGTGCTCTCCATATCCTTCTTGATCTCCGCCGTGCAGGTGAGCTGGTCGGGCGTCTCCTCGTAGGCAAAGCGCGCCTCGAAGTCGCGCTGCCACTCGCCGTCCTCGGGGAAGGCGTAGCCTTTCGCCTGCTCGCGCTTGGCGTAGAGCTGGATGAGCTCCTCGGCCATCTCCTCGGTGGCCTTTTTGACGCGCGCCTTCGTCTTGTTCCACGCGTCGCCGCCGAGCTTCGACAGCTTGACGCGCTCGCCCTCACCGGGCGCGGTGTAGCGGCTGACGACGTCGAGCTGCGTGACGGGCACGTACAGCGTGTCGCCCTTGTCGTAGGCGATGGTGATGTAGTCCTTCACGACGCCCTGCAGGTCGAGCCGGCGGATGCCCTTGTACACGCCGATGCCGTGGTTCTGGTGCACGACGTAGTCGCCCGGCGTGATGTCGGACAGCGACGAGAGCCCCTTGTCTTTCTTCTTCGCGGCGCGCTTTTCGCCCGAGTCCTTCTGGCGGCGGCCGGTGAACACGGCGAAGCGCGCGAACGGATACTCCGCGCCGCCGGAGAGATGCCCCTCCACGACGGCGACCGTCCCGGCGGGAACGGTCTCGGGCGGTGTGCGGTACGCGTTGGCCGTGATGCCCGCGGCCTCGAGGTCGCGCGCGAGGGCGGCCGCGGCGCGCTGCGTGCCCGCGAACACCGCCGCGGCGTACTGCTGCGCCATCATCGGGCGCAGATCGTCCGTGAGGGACGCCACCGCGCCGCCCCACGCGGGCAGCGCGTGCGCCGTGGCGCTCACCGTCTCGGCGAGGCGCAGGCCGTCCATCGAGCGCGCGAAGTTCTCGCACGCCACGCCGCGCGCGTTCTGCGCCGCGATGTACAGGTCGTCGAGCGAGGAGTAGAATGCGCACAGGCTCGGAGCAAGTTCTCCCTCCTCGAGCAGGCGCGTAGTCTCCTCGCCGAAGCGGTACTGCTGCGCGTCGGCGGCCTCGCGCAGCGCGCTGGGCTCGTCGAGGAACACGATGGGATTGTCGAGGTATTCCAGCGCCGTGGCCAGCGTCTTGTAGCGCACGGCGATGTATTTGTCGAGGCATTCGGGCAGCGTCCCGGCGTCAAGGGCCGCGAGGTCTTTCTCCGCGGCGCACTGGAACTGTTCGCGCGTCCTGCCGCTGAGCTTCGCGCCCGCTTTGCGGATGGCGTCGGCCGCGGCCGCGGCGTCGCCGAAGAGCACCTCGCGCGCGGGCGAGAGGTGGATCTTGCGCACGGGCGCCTCGCGCCGCTGGCTGACGAGGTCGAACGTGAACATGGCCTCGATCATGTCGCCCCAGAACTCCAGGCGGCACGGCTTTTCCATGTCGGGCGCGTAGATGTCCACGATGCCGCCGCGCACGGCGAACTGGCCCGGGCCCTCCACCTGGAAGCGGCGGTGGTAGCCCGCGCGCGCAAGGCGCGCCGAGAGGTCGGGCACGGCGATCTCCGCGCCCGTCTTCAGCGTGAGCGTATTGCCGCAGAACTCGGATTTCGGCACGGTGCGCTGCAGCGCGCCCTCGACGCCCGCGCAGATGATACGCGTGCGCCCGCCGACGGCGTTGCCCAGCACGGCGAGGCGGCGGTACTCGTATTCGCGGTTCTGTCCCTCGACGCTGCGCAGCACGAAGTCGCGCGCGGGCAGCACCTCGGCGCGCTGGCCGAAGGCCGCGAGGTCGGACGCGAAGCGCGTGGCCGCAGCCTCGCCCGCGCACACGACGAACGCCGGACGGCCGGTCTCCTCGCACAGCGCGGCCAGCATCTGGGCGCGCGCGGCGGCGGGCAGACCGAAAAGGGCCGTCACGGCGGGGAATCCCCCTGCCGCGGCAGCCAGAAGTTTCCTGAACTCGGTGGTATTTCTCAGATTGTGTGTCAGCATGACCTTCCCCGGATCACCCAAAAATTGTCGTCAAATCAAAAAAGCGTTCAGAGCAGCACCATGTAGATGAACCACACGGCCGCGAGCGCGAGCCCGATGGCCGCAATGAGCATCGCGGCGAACGGCAGTTCGCGGTACATGCGCCCCTCGCTCTCGGCCGATTCCTTCATGTGCAGCACGCTGGCGTGCAGCGCCACGGCCGTGAACACGCACAAAAGCACGGGCAGCGCCAGCAGGAACGGAAGCACCCAGAGCAGCGAGCCCATGAGGTCTTCCGAGGACGCGCAGAGCGATTCGATCTGCAGCGGCGCGAACGACAGCACGGCGAACACCGGCAGCACCAGCGCCGCGCGCAGCGTGCGCGAAAAATATTTGCACAGGTATTTCTCCCCGCGGCACAGCGCGAGGGCTTTCAGCCAGTACCACGCCGCGGCCGTCCCGGCCAGCGCGCCCGGGCAGACCGTGAGCCCGAACACCGCCGGAGAGAACGCCGCCGGCACGAGCGACAGCGCATACAGCGCCGTGCACACCGCAGCGCGCACGGCAGACGCGCGGCGCAGCGCGGTCAGATCCGGTTTTTCATCCATTGTATTTTCCCTGTGCGGCGGTGAATTCACCGTCCAGAATCATTTCCACCGCGCCGCGCACATCGTCCCAGCGCGCGCTCACGGCCTTTTTCTCCGTGTCGGTCAGTTTCGAGAGCACCCAGTCGGCCAGATCGTAGTCCGGGTGGGGCTTTTCCCCCACGCCGATCTTGACGCGGGGAAAATCCTGCCCGATGGCCGCGATGATGGACTTGATGCCGTTGTGGCCGCCCGCCGAGCCCGTCTTGCGCAGGCGCAGCTTGCCCGGCGGCAGGCTGATGTCGTCGAACAGCACGATGACGCGCTCGGGCGGCACCTTATAAAAGGAGCACGCCTTGCCGATCGCCTGCCCGGACGCGTTCATGAACGTCTGCGGCTTGAGCAGCAGCACTTTCTTGCCCCGGATGGTCACGACGTCCGTCAGGGCGTCGAATTTCGATTTCGTCACGCGCGCCCCCCATTTGTCGGCGGCGTAGTCCAGCGCGTCGAACCCGGCGTTGTGGCGCGTGTGCTCGTATTTTGCGCCGGGGTTGCCGAGGCCCGCGACGATAAAGTCAATGGTCGGTTTTGCAAACAGCATGAGCGGAAACTCAATTCTCCTTTTTCTTCTGCTTTTCGTAGTAGGGCGCGAGCTTCGTTTCCGCCCAGCCCTCCTTGTTCGTCTGGCGCTCGCGCGCGATGGCCAGCGCCCCGGCGGGCACGTCGCCCGTGATGGTGCTGCCCGCGGCCGTGTACGCGCCCTCGCCCACCGTCACCGGCGCGATGAGGTTCGTGTTGCAGCCGATGAACACGTAGTCGCCCACCTTGCAGCGGTTCTTCGACACGCCGTCGTAGTTGCTCGTCACGGTGCCGCAGCCGAAGTTGCAGCCCTTGCCGACGTCGGAGTCGCCCACATAGGTGAGGTGCGACAGCTGCGTGTTCTTGCCGATGGTGGAGTTCTTCGTCTCGACGAACGCGCCGAGGTGCACGCCGGAATCGGCGACCGTGTTCGGGCGCAGGTGTGCGAACGGGCCGACGCGCACGCCGTCGGCGAGGCGGCAGTCGTACCCCTGGCTCTGATTGAACTCCACGTTTTCACCGAGTTCCGCGTTTTCAAGCAAGCTGTTCGGGCCGACGACGCAGCCCGCGCCGATGACGGTCTTCCCGCGCAGGATGGTCCCGGGCAGGATGGTCGCGCCCGGCGCGATCTCAACGGAATCCTCGATGACAACGCCGTCGAACGAGATGAAATTCACCCCGGCGTCCAGGTGTTTTTCCAGGCACGCGCGGTTGCGGCGCACCTCTTGTTCAAACGCTTTGCGCGCTTCACTCATGAGAAAGTCTCTCCCCTCTTTTGCCCTCCGCGCCTCCCGACTCGTGCGCGGATACTATTTTCGGATAATACCATTGTACGCCAAAAAAGAAAGTTTTCAAGCGCAAAGCGGCGAAAGGGATAAAAAAACCGGGCAAATCCGGGCCAAAACCGAAAAAAGATGTGGAAATCGACGGAGCTGTTTGTTATAATATTATGTGCGAAACGCCAAACCGTTTCGCAGCACGGAATGTGCAGAAAATATTGGAGGTAGAGAAACTTGAGCAAAAAGAAATACCTGTATCTCTTCAGCGAAGGCAACCGCGACATGCGTGAGATCCTCGGCGGCAAGGGCGCTAACCTTGCCGAGATGACGAACGCCGGCATGCCGGTTCCTCAGGGCTTCACCATTTCCACCGAAGCCTGCACCCAGTACTACAACGACGGCCGCAAGATCAACGATGAGATCATGGCGGACATCTACGAGTACATCGGCAAGATGGAGGACATCACCGGCAAGAAGTTCGGCGACGTCTCCAACCCCCTGCTCGTGTCCGTCCGCTCCGGCGCGCGCGCTTCCATGCCCGGCATGATGGACACCATCCTGAACCTCGGCCTGAACGACGAAGTGGTCGTGGGCCTGGCGAAGAAGACCGGCAACGAGCGCTTTGCGTACGACTCCTACCGCCGTTTCGTCCAGATGTTCTCCGACGTCGTCATGGAGATGTCCAAGTCCGACTTCGAGAAGATCATCGACGAGATGAAGGAAGCCAAGGGCGTGAAGCAGGACACCGAGCTCGACGCCGAGGACATGAAGGCCCTCGTCGCGAAGTTCAAATCTCTCTACCTTGAAAAGATGGGCAGCGAGTTCCCGACCGATCCGAAGGTCCAGCTCATCGAGGCCGTCAAGGCCGTGTTCCGCTCCTGGGACAACCCCCGCGCGAACGTGTACCGCCGCATGAACGAGATCCCCTATGACTGGGGCACCGCCGTCAACGTGCAGGCGATGGTCTTCGGCAACTCCGGCGAGAACTCCGGCACGGGCGTTGCGTTCACCCGCAACCCGGCCACGGGCGAGAAGGCCCTGTTCGGCGAGTACCTCATCAACGCCCAGGGCGAGGACGTCGTCGCGGGCATCCGCACGCCGAGCCCCATCAGCCACCTGAAGGATCAGATGCCCGAGGTGTACGACCAGTTCGTCGACATCGCGACGCGTCTTGAGAACCACTACAAAGACATGCAGGACATGGAGTTCACCATCGAGGATGGCAAGCTCTACATGCTGCAGACCCGCAACGGCAAGCGCACCGCCGCCGCCGCCCTGAAGATCGCCGTCGACCTCGTGGACGAGGGCATGATCGACACGCGCGAGGCCGTTCTGCGCGTTGAGCCCAAGCAGCTCGACAGCCTGCTGCACCCGCAGTTCGACGCCGCCGCCCTGAAGGCCGCGGAAGTCATCGGCAAGGGCCTCGCCGCTTCTCCGGGCGCCGCCTGCGGCCAGGTCGTGTTCACGGCCGAGGACGCCAAGGAAGCTGTTGAGTCCGGCAAGATGAAGAAGGTCGTGCTCGTCCGCCTCGAGACCAGCCCCGAGGACATCGAGGGCATGCAGGTCGCGCAGGGCATCCTGACGGTGCGCGGCGGTATGACCAGCCACGCGGCCGTTGTTGCCCGCGGCATGGGCACCTGCTGCGTCTCCGGCTGCGGCGAGATCACCGTGGACTATGACAACAAGCTGTTCACCCTCGGCGGCAAGACCTATCACGAGGGCGACTGGATCTCCATCGACGGCTCCACCGGCAACATCTACGGCACGGCCATCCCGACGGCCGACGCCACGATCTCCGGCGACTTCGAGCGCTTTATGGAGTGGGCGGACGCTGCCCGCACGCTGAAGGTCTACACGAACGCGGACAACCCCCGCGACGCCAAGCAGGCCGTGGACTTCGGCGCGGAAGGCATCGGCCTGTGCCGCACCGAGCACATGTTCTTCGAGGGCGACCGCATCAAGGCCGTCCGCGAGATGATCGTGGCCGAGGACGTTGAGGGCCGCAAGAAGGCTCTGGCGAAGATCCTGCCGTATCAGCAGGGCGACTTCGAAGCCATGTACAAGGTGATGGGCGACCGTCCCATGACCATCCGTTACCTCGACCCGCCCCTCCACGAGTTCCTGCCCACGAAGGAAGAGGACATCGTTGAGCTGGCGAGCGAGCTGAACGTGACCGTTGAGCACCTGCACAACGTCATCGACAGCCTGCACGAGTTCAACCCGATGATGGGTCACCGCGGCTGCCGTCTGGCCGTCTCCTATCCGGAGATCGCCGAGATGCAGACCGAGGCCGTCATCAACGCGGCCATCAACGTCTCCAAGGAGACCGGCCTGAACATCGTTCCGCACATCATGATCCCGCTGGTCGGCGAGGTCAAGGAGCTGAAGTTCGTCAAGGACGTCGTCGTCAAGACGGCCGACCGCATCATCGCCGAGAAGAACCCCGACATGCACTACGAGGTCGGCACGATGATCGAGATCCCGCGCGCTGCTCTGACGGCCGACGAGATCGCCACCGAAGCCGAGTTCTTCTCCTTCGGCACGAACGACCTGACTCAGATGACGTTCGGCTTCAGCCGTGACGACGCTGGCAAGTTCCTGTCCTACTACTACGACAACAAGGTCTACGAGTCCGATCCGTTCGCGCACCTCGATCAGAAGGGCGTGGGCAAGCTCGTGAAGATGGCCGCCGAGCTGGGCCGCTCTGTCCGCCCGAACCTCGGCCTCGGCATCTGCGGCGAGCACGGCGGCGACCCGACGAGCATCGAGTTCTGCCACTCCGTGGGTCTGGACTACGTGTCCTGCTCTCCGTTCCGCGTGCCCATTGCGCGCCTCGCCGCTGCGCAGGCCGCCATCAAGAATCCCCGCAAGTAATTGCACCGGACTCTTGGGCGCAAAGGACGCGCAAGCGTTCCCAAAAACGCATAACCGCGTAATACGCCTGTAATACGACAAATCCCCCTGCTGCCGGAAACGGCGCAGGGGGATTTTCGTTTGCGGAAACGTGCACAAAGCGAAGCGGTGCGCCGCCTTTCCGTTGAGGAGAGGCGGCGCACCGCTTTGGTTCTTTATCCGTTTTTCTGAGCATCACGCCGCCGATTCCAAACCGGCGGATCTCATCTGTTCGGGGGCGGGCAGCTTCGAAGCCTGCGCCGTGATCCCCGCGTTCACCAGATCTTCCAGTGTGGGAGAAGTCACTGTGCCGCCCATATATTTTGTGCACATTCCGGTCTCTCCGGACACGAACAGGGCATGCCAGGTGGGAAGCTCTTCGTCCGCATATTGTTTCCACACGGGCACATCGTTATAATACACCCAAATCGTGGCGTCCTTGATGCGGTCGAATGCGTTCCAGTTCTCGGTGTAATAGATGCCGCGGACGACCACCGTGCCCGCATTGTCCATTTTCACATAGGCGTGTTCGCCGACCGTCCCGTCCGCGCTGTGCTCCATCCAGGCAACTCTGTTCCCGCCGATATACCCTTCCGTTTCATCGTGCCCGATCTTAAAGCTCTCGGTCGGATAGCCCGGCCAGTACAGTCCGCTGGGTTCCAGATCGTAGTCTTCCTGACTGGTCCAGGTCAAGGCCAGATGCAGGATGTTTTCTCTTCCGTCCGTATAGTGCGGGGCGAGGATCACATCCCTCACGACCAGCATATCGGCATAAACGTCAAAATACGTCCGGCTCGCCGTGTACTCATCCGCATCGGGATATACGTCGATCATATACGAACCTTCCGGGAGCTGCATCTGCACGCTTCCGACCCCGGTTCCCTCCCGGAGCACCTCTCCGCTGCCTTCGGCATACCGCAATTCAAACGCGGCGTTCGATGCAATGGGCTTTTTGGTGTAGGGATCAATAAAGCGGATGATCACGCCGCCCTGGTGGTCTGCGGTCGGGGCCATCATGACAATGTCGGGCAGCTGCGTCACACCGCTTTGTTCGATGATCTCCGTTGCGTAATAGTCGCAATATCCCTCTGCGTAGACCGATACGGCCACGACGCCGGAAACGACATTTTCCGCATAGTACCGGCCGGACGCGTCGGTGACCGCCACTTCTTTTACGTGCCCGTCATAGCCGATAAATACAGTGGCGCCTTCCAGCGGCGTCACCCCGTCCGGGCAGTAGACCGCACCCGCCAGGATGCCGGGGCCGTTCAGCGGATCGTCGCCGCCCTCTTCGCCGCCGCCCTCTTCGCCGCCGCCTTCTTCACCGCCTTCTTCGCCGCCGCCTTCTTCGCCGCCGCCTTCTTCGCCGCCGCCTTGATCGCCGCCTTCTTCT
The DNA here is from genome assembly GCA_944386565.1 of uncultured Ruthenibacterium sp. Lineage (GTDB taxonomy): Bacteria > Bacillota > Clostridia > Oscillospirales > Ruminococcaceae > Ruthenibacterium. The sequence goes on along the minus strand of CALXBO010000003.1, from coordinate 16,853 downwards.
CCGCCATCGTCACCGCCGTCCTGATCCAGCGTGCACTCGGGAACCTGCTCTCCGTTTTCAAAGTGCAGATTCACTTCGGGGAAATCCAGCAGCGTCACGGTCCATTCTGCCTCAATGTTGAATTTCTCGAGCACCTTATCCAGAAGCGACAGTGGAACTTTTTGGGAAACGGAAAGCTCGATCAGTGGATTTTCATTGATATCAAGATCAAGAAAAACCTCAGGAGACGGAAATACTTTCGCCTCTATTTCGGCTTCCATTCCCAAAAAGGCGCCCACGTCCGGAGTGATTCCGATTTCCTTGAACAGATCGAAGTTCAATGCGACTGTCGGCTTCAATCCTTCCTTCAGGGTTGCTTCCGCCTCGAGCGTGATTTGAAAAGGGCTCTCTTTGTACAGTTTGCGCAGCTCTCCGTTTTGATAGGAGAAGCCGCATGTTACCTCGTCAAGCGTGACTCCCACTTTCACTTCGCCTTCGGCTTCAAGGACCAGCCAAAGTGTGCACTCGACTTCAAACGGAGATGTTCCCAACCGCGCCGGAAAACTTCCGAGTTCCATTTTCGTGTACTCGGGATTCAGGAATTCTGTCGACAGTTCCATGCCCAGAAAAACGCTAGATTTCATGTTGACGGACACCTGATCCACACGGTAACCCGCCATGTCAACCGCGACCTCCAGCTCCATGTTGTCGGAAGCCTGGAACGACAGTCCGTCTTTTTCATAGGCAAACGTGAGCTCAAACTCCGTGGAAAGGCCTCTGTCATCCGCGGACATGGGAGAGACCGCCGGCCCGACGGTTACATCCACTCCGTCCTCCCACTGCGCCTTGTCCCAGTCCGGCTCCACCGCGCCCAGAAACGAGAAAAATTCGACCAGCTCCAGCGGGTTTTCCGGCACGACGCCCTCAAACTCGACCGTCTCTTCCCGGAGCGTGCGCTTGTTCACGGTCAGCACAACACCGCTCTCCCAGACGTCGTTTTCGGGAAGTATCACCGTCTGTCCCGCCTCGACCGCGGCCGTCGCTTCGTTCCGGGGCACGACCAGGCGATAGGTGCCGTCCGCAAGCTGCTCAAGCGTATACTGCGTGATGTTTTTCAGAGGATCGGCCACCACGCCGGGCGCATACCGGAGCGTTTCGTGAGGCGTTCCGTTGTCCAGTATATTCCAGTTTTTGACCACCTCTAAAATCTGGCGCTGTTCGCCCTTTCTCAGGTTTCTGCCCGGCAAAAACGAGCCGTCCTCCAGATTCAGAAAGCACTGCTCTATGATGAGCTGATCTTCCTTGGGGTGTTTTAATTGCGAACTGTCGGAGCAGCGCAGGCCGTCCTTGTACTCGAGGACAAAGCCCATGGCGCGGGCTGTTGTGACGCTGGCGAATTCACGGGTCGCCGGTGCTTGTGGGCAAAACTCACCGTCCGCCGCGCCGGCCACCCCGGTATCCTCCAGCCAGCCGTTCCGGCAGGCGTACTCGATCTGCCGGAAATAGGGGGAATCGGCAATATCGGTATAACTGCTTTCTTCGTCCTGCGGATCGGAAACAGGCAGGCCCAGCTGCTGAATCAGCAAAGCGATCCACTCGCCCCGGGTGATTCCCTCCTGCTCATCGCCGGGCTGCGGTGTAAGCCGCACCGACACGCTGCACTCCATGGGTTCGCTCTGTCCCGCATACACAAAAATCGTGGTTTTGCCCAAGCCGACACCGGTCACCGTGCCCCGCTCGTCCACTTTGGCCACCAGTTCGTTGGCCGAATAGAACCGGGGCGTCTGCGAGGCATTCTGCACTTCCAGCCGGCTGCTTGCGTCGACGGTCAGCGTCAGCTCTGTCTGTTTCAAACCCGGCGCCGGCGTCTGGACATCCGGGTTCTCCGTTCCGCCCTGACCGTTTCCGCCGTTGCCGGCATCCGGCGAAGAGGACGCCGCGGACTGCGGCTTTCTTGCGGATGCATCGCCGGAACTCTCAGATTCGTCCTTTTTTGCGGCTTGCTGTTCCGCAGCGCCGGGTTCGCTGTCGTCCGGCTGCCCGGAAGACGTCTGGACTTCTTCCTGCGCCTGATTCACCGGAATGTCCTCGCCCGGATCATGAAACGGCATCAACCGCCACCCCAGCAAAATGCCCAATACCGCTACAACGCTCACCGCAGCAGCCACCCTTTTTTTCATGCGTCATTCTCCTTCTACTTCGTATTCACAGGACAGGCATATGGGGCTGCCCCTCTCCGGGCACTTGCGTTTCACACCGTGATTCCTCAAACCGTCGCCCCTGCGGATTTTTGTGCCTTCCGCGCTCGGACTGAGCCGCCGGCACACCGCTTCTCCGCCGGAGATATGCAAAACCTCGCTCCCACGGATTTCATTATATCGCAATAAAATGGCCGCCGTCAATTTCTTTCTGATGATTCTCTCACATTTCTCAACAAAAAAGCACCGCATCCCACGGAGCGGTGCAAAAAGCACATCCGATCGCGCAAAATTCGCCCGAATCGCCCTCTTTTTCCGCGGCTTTCCCGCTGCTCCGGGCGCCGCGGCGGCTTCCGGCAGGCAGAAAAAAAGCCCCTGAGCGGGGCTTTCTCGGTTCGGATCCATCGGTTCAGGAACGCTTCCACGGCCTCTGCAGTCTGTTCCTGCTGCTCCTGTGCGGAGATGGCGGCCGGGGCGTCGCCCTTCTGCGGGCCGTAGTTGCCGAACTGCGCGTGGTTGCCGCCCTCGATCTCCACGATGTTCTCCGTGTAGTCGATGTGGTCCTCCACGCTCTGGTTCAGCGAGCCGTAGACGGTGAGCGTGTTCTCGTCCGGGTAATCGCCGTAGATATACGTGCCCATCAGGATGAGGCCGTCGATCTCGTCGGGGTGCCCGGACGCGAACTGCGACGCCATCGCGCCGCCCATCGAGTGCCCCGCCATGTACCAGTGTTCGATCTCCGGGAACTGCGGGAAGATATCCTCCGCCGTGCCGGGGTCGAAAATCGCCATATGGAACGGCATGTGCACCAGAATGCACGTGACGCCCGTTTGCCGGATGCGGTCGAGCAGGGGGAGATACGCCTCGGCCCGCGCCTCCACGATCATCCGCAGATTGCTCTCGTACCGGTAGTCGCCGCTGATGAGATACGCGATGGGCGTGCCGTGCGTGACGGTGCGGTGGCCGTTGCCGAACTGGCGGTCGTCGTAGCACTTGAAGCTGGACTGGGTGTAGTGGTCGGCGATCGTGAACGCGTAGACGAACGCGTCGGCGCTCTGGATCTGCGTGCGCAGGAATTCGTCAAAGCCGTCCTTGTAGACGCACTTGCCCGTGACGGCGCAGCCGAAGCAGCCGAGGCAGCCGCCGGCAAACGGGAACTCCCGCAGATTCACCACGCGGCTGTCGAACGGCAGAGCGGCGCGGAAATCCGCGATCATGTTCCGCAGGTTCTCGTCCTCGGGCGCGCAGTTCGTGACGATGACGACGTCCTTGCCCTTCGTCTTGGCGGCGGCAGGCAGCCGCGGCTGATAGACGGTTCTCTCCGCTTCGGGCGCGCGTGCGGGCGGCGTGACGAACAGGCCGTGTTCGCAGGAGAACATCAGCTGGTCGAAGAAATCCCGCGCCTCACGCTGTCCGCGCCCGGTGAGCAGGTCGTCCATGTCGGCCGACAGGCCGCGCACGACGTTCATCCCGAGGTCGAAGCAGTTCTCCTCCACCCAGCGGTGCGCCGTGACGTCATAGAAGTGCTTGGACGTGGTGATCTGGCTGGCGAATTTTCCGGAGAGGTCGACGCCGTCGGCCTTGATGAGCTCGATGAGCCGGTGCAGCTGATAGGGCGCGATGAACGTGTAGACGGGGTAGCTGAACAGCAGAAGGTCAGCCTGTTCCAGCTCCGCGCGCAGCGGGGCAAAATCCTTCTCGTAGCTCCGGATGCGCTGGCCCACCGGCAGGACGGTAAACGTGTGCTCCGGGTGCAGCGCCTGCAAGTACAGCGCCGTGTGGGCAGTGGTGGAGTTTTTGCCCTTGGGGCTGGCGTTCAGCACAAGAATGTTCATGGTTGTTCCTCCAGTTCACGGAGCAGCCGGGTGTACCAGCCGATCTCGAATTCTGCGGCGGCGATGCCGTATTCAATGGTGTAGTTCTGAAACCGCAGCACCTGCGGCCAGTCCGTGCCCGGCGGCAGCTCCCGCCCGCTCATGGCGCGGACGCTCTCCCGGATGGCGCAGAGCACGCAGCGTGTCTCCTCCATCTGGCGGACGTAGTCCCGGATCGCGGCGGTGCGCTCCTCCGGCTTTGCCAGCCCCGCGAAAAACAGACGGGCCAGCTCCATGTTCTTCACCCGGTCGGCCTGCATGGGCTGGGCGACCCAAGCCGAAAAGGCGGCGCGCCCGCCGTCCGTGACGGAAAAGACCTTCTTGCGCCGTTTGCCCTGCGCGGTCTCGCGGGCGGTGATCTTCCCCTCGCGCTCCAGTTTGGCGAGGGCCGTCTGCACGCTGCCCGCGCTGTGCGAGCAGATGAGCGCGAGATGTCTGCGGATGAACTGCTGCAGCTCATAGCCTGTCATCGGCGAGAGGATGAGCAGGCCGAGAATCAGATACTCCATGGCGGCCTCCAATCTATCGAATAGAGATATTAAAGCGTTTCAAAAAAGATTTTGTCAATCCGTGCCGGAAGCCGCGTTGCGCTGCATCAAAAACCCCCGCGCGCCCCCTGCAGGGAGCGCGCGGGGGTTTTCTCTGTCCGTATCAGGATTTTACTCTGTCTGCTGCGTGCGCAGGAGCCTGACGGCCGCGAGGTGATGAAAGAGAGCCGCGAACACGAGCCCGAACGTCACGCCCAGCACGGTGTCGGCGATACGCAGCGCCACGGCGCCGTGCAGACCGTAGATGCCGGCGCCGAGCATCAGCGCGCCGAAGCAGTTCATCGCCGTTTTATAGCGGTAGTCGGTGCAGAAGCCGAGGCACAGCCTGCCGAGCGGGCCCATCAGCGGGCACATGGCTTCCGGCACAAGCAGATACAGCACAAAGAATGCGCCCGAACCGGCCAGCGCGCCGACGATGCGCTGCCAAAAGCGCGGAAACGCGTTGCCCGAATACGGGTATTCCGACAGCAGCGACGCGCAGGCAAAGCCCATCCACATGAAGCGCTCCACGCCGGACACCTGCCCGGCCGTGAGCACAAGGCTTTCTCCCTCGGCGTTTCGCACGCGGCGATCTTCCGCTTGAGCACGGCGGGGTCCAGCTGGAGCGCGTCATAAAATTTCATTGTCACCGGTCTGTTCCTGTCCTTTCTCGATGTGCGCGGCGAGCTTGTCCGCGCAGCGCATAAATTTCTCAAAATCCTCACCGGACGCCCGCCACAGATCGTAAAAGGGCTGCAAAATGCTCTCGTACCCCTGTTTCAGCCCGGCAAGGCCGGTCTCGGTGATGAAGATCTGATAGCTCCGCTCGTCCGCCGCCTGTTTTTGCTTGCGGATGCAGCCCTTTTCGAAGAGCGTTTTCAGACAGCGGCTCACCGCTTCCTTTTTCATCCCGCTGCCCTGACTGAGCAGCACGGGCGTGTTCTGCTCCGGCCGCAGATACAGGTGCGCGAGAAGTTCGCACTCGCTGACCGTCAGCGCCGGTTTGCGCACCGGCAGCAGCGCGCGCATGATCTTCTGCATCTGCTGCTGACAGTGCATCATATCCGTCCACTCCACGCCGTTCCCTCCTCCATCTAGTTAACATTGTTAATTATATGCCGGAGTCCCCCGTTTGTCAATGCGGTTTTTGCGCAAACACAAAGGGCCCGGGCACACGGAAAGATTCCGTGTGCCCGGGCTCTTATTGGGAAGGAATGGGAAGCAGAAAGAATTATTCCACCGGCAGCTCAAAGCGGTCGCGGCTGCAATGCGTGAGGCTGACGGCGCCCTTCTCTGTGACGAGCACCATGTCCTCAACGCGCATGTAGCACTCGCCGGGGAACCACATCTTCGGCTCGGAGCAGAACACCATGCCCGGCTCGAGCACGAAGTTGACGAATTTGTTCATCCACGGCATCTCGTGCACGTCGATGCCGATCTGGTGGCCGATGACGCCCTTGTCCTTGTTCGTCATCTGCTCGCCGAATCCCAGACGCGTGACCTCCGCGCGCACCATGCCGTCGATGTCGCGGATGTTCGTGACGCCCGGCACGATGGAGTCGATCATGCGGCACTGGGCCGCCTGCAGCGCGGCGTAGCCCTCGCGCAGATGCGCGGGCGCGGGGCCGCAGTGGAACGAGCGGCCAAAGTCGGACGCATAGCCGTCGAAAATATAGCCGAAGTCAAACGCCACGCTCGTTCCGGGCGCAAGGCGCGCGTCGCGCGGGCACCCGCCGAGGATCTGTGCTTCCGGCGTGCCCGCCTGCGTGAACATGCCCGCCGGGCCGAACGCGAGGTCCTGCGCGCCGGCTTCGATGCCGAACCGGACGAGCAGCTCCTCCACTTCGGGCGACGTGATGCCCGGGCGCAGACGTTCCGCCACTTTATCCATGATCGCGTCCGTCAGCGCGGCGGCGCGGCTCAGAATGGCGATCTCCTTTTCGTCCTTGCGGCGGCGCAGGCTCTCGACGAGCGCCTCGCCGGGCACGACGTCGGCGTCGGGCAGGAACTCTTTCACGAGATTTGTCATCCATGCGGCGCAGCAGTCGCCCGACGCGAAGCGCTTGCCGCGCACGAAGCGGCGCAGCGCATCGGCGAAGCGGTCGATGAATTCCGCTTCGGGGCGCACCGGGGACGCCGCGAGGCTCTGCTCGCGCCAGGGCACGCAGATGAGGCGGCACGCCCCGTCGCACGGGACGTACAGGATGGCGTCGGGCGCGTTGAGCGCCTCGATGCTCGGGATGCCGCGCTGATTTTTCGTCACGCTCGTGCGCTGGAACGGCAGCGTGGCCATGTCCAGCAGATACACGAAGCTCGCGCTCGTGGCGAGCAGCATGCCGTCGAGTTCTTCCTCCGCGAGCAGATTCTGCAGCGCGGCGATGCGTCTTTCGCTGTTCGTCATATCGGTTTCCTCCCGGTTCAGCGGTTCGAGTTGCGGATGCGTTCCACCATGTCCGCGTCAAGGCGGCGGCAGAACTCCGTCAGCAGCGTGATGGTGTCGGCCACGTCCTTGCGGTGGATGACGGCGCGGTGCGAGTGGATCGCGCGCGCCGGCAGCGAAATGGTCATGTTGAGCACGCCGTTGAACAGCTTGTGGATGGCGCCGCTGTCCGTGCCGCCGCGCAGGAAGATGTCGTGCACGTAGGAGATGCCGAGCTCGTCGCAGATCTCCTCCATGATGTACACCAGCTCGCGGTTGCAGATGACCGAGCCGTCCATCAGGCACAGCGTGACGCCGCTGCCGAGAGGCGTACCGTATTTTGCGTCGGGCACGTCGGACGCGAGCGTCACGTCGAGCGCGATGGCGATGTCCGGGTGCACGGCGTAGCCCGCGGTCTGCGCGCCGCGCAGGCCCACTTCCTCCTGCACGGTGCCCACGGCGTACACGTCGGCCGCGTGGGGCACATTCTTCAGGTTGCGCAGCACGGCCGTGGCGACGGCGGCGCCGATGCGGTCGTCCCACGCCTTGCCGAGCAGATAGTTCGGGTTGTTCATGACGCGGAACTCCGCGCGCGGGGTGATGGTGTCGCCCACGCGGATGCCGAGCGCCTTGACCTCGTCGGCGTCGTTGACTCCGAGATCGACGAACAGGTCCTCGAGCTGCTTGACCTTCGCGCGCTCCTCGGCGGGCATGCCGTGGGGAGGCGGCGAGCTGATGACGCCCACGTACTCGCGGCCGTCGCGCGTGGTGACGGTGACCTCCTGCGCCAGCAGCAGGTGCGGCCACATGCCGCCCACGTTGATGACGCGGATGAAGCCGTCGTCCTCGATTTTCTTGACGAGGAAGCCGACCTCGTCGAGATGGCCGAACAGCGCCACGCTGGGGCCGCCCGTGCCCTTCCGGCAGCCGATGATGCTGCCGATGTTGTCGTAGTCGATCGTGTCGGCGGCGTCTTTCAGGTACTCCGCCATCACGCGGCTCGCGCCCTTTTCATGGCCGCTGATGCCGTTTGCCTCGGAGAACCGCCGCAGCATCTCGATGTCGAGATCACCGTACGGCTCCGTGGGCAGGTTCTTTTTGTCCGGGGTGTCCTTGTACTCCATCTTGAATCGCATCCTTTCTGGAAGCCCTGCGTCCCGCCTGAAGGTTCAGGTAGTTTGCGCCGATGATGAGCGCCGCGCCGATGTACGAATACACCGAGATGCTCTGCCCGAACACGAACAGCGAGATGAGAAGCGTGTATACATTCTGCACATACGAATACGGCGACAGCCGCGACGCCTCGGCCTTCCGGTACGCGAGGTTCAAAAACAGCTGGCCCACGCTGACGCCGAGGCCCATGCCGATCATGTAGAGGAAATCGCGCACAGAGCACAGCCCCGCGCCCTCCAGAATGACCTCCTTGCCGATGTACAGCGGCAGGGCGCACACGGCCGACAGCGCGCAGTAGGCGAACACCACCGTGTAGGGGTGCGCCGCGTCGCGCAGTTTGCGCACGACGCAGTACGCCGCGCCGCCGAACGCCGCGCCGAGGATGGCGAACAGGCAGAACGGGTCGGTGAGGAGCGCCGGGGACGGGCGCACCGTGATGAGCACGCCCAGAAAACACACCAGCACGACGAAATACTGCACGCGGCCCACTTTTTCCTTGAGCCAGAGCGCGGCGGTGATCATCGTGAAGATGGCGGACGTGGACGTCAGGACGCTGAGCTCAAACAGCGGGCGGCTGCTGAACGTGGTGGCGATGACCACGAACAGCGTGGAGAGAAAGCCCCAGAACGCCCGGTAGAACAGCAGTTTCGGCTCCCTGCCCACAAAGCTGATGTGTTTTTTGAGCAAAATCGCGCCGAAGATGACGACGCCCACCATGTTGTGGATAAACATTTTCTCAAACACGCCGACGCGCGAGCCCAGAGCGTTCGAGAAGCTCTGGTTCAGCGCGAAGCCCAGCGAGGAGATGAGGATGAACAGCACCCCCAGAAGAAAGTCCCGGTCAGTCCCGGCCTTTGCAGATCCAGATCGCGTCTTGCCGCTCACTGATGAATTCAGCTCCGTCCTTTGTAATGTAGGCCACGTCCTCCTGACCGATGCGTCCGCGGTCGAGATAGAGGTTCGCGTCGATCGTCAGCACAAGGCCCTCTTCCATCAGGCCTTCGCCGGAGCCGCCGGGGCGGTGGCGCGTCATGCTGACGCCGCCGTCGTGCGCGGCGCGGCCCACCTGATGGCCGAACGAGTACTTGAACTCGGGGTAACCCTGTTCGATGAGGCCGTCGCGGGCGGCGCGGTCGGGCTTCCATCCCTCGATGCCCGGCTTCATCAGCGCCACGCCCTTGTCGATGGCGCGGTGCAGGTTGGCGAGGTGGTCCTTGTAGATCTGCGGCACGTCGGTCTCGCCGTCGCGCAGCAGGTAGTAGGTGCGCTGGATGTCGGAGCAGTAGCCGTCCACCTTCACGCCGAAATCGAGGTTGATGAGGTTGCCCTTCTCCGCGCGGCGGTCGCCGGGGCCGGCGTGCCCGATGACGGGATTCGGCCCGATGAACACGCCGGGATTCTGGTCGTGATCCCACGCGTCGTCCACGCCGTAGAATTTGATGCGGCTCTGGCAGAAGTCGTAGATGTCCTTCTGCGACACGCCCTCGGTGATGAAGTCCGTCACTTCGCGCAGGATCTTCTCGGTCATCTTCGTGGCCTCGCGGATGCGGCGGATCTCCTCGGGCGTCTTGCGCCCGCGCAGCTTGCCGATGATGCGCTCGGCCGAGACGACCTCGCCGTCAAAGCCGCATTTCGCAAACAGCTCCTGCAGGTAGAGGTACATGCCGTGCGTCAGGCCGTCGGCCGCGACGTCGCGCGAGTAGTTCAGCGCGATGGTCTTCGGCGCGAGGCGCTGCATCATGTCGGCAAAGCCCTTCTCAAAGTCGAGGCCGTAGCACACGACCTCGTCGTAGGTCTGGGTCTGCTCGAGGCCGACGTTGTCGAGCTGGCTCGCCAGCGCGATGCTGCGGCCCTCGCGCGTGATGAACACGCACGTCATGCCGCCGAATTCCACCGGGCTGAGCAGCTGCAGGACGGGGTCGTTGTTCATGATCGTCTCGCGGGCGATGATGAGCCAGACGTCCACGCCCTCCTCTTTCACGATGCCGCAGGCCTGGCGCATTTTTTCCTGATACAGATTCATGCGTTATCCTTCTTTCGCACGCGGTCGCAGACCGCAAAATGATCCGGCGAGACTTCCGTGAGCTTCGGCGCGCGGCCGCTGCACTCGGGCGTCGCGTACCGGCAGCGGGTCGCGAACGCGCACACGTCGTCGCGCGTGTTGATGGGGCTGGGCAGCTCTCCGTTGAAGCGGATGGCGCTGCGCTTTTTCTGCACGTCCGGGTCGGGGATGGGGATGGCGGAGATGAGCACCTCGGTGTAGGGGTGCGCGGGCTCCTCGTACAGAAGGTCCGAGGGGGCCAGTTCCACCATGCTGCCCAGATACATCACGCCCACGCGGTCGCTGATGTACTTGACGAGCGACAGGTTGTGCGAGATGAAGATGAGCGTGAGGCCGAACTCCTCCTGCAGGTTTTTCAGCAGGTTGACCACCTGCGCCTGAATGGAAACGTCCAGCGCGCTGGTGGGCTCGTCGCAGATGATGACCTCCGGGTTGACGGCGAGCGCGCGGGCGATGCCGATGCGCTGGCGCTGTCCGCCGGAGAACTCGTGCGGGAAGCGGTCGGCGTGTTCCTCGTTGAGGCCGACCATCGTGAGAAGCTCGTGGATGCGCTTGTCCTGCGCGGCGCGGTCGCCCTTGTAGATGCCGTGGTTCAGCATGCCCTCGCGCACGATCTCGCGCACGGTCATGCGCGGGTCGAGAGAGGAGTACGGGTCCTGGAAGATCATCTGAACTTCCTTGGCGTACTGGTGCGCCTGCGCGCGGTTCATCTTGAAGATGTCCTGCCCCTTGTACAGCACTTCGCCGGACGTGGCGGTGTACAGGCGCTTGAGCGTGCGGCCGAACGTCGTCTTGCCGCAGCCGGACTCGCCCACGATGCCCACCGTCTCGCCCTTGCGGATGGTGAGGGAAACATGGTTGACGGCTTTCAGCGTGTTCTTGCTGTCCAGTGTGAAATATTTGCACAGGTCGCGGATCTCAAACAGCGGTGCTCCCTGCTCGTTCATAGCGATACCTCCCAGCCTGTTTTTTCGCGCGTGGCCCTGGCCGCGTCGTCCAGAAGGAAGCACGAGCAGAAGTGGCCGGGCTGCACCTCGCGGGCCTCGGGGGCCTGCATGCGGCACAGCCGCATGGCATACTTGCACCGGGCGCTGAACGCGCAGCCGGGCGCGGGGTTGAGCGCGTCGGGCGGCGTGCCGCCGATGTAGGTGAGACGCGCGTCGTGCGGGGCGTCAAGGCGCGGGATGGACTCCAGCAGCCCGCGCGTGTAGGGGTGTGCGGAGTGGTAGAAGATCTGGTCCGACGTGCCGGACTCGACGACGCGCCCCGCGTACATGACGGCGATGCGGTCGGCGTTGGCCGCCACGACGCCGAGGTCGTGCGTGATGAGCACGATGGAGCAGCCCACTTCCTCGCGCAGCTTGGCCAGAAGGTCCATGATCTGGGCCTGGATGGTGACGTCCAGCGCGGTGGTGGGCTCGTCGGCGATGAGCATCTTCGGCTTGCACGCGAGCGCGATGGCGATCATCACGCGCTGGCGCATGCCGCCGGAGAGGTTGTGGATGTACTGGTGGAAGCGCTTCTCGGGGTTGTTGATGCCCACCTGGCGCAGCAGCTCGAGCGCCTGCTCCTTGGCCCCGGCGCGCGACATTTTCTGATGGCGCAGCAGGCTCTCGGTGATCTGCCGGCCAATCTTCATCGTCGGGTTCAGCGAGGTCATCGCGTCCTGGAAGATGATGCCGATCTGCGAGCCGCGGATCTCCTGCATCTGATTGTCGGTGTAATTCGTGATGTCCTTGCCGTCGAACGTGATGGTGCCGCTCTTGAGCTCGCACGGGGTGAGCTTGAGGATGGTCTGCATCATGACGCTCTTGCCGGAGCCGGACTCGCCGACGACGGCCAGCACTTCGCCGCGGCCGAGCCGGAACGAAGCGTCGCGCACGGCCTGGACTTCGCCGTTGTAGGTGTGGAAGCTGATGGAAAGGTGCTCCACGTTCAGAAGTTCATTCATGGTTTTGCATCTCCTTCCCTCTTATTTGCGCAGCTTCGGGTCGACCGCGTCGCGCAGGCCGTCGCCGATGAGCTGCAGGGACAGCATCAGCAGGCTGATGACCGCCGAGGGGATGATGAGCTGATAGGGGTAGTTGCGCATCTCCTGGATACCCGTGGAGATGAGCTGGCCGAGACTGGTGAGCGGGGCGGAAAGGCCGATGCCGAGGAAGCTCAGGAACGCCTCGGAGAAGATGGCGTTCGGAATGGCCATCGACAGCGACACGATGATGATGCCCATGCAGTTCGGGATGAGGTGGCGCAGCATGATGCGCACGGGGAATGTGTCGAGGTTGCGCGCGGCGAGGATGTAGTCCTCGCTCTTGAGCGCGAGGATCTGCCCGCGCACGAGGCGCGCCATCGACAGCCAGCCGGTGAGCGTGAGCGCCAGCAGGATGGGCAAAAAGCCCGAGCCGAGCACCATCATGATGATGATGACGTAGATGAGGTACGGGATGGCGTCCATGATATCCACGGCGCGCATGATGATGACGTCGACCATGCCGCCGAAGTAGCCGCTGACGCAGCCGATGAGCACGCCGATGATCGCCTGCACGAGCGCAGCCGCGAAGCCGATGAGCAGCGAGTAGCGCGTGCCCATCCAGACGCGGGCCCACAGGTCGCGTCCGAGCGAATCGACGCCGAACCAGTGCTCGGCGTCGGGGCCGAGCGCGGCGCGGCCTGCCTCCGAGGCCAGTTTCTCCGAGACGGCGGCCACGTCGGTGGTGCGGTAGTCGTAGCTCGTCATGAACGGGCCGATGACGGCCATAATGGCGATGAGCGCGAGCACGGCCACGCTGAGCACGGCGATGCGGTTTGAGAAAAAGCGGCGCGCCACGTCCCGGGCGTACGACAGCTGCGGCTTTGCGATGTGCTCGGCCTGCGCGGTGTCGGCGCCCACATGTTCATACAGTTCCTGTTTTGTCAGATCAGCCATTGCGGTTTCCTCCCAGTCGCACGCGGGGGTCCACCACGCCGTACAGGATGTCGATGATGAAGTTCATCGTCACGAGGAAGACGCCGTAGAAGATCGTCAGCCCCATGATGAGCGAATAGTCCTGTGTGTTGATGGATTCCACGAAATAGTTGCCGAGGCCGGGCACGGCGAAGATGCTCTCCACCACGAACGAGCCCATGAGCAGCGACGCCGTCGTGGGGCCGAGGATGGACAGAAGCGGCAGAAGTGAGTTCCGGATCTCGTGGCTGAACAGGATCTGACGCTTTTTCAGACCTTTCGAGCGCGCGGTCTTGACGAAATCACTGTCGATGACCTCGAGCATGCTGGTGCGCATGAACCGCGAGAACTTCGCGATGGTGGGCAGCGCCAGCGAGATGGTGGGCAGTATGGTGTGTGCAAACGACGTGTACCGCGCCACCGGGAAGATCGGGAACACGATGGCGAACACGTATTGCAACAGTGAGGCCACGACGAAGCTCGGGATCGAGATGCCGATGATGGCGATGATGATGGACAGATAGTCCAGCGGCTTTCTGCGGTTGAGCGCCGCGAGCACGCCGAGGCCCACGCCGACGAACGTCGCCACCAGCAGGGCGCGGATGCCGAGGTCGAACGACTGCGGGAACGCCGATTTGATGATGTCCACCACGGGCTTGCCGCGGTAGTACACGGAGATGCCCAGCTCGCCGTGCAGAAGGTTGCCCATGTACACGAAATACTGCTCGACCACGGGCTTGTCAAAGCCGTACAGTGCGTTCAGTTCCGCGCGCACCTCGTCGGTGTACTCCGGGCCCGAGAACGGGTCGCCGGGGATCGACTTGATGGCGAAGAACACCACGGTGCACAGCACAAAAATCGTCAGCACGCTGATGATCAGGCGCTTGATGATGTATTTTGCCATAATGTCCACCACTCTTTGTCATTTCACGAGCTTGAACACGTCATGGTCTTCCATGAGATATTCCAGCTCGCCGTCATGTTTGAAGCACACCGTCTCCTCGCGCATGATCCACACTTCTTCGTCCTTCCACTCGGGGATGCTGACTTTCGTGTTGAGCTCCAGCGCGTAGCAGGTGTTCGGGTACAGCGGGTACTCGCCCATGCCGCCCACGGGGCCATCCTTATAATAGAGGCCGATCGTCGGGCCGGCGGCGTGGCCGTGCACGCCGATGGGGTGCGTGTACAGGTGCGGGCGCAGGCCCTCGTCCCTCGCCTGCTGGACGGAGTTCACAAGGATCTCGTCGCCCTTGCGGCCCGCGATGCAGTTCTCGGCCACGATGTCCATGAAGCGCAGCGTCTTCTCGTACGCGCGCTGCAGATACTCGGGCGGCTCGGTCTCGCCGGGATACGGCACGTAGTAGATGCGCTGCGTGTCGGTGCACAGGCCCAGATACTTCAGGCCGAAATCGCAGTGCAGGATATCACCCGGCAGGATGATCTCGTCGCGGATGCGGCCGCTCGGATTGAACTTGCGCTGCAGGTCGACCGTCGGCGTGAACCAGCACTCGAGGCCCTGGATGCTGACGGCCTCCATCAGGAACCACTCGACGTCCGCCGTCGTCGTGACGCCCGGCGTGATGACGCGGGACGAGAACGCCTCTTCGAGGATCTCCTGCGCGAGGCGGTTGACGGCGCGGTAGCGCACGAGCTCCTGGCGCGTGCGGGTCTGCAGCCAGTCGGTGACGATGTGCTCGGCGCTGATGACCTTCGCCATGATCTCCGGCGTCATCGCCGCGGCGAACATATCATAGATGCCCTTCGACAGGCCGTCCGCAAACTGGTTGTCGGCGCAGAAGTCGAGCGCGATGTTCTCGGGATTCAGCTTCTCGATGGTCTCGCGCAGCAGCTCCATGCGGTCGACGGGCGGCGCCCAGGGGATGACGGTGTACATGCCCTTGAAGTCGCGGTCGTTGCCGAGGCAGTAGCGCTCGACGCGGCCGTTGGCGTCGCGGTGGAAAATGAGGCACGACAGGCGGCGGGCGTAGCGCGCCATCATCGGCACCATCGACAGGTACACGGGGTCTTCGTTGTATTCGCGGTTCATCACGATCCACATCGAGATGTTCTGGCGCTCCATCAGCTGCGGCAGCAGGTTATCCAGACGGTCGCGCAGCGCTTCGTCAAACAGCTGCGCCTGATCGCGGATGGGAAGGACTTTGCGTTCCATGATAACATTCACTCCTATTTTTCTTCCTCCGGAGAACACTGTCTTCGTTTCAAGGACAGTTCCGGGTAAACAGGATTGCAGCCATGCCGGAGCATGGCTGCAATCCTTCAGGGGATCAATCCGGCATACCGGGCTCAGACCGTCTTGTCGCCGAAGACGTAGTCGAGGTCGGCGCCCGTCATGTTGCGGTTGATGTTGGTGAAGCCGTCGGCAATGACCCACGCCGCCTGCGTGAAGTACAGGGGGATGATCGGGCCGTTGGCCAGCAGATAGTTCTCCATGTCCACGAGGTCCTGCGTGCGCTGGGCTTCGTCGCCGCACACCCAGGAGTCGGCGAGGATCGCAGCATACTCGTCGCTGTGCCAGCGCATGAACGTGTCGGCGTACAGGCCTTCGCCGTCGAACACCTTCAGGAAGGTGGTGGCGTCGTCGACGTCCGGGCCGGAGCCGGCCATGGCGAAGTCGTAGCGGTAACCGTCGCGCAGCGTGGACCAGAACGTGGCGGACGGGATGGTGTCGATCTCGATCTGAATGCCGATCTGCGCGCAGACGTCCTGAATGTACTGAGCGGCAGTCTGGCGGTCGGCGGCGTCGCTGACGACGAGCGTGAAGGAGGGCATCGTGTCAACGGTGGCGCCCAGCTCCTCGAGCGCGGCGTCCAGTTTCTCCTGCGCCACGGTCAGGTCGGCCTTGATGGTGAACGGGGACTCGATGGTCACATCGGCGTCGGCCTTCTTGCCGCCGTTGTAGCCGGTGGCAGAGCCCGGAACGAACTCGACGGTGGGCTCATATGCGCCGCCGTAGACGGAATCCACGAAGTCCTCGCGGTCGATGCAGGCGGAGACCGCCTCGATGAAGTTGCGGTTGGCGAGGTATTTCGCCGTCTCGTCGGTCTGGCCGTCGGTGGTGAACTGAATGTAGAAGTTCGAGCCGTCCTCGTAGTAGATGATGCCCTTGTCCTCGAAGTCCTTGTACATGGTGTCGGGGATGGTGAGCAGGTCGATCTCGCCGTTCTCGTACATGTTCACCTGCGTGGTGTCGTCCTTGACGGTGTAGATCTCAACGCGGTCGAAGTTGACCTTCTCGGCATCCCAGTAATCGGGGTTCGGCTCCAGGACCATAACGTCGTTCGGCTTCCACTCGGCGAGCAGGAACGGACCGTTCATGGCCTCGGGCACGCTCTGATAGTACGCGTCGCCCGTCTCCTCGTATTTGTCCGTGCGAACGACCGTCATGGCGCTCATCGCGAACACTTCCATCATAAACGGAACGGGGTAGTTCAGCGTGACTTCCAGCGTCTTGTCGTCAATGGCTTTGGCGTTGGCCTTGCCGTCCACGGTGAAGTAGTCGGAGAACTGCGCCATCGGCGTGGCGCGCTCGATCAGCAGGTTCCAGGAGTCGACGAAATCCTGCGCCGTGATGGGCTCGCCTGTTGCTTTGCGCGAAGAATGAGAAAAATTTTCACAAAGAATGAGAAAACGGCATTCTTTGTTTGCAACAAAAGGAA
>CALXBO010000002.1 GCA_944386565.1 uncultured Ruthenibacterium sp. | reverse complement strand
TGCGGCGCTCGTTCTTTTCGTTGCATAAAGAATACACCTTGTTGTATAAAATTGCAATAGATAATTATAAATATTCAGCATAGCTTTTCTTTTTCGTAGATCAATTCAAAAGAATGTTTTAAAATTCATTATTTTTGTATGTTTTGCAAAAAAAGAAAAAGCCGGGGCGGTTTTCCGCCCCGGCTCCGACCGGTTCACAGATTGATTCGGATGTCTCAGTTTTCCGGGATCAGCACGCCGTACGTGCCGTTCTTGCGGCGATATACCACTTCGATGCCGTCAGTATCCGCATTGCGGAACAGGAAGAACGAGTGGCCGAGCAGATTCATCTCCAGAATCGCTTCTTCGACCGAGCACGGCTTGACGGAGAAATGCTTTTCGCGGATCACAGCGTATCCCTCTTCCTCCGGCTCTTCACCGAACGTTTCGCGGAAGCTCTCAGGCGGGGCCGTCAGACGGGCGCCCAGACGCTTGCGGTTCTTCACGATGCGGCGCTCGAGCAGATCGGCGGCATCGTCAAACGCATCCTCCATGCGCTCCGCCTCTTTCTCTGCGCGGCAGACGAAACCGCGGTCACGCACCGTGACTTCCACCGTCTGCCAGTCTTTCTCCACTGTTACCGTAACGCCGACTTCTGCGTCGGGCGAAAAGAATTTGTCCAGTTTGGCAAGCCGCTTGTCCACGCGCTCCATGAATGCGTCCTTCAAGCTGACTTTACGGCCTGTACACGTGATCTTCATAAACCAAGACCTCCTTCGTGTTTGAAAAGCTTTCGCCTTTCTGTAATCAGTATACCATAACGGAAGCCCTGATACAACGATTTTTTGTGACTGTTTTATAAAATATTTTTCTTCTCCACGGACAAATTATGCATTACGCCCATTCCCGAACTTCTGCGGCCCGGCAGCGCAGGCATTCCACTGCTCTCGCGTCATCCGGTTGACATGCTGCGTCCTGACGCCGCCCAAAAGCGGCACCGGTATATTTTCGCGGGTGTGATGATACTGAAACCCCAGCTTTTCCTGAACCCGCTTCGACTGTGCGTTTCCGTCGGAGTAGGCGCACCAGACCGCCGTCATTCCCAGGTCTTCAAACCCGTGCCGGAGCAATTCCCGTGCCGCCTCGGGCATATAGCCCCTGCCCCAGAACGGTTTTCCCAGCCAGAATCCGAGTTCACACTCATCGTCACGGTCCGTCAGTTCGGTATGGCCGTTGAGCATCAGTTCAACTGCGCCGATGGCTGCATCGCTGTCCTTTTCACAGATCGCATAGCACTCCTTCGCGCTCAGAACACTGCGGATCACGCGCAGGCTCTCTTCCGCGCTCGCGTGGGGCGGCCAGCCGGCCCTCGGGCCGACGTCCGGGTCTTTCGCACAGGCGAACAGGCTCTGCGCATCGCTGTCCTCCCACGGGCGGAGCAGCAATCTCGGCGTTACCAATTCCATCGTTCTCTCTCCTTTCCGCTTCCCGAAAACAGATAAAAAAGGACACCCGGCTCATTTGCCGGATGTCTTTTTGTTTCTCCGCAACCGGAATGTCCCGATTATCTGCGGCGAGAATAACCGCCGCCGCGGCGAGCCTCCGTCACACGCTTCAGATCGGAGATCTTCTCCTCACTGCGGGACTTGAACTGGCTCATCATGTCCTCAAAGGACATCGGGCCGTCATGCTGCACCGGCGTGCGCGGCTGCCAGACACGGCCGGGATCCGCGCGCGTGGGCTTCGGACGCGGTTCTGCGCGCTTCATGGAGAGCGCGATGCGCCCTTCCGGAGACACGCTGAGAACCTTGACCTTCACCGTCTGGCCTTCCTGAAGGACGTCGCTGAGCTCCTGAATGAACTGTGTGGACACTTCGGAAATGTGCACCATGCCCGTTTCCCCGCCGGGAAGCACGACGAATGCGCCGAACTTTTTGACACCGGTGACCTTTCCCTCGACAATGCTGCCTACCTCTACTGCCATAGAACCGAAATAACCCCTTTATAATGTGTATCATTGCTTGTGCACGTTTTTCCCGTACACCATCAGCCGTTATTTACCGGACATATCGACGTACACCTGTTCGTCCGGACTGACGTAGCCGAGTTTTTCCCGCGCCATCCGCTCGATGTACTGCGATTCGTCCTCCGCCTCCATTGTGCGCTGCAGCTCTGTATTCTGAGCCTGCTGCGACTCCACCTGCGCCTGCACATTGGCAAGCTGCTGGCGTTTGGAAACAATCTCCACCTGTGTTGAAATCAGCGACAGAACCATGGAAACAGACAGCACGAAAAGGCCGACGGTAACCGTCAGCACTGAAACGCGGCGTTTTTTTCCGGAACGCGCATTCGCCACAGAGTAAGACCAACCTTTCCGGGAGCCATCTTTTTGAGGGCATCCCGCATTTATTTTGAATTATACAACACCGCCGATGGTTTTTTCAACCCTTTCGGGCGAGATTTCTTTTTTTCGCGCCGTATCCTGTCCTGTTTTTTTCTCCACAAACGGGCCGCCGCGCCATATACGGCGCGCACGGGCCGTCCGAGCGCCGCGTGCAGACACCGCGACGAGCCGCGCAGGAGGCGCTGGGACCACAGCGCGAAGAGCCCCATCGGCAATGCCGTATACCAGCGCATCACACCGGAGGTAAACGCGCTGACGGCGGCGCTGCGGAACATCAGGGCCGCCAGCGCCAGTGCGGTGCAGTCACAGAAAAAGCACGCCGCGCGGGAATTCCCCAGCACGGCGCGCAGCATCCGGTACAGCGCACCGATCAGGCATCCCGCCCCGGCCGCGAGAAAGACGTCGTGCAGCACGGCGGCTGCCGGAATCGCCCCGACCATGTCAGCGCATCAGGCGCTTGAGCAGAGACGTCGGCTCGCGGCGCGGCTGTGTGTACTGGATGTATTCGATCTCCCCGCCGATGCGCACTTCGCCCGTCCGGACACTCAACTCGCTCACGGTGATCCCCTCTCCTCCGACGATCAGCGTGCCGAGATCCGTCTCCAGCGTAGCGGATTCGGAATCGTACGACACGATGGAACGGATGCCCGTGGCCGTGACGCTCTTCCGGTTTTCGATCACGATATTGTGCGGCATTTTTCCGGTCTGCGGAAGGTTGCTTTCTGAGACAGCCATACCTGTTTCCCCTTTTCCTTTTTGCTTCATCTTATGCAAAAAAGAAAAGAGCTATGACTGACGTCACAGCTCTTTGCACTCACTCTTCCAAAACGGTGTACATCTCGCGGGCGACGTCCTTCCCGGACGGCGCGTCGAGAGAAACGACCCGGACCCGGACGGGGCGCTGCCCGAAGGCGATCTCGATCTCGTCGCCGATCTTCACGCTGTAGCTCGCCTTGACCGGACGGCCGTTTACGCTGATGCGTCCCGCATCCGCCACCTCGTTTGCCAGAGTGCGGCGCTTGATGAGACGGCTCACCTTCAAATACTTGTCAATGCGCATAGGGTCTCCTCCCGTTTGAAACAGAAACCGGCACATGCAAGTTTCTGCATGTGCCGCGGTTCTGCTTGAAGATCAATTTATTTCGCAACGGCGTCCTTCAGAGCCTTGCCGGCCTTGAACGCGGGAACAACCGTGGCGGGAACCTCAACGGGCTCCTTCGTACGCGGATTCAGGCAGGTGCGGGCGGCGCGCTCGTGCGTCTCAAACGTGCCGAAGCCGACGAGAGAAACCTTGTCACCGGACTTCAGCGCCTCCGTGATACCTTCGAGAACCGCGTTGACAGCCTGCTCGGCAGCTTTCTTCGTCAGGTCCGCGTCGGCGGCGACCTTCGCGATCAGATCAACTTTCGTCATTGTTTTGTACCTCCAAATGTGTGTTGCATAAAGTGTATTGGTACACTGCCACAAGGGCCGTGCTCATACCGTTGGCGTTGCCGGCCACTCCTTCGGGCCGCAGCCCTGAGAGCGCACCGCTTCATCCGCGCATTTTGCCTGTTCGGAGAATTCCCGGGCCGTGCGGGTCAGCGATTCCTCCGCGTCCGCTCCCAGAATGCGGCCAAGGTTGACCGCATCGAACAGAAGCGCACCCAGCGCCGCACCGGCCGTATCGCGCGAAGCGTGCTCCAGCGCACGGACAGACTCCGCCAGACGCGCTCTGGCCTCTTCCTCCCCGCAGACGTAACCCGCGTCGGATACACGTTTCTGGATCTTCTGCGTGCGCATCAGCGCCGGAAGTGTTTTCGGCACGTCGTCAAGATTGGCCGAGAGCGTTTCGCGGTGCTTTTCGCGCCGCTTGATTGCTTCCCAGTTATCGAGCGCTGCCTGCGGACTCTCCGCCTGCGTGTCACCGAAAATGTGCGGATGACGCTGGATCAGCTTTTCGCAGATGCCCGTCGTCACATCCCCGAGGGAGAACCGCTCCTGTTCCTGCTCCATTCTGGCGTGCAGCGCCACCTGAAGCAGAACGTCGCCGAGTTCCTCGCACAGAAGATGCGCATCGTTCAGATCGATGGCGTCCACCGCTTCGTAGGCTTCTTCGAGGAAGTTCTTCCGGATGGATTCGTGCGTCTGCACCTTGTCCCACGGGCAGCCGTGCTCCGGGTCGCGCAGCAATTCCACAATGTCCGCGAGATCGTCCATCGTGTAATGTTCCTTGCGCTCAAACAAGATTTCTGCACCCTTTCCCCCGAAATTGCGAATACAGACTTAGTCTACATGATAAGTGCCGTTTTTGCAAGCACTTTATGGATTTTGATCCTGATTTTCACAAAATATTCCGTTCCTTCGCGCATCGGAAACTTTTTTCCTGCGCGTGAACATCCATGCTCTTGCGCGCGGCCCGTTACAGTTTGTACCCGCACACAGGACAAAAGGTGGCAGCGGGGTCCACCTCCGCGCCGCACGAGGGGCAGAGCATCTGGACGTCCGCATCGTCCGCTTCATCGGAAACGTCCGGCGTATAGGCGGCCAGTTCCGCCTCTACCGACGCCACTACGCGGATGTATTTTTCCACAAGTTCCGGATTTTCCTCGCCGTTTTTGTGCAGCGAGTACACCAGAGCGCCGAGCTCCCGCTGCGCCTTGGACAGCTTCGTGCGCAGCGCCATCAGATCGACCTGCTTTTTGCCGCGCTCGGCGATCTCCGTTCCGGTCTTCAGAGCGGTGTCGGCCAGAACTGCCGCCCCGCGCTTGAATTGATTAAAAGTAATCATGAGAGAACCTCCTGAATCGTATTGGCTCTTCCGAGCCGTTTTATACCCCAATGAATTCGCGGAGCATGGAATCTTCCGGAATCAGCGACGCGGGCAGGGATGCGCAGGCGTCGTATTTCGCGCACAGCGCCTCCAGCACAGGGGCGTATTCGCTGTCCGGCGCGACCGCGCCGCGGAGCTCGTGAACAAACGGCGCCAGCACGCACAGCTCATAGGTAAAGCTCGTGTCGAGCAGCAGATCCGCCTGATTCTTGAACACTTTGATGTACTTGTCCTCGCCGGCGCACACGTCCGGCCACATGCCGAGCGTCTTTTCCACGCTGTGCCCGCGGAAGCGGATGTCGCGCACCATGCGGCGCGCGAGGCGCACGTCGCGCGTCGGAAGAAAGCGCGCGCCGTCCTGCGAGTACTCTTCGCGAAGGCCCGCATAGATCTTGTACACGCTCTTTTCCGGCAGAACGCACGTCAGGCGCGGGTTCAGCGCGTGGATGCCCTCCACGATCACGATCCCGCCCCTGGCGTCGATGTGCACCGTGCCGCGGCGGCGCTGTTCGGAGCAGAAGTCAAAATCCGGGATGTCCGCCTGTCCCGTCCGCACCAGGGACAGAAGCGCCGCGTGGATCGCCTCCACGTCGAGCGCCTCGACGTTCTCGTAGTCGATGCGGCCGTCCGGCAGACGCGGATAGTCCTCCAGATCCTTGAAAAAGTTATCCAGGGAAACGACCGTTCCGTAACTTCCCTTGCGCCGCAGCGCATCGGCCAGTTTGTGGGCCGACGTCGTCTTTCCCGACGCGCTGGGGCCGGTGAGCATGACGATCCGCGCGCCGCTTTCCAGCACGCTGTCCGCCGCGTGTTCCACACGGCGGACGTAGTCCGACTCGCACAGAGCCGCAAATTGTTCCGGGCTCTGCGCCGCCAGATTGACGAGCGAGATTTCAACGAGACGCTTCGGAATCCAGATCAAAGTATCGGCCATAGAAGTCATCAATTCCTTTCTTGCGCCGGCGCACTTCGTCGAACCGCTCGATGTACTCCAGCGGATACTTGTGGTTGAAGATGCGCTCAATGCGTGAGCCGTCGGGAGATACGAGTTTCGTCGAGCCGCCCGCTCCGGCCGAGAGAATGGTGTGTACTTCCTCCATGATAAACACGTTGTAGAGACCCTCTGTCCCGGGCTTTGCAAACCCCGTATTCTCAAGATTCTGCAGAGTTCCCTTCTGACGGTACAGATAATACGGCGCATAGCCCGCGCGCGCCAGAGGCTCGGCGCACGATTCCACCATCGCCGCCACGTCGCCGTATTCGTCCGCCGCATGTTCCGTGACGAGTGTGGACGCGCGTTTGAGCGTCAGTGTGTGCACGGTGATGTTCTCCGGTCCGAGCGCGATGACCTCGCTCAGGCTGCTGCGGAATCCCTCGAGCGTGTCACGCGGCAGTCCCGCAATGAGATCCATGTTGATGCAGGTATGCCCCACGCGCCGCGCCGTCTCGTAGCAATCCACGATGTCCTGCGCGGTGTGCTTGCGCCCGATGGCGCGCAGCACCTCGTCCGACATCGTCTGCGGATTGATCGAAATGCGCGTCGCACCGCACTCCTTGATGACCGCCAGCTTCTCCTCGTCCGTGCAGTCCGGGCGTCCGGCCTCCACGGTAAACTCCCGCACGCCGCTCCAGTCAAAGCAGCTGCGCGCCTTGTTCATCAGATGCTCCAGCTGACGGGCCGAAATGGCCGTGGGCGTTCCGCCGCCGATGTAGACCGTCTCCAGCTGCATCCGGTTCCGGCGGGCTGTTTCGGCGATGTCCTCAAGTTCCAGCTCGAGTTTTTCGAGATACGGCGCAATGAGCTTTCCGCTCTTGGCCGTCTCCTTCGAGACGAAGGAGCAGTAGCTGCACCGGGACGGGCAGAACGGGATGCCGATGTACAGGCTGTACGAGCGCGGCCCGCTCAGCCGCATGATGGGCGCCTGCACGTCGGCGATGGCGCGCGCAACGCGGAATTTGTCCGGCTGCGCCCGGTAGGTATCGCAGAAAAAGCGCTCGATGGCTTCCTCGCTCTCTCCGCGCCGCCGCATGTCGTGCACGATGCGCACCGGACGCACGCCCGTGAGCATCCCCCAAGGCGGGCGCTTTCCCGTCTGTTCGCACAAAAACGAATAGATCAGGCCGCACAGCGCGAACACATCGGCCTTTGTTCCCTGATTGTCATGCTTCACGCGTTTCCACACGCAGCGGCCGTCCCGGCGCACCCCGCACAGCAGATGCCGCGTTCCGAGCACCGCCGTGAAATACTCCGGCGCACGCTTCGGGCGCTCCGTCGCACGGTGTGCGGGCGAAAAGAACATCCGCGCCACATTTTCCGCATCGTAGCATGACTGCATTCCTTCAAAATACAGTTCCATCATCAAAACCTGAGATAAGGGTTTTCCGCCTTTTCCGCATCCATGGTTGAAAAGCGGTCGTGACCCGGCAGCACCTGCGCGTCGCTTGTGACAGCGCCGCACAGCTTCTGAAGGCTCGCACGCATCAGATCCGGGCGCGAGCCCTCCAGATCCGTGCGGCCGATGTCGCCCGCGAAGAGCGTGTCGCCCGCAAACAGCAGGTCGCCGCACAGCAGGCATACCGACCCGGCGGTGTGGCCGGGCGTGCGGATCACGGTGAACGTCATGTCGTCGACCGCGATCGTCTCACCGTCCTCATATCCCGCATCGGCTTCCGTCAGAGGAAACAGGCGCGAACCGCCCATATCCTCTTTGCTCAGATGGATACGTGCGCCCGTCCGGCGCTTCAGCTCCTCGACCGCGCCCACGTGGTCGTAGTGACCGTGTGTCAGCAGGATATCGGTCAGCTCCGCTTTGTTCTTCTGCAGGAGATCGAGATACTGCTCCGCGGACGCCGCGGGGTCCACGGCGACGGCGTGGCCGTTTTCCCCCAGAAGCAGAAACGTGTTGGTGTACAGCGGCGCAGGGCCGAGCACATGCAATGCTTTCATGATGTTCTCCTTTTTATTTCCAGTCGTCGGTTTCGATCACGATGGTCACCGGGCCGTCGTTGACAAGTTCCAGCTGCATCTCCGCGCCGAACTCGCCCGTCTTCACCGCTTTCAGCTGCGTCGCGCGCAGACATTCGACGAAGCGCTCATAGCAGTCCGTCGAGAGCGGCGGCTTCGCCGCTTTGTCGAAGCTGGGGCGACGCCCCCGGCGTGTATCGCCGTACAGCGTGAAGTTCGAGACGACGAGCGCCTCGAGCCCGAGCTGCTCCGCCGAGACGTTCAGCTTGCCCTCATCATCCTCAAAAATGCGGAGCGACGCACATTTCTGCGCCAGCTTCTCACATTCCGCCGGATCGTCCGTCGTGCGGACGCCAAACAGGATGCACAGACCCGGCCCGATGGAGCGCGTCTCGCGCCCCTCGATCGTCACACTTGCGCGCTTTACGCGCTGGATCACTGCTTTCATTTCTGACTCCTCTCCGACACGTCACACACGCTGGATGTCGGTGATGCTCTTGATCTTGCGCAGACGCGCGATGACCGTGTTGAGATGTTCGGTGTTGTTGACGCCGATGGTCAGGCTCATCGTGGCGCGGCCGTCGGAGAGCTGACGCGCGGAAATGGAGTAGCACGGCAGGCGCATCTCCGCGATCAGACCCGCGACATCGGCCATCAGGCCGTCGCGGTCGATGGCGGCAATCTCCAGCGAGGACTTGAAGCTCTCCTGCACGCTGTCCGCCCAGTATGCGCGCACCCAGCGCCCGGCGTCCGGCCCCTCGAGGCCGTGACGGGCGTTGACACAGTCCGCCTTGTGGATGGACACGCCGAAGCCGCGCGTGATGAATCCGACGATGGCGTCGCCCGGCAGCGGATTGCAGCACTTGGCAAATTTGACGAGGCAGTTGTCGATGCCCTCAACAATGACGCCCTCGCTCGCCTTCTGCTTCTTGATGGGAACGTCGGTGACAACGGCCGCCGGCGCCGGCTTGAAGCTCTTGGCGTACTCTTCCTTGATGCGGATCATCAGGCGGGAGAGCTGGATGCCGCCGTAACCGACGGAGGCATACATCTCCTCGGCGGTGTTCAGGCGCATGCGCCGCGCCATGTCGGCCATGAATGCGTCGTACTTGTCGTCGGGGATGTTGATGAGGTTGCGGCGCAGCTCTTTCTCCAGTGCTGCCTTGCCCTCTGCGATATTCTCTTCCTTGCGCTCTTTCTTGAACCAGTTGCGGATCTTGTTCTTGGCCTCGCTCGTCACCACGAGGTTCAGCCAGTCGCGGCTGGGGCCCTTGTCCTTCGGGCCGACGACGATCTCGATGATCTCGCCGGTCACGACTTTGTGGTCGATGGGCACAATGCGGCTGTTGACCTTCGCGCCGATCATCCGGTTGCCGACGGCAGAGTGGATGGCATAGGCGAAGTCGATCACCGTCGCGCCCGCGGGCAGGTTGATGACGTCGCCCTTCGGCGTGAACGCGAACACCTCCTCCGGAAGAAGTTCCGATTTGATGTCGCGCAGCAGATCGCCCGCGTCCGCGCTCTCCCTCTGGCTCTCCAGAAGCTGGCGCACCCACGCAATGCGGTCGTCGAGTTTGTCCTTCGTCGACACGCCCGCCTTGTATTTCCAGTGCGCGGCGACGCCGTATTCGGCCGTCTGATCCATCTCCCAGGTGCGGATCTGCACCTCAAAGGCGATGCCCTCGTGCCCGATCACCGTCGTGTGGAGCGACTGGTACATGTTGGGCTTCGGCGTGGAGATATAATCTTTGAAGCGGTTCGGCAGCGGATGGTACATATCGTGGATCACGCCCAGCGCGTTGTAGCACTCGCCGACCGTGTCCAGAATGATGCGCACCGCGTAGACGTCGTAGATCTCGTCGAAGTTGCGGTTCTGCATATACATCTTACGGTAGATGCCGTACACGCTCTTGATGCGCTTCTTGATGGTACACTCCGTCATGCCGTTCTCGGCAAGACGTTCGCGGATGCGCTCGGCGATGTCCGCGATGAACTTCTCCGCGCCGCCGTTTTCCGCGAGTCGGTCCGTGATGTCCTTGTAGCCGATGGGATCGAGGTACTGCAGGCTGCGGTCCTCGAGTTCTTCCTTGATGTTGGACATGCCGAGACGGTGCGCGATCGGCGCGTAGACTTCCATCGTCTCGAGCGCCTTGTCGCGGCGCTTCTGCTCCGGCCACGCGTCGCCCGTGCGCATGTTGTGCAGACGGTCGCACAGCTTGATGAGCATGACGCGCACGTCTTTCGACATGGCAAGCAGCATCTTCCGGAGGTTTTCCGCCTGCTGTTCCTCCACGGAGGAAAACTTGATGCGGCCCAGCTTTGTGACGCCGTCCACGAGCAGCGCCACCTCGGCGCCGAACTGCTGGCGCAATTCGTCGATTGTGACGTCGGTGTCCTCCACCACGTCGTGCAGAAGTGCGGCGCAGACGGAATCGGTGTCAAGGCCGAGATCCAGAAGGATGCATGCGACGGAGACCGGATGGCTGACGTAACTTTCCCCCGAAAGACGCTTCTGTCCCCTGTGCGCCTTCTCCGCCAGCTCGTAAGCACGCTCGATCGTCTCCATCGAATAAGGACGGTTCGACTCCTCGACCATCCGTTTCAATTCCTCAAATGTGTTGACATGCATACGCAGTACCCCTCTTTGCTTTGGGTTTCGCCGCCGGGACGCAAAGCGTCACGAGCGGCGCAGTTGTTGCAGCACCGGCGCATCGTCCAGATTGCGCTTCGGCGCGTTCGCCACGGCCCGGTAGCAGCCGCCGGGTGTTTTTTCGATCAGCGACAGCTGTTCCAGCGCGCGGAGCGACGCGAGAATCCGTCCCGCCCGGCGCTCCCCCAGCGCGCGGAACACGGGGCGCAGATCGTCGCAGCTCACATGGGAAGAGCGC
This sequence comes from uncultured Ruthenibacterium sp., assembly GCA_944386565.1. Lineage (GTDB taxonomy): Bacteria > Bacillota > Clostridia > Oscillospirales > Ruminococcaceae > Ruthenibacterium. The sequence goes on along the minus strand of CALXBO010000002.1, from coordinate 122,870 downwards.
ACCAGACGGTACACATCCGCGACGTCGGAGCGCTCCGGGCAGCACAGCGCGCGGGCTTCCTCCGGCAGCTGCGCGCCGCAGAAGAACGCGCCGCAGAGGCCGGCCGGCTCGAGATACGCCTCGTCGATGCCCGCGGGGCGCAGGTCCCGGATGCGGGCGGAGACCATCGGCCCCGCCTTGCCCTCGTAGACCGAGAGCGAAACGGCGGCATCGACCGCATCCCCCACGTGATACGCCAGCTCTTCCGGCCCCTTTCCGAACAGCACAGCATAGAGCGGCGCACCCTGCTGACGCAGACGGATGCGGCTGTGGCGGCCTTCGCTCAGCGCATACACGCCGTCGATCACAGCATTTTCCACCACGAAGACAGGCGCGGGATTGCCCGCTCCGAACGGCGCCAGCACATCGAGCGAGGCGACGCTCTCCGCAGACAGGCGCGACGGGTGCACCGCGGCGTCGATCTCGAGCGGCGGGCTCTGAACGACCGGATACTCTTTCACAGCCCACTCATTGATCTTCCGGCGCAGCGTCGGGATCTGCTCCTCCCGGACGGAGAGCCCCGCCGCGAGATCGTGTCCGCCGAAACGGATCAGAAGATCCGAACAGGCCGCGATCGCGCTGTACAGCGAGATACCTTTGATGCTGCGGCCGGAACCCTTGCCCTCGCCCGTCTCGTCGACGGAGATGATGATGGCGGGCTTGCCGTATTTTTCCACGATGCGTGAGGCGACAATGCCGATCACGCCCTGATGGTAGCCGTGTCCCGCCACAACGAGAATCCGGTCCGCGCCATAGGAAGCGTCGGCTTCGATCGCCTCGGTAATGCTCTGTGCGATCTCCTGCTCCGCCTTCTGGCGCGCGGCATTCTTGTCCTCGAGCGACGCGGCCAGACGCTCCGCCTCTTCTTCGTCCTCACACAGCAGGAGCTCCAGTGCCTCCGCCGCGGAATCCATTCTTCCCGCAGCGTTGAGGCGAGGTGACAGGCCGAAGGAGATGTTCTCCGCCGTGAGCGCTTTTCCCTCGAATCCGCAGCTGCGGATAAGCGCTGCGAGACCGGGGCGGTCGGTGTGGGCGAGAGCCGCGAGACCTGCCTTGACGATGTGCCGGTTCTCCCCCTCCAGCGTCATGATGTCCGCCACCGTGCCGATGGCGGCGAGGTCGCCGTAGAACGGCAGAAGCTCTTCGGGATCGCAGCCCTCGAGCGCCGCCGCCAGTTTGAACGCCACACCCGCGCCGCACAAGGATTTGCAGGGGCTTTTGTCGCCCGGCAGCTGCGGGTCAACCACCGCCACGGCGTCGGGCAGCTCGGCGGGCGGAAGATGGTGGTCCGTCACAACCACGTCGACGCCCAGTTCCTTCGCACGGGCAACGGCCGCATGGGCGGAAATGCCGTTGTCAACGGTGATGATCAGCGTCACGTCCCGCGATGCCATCAGCTCGACCGCATTTTCCGACAGACCGTATCCGTCGTCGTCGCGGCTCGGGAGCTTATAGTAAACGTCGGCTCCGATGGAGTCGAGATAGGTGTACAACAGTGCGGTCGCGGTGACACCGTCCACATCATAGTCGCCGAAGACCGCGATGCGCTCTCCGGAGTCCACCGCCGCCAGGATGCGGCTGACCGCTTTGTCCATATTGAGCAGCAGACCGGGCGGCGACAGCTTTTCGCCCGTGCCGAGCATTTCGTCCAGCGCTGCGGGCGTCGTCTTTCCCCGCGCGCACAGGACGCCGCACGCGAGCGGCGCAAGGCCGGTGTGCACGGCCACTGCCTGTATTTGTGATTTCTCGGGGCGCGCGATGCGCCACGGCCGATAGAGCATAGATACCTCCGTACATCAGAGCCGGGCAAAGCGTGCTTTGTCCGGCTCCGCATTCAGACTCCGTGTTTGGAAATTTCGTCGGTGACCAGACCCTCCTGCGCCAGCACGGTGCTGAGGGCGGAGATCTCCGCGTCCACGTCCAGAGCGGTGTCGCGCAAAAGCGTGTCGCGCAGATTTCCGAACGCCTGATTGACGTTCACGAGCGATGAATGAATCTTATTCTGAATGTCCTCCGCCACAGCGCTCGATTCCGCGTGAAGGTCCATTTCATTGTAGGTGCGCAGGAGCTTGAGCGTTGTGGGCAGATAATAGCCGGTAAAACGCCGCACCTGAGATGCGTCGGACGGATGGCGGCGAACCCAGTCGAAGATTTCCTCGGCGCTCTTTTCCAACTTCTCCACTTCGGCGCGCACCGGAGCTTCGTCGATTTTTTCGCGCTCTTTGGCCAGTTCCCGAAGCAGCGGCTCGTCCTCGAGCTGCACGGCAGCCTGCTTTTCCTGCGGCTCCGGCTGCGGCTCGGGTTTTGCCTGCTCCTCCGTCTTTTTGCGCGTGCGGGCGCGCGGCTTGTCCTGATCGGCCTGTTCCAGATACGCCCGGTATGCTTCGCTGCTCACGAAAAAATAGTCTCCGTCCGGCGTGAGATAGCCGGGATCGAACCCGCCCCGCCGGATAAGGTCGGTAATCTCCGTCCGCACGTCCTTCCGTTTTTTGCGCATCGCGGCCGCCAGTTCGGCGACGGACGCGCAGTCCCGCGTGCCGATGTAGCGCAGATACGCATCGCGGCGGCGCGACCGCCGCGCGGCAGACAGGCAGCTCCGCGCGCCTGCTCCGAACGCCACGCACATCACCATGCCGAAGATCAGATTCGACGTGTCACCGTACGAAATACCCATGTCCGCGGCAAACGCGAACATGAGAACTGCCAGGATGAGCAGCGCGCCGCCGCACACGCTCAGGAACACGCGCATGGCGGAGCTGAACAGCATCTTCGTGCCGTTGCGCACCGCCCGCATGGAGGTATCCGGAGACGGCGCGTAGGGCGTCTGCGGGCGCGGCGGCGTGTTTATCGCCGCGCGGAACCGCTGTGCGCCCTCGGCGCTGTTCTTGCTGATGATGGACGAAATGTCGACCGAGACCTCGCGCAGCGCGTCGGCCACGTCTCCGAACGCGTCGGAGAGTTCCGACACGAGATCGTCCTGTTGTCCGTCGTTCTGAAATTTATTCTTTGCCATAACCTCGTCTCCCGGGCGTCCGCTTTGTCACACGGGCGCGTATGCTGCAATCATCCACTGCGCGGCGCGCACGCCGTCGACAGCCGCGGACATGATCCCGCCCGCGTAACCGGCGCCCTCCCCGCAGGGATAGACGCCCTTTGCAAATTCACTCTCGCCGTTTTCCGTGCGCAGGATGCGCACCGGCGAAGAAGTTCTCGTTTCAAGTCCCGTCAGCACGGCATCGGGCGCGGTGTAGCCGCGCAGCCTGCGCTCAAAAGCCGAAAGCCCCGTGCGGAGCGCCGACGCGAGTTCCTGCGGCAAAAGCGCTCCGAGGTCGGCCGCGCGCACGCCGAGGGGATACGTCGGACGGATGCGCCCCAGGCGCAGCTCGCCGCTCCCGCTCAGGAAGCTCGCCATCGTCTCGGCCGGGGCCTGATAGTTCCCGCCGCCCGCCGCGAACGCCTTGTGCTCCAGCTCGCGCTGGAACGCAATGGCGCGCAGCGCATCGCCGCCGAAGTCTTTTTCATTGACACTCACCACAACGGCCGCGTTGGCATTTTTGCCGTCGCGCGCATGGTAGCTCATGCCGTTTGTCACAACGCCGCCCGCCTCGCTGGCCGCGGCGACCACCTGTCCGCCGGGACACATGCAGAACGTGTAAACGCACCGGTCGCCGACGTGATGCGAGAGCTGATACTCGCCCTTCGGCAGGGCGGGATGCCCCGCCGCGCCGCGATACAGCGCCCGGTCGATATCCTCCTGGAGGTGTTCCGCGCGGAAGCCGACGGAAAACGGCTTTGCACGCAGCGGGAATCCGAGTTCCGCCAGGCGCAGGAATGTATCGCGCGCGGAATGTCCCACTGCGAGCACAAGCGCTTCACAGGCGATCTCGCCGTCCGGCGTGCGCACCGCCGCAAGGCGGCCCGAGCGCAGCACAAGGTCGGTGACCGGCGTATTGAAATGCACCTCTCCGCCCAGCCGCACGATCTCCTCGCGGATGCTCCGGATCACGCCGCGCAGACGGTCGGTTCCGATGTGGGGCTTTGCCTGCCATGCGATCTCCTCCGGCGCACCGTGCTCCAGTAGCGTCTGTGTGACAAAATCGCACAGCGGGCTGCCGATGCGCGTCGTGAGTTTTCCGTCGGAAAACGTCCCGGCGCCCCCTTCGCCGAACTGAACATTCGCATTCTCGTCCAGTTCTCCCTGCGAAGAAAAGCGCTCGATGGCGCGCATGCGGTCGTCCACGGACGGTCCGCGCTCCAGCACGATGGGGCGGTACCCTTCGCGCGCAAGCAAAAGCGCGCAGAACAGGCCCGCGGGCCCGAGGCCGCACACCACGGGGCGGTGTTCCAGACGCACCGTTCCGCGCACGGTCTCCAGCGGCGTCCGCCGGGCGGCGGACACGTTTTCCCTGCCCGCCAGCCGCATCTCCGCGCTCTCGTCGGGCAGCGTCACGGCGACGGTATACACAAGCGTCGGCTCGCCGTGGCGCGCATCCACTGAAATTTTAGAAATCTCCGCGTGCGCGGAGCCCGGCGCGAGGCCAAGCCGGCGCATCGCCTCGCCGCACGCCTCCGCTTTCGAAGCGCGGAGCGGCAGGCGGATGTTCCTCACCAGCAGCATCAGCTCTCCGCCTCCTCGGAAGAGCTCGACGCCGTATCATCCACCGTGATGTTGCACAGCACCGCATAGGAGCCGGTGGCAAAGATGCTGTCCGAGGACGGAATGACGATCCGGACCGGGACGTTCTGCTGCCCGCGCACGACGCTGATGTTGTCCGAAGAGGCGTCGATCTGCGCCACGACGCTGGTGGAAGAGAGCTCATTCAGCTCCTCTTCCGGCCCGATGAGCACCACGTTCGTCAGGCGCTGCGTGGGGATCGTGATCTCCATGTTGGCGGGCTTGTTGATGATATTGAACTCCGTGACCGTCACGGTGCGCGTGACGTATCCGGTGGTGTCAAAGCTGACGGTGACGTTCTGAACACCGTCTTCCACAAACTTCACGCCGTCCGGCAGCTCGATCGTGAGATCCACCGTCTCGCCGAGTTCGAATGTGCTCAGGTCAATGAGTCCGGCGGAGATGGATTCGATCTGATCCACCTGCGACGCCGCACCCGCGATGAGCACCGTGCTCTCGGAGAGCTCCGGCTTGAGCTGCTGCGGGTCAAACCCGGAGGGAACGCCTGTGAAGTCGACCGTGAGCGGCACTTCCTTCATTTTCAGGATGGGGATGGTCACGTCGACCTGCGTGACGTCCGCCGTGATGTTCGCATCGGTAATGATCTCGCCGTTTTCGTCCAGATACGTCAGCGGCACGGTGACGAGCGCCGACTCCGTGCGCTCCTCGGTGAGCGAAACATTGGCGACGACGCGCGCGATGCGGGAAATATCCGCCTCGGGACCCGTCAGCGTCACTTCCGCGGGCGCGGCTTTCGCAACGTCAAGGTAATACCCTTCTGCCGGCTGGATTCCCGTTGCGTTGACTGTGATGGAGAACGTCTGCGTGCTGACTTTGTCGAATTTGACCGTCACGCTGTCGACGGACATTCCGGTGATATCGAAATCGTCCAGCGAGTTGACCTTGCGCGCCACGAGCGAGAGCTTATACTCGCCCTCGCCGTTCACCGCACTGTAATCGGGGTACACGACGATGTCCTGAGAGGACAGGCCGCCGATGACCCGGTTCTCGCCCTGAACGAATACGCTCACGTTGACGACGGGCTTCTCGATGATGTCGAGCCCGAGGTCGGTGTACACGTCGTTGTAGTCGAAATTGACCTGCGTGGTGATGCGGTCGGACGCTTCCGTCTCGACCACGTTGATGACGTACAGCCACAGGACGATCGCGAGCAGAAGCGACAGAACGAGCGTGAACCGGCGCGAGGCAAACAGCTTCTCAAAGCTGAATTTACTGTTCTTTTTCTTCATGTTTTTTCCTCCAGGAGCGGAACATCTGCTTTTTCTCCTCGGTCTCGGGAGGAACGATGTCCTCTTCCAGCATGCTGAACAGCGTCTGACGGTCCAGACGGCGGATCAGCACACCGTTTTTCGCCAGCGAAATGATGCCTGTCTCCTCGCTGATGACGACGACGACGGCATCGGAGTTCTCGCTCATGCCCAGCGCGGCGCGGTGGCGCGTGCCCATGTCCTTGCCGATCTCCAGATTGTTGGAGAGAGGCAGGAAGCACCCCGCAGCCTCGATGCGGCCGTCGCGGATGACCACGGCGCCGTCGTGCAGCGGCGTGCCGACGTAGAAGATCGTGCCCAGGACTTCCGGGTTGACGGCACTGTCCAGCACCGTGCCCGTCTTGATGATCTCGGAGAGATTCGTGCCGCGCTCAAACACGATGAGCGCGCCGGTGTGCGTATCAGCCATGCGCTCGGCTGCGTCGCACACGGCGACGACCGCCGTCTTCCAGCGGGCGCGCAGCGTGTCGGGGTCGCTGCTCCGGGTCACCTTGAACAGCTGGTTGCCCCAGAGCGTGGTCCGCCCGATCTGCTCCAGCGCGCGGCGCAATTCCGGTTGAAAGACCACAACGACCACAACGAGCCCGAAGCTCATCACGCCGTCCAGAATGTATTTTAATGTACTGAGGCCGAGCAGCATGGCCATCATATAGACAAGAAGCAGGAGAAGGATACCTTTGGCCAGCTGCGCTGTGTGCGTCTGGCGCACGAGCCGGATGATCGCATAGATCAGGAACGCCACGACCAGAATATCCAGAATGCCGTTTGGCATGCTCGCCTTGATTCGATTGACAAAATCGTACCATGTCGTCTGAGCGACGGGCATTGCAAACCCTCCGTTTACAAAAAGTTTTCAGAATATTATATCACAGTTTTGCTTATAAAAAAAGGCGTTTTTGGGATTTACAGCGATCGGATCAGGCAGACCGCATGCGCGGCAATGCCCTCGCCGGAGCCCGTAAATCCGAGTTTTTCCTCTGTCGTCGCCTTGACGGAAACATCTTCCGCGCGCATGCCGAGCCGGGCCGCGATATTCGACCGCATGGCATCGATGTGCGGCGCGAGCTTCGGGCGCTGGCACAGGATCGTCGCATCAATGTTGACGGGCGCGTATCCCGCTTCGCGCAGTACTTCGCTCACACGGCCGAGCAGCACAAGGCTGTCCGCACCCTTGTAGGCCGCGTCGGTGTCGGGGAACAGATGGCCGATGTCGCCCAGAGCAGCTGCTCCCAGCAGCGCGTCCATGACGGCGTGAACGAGGACGTCCGCGTCCGAATGACCGTCGAGGCCTTTTTCGAACGGGATCTCCACGCCGCCCAGAATGAGTTTGCGCCCCTCTACAAGGCGGTGAACGTCGTATCCGTGTCCGATTCTCATAGCCTTCTCCTCCTCCGGGATGTCTTCCCTCGTCGTGATTTTCAGGTTTGCGTAGTCACCCTCGACCAGACGCACCGGCCGCCCGGCGCGCTCATAGACGCTGCAGTCGTCCGTGACGCCTGCGGCGTCCGTCGTCTTCAGCAGTTCGCGGTACTCCTGTGTGAAAAAGCACTGCGGCGTCTGCACGGCAAACAGCGTCTGCCGTGCGGGCGTCTCCGTCACAAGGCCGTTCTCCGCCCGCTTCACGGTGTCCTTGACCGGCACGGCGGGCGCGGCCGCACCGCACTCCAGCGCCGCGGAGAGCGCCCGCGTGATCACGTCTTCCGACACATACGGACGCGCTGCATCGTGAACAGCCACGAGATCGGAGCACACCGCTTCCAGTCCGTTCCGCACGCTGTCGCAACGCTCTGCGCCTCCCGCAACCACGCGGCAGGGTTTTGCCGAGCGCTCCGCCAGCTGACGGACCGTCTCCATATTCTTTCCGGCGACGAGCACGATCTCGTCGATCATGGGATGGCTCTCAAAGGCGCGCAGCGATCTCTCGAGCACTGTCATGCCTCCGATGCGCGCGCTGAGCTTGTCAAATCCCATGCGGCGCGACGCGCCTGCCGCGACGATGAGCGCCGCCGCCGTTTTTGTTCCCACCATTGGTGATCACTCCCAGAATTTCATGTTTCAGTGGATACAACGAGCCGGACTTGCGGGATACGGCAAATCCGTTTATTTTTCAAGGAAAAAACACACCGCGAGCACCGGCACGCAGAACAGCTGCGGCACAAGCGCGCCGAGAGGCGAATACACGGGCACGAACAGTGCCAGCAGCACCACGCCGAACTCTGCCGCCAGATGCAGGCAGTAAAATGTGACGACGCGCGACAGGCTGGGCGCAGACTCCATCGCGCGGCACAGCCAGTACAGCGACAGCACGGACGCCGCCGCTCCGATACCGAAGCCGCGCACGAGCGGCCAGTTCATTGCGTCCGCCGCGAAGAAACACAGCACCGCGACGGCCGTCAGGGCCAGACTGATTACAACGGCTTTACCGAACAGTTTCCGATTCTTCATCTTCTGCACTTTCCTCTTGTATCATAGTTCTCAGCCGGGCGAGCAGCACCGAGCGCTCATTCAGCAGAATGCCGCGCATCACTTCGTCCAGCAGACGGGACAGAATCCGCCCCACATCACGTCCGGGCCGCACGCCTGCCTCCATCACATCCGTGCCGTTCACCTGCAGCTGGGCGAGGCTGTAACAGTCGCCCTCCGCCAGCGCCGTGCGCATCGCGCTCCAAAACGCCGAGGCCTCGCGCGTTCCCGCGTCGTCGTGTTTCGCGGCACAGACAGCGGCGCGCGCCGCGGCATACACCTGCGCGCCGTGCACACCGAGCCGGTGCAGCGTGCGCCGGACCGATTCGCGCGACGCGTCCGGCGGCGCGTTCAGATACGCCGCGGCCGCAGCGGCGGCAAACGCCGTCTCCCCCGGAAACCGCAGGGAGTACAAAAAGCCCTCTCCGCACGCGTGCACGAGCACCGCAAGCCGCGTCGTCAGATCATCGGGACAGGCCGCCACCGCGTCTCCCGTCCACGCCGGAAGCGGCGGCAGCACCGCCGCGAACAATCCCCCGTACATGCGGAGCGCCGCGCCCGCATACGCGCCGCACAAAAGCCGCTCCAGCTCTGCGCGCACGCGCTCCGGGCTGACGGCCGAGAGCATGCCGCACTGTGCAAACGCGGCGCGCTCCGTCGCGGGTTCCATGGAAAAACCGAGCTGCGCCACAAAGCGCGCGGCACGCGCGATGCGCAGTGCATCCTCGGCGAAGCGCTGCTCCGCCTGACCCACGCAGCGCAGCAGATGCGCGCGCAGATCGACAATTCCTTCAAATTCATCTACGAGACCGTCGCGCGGAGAAAACGCGAGCGCGTTGACGGTAAAGTCCCGTCTGGCGAGGTCCTCCTTCAGCGTCGCGCCGAAGCGGACGCACTCCGGGTGGCGCGCATCCCGGTATTCGCCCTCCGAGCGGAATGCCGTGATCTCATACGGAACACCGCAGCGGACAAGCGTCATCGTCCCGTGCTTTTCCCCCGTGGCGATAAGCGTCTCCCCGGCAAACACGGCGCGCATTTCGTCCGGCGTCGCGGCGGTGCAGATGTCCCAGTCCGCCGGGACGCGGCCGAGGAGGCTGTCCCGCACACAGCCGCCTACCACATAAGCCGGATATCCGGCGCGCCAGAGCGTCTCCAGCACAGCCGATACATCCTGCGGGACGTCGATCGTCCGATACGCCATGACACGCCTCCTTCCCATATGTAGTATCAGTATAGCACAAAACAGGCGCTTCGGGGAGTGGGCAAACAAAAAAGCCCGTCCTCCGGCGGGAGGACGGGCCTCATTTGCTTTGTCAGTGCCGGGAAGAGTCGCTCGCTTCTTCTTTCCCGTGCGCCATGGCATTTTCCACGGACTGCACAATCTCGTGCGGCGGGACGTCCAGAGCGGCAGCGATGCGGAACAGCGTCTCCAGCGTCGGGCTGCGCAGACCGCGCTCGATCTTGCTGTAATGCGTGCGGTCAAGGCCGGCAAGACCGCTCAGGACTTCCTGAGACATCCGGCGCTGACGCCGGTATTGCCGGATCACCTGACCGACCAGTTCCGGTTCGACCATACCCCGCGTCCCCCTTTTCCCCGTGTTCCGATAATAATGATAGCAGGGGGAGGCTCTCGTTTTTGAGGTCACTTGACCCCATTCCGAAAATATGCTACTCTGAAAACAGAATGGGCCGGAGCAAATCGGGGCCCGGAAGAGGGGCGATCTGCATGTCTGCCCGAAAAAGGCGGATTCTTTTGGGAAAGATCATCTTCACGGCCAGTGTCGCGAGCATGGTCGTACTTCTTGTCGGATGCCTGCTCGCCGTCTGCCGCGGTCTGCCCCTCTGCGGTTTCTGCGCACGGCAGCTCGGCATCGGCCTGTTTCTCGCCGCCGCGGCAAGTCTTCTCTGCACGGAGGACTGAGAGTGCGTTCAGCTCTGTTTTACGCCGTGCGGTGGCTCTTTTTGTCCAGACGCATCTTGTCCGCGATCATGGCGATGAACTCCGAGTTTGTCGGCTTGCCGCGCAGGCTCTGGATGGTATAGCCGAAATAGCTGTTGAGCGTATCGACGTCGCCGCGGTCCCACGCCACTTCGATGGCGTGGCGGATCGCGCGCTCGACGCGGCTGGCCGTCGTGCTGTTGCGCGCGGCGATCTCCGGGTACAGCCGCTTCGTGATGAAGTGGATGTACTCGCTGTCTTCCGTCGCAAGCAGGATGGCGTCGCGCAGGAACTGGTAGCCCTTGATGTGCGCCGGAACGCCGAGCTGGTGGAGGATCTCGGTGACCGCCATTTCGTCGCGCACATTTTCCGACTGCTTTTTCGGCGTGCCGAGAATGCGCTCCAGAACCGCCTCCGGTTCGAACGGCTTGAGGAAGCAGCGGCGGAATCCGTTGTCGAGAAGTTCTTTTTCCAGATCGTCGTCCACCGCGCCGCTCATGGCGTACCACTGCACGTCTCCGGACAGCTCGGCACGCTGCTTGACCGCGATGGCATCACAGCCCGCGAGCGACACATCCAGCAGCACCACGTCCGGGCGGCGCGCCCGCAGCAGCTCCAGCACCACGCGCCCGTCGCGCGGGGCGAGAATGAGCTCCGTATCTTTGTCCTGCGCAAAACGCGTGCAGGCGTTGGAAAACGCTTCGTTCGAACTTGTCATCAGCATGGTCAGCGGTCTTTTCATCGTCCATTCTCCTTCGTGTTTCCCGCGCGCCGGGCCCGATTTCCGCCCTCACTGCGGGATGTTTTCGCGTCCTTTGCGGCCGCGTTGTTTCTACATTCCAGATATTACCATATATTGGAAGTTATTTCAACCACTTTCTGGAAAATTTTTCTATTTTTGGAAATCATGCTCTTTTTTCACGTCGAAGACGGCGCTATGCTGCCGTTTTGCGCGCAGCGGCGTCCGCCGCCTCGACCATATTCTCGGCGAAAATGGCGTATCCGCGCGTCGGATCGTTGACGAGGACATGCGTCACCGCTCCCACCAGACGACCGTTCTGCACGATGGGGCTGCCGGACATTCCCTGCACGATGCCGCCTGTCTCCGACAGCAGGCGCTCGTCCGTGACACGCACGATCATGTTCCGGTTGGGGTCCTCCCCCGCCAGTGCGATCTTCTCGATCTCAACTTCATACGCCGCGGCCTCCTCGCCGCGGATCGTTGTGTACATCAGCGCGGGACCCGCCTCAATTTCCTGCGGCAGCGCCACCTCGGCCTCGAACCCTCCGAGCGCGGCCGACACCGTGCCGTACACACCGCTCTCTCCATTCTCCAGAATCGTTCCGGCGGGCGCTGCGTTCTGGAAATGGCCCTGCAGCTCGCCGGGGCTTCCCTGCGCTCCTTTCACGACTCCGGTGATGTCCACCCGGACGATCTCCCCCGAGCGCAGAGACACCGTGAGGCCGGTGTCCACATCGTGGATGGAATGGCCGAGACCTGCGAACATGGAGGTCGCCTCGTCCACAAACGTCAGCGTCCCGATCCCGGCAGAGGAGTCGCGCACCCACATCCCGGTGCGCCACATCTGCGCCGCGGAATCGTACACGGCCGTCAGAAGCGTTGTGTACTCCTTCGTGCCGCGCGTGTAGACCACTTCGGCCGGAGCGCCTTCCAGTTCCTGAAGCGCCGCCGCAACGTCCTCGTTCGTCTTTGTGGGCGTACCCGCGACCGATTTGATGACGTCTCCCATCGCGATCCCCGCCGCTTTGGCCGGGTTGACGGTTCCCGTCGAGGTGTGCAGGTCGCTGAATCCGACGACCATGGCACCGTCTGCAAACATCTTGATGCCGAACGGCGTGCCGCACACATTGACGAGCCGGCGGCTGACGACCTGCGCGCGCACCGTCTTCACCGGAATGATGCCGCCCAGCGCAATGGAAAGGTTGTACGACGAGCCCGTCTCCAGACCGGAGGCGGGTGCCGCCTGTTCCGTTCCCGCCTGCTGCGTCAGAAGCGGCAGGCTCACGAGACGCACATCGCCGCCGCTGACAACGTGGAGCGTATCCGGAACGAGCGTTCCGAGATAGGCCGCCGCAGCAAACGCCAGCGCCATGCACCCCGACGTCAGAAAACAACCCCATCGCAAGACCTTGATCAACAAGAAAAGCCCTCCCGTGCACAACTGATTCATTCTCAGTATGCACCGGAAAGGCTTTGCTTAATCAGGATCAGACAAAGAGTCTGCGCACAGCGCGCCAGACAGCCGTCAGGAGTGGTCCGGCTGCTACCGCCGCCGCTACGACGCCGAGGAACACACCCGAGACGCACGCCGTGCCGAGCAACGCGTGCAGCGCGGGAACGTAGACGCTCAGCAGCGTCGCGGCGACGGAGAGCAGCGCCGCCCCGGCCAGCGCCGGATTGCCGCCGAAATACAGGCCGCGCCCGCGGCACTCAAAGATGTGCAGCATCTGGGAGAACACGATGGTCATGAAGCACACACTCCGCGCCGTCTCCAGATCCGCCCCCAGATACAGCGCTGCCATGTAAGCCCCGCACGACGCCGCGCCGAGCATCAGGCCGCGGACAAAGATCGTGATTCCAAGACCTCCGGCGAACAATCCCTCGTCCTTCGAACGCGGCGGACGCTCCATGATGCCCGGAGCGGGCGGCTCCACGCCCAGCGCAATGGCGGGAAGGCCGTCCGTGAACAGGTTGACGAGCAGGATCTGAATGGGCATCAGCATCACGGGCAGCCCGGTGAGAATGCCCAGAAGCATCCCGAACACCTCGCCGAGATTGGAGGTGAGGAGGAAACGGATGAAGCGCCGGATGTTCTGATAGATGACGCGCCCTTCCTCCACGGCCGCGACGATGGTGGCAAAGTTGTCGTCCAGGATGACGATGCCGGACGCTTCCTTGGTCACGTCCGTGCCGGAGAGCCCCATCGCAACGCCGATGTCAGCCTCCTTGACGGCGGGCGCATCGTTGATCCCGTCTCCGGTCATGGCGACGACCCGCCCCGCGCGCTTGTAGGCGCGCACGATGCGCAGCTTGTGCTCCGGAGACACCCGTGCGTACACCGCTGTGCGCATGCACACGCGCGCAAGTTCCTCGTCCGTCATCGCATCGAGCTTTGCCCCCTCCAGAACGCCGTCGCCCGCAGATGCAATGCCGGTCTCCCGCGCAACAGCCAGCGCCGTCGCCGCGGAGTCCCCGGTGATCATCACGGGCTTGATCCCGGCGGCGCGGCATTTTCGCACCGCGTCGCGCACTTCGGGCCGCGGCGGGTCGATCATTCCGGCGAGCCCAAGCCAGCACAGGCCGGATTCGCCGCGCGACGGAGTGTCGCTGTACGCAAACCCCAGCACGCGGAGGGCGCGCTGTGCCATTCCGGACAGCGCGCGCGCCACACGCGTCTTGTCCTCGGCCGTGATGGGGCGCACTTTTCCATTATAAAGGATGTGCGTGCATCGCGCGAGGAGCAGATCGGGTGCGCCCTTGCAGTACAGCCGCACTCCGTCCCGTTCGCGCACGGTAACGCTCATGCGTTTGCGCTGCGCGTCGAACGGATTCTCGTCCGTGACGCGCACTTCGCTGAGCAGTGCCCTGCGCGACACGCCCGCCTTTTCGGCCGCGACCAGAACGGCCGTCTCGGTCGGGTCGCCGCTCGTCGCAAGCCGGTCACCCTTCCGCTCGGCGCTTGCGGTCGTGCACAGCGCGCAGACGCGCAGCAGAAGATTCAGCGCCGCATCGCGGCCTGCGTCTGCCGTCCGCTGCGCGCATTTCAGCCCGCCGCGCGCGGAATCGCCCCGCCCCGTGACCTCATAGGCCGCGTCCGGGGTGACGATTGCCGTGACCGTCATCTTGTTCTGCGTGACCGTTCCCGTCTTATCGGTGCAGATCACACCGGCACATCCGAGAGTTTCCACGGCGTGGAGCTTGCGAATTACCGCTCCACGTCGTAAAATACGATTGACGCTGAGTGCAAGCGTGATCGTGACAATGGCCGGGAGACCCTCCGGGATGGCCGCCACAGCGAGCGAAACTCCCGTGAGCAGCATCTGGAGCAGGTCGCCGCCCTGCAGATAACCGAGAAAGCCGACGGCAAGGCATACGCTGACGCACAGCACGGCGATGAACCGCCCCAGCTGGCGCAGCCTGAGCTGAAGCGGCGTTGGCGATTCCTCCGCCGTATTCACAAGATCGGCGATGCGCCCCATCTCGGTGTTCATCCCTGTGGCGGTGACGACTGCTTCTCCTCTGCCCGCCGTGACGATGCATCCGGAGTACAGCTTGTCGCCCGGACGTTTCGCGACGGCTGCGGATTCGCCGGTGAGAAGAGATTCGTCGCAGGACAGATGCACCGTCTCCAGCGCCGTCCCGTCGGCGGCCAGACGGTCGCCCTCGGCGAACAGCAGCACATCGCCCGGAACGATGCTGCGCGCGCTGACCTCGCGGACAGCGCCGTCGCGCCGGACGCGCGCCGTGGGCGCGGAGAGCTCCCGCAGCGCCTCCAGCGTTTTTTCCGTGCGGTGTTCCTGCAGAAAGCCCATCGTCGCGTTCATGAGAACGATGATGATGATGGTAACGGCCTCTGCTCCCTCTCCCATCACCACGGAGACGAGCGTCGCCGCCGCAAGGATCAGGATCATGACATCCTTGAACTGAGAGAAGAACATCGCCGCCACGCTCTGCGGCGGCTTTCCCCGCAGCCGGTTTTCGCCGACCTGCGTCAGCCGGTGCGCGGCTTCGGCGCTGGAAAGTCCCTGCTTCGGATCATTCATGTACGTCTCTCCTTGCGTTTTTTCTCATCTTTATGTAAAATCAGAAAAAAATATCACCGAATCTGTAATCAAATCGTCTTTTGATTCGTTTCATAAGCAGAATGACAAAAACAAGGAGCTGAAACAAAATGCTTCTGACAATTCTTCAGAACCTCACGCTGGCCGTTCTCGGCCTGCTTATCCTGTACGGTGCCTATTTCGTCGTGCTGGCCGCCGTCGGCATCTTCCGCCGCACGGCTCCCGCCCCCCGTGCACAGCGCAAGGCACGCATTGCCGTGGTCGTGGCCGCGCGCAACGAGGAAGCCGTCATCGGACATCTCACGGACAGTCTGTTGGCACAGGATTATCCACGCGACCGCTTTGACGTGATCGTCGCGCCCAACAACTGCACGGACAAGACCGCCGACGTCGCGCGCGAGCACGGAGCGGAGCTGTTCTTCCCCGAGGGCGTCATCCGCACCAAAGGTGACGTTCTCCGCCAGGTGGTGGACAAGGTGATCCTCCCCCGCGAATACGACGCCATGTGCGTGTTCGACGCCGACAACCTTGTCGACGGGCAATATCTCCAGTACATCAACGACGCGCTCCAGACGGGTGCGAACGCCGTGCAGGGGTTCCGCGATTCCAAAAACCCCCGTCAGAGCGCCATGTCGGGCTGCTATTCCATCTGCTACTGGATGCTCAACCGCTTTTACAACCGCGGACGTGCAGCGCTCGGTCTCTCCTCTCTCATCAGCGGCAGCGGATTCTGCCTGAGCCGCCGGATGCTGGAGAAGCTGGGCGGATTCTGCACCACGACGATGACGGAAGATTACGAGATCACCGCACAGTGCGTGCTGGCCGGCGAGTCCGTCCGGTTTTCGGAGGAAGCCTGCTTCTGGGATGAACAGCCTCTGACGTTCGCTCAGAGCTGGCGTCAGCGCCGCCGCTGGACGACCGGCAGTCTGCAGGGACTGGAAAAGTACGGCCGCGCGCTGTTTGAACAGACGGTCCTGAAACGCAGCACCGTCTGCATGGATCTTCTTCTGACGTTCCTGGTTCCTCTGATCCAACTGATCGGCTTCGGCGTGACGCTTCTGAGCCTCGCCGTGACCGCGCCGACCGGACTTGTCATCGGCAAAGTTGTGATCCGCGGCCTGCGCTACGTGCTTCTGACGCTGCTCGTCAGCATCGTGGGAACCGTTGTCAGCTCGGCCTTCGTCGCCGTTCTGACCGTGCTGTTGGAGCGCGCTCCCGTGGGCGGAATGCTCCGCGCGATCGCCATGTACTGGCTCTTCATGCTGAGCTGGATGATCCTGACGCTGCTGAGTTTTATAAACCGCAAAACCACATGGGACCCCATCGCGCACACGAGTGCCAAAACGCTCGCACAGATGCGCGAACCGTAACCGCCATTCTCCGGACTCTTTGTCCGCTTCTCTTCACAAACACGGAACGCCCCGGGCCTTGGAAAGCCCGGGGCGTTCTGTTTTCTCTTCATGCGAGGAGCGCCTGCGCCGCGCACTGAAGCACTGACTCCGCATCCGCCCGGCCGCCGATATAGGTGAGTGCAAGCATCCGGTTTCCGCTGACCGCGCAGAGCTCCACCACACCCTCGTATTCCGTATTCATAAAGGCAAAATCAATTCCGTCCGGCAGCTGTGCCGCGTCCACGGAAACTGCCTCGTACAAAAAGGATTTCTTTGCCATTCCGCGGGCGGCTGCCTGCATATCCACGGGAAACAGAACTTCGATGTAATGCTGAAACAGTGACGGAGACGCTCCGTCCGGCTCGCTGAGCTGCCGGCTGTCCAGCGTGAACGACGTGAGCGGAACGTCACAGCAGTCCGCCGTGCCGCTCTCGATGCCGCCGTTCCCTGTGCCGACAAACAATTCCGCATCCGGGTCCAGCTGCTCCAGGCGGACGATGTGTTCCTTTCCGGGCGCCTGTTCCAGCGGTACAGTGCGTGGGATCGCCGCGAGCCACAGCGCAAATACTCCGAGAAGCAACACAACTCCGAGTGCGTTCAATCCCATGTGGCATGCAACGAATGCGCGGCCTGAAACAGCGGCACGAGGTCGCCCCGCCCGAAGGCGGCGCACATAGCCTGAAAAAGCGGCAAAAGAAAACGCAAGCGACCCAACCTGCAAAAGAATATAGCCCAATGTGATCGGCGCGAGCCACCCCAGAGCCGCTGTCGTCAGCTGAACCGACTCCCAGAGCGTCATTCCCCTCGAAAACGGGAGAGAACTCACCAGAAACAGAACGACGCAGAAAACCGCGTAGAGCACCTTTGCGATCAGATCATTTCGCAGGCTTCGCCGCATGGGGCGAAGCGTCTCGCTCTGCCACTCACCGTCCGTGTGCAGTTCCTCCGTGCCGGGCTGTGCCGTGTACAAGTTGAACCAGTCGCTTTTGCACACAAAATTCCATCCGCAACTTTCATACAGGCGGCGCTGTTCTTCCGGCGGCTCTGTGTTTCTTTCTTCCGCTGCATCCAGGCGGTAAAGACACCGCTGCGGTTCTCTTGGTTCATAACTTGTGACAATGCTGCCGCACCGGCGCACAAACAAACCGCGCGCAGCCATTCTCTCATAGTAGTCTTCCCTCTGCGTGACCGCCCACGCGGGAAGAGAAAACCTGTAACTCCGTTTCACAGTTCGTCCACCTCCATCGCGTCCCCATCGGACACAAGCCGCCGCAGACGGCGATATTCCGCGCGCAGCGCCTCTTTTCCCTCCTGCGTAAGCGCATACGTCTTCCTGCGCTCGTCCTGATTCTGCAGCTTGATCAGACCTTCTTTTTCCAGCTTTGAGAGCAGGCCGTACATCGTTCCGGCCCCCATCGTGACTCGCCCGCCGCTGGCTTCGCTGACCTGCTGCATCAGACGGTATCCGTGCGCCGGGCGCAGAAGCGCCAGGAGCAGGTAATACATCGCCTCCGTCATCGGTGTGTTCTGTGCCAAGGCGGGACCTCCTTTCTATCGCGTCACAATATATCGTGATACGATATATCTTTCACTTTCATTGTATCCGTGATGCGCGCACTTGTCAAGCGTTTCTCCACGCAAAAAAGCCGCCACAGAAAACTCTGCGGCGGCTTTGCGGTTTGAAATTACTCCTCGTCGGAAGCGGCGTCGTTCTGGACAGCCTTCATCGACAGGCTGATGCGCTTGCGGTCATAGTCGACGTCCGTCAGTTTGACTTCGACTTCCTGACCGACGCTCAGCACGTCGGAAACCTTCTCAACACGCTCGTTGGAGATCTCGGAGATGTGAACCAGACCGTCGATGCCCGGCAGGATGCGCACAAACGCACCGAACTTCGTGATGGACACGACCGGAGCGGTGAACACAGTGCCGATGGGATACTCGGCCTTGAACTTCTCCCAGGGGTTGTCCTCGGCTTTCTTGTAGCCCAGGGAAACCTTCTTGTTCTCGGTGTCGAGATCCTTCACGTACACTTCGACCTCGTCGCCGACATTGACGACCTCGGACGGGTGCTTGATGCGGTTCCAGGACAGCTCGGAGATGTGGACCAGACCGTCCACGCCGCCGATATCCACGAACGCGCCGTAGCTCGTCAGGCTCTTGACAACGCCGGTGTACTTCTTGCCGATCTCAACGTTCTTCCAGAACTCCTCACGGAGAGCGTCAGCCTTCTCGGTCAGGACGTCACGGATGGAACCGACGATCTTGCTGCCCTCAAAGCGCTTGATCTTCAGCTGGACGTTCTGCTTCACGAGGGCGGTGTAGTCCTCGCTGTGGCGGAGCGTGGCCAGAGAACGCGGCACGAACACGCGCACGTTGTTAACCAGCACGATCAGGCCGCCGGAGTTCGACCCGGTGACATAGCCTTCAAGCGTCTCACCGCTCTCGGCCGCAGCCGCGACGGCTTCTCTGCCCTTGTTCTCGTCAAGGCGCTTCTTCGACAGGTAGACGATGCCTTCCTGATCGTTCACCTTCGTCACCATGAGGTCGAGCTCGTCACCTTTCTTGACAATGTCCTCCACTTTCGCGGTATTGTCATTAGTGAGTTCGTCGAGCTTGACGAAACCGGTCTGTTTCGTGCCGATATCCACCTGTACCTCGTTCGGTGTGACGGCCGTAACGATACCCGTTACCACTTTGCCGGGATACACAGGCTTCAAGGACGCGTCGACCATTTCCTCAAAGCTCAATTCCTCTTCACGAATTTCATCGCTCATACTGCTCAGTACCTCCTCAATGATAGACGACGGAGTCGAAGCACCCGCCGTTACGCCGACTGTTTCAGCGCCGCTGAACATGCCGGGCTCCAGTTCCGCGGCGGTCTCGACCGCAACGGCTCTGGCGTGGCGCGAAGCCACCGCAACGAGCTTCTGGGTGTTGGAAGAGTGTCTTCCCCCGATGACGACCATGACGTCGCACCGGCGGCTGAGCTCCTCCGCCTCTTTCTGCCTCGCCCATGTTGCATTACATATTGTATCAAAAATTTCGGGATTTGTATAGAGTTTTTTGATAAACTCCGTACTTTCCGCCCATTTTTTCACTTCAAAGGTCGTTTGTGCTACCACGACGACCTCACTTTGCACAATTTCCGGGGTTGAAATTTGTCTAAGTTCACTCAAATCGGAAAAAGTGTACACTTTGCCTCGCGTGTGACCGACGATTCCCTGCACCTCCGGATGGGATGCGTCGCCCGCCACAAGGAGGATTTTCCCCTCTTTTCCGGCGCGCTGTGCGATCTTGTGGATCTTGGCGACAAAGGGACACGTCGCGTCATGAACGATAATATTCCTCGCGGCCAGCTCATCATACACGGAGAGCGGCACACCGTGGCTGCGGATCACCGCCTCGCACCCCTCGGGGATGTCGGACGGGGCATCCGCGATCACCGCGCCTTTTGCTGCAAGATCCGCCACGCACTGAGGGTTGTGGATGAGCGGCCCGAGGGTCGCCACGCGCTTGCCCTCTTCGAGCAGCCCGTACGTCATGCGCACCGCGCGGTCCACGCCAAAGCAGAAACCGGCTGTTTTCGCCTTGATGATCTCCATATTCCCTCTCCTCACTGCGCGTCGCGGTGTTCTTCCAGCAGGCGCTCCAGCTCCGTCTCGAGCAGCTTCTTGCACTCGCGCAGACGCGCCATGCTGTACGTGTCGCCCATATCAAGCGTTTCCGCCGGAATGGGCTTTCCGAACACGACCGTGCAGCGCCGGAACAGGCCCGGCTTTCCGCCGCGGTAGATCAGACGGCACGGGATGATCGGCGCGTGTGCCTGCGATGCGATCACAAACACACCGGACTTGAGACGGCCGAGATTGCCGTCCTTCGTGCGCGTCCCCTCCGGGAACACGAGAGCGCCGTTGCCGCTTCGCACGTACTCAATGGCTTTTTCGACGGCTTCCGTATCGCCCTTTCCGCGGTGAACGGGAACAACACCGACATGGCGGAGCATCCAGCTGATGACCGGATGAATCGCAAAGAGCTCCTCCTTGCCGAGGATGAGCATTCTGCGCCCCCAGAAGCGGGCGATGACGACGAACACCGGGTCAATCGCCGAAATGTGGTTCGGTGCGATGATGAAGCTGCCGTCCCGGATCAAATTTTCTTTTCCGACCACTCTGATTCGGAACAGAATGTGCCACACCAGCCACGCCAGCGGGACGATGATGCAGTAAAACACAGCGCTCTCCCCTTTTACGCCTCGACGCGCGCGCGGATGACCCGCAACAGCGCCTCGAAGGATTCGTCAAATGTCAAACCGGTGGTGTCCACCGTCACCGCGTCGGGCGCGGCCTTAAGCGGTGCAGCCTCGCGGTGCGTGTCATTGTAATCCCGCTGCACCACGTCCTCCAGCACCTGCTCGTATGTGACGGCCTCGCCGCGCGCTTTCAGTTCTTCAAAACGGCGGCGTGCCCGCTCTTCGGGAGACGCCGTCAGGAAAATTTTCACCTGCGCATTCGGAAGGATCACCGTACCGATGTCACGCCCGTCCATCAGGACGTTCTGACGCCGGGCCAGCTCCCGCTGCGTTTCCAAAAGGAACGCACGCACGGGCGGATGCGCCGACACCGCCGAAGCAGCCATCGAGACTTCCGGCGTGCGGACGGCGTCGCTGACATCCTCACCATTCAAAAGGATATGCTGCGCACCGTCCTGATACTCCAGAGACAGGCTGATCTGCGGCAGCAGCGCGGCGACGGCCGCTTCACTTCCGCAGTCCGCCCCCGCGCGCAGAGTATACAGTCCGATGGAGCGGTACATCGCTCCCGTATCGACATACACATAGCCGAGCTCCGCCGCAAGGCGGCGCGCCAGCGTCGATTTTCCGGCTCCCGAGGGGCCGTCGATGGCGATGGAAACCATAATTCTTCTCTCCTGTTCTTTCTCTCATTCCGGCAGATGCGTCGCCGCCGCATGCGCGGTGGCAAAGGCAATGCCGAGATTATACCCGCCGGTGTAACCGTCGACATCGATGACCTCTCCGGCGAAATACAGACCCGGGCATCGTTTGCTCTGCATGGTCTTCGGGTCGATCTCCTTCACGCTGACGCCGCCGCTCGTAACAACGGCATGAGCCAGATCACCCTTGTCCGCGATGTCAACGGGGAACGCCTTCAGCAGCGCAATGAGGGCGCGGCGCTCTTCGCGCGTGATCTGGTTGGTCTTCTTGTCCGGGTCGATTCCCCACAGATCCGTCATCACAGGACGCATGGAGGCCGGGACGAGCCGGTCAAGGCACTTCGAGGCGTCCCGGTTGGCAAATTCCTGAAAATCGCGCTGCACGCGCGCCTCCAGCTTCTGCTCGTCAAGCGCGGGTTTTAAGTCGATCTCCACGCGGCAGCGGTGGCGGCGCACATCCCGCAGATGCGCAGACGCGGACAACACCAGCGGACCCGAGATGCCGAAATGCGTGAACAGCATCTCGCCCTGATCCGAAAACACCGCTTTGCCCTCTTCATAGAGCGTGAGCGTCACGTTGCGCAGGGAAAGGCCCTGCATCCGCTTGGCCGTGTTTCCCCGCTCGACAAGCGACACAAGGCTTGGTTCCGGGTCGATGACCGTATGGCCCGCCTGCCGCGCAAGACGGTAGCCGTCTCCCGTCGATCCCGTTGTGGGGTACGACACGCCGCCCGTAGCGATGAGAACGGCATCTCCGCGAAACTCCCGGCCGTCTTTCGTCCGGATTCCGGCGGCGCGGCCGTTCTCCAATATAAGGCTTTCGGCCTGCGTGCCGAAGCAAATGTCCGACGGCTGCGAATAGCGCAGCAGCGCGTCCAGAATGTCCTGCGCGCGGTCGCTGACCGGATAGACACGCCTGCCCCGCTCCGTTTTCAGCGGAACCCCCAGTTCCCGTTCAAACAGCGCCATCACGCGCCGCGGCGGCATGGCCGCCATGCTGGAAAACAGGAAGCGCGGATTGCGCCGGACATGCTTGAGAAATTCGTCGGGCTCACACTCGTTGGCAACGTTGCAGCGTCCTTTTCCGGTGATGAGCAATTTTTTGCCCGGAGACGCCATGTGCTCCAGAATCGTAACGCGATGCCCCGCCCGGACGGCCGAGCCCGCGGCAAACAGCCCTGCGGCGCCCGCACCGACAATGATCAGTTCCGCCATGCGCACTCCTTTCGCGGCAGAGTTACTTCCGCCGCGCGATATTGTTTTTCATTATATCCTTTTTTGACATGTTTCGCAAGTCTCCGCCTGCGGTTGCGCAGCGGCACACCGCGATGATATAATAAGGAAACAGAAAATCTCCGGATACGGAAGGACGGATGAATCTTGACGGATGTCCTGCACCAAAAGCGCTTTCCAACGGTCGGCCCGCATATGATGTGGCTGCTGGCCGCGTTCCTGATCGCCGTAAAACTGGTTCTGACGAGTTTTCAGCTGATGATCGCCTCGCCGGATCTCTCCCCGATCGACGACACTCTGATGTTTCAGCTCGCCCGGAACATCACCGCCGGACAATGGTTGGGCGAATACAACTGGCTGACGCTGAGCAAACATTCCTTTTTTGCACTGTGGCTGGCGGTTGTTCACATGCTGGGCGTGAACTTTCTCGTCGCCGGTCAGGCGCTGTACGCGGCTGCGTGCGCCCTGCTTCTGAGCGCGATCCGCCCCCTTGTAAAATCGTGTGCCGCCCGCCTGTGCGTGTTTGCCGCCGTGCTGTACACGCCTGCGACATGGTCCGCCTGCACGCTGCGCGTCTACCGCGACAACATTTATCATTCCCTTGTTTTGATCGCATTTGCCGGTCTGCTCGGCGCATTCTGCCGCTATCGTGAAAGCATTTGGAAGTGCATCGGGTACTATTTGGCCGCCGGTGCGGCGATGGCTGCCGCCTGGCTGAGCCATGAGGACAACGCGCTGCTGCTGCCTTTTGTGTTCTGCGCCGCGGCCGTGTATCTGGTCGCTGTCTTCCGCGGCCGCGATGTACACGGGAAAGTTTCCAAAGCCGCCATGCTGCTGCTCCCCGTCGCGGTATTCGCCGCCGGAGTCGGCGCATGGTGCGCGATGAATCTGCAGCACTACGGGCGTTTCATCATAAGCGATTACACCTCTTCCGAATTCTGCGACGCGATGGGCGCGCTGACGCGTGTGTACCCGGACGACCAGGACCGCTATGTTCTCGTGCCGCACTCGACGCGGGAAGCGCTGTATGAGGTCTCTCCGACTCTCGCCACGCTGGAGCCGTATCTGGAAGAAGAGATGATGTACAACAATTACGGCAGCGTGCCGGACAAAGAGTTCAACTCCGGCGGCATCCACTGGGCGCTGCGCGAGGCCGCAGACAAAGCCGGATACTATGAAACGGCAGAAACGGCGCGTGCGTTCTGGCAGGCTGTTGCGGATGAAATCAATCAGGCGTGCGACGACGGCCTGATTCCCTGCGAGGGCCGGCACAGCGGCGTGATGTCTCCCGTCCGCCTCCGGTACGTGCCCGCCACCTTTGAAAAATTCCTGCAGACGCTGAAAATGCTCGTCCTGTTTGAGCAGACGGAACCCGTGCAGGTCCTCTCGATCGCCACGCCGGAACAGAGTGCCGAGTGGGAAAGCTATCTGCACTGCACCAGCACAAAAGCGGCCAAAGCGGGAACGTCCGAACCCTACTTCTCGCCGATGCAGGAACTGGCTTACCTGTGCCTGAACATTCTCACTTGGATCGCCCGCATCCTCGTCTGGCCGATGATGGCGCTGACGGTCGTCTGGATCGTCCGGTACGTGCGGCTGTGCATCCGCGGCGCACGCGGAGGTTCTCTCCCGCAGGATCTTGCCGGATGCATCCTCGCTGCGGGATTCTTCCTGACGGGACTTCTCCGCATCGCCGCCGTCTCGTATATTTTTGCCGTTTCGTTCTCCATCCCGCCGTATCTGATGTACCTGCTGCCGGTCTGTCCGCTTCTCGTCTTTTTCCTCGCGTTCGGCTCTGTAAAGTTCTTCGAACTGCGCCGCGCCGGCTGAATTGTTTTCAACAAAAAGCCGCCCGACGGGTGCAAACCCGCGGGCGGCTTTTCTGTTTTTCGATTGTCAGGCTGTAGGAACCTGTTCCGACGACGAAGAGGATGCCGTGCCGCCGTCAGGCTGCGCAGGCGCTGCCGGGTTTTCCGGTACAGCCGCCTGAGACGAAGAGGATTCCGCCGACGAGGACGCCGTGCTCTCCGGCGCCGCTTTGGCGACATACACCGCGACGTCCGCCTTGTTGATGTCGAGGACCGTACCCTCCGGAACGTTCGTCGTCACAACGAAGCCCTCCTGATACGAGCCGTCGTTCTCCATCTCATAGATGGTATAACGGATGCCGCGCTCTTCCAGCTGCGCCACGGCAGCCTCTTTGTTCTGGCCGACGATGCCGGGCATGACCGCTGTCTGCGGGCCACGGCTGACCGTCAGTTTCACCGTCTGCCCGGCTTCCACAGTCGTGCCTTTCGAGGGCGACTGCGCCATGATCACGCCGGACTCGATCTCCGAGCTGTACTCTTCCTCGATCGTGAAATTGTACAGCTGCTGATAGGTCGTGTTGTTCTGCACGTCGGTGTACTGTTCGCCGACAAAGTTCGGCAGGATGTACGTGACCGGTTCGGACGACGACGATGAGGACGAAGAGGACGGAGCCTCTTCGGCGCGGTTCGCGCTGTAGATCGCAAGCGCGGAGATCAGCGCGATCAGCGCCAGAACGCCTGCCCCTGCCGCGAGGTATTTTTTCTGTCTGTCCGTGATGCGGAATGCCGTGTCCTGCCTGGACGGCGTGGTGAGCGCTTCCAGAAGCTCGGGCGGCGTCGCGATGCGCTCCACCGAGGCGAGCTTCATGCCGCGCAGCAGCGCAGAGGAGACAAACGCCGGGATCTCTCCGTTGAGTTCACGGGGTGCTTTCAGCGTGTCGCTGCGCCTGCGGATTCCCGCGGGGACGGGAGTCTTGCCCGTCATGGCACGGTAAAACACCGCGGCGAGGCCGTATACGTCCGTATACGGGCCGTCGAATTCCGCCGCGCGGTACTGCTCGGGCGCGGCATATCCCTCGAACATCTGGCTCTTCAGCTCGCTGTCCGCGGTGCGCAGACCCATCGTGGCAAATCCGGACAACGCCGCCTTGCCCTCCGATGAGACAAACACGGTCTCCGGGCTGATGCCCCGGTGGACCAGCCCCTTGCGGTGCATCGCGTCCACCGCATACACCACGGGGCGCAGAAGATTCAGCGCCTCCTCGTGCTTGAGCGGGACGCGCCGCGTCTGGAGAAATGCCAGCAGCGGAACGCCGTCCTCCGGCGCGCGCACGGCATAGACCGTATTGTTTTCTTCAAACGTGCCGTAGACACGCACCATGCCGTCGCAGTCGCCGATGGATGCCAGCGCATTGTACAGATCGACAAAGTCCATCCGGGTCGTCTTGTAAAGCACCGCGCGCTCCGATTTCGGGACGACGGAGCCCTCGCGCGTGCGCCCGGCGCACAGCGTGACGGGCACGTATTCCTTAATGACGACGCGGCGGGACATCTCCCCGTCCACGGCGGCATAGGTAACACCCTCGCCGTCCAGCGTGATGCATTCGCCCAGCGTGTAGCGGCCCTTATTGAGCATGGTGTTGACGGGCAGAGTTCCCGCGGGGTTCGTATTGGCAAAGCTGTGCCCGCAATACGGACACGCCGACGCGCCGCGCGGCACGCGCGACATGCAGCGGTTACACAAGGGCTGCGGAGTCTCCACGCCGTTCAACCTCCCTTTCTGCGGTTTGCTTGCGCGTGATCAGCGGTCGAGGTCTTCCTCGTTCTCGAGGTTGTGCCAGACGTTCTGGACGTCGTCGTCCTCTTCCAGATGGTCGAGCAGAAGGCCCATTTTCTTCAGGTCCTCCGGATCGGTCAGAGCGGTCTGCGTGCTCGGGACCATGGCCACATCAGCCGAGATGAACTCGTACCCTTTCTTCTCGAGCGCCTCGCGCACATCGCTGAACGCGTCGGGAGAGGTCTTGATCTCCGCGACGTCGTCCGCCATGTCGAAGTCGTCCGCACCGGCTTCGAACGCGTCCTCCATCACGGTCTCCTCGTCCTTGCCTTCCACGTCGAGCACGATCACGCCCTGCTCGGTGAAGAGGAAGGAAACGCAGCCGTTGTTGCCGAGATTGCCGCCGAATTTATCGAAATAATGGCGCAGGTTGCCCGCGGTGCGGTTGCGGTTGTCCGTCAGGGTCTCGACCATCATGGCGATGCCCGAAGGACCGTATCCCTCGTACGTGATGGACTCGTAATCGTCCTTCTCCGCGCCCTCGGCCTTCTTGATGATGCGCTGGATGTTGTCGTTGGGCACGTTCAGGCTCTTGGCCTTCGCGATCAGGTCACGGAGCTTGCCGTTGACCGCGGGGTCCGCGCCGCCGGACTTCACCGCAACAGCGATCTCACGGCCGACCTTCGTGAAGATCTTTGCCTTCTGGGCGTCGGTCTTTTCCTTTTTGCGTTTGATGTTGTTCCATTTGCTATGTCCTGACATGAAGAGAAACCCTCCTGTTAAGTATTGTTAACAATCCAAAATATTATAGCATGTTTTTCCGATTATTTCAAATTCCGGAGACCTTTCGGATACCGGTTCTTGACGACGCCCTGCGAGCACTTGCCGAATCCGAGCGGGAATCCGTCGACCAGCACCGCCGCGAATCCGTCCCCGGCCGTCTGTGCGGCGATGGGCTCGCCGCGCAGCCACGAAGCCGTGCGGATGTCGTCATGCGTCAGGCGCTCTGAGTTGGAGCACTGCGCCCCGTACGCCATGAACAGCGCGTGGTCCGGTTCGAAGCGTCCCTTGACCACACTGCCGGCCGGCACGCCCGCGCGCACAACGGAAAGGCCGCTCAGGTTCGGCACGGGATACCGCGGCAGGATATTGTATCCGCCGCCCGCCTCGATGACCGGCGCATCCGTGAGATGCGGGAAGCACTGTTTCAGAAACGCCGTCAGCTCCCGCGGCGGTTTGGCCGGTTTGCAGCCGCGCGGTTCCAGTCGGCTTCCCCCGCCCGATTTCTGCAGCAGCGCCATGAAATGGCCTTCCCCGCCGTGGCAGGGATAAATCCTGCGCGTCACAGACGCATCGAACGGATGCGCGCCGCACCTCGCCGACTCTCCGGGGCTTCCGAACGAAACGGCGACGGGAACAGCCTCAAATTCGGGATGGCGCGCGAGAAACGCGCCCACCTGCCCCTCGTCCTCCTCCGGCGCGAACGTGCAGGTGGAGAACACGATGCGGCCTCCGGGCGCGCAGCACGCGGCCGCGTTGTCGAGAATCTGCGCGCCGAGCGCGGCGCACTGCTCCACCAGCACCTGCGAGTGCCGGTCGAGCGCCTGCGGCTCCTTGCGGAACATGCCCTCGCCCGAGCACGGCGCGTCCACGAGGACAACGTCGAAATACTCCGGCAGCGCGGCGGCGAGTTTTGCCGTATCGCCGCAGGTGACGACGGCGTTTGTCACGCCCATGCGCTCGAGATTGCTTTTCAGGACCTGTGCGCGGCGCGGTTCATATTCGTTGGAAAACAGAATCCCTTCGCCGCCGAGCGCGGCCGCGAGCTGGCTGGATTTTCCGCCCGGCGCGGCGCACATGTCAAGCACGCGCATGCCCGGAACAACTCCGGCGAGCGCGGCCGGCGCCGCGGCGCTGGGCTCCTGCACATAGTAGACGCCCGCGTGGTGGTATGCGTCGAGCCCCGCGCGTACATCCTCCCCGATGAGGTACGACGACGCGCAGAACGGCGACGGCGTCACCGAAAACGGTGCGGACGCCCCGAATGCCTGCGGCTGCATGCGCAGCGCATTGACGGTCACGCCCCGGAAGACCTGCGGCGGCGAGGCGTACAGCTCGTCGAACCGATCCCCCAGCAGAGCGCGCTCCCGCGCTTCAAATTCTGTTCCCGGCACACAGAGCAGCCCCTTTCTCATTCACGATCAATTTCATATGCATAGCTTCTCCGTCACCGGGAGATACTATCGGCAGAGGAGGTGAGATGAATGCACGAGAATTCTACGAACCGCAGCACCAACAAGACGTCCAACAAGACGACCAACCGCGCCGCGTCCAAGACGACTTCCGGCAAGACCATGAACCACGTCTCGGACAAGACCGGCAGCCGCGCCTGCAACAACTCCGCGCAGAATAAAACGAAATAAGCATTCCTCACACCAAAAGGGATGTGACCGGATCCGGACGCCGGATCTGATCACGTCCCTTTTTCCGGTTCCGGCGCGAACACCGCGTCCCAGGCAGCGTCGAACAGCTCGTCGATGCGCTTCGTGTCACCGGACAGATACAGCCAGCCGATGAGCGCTTCAAACGCCGTAGACGCCCGGTATTCGGCCGCCGTGGCGTGTTTGGCCACAGCGGCTTTCGAGGCATTGCGCCCGCGCCGCACCACGTTGAGCTCCCGCTCGGTGAGCATCGGTTCGATGACGGCCAGAGCGGCGCTCTGCCCCTTTGCGGAGACAAACTTCACCGCCGTCCGGTGCAGCTCGTTCGGCTGGAGGCGCGTGCGCCGCACTAGGCGGGACCGGACCAGAAGTTCGAGCACGCCGTCGCCGAGAAACGCCAGCGAGATCGGCGGCTGCTCCCGGATATCAATGTCCTGTTCAGCAAGCTGCAAACTGTGCGCCCTCCCCTGACTCAGAATACATAGTCAAACTCATACTCGCCGATGCGGATGGTGTCGTCTTCCTCCACGCCGAGTTCGTTGAGTTTATCCAGCACGCCGGAATCGGCCAGCTGGCGCTGGAAATACTGAAGGCTCTCATAGTCCTCCACGTTGCTTCCCGCGAGAATGCGCTCCAGCCACGGCGCGTCGATGTCGAACACGTGATCGGCGGCTTTCGTGACGGTAAACGCACGCGGGTCTTCGAGAGACGGGTCGGGCCGCACGTATTCCGGCTCGTACACCGTGACCGGCGGCAGCTCCTTCAGCGCTTCGTAAACGATGCCGGGCAGCGCGTCCACACCCTGCCGCGTCGCGGCGGAGATGGGCAGGAAGCGCAGTCCCTGTTCCTCGATGAACGCGCGGAACTCTGCGATCTGCTCTTCGGTGGCCACGTCGCACTTGTTGCCGAGAACGATCTGCGGACGCTCGGCGAGGCCGGCGGAGAAGCCGGCGAGCTCGGCGTTGATCGTCTCGAAATCCTGCTTCGGGTCGCGGCCCTCGCTGCCGGACACGTCCACAACGTGCAGCAGAAGGCGGCAGCGGTCGACATGGCGCAGAAAGTCGTGGCCGAGCCCGACGCCCTCGGAGGCGCCCTCGATCAGGCCGGGGATGTCGGCCGCGACAAAGCTCGCCTCCGGGCCGACGCGCACGACGCCCAGCACCGGCGAGAGCGTGGTAAAGTGATAGTTTGCGATCTTGGGTTTCGCCGCGCTGATGACCGAGATGAGCGTGGATTTGCCCACGTTCGGGAATCCGATCAGGCCAACGTCGGCGATCAGCTTGAGCTCGAGGCGCACTTCCAGCGCCTCGCCCTTCTGGCCGGGTTTTGCGAACTTCGGGATCTGGCGCGTCGGGGTGGCGAAATGCACGTTGCCCCAGCCGCCCTTGCCGCCGCGCGCGACGACCACAGGTTCTGCGGAAGAGATGTCGGCGATGACAAGATCCGACGCAGCGTCGCGCACCACCGTGCCGAGGGGAACGCGGATGACGAGATCCTCCGCCTTGCGGCCGTTGCAGCGGCTGCCGCGGCCGTCCTCGCCGTTCGGCGCGACGTATTTGCGCTTGTAGCGGAAATCCATCAGCGTGGAGAGGTTCGGGTCCGCGACAAAGACGATGTCGCCGCCCTTTCCTCCGTCGCCGCCGTCCGGCCCGCCCGCCGCGACGTATTTCTCGCGGTGGAACGAAACGGCACCGTTGCCGCCGCTGCCAGCCTGAAGTGTAATGGTTGCGGTATCAATGAACATGGATGCCCTCCTGTGCCGGAAACCGGCTGATTGCGACAAAAATCGAAAAGGCCGGGCGCTTGATGCTCCCGGCCTTTGAAACGCTTATTGCTTGACGATGCTGACCTTTTTGCGGTCGCGGCCGACGCGCTCAAAGGAAACTTTGCCGTCCACGAGAGCGAACAGCGTGTCGTCGCTGCCGCGGCCGACGTTCTCACCCGGATGGATGTGCGTGCCGCGCTGACGGACGAGGATGTTGCCGGCGAGAACAAACTGGCCGTCGGCGCGCTTCACGCCGAGGCGCTTGGACTCGGAGTCGCGGCCGTTTTTGGTAGAACCTACACCTTTTTTATGTGCCATGAGTGAACTCCTCCTTAACCCTTGATTTCCGTGATCTCAACTTTGGTATACGGCTGACGGTGACCCATACGGCGAGCCGAACCCTTCTTGGGACGATAGGTGATGATATTCAGCTTCTTGCCCTTGCCGTTCTTGACGACCTTGCCCTCGACGGACGCGCCCTCAACGGACGGAGCGCCGACCTTGACACTGCCCTCTTCGCCCACAACGAGAACGTTGTCGAACGTGACGTTGGACTCGGCTTCGACATTCAGCTTTTCAACGTAAATGACGTCGCCTTTTTCCACGCGGTACTGCTTACCGCCGGTGACGATAACTGCGTACATACTCTTTACCCTCATTTTCCATAAGTCTCGCTGGTTTGAAAGGCGGCGCAAAAAAGGCGCACTTCAAGAGCCCATACCAAGCGGCTTATATAGCATACCACAGCGTGTGTGCAAAAGTCAACCGGTTTTTCCGAAAAAAACGGCTTATTTTGCGGCGGAGCGCTGCGCCGCCTCAAGCGTGTTGACGAGCAGCATCGCGCGCGTCATCAGCCCCACCCCGCCGGGCACGGGCGTGATCGCCGAAGCTTTGGACGAAACGGACTCAAAATCCACATCGCCGCACAATTTGCCCGTGTCGAGGCGGTTGATACCGACGTCGATAACCACCGCGCCGGGCTTGACCATCTCCGCCGTGACAAAGCGCGGCTTCCCGACGGCCGCCACGAGGATGTCGGCTTCTCGGCATACGTCCGCCAGGTTGCCCGTGCGCGAATGGCACAGCGTCACGGTGGCGTTCGCCGCCGTCAGCAGCAGCGCCATCGGCTTGCCCACGATGTTGGAGCGGCCGAGCACAACGGCGCGCTTTCCCGCCGGGTCAACGCCCGCGGCGCGCAGCATCTCCATGCAGCCTGCCGGCGTACACGGCACAAAGCACCGCTCGCCCACAACGAGCCGTCCGACGTTCACGGGCGTGAAGCCGTCGACGTCCTTTTCCGGGGCGATGGCCTCGATCACCGCGCGCTCGTCGATGTGCTCCGGCAGCGGGAGCTGGACCAGCAGCCCGTGCACCGAAGCGTCCTCGTTGCACCGTCTCACTTCGCGCAGCAGCTCATCCTGCGCCGTCGTCTCCGGCATCCGGATCACGCGGGATTCGATGCCGCACTCGATGCAGTCCTTCTCCTTGCCGTTTACGTACACGCGGCTCGCGGGGTTGTCGCCGACGAGGATGACCGCAAGGCACGGCACAACGCCGCGCGCTTTCAGTTCGGCCACCTGCTCTTTCACGCGCTCCTTGACGCGCGCCGCAAGCTCCTTACCGCTGATCGTCGTCATCGGACGCCTCCTTTTCCGGCTGCTCTTCCGGAGCGTCCTGCGCAGCCTCTCCGTCAGATTCCGTCTCCACAGGCTCAGCAGCCTCGGCGGACGGCTCCTGCGCCGTCTCCTCCGGGGATGCTTCTTCCGCATTCTCTTCCGGCTCGTTCTGCTTTGCCACGAGGTCTTCGATCATCGCCTTGATCTCCTTCTCCGAGGGAGCGGGCTTTTTCGCGGGCCACGTCAGAACAGCCGGACCGTCCAGGCGCTTGTCCACAACGGGATATGTGACCATCAGGTCTCCGTCTCCCGCGCGGCGGCGCATCATGATCCACACGACCGAACCCGCGATCACGCACAGCAGCGCGATCGCCTGGCTGACGCGGATGCCGCCGATGCTCTCGAGGCTGTCGGTGCGCAGGCCTTCCACGAAGAAGCGCTCAAAACCGTACCAGATGAGATACAGAAGGAAGATCTCGCCGTGGAACCGGCGGCGGCGGTAGTACGCCCACAGCAGGAAAAAGCCGAGCGCACACCACAGGGACTCGTACAGGAACGTCGGGTGGACCGGGAGCGAAGGATCGACCGTCACGCCCTGCGCGGCCAGCACGTCCTGCACGGAGGAGAGGTAATTCTTCGTCCCCTCGCTGTACATGCCCCACGGCAGCGTCGTGTTCGTGCCGAACGCTTCCTGATTGAAGAAGTTGCCCCAGCGCCCGAGCGCCTGACCGATCAGGAATCCCATCGCCGCCAGATCGAACATCGGCAGCACGGGAATTTTGCGCCATTTGCACAGCGCCCAGCCGGACACGAACGCGCCGATCACCGCGCCGTAGATGGCGATGCCGCCGTCGCGCAGATTGATCATGTCCCACAGCGATTCGTATTCAAACGGCGCGAACGCCACATAGAACGCGCGGGCGCAGACGACAGCGATGACCGTCGCCAGGAAGACGACGTCGATCATGCGGTCGGAGTCGATGCCGAAGTCGCGCGCTTTCCAGAACGCGAACAGAAGCGCCAGCAGCAGGCCGGACGCGATGCAGATGCCGTACCAGTAAATGGGCATATTTCCGATGGTGAATGCCACGCGGTTGATGTCAAGTTCCAGGCCGATGCCCGGGAACGTCACATGAAACATTGCGATCCTCTCCTTTTATCACGCCTCAGACCGGGCGGATGATGACAGTTGAAGCGTGCTCTTCCAGCAGCATCGTGCGCAGGGCCTCTTCCACGTCCTCGGGGCGAAGCGCCGCGAGCGCCGCGGCCTCATCTTCCACCGTACAGCCGCGGAAGAACATGGACGCCATGCCGGACGCCGATTCCTCGATGTTTTCCAGCCCTCGCACAAGGTCGCCGTACATAGCGTTCTTGCACAGGCGGAACAGCTCGCGGTCGATTCCCTCACGGCGCAGGCGCGCGATCTCCTCGAGGAGCATGTCCCGTACCTTTTCCGGCTCCGGGGTCTCGCCGCCGAAGAGAATGCACGTCGCACCGGCCACGCTGAGGGCCTCGCCGGAAAAGTCCGGGCTGATGAGGCCCTCGTCGTACAGGCGGCGGTAGAGCGGCGTCGTGCCGCCGCAGACGAGTTCCGGCAGAATGTCGCAGATGAGCGCCGCGCGGATGTCCGTCTCCGCGATGGGCGTCTCCTTGAATCCGAGGCCGACGAGCGGCTTTGCAACCGCCATGCGGATCTCGCTCTCATGTGTTTTCACTCCGGCCGGCTCCTCGCAGACAAGACGCTTCACCGGCGCCGTGCGGCTCGGAACGTCAGCGCGGGCGCAGGCGTCGAGCACCATTTCCAGCGTGACGTTGCCCGCCACGGCGAGCACCATGTTCTGCGGGCGGTAGAACGCGTCCGTGCACGCATACAGCATTTCGGGCGTGATCTCGGCGATGCTCTGCGTGCTGCCCGCGATGTCTTCGCCGATGCCGTGGTTCTGATACAGGTTCTGATAGATGCCGAACACGAGCCGCCACTCGGGCGAATCGTCGTACATCTTGATCTCCTGCCCGATGATGCCCTGCTCCTTCTCAATCGTCTCCTTCGTAAAATACGGGCGGGACACGAAGCTCAGAAGAATGTCAAGGTTTTCCGGCACGCGCGAGGTCGCGGTGAACACATAGCTCGTCCGGTCGAAACCGGTGTACGCATTGGCGTTCGCGCCGGTCTTCGCGTAGAGGGCGAACGCGTCGCCGTCCTCGTTCTCGAACATCTTGTGCTCGAGGAAGTGCGCGATGCCCGCAGGCAGATCCCAGCGCCGGCCGTCCAGTTCAAACGCGCGGTCGATGCTGCCGAACTTCGTCGAATACACCGCGTGCACGCCGTCGAAGCCCGGCATCTCGCGAACAAGGACCGTCAGGCCGTTGTCCAGCACCGCCTTGCGCACACAGGACGCTTCCGCGATGCTCTTTTTCCAGTTCTCAGCCATTTTCCTGCGCCCCCTTTGTGAGAAGATACGTCACGGAGAGCGACAGTCTGCCGAGGACGCGGTGCACATCATCCGCCGTGACAAGCGCGATCTCATGCATCAGATCCGCGGGCTCCTTCTCCGTGCCGCGCATGATCTCGTGGAAACACCACGTCTCCATGCTGTGGAGGGAATCGCCCACGCTCCCCAGCGCGGAGAGCAGCGTGCGCTTGGTCTCGCTGAGTTCCTGATCGGAGATCGGTCCTTCGCGCAGCGCCTCCAGCTCATGGAGAATCGCCGCTTTGGCGCGCGCGGCGTTCTGCGGCTCCACGCCGCTGTCGATGCAGAGATGCGGGGCAACGAGCTGGAATGCCGCGGCGCAGTAGTAGCACAGGCTCTGCTTCTCACGCACGTTGACAAACAGGCGGGAGGTCGCCGTGCCGCCGAGCAGCGCCGCCGCAACGCGCACCGCCGCCGCATCTTCTTCCGCCACGGGGCCGCCGTACGTGAACAGCATGCAGAGCTTTCCCTGCACCGCGTCGATGTTCTGCGTGAAGCTCTTTTCTCTGCACGGCGCGGGCGCATTGATGGGCGCCAGATGCGCGGGGGCGCGCTTGGTATCGGCCAGCGCCGCGAGCACCTGCGCGCGCACGACGTCCGCCTCGGCGCCCAGCGCGAACACCTCGATGCGCGACGAGCGGATCATCTCACGGAACGCCTCCGTGAGCGTTTTTTCGTCGACCGAGTCGAGCTCATCGAGATAGCCGTTTGCCTCGATTCCCTCGGGCATGCCCTCGAAGAATTTCCGCTTGGCCTGACGGATGCAGTACGTGCGTTTTTCGTTGATCTCGCCTTCCAGAAGCTCGCGCAGCTGCTGCTTCTCGATGGCGACGCACTCCGGGTCGAACATTCCGTTCGGAAGATACGGAGTGAAGGCCGTGCCGAGTGCAATTTTTGCGTATTCCGCCGTCAGGAGTTCCCCCTCCAGAGCGAACTTGTCCTTGATACCCGTCACACTGACGCTGAGCACGCGGTTTGCGCCCACCTTGAACGTGTCCACGCGCAGGGACGCGCCGTACAGGCGGGACAGCCGTTTGGACAGCTCGGTCATATCCGGGCAGTCGGCGTAGCCGCGCTCCATGACGATCGGCAGCAGCGCGTCAGCCGTGGCCGTCTCGCGCTTTGCGGGCCGCACGAAATAGATGCTGACGCGGCAGGTGTTGAATTTATCCGCTTCCACGGTCGTCAGGCTGACGCCGGGAGCAATGGTGGTGCGGTTCATCATGCTTTCTTCTCTCCTTCACGAGATACTGCATCGGACGGCGCGGCGCTCTCGGGCGCAGCCGATCCGGAAGAGGACGCCGCAGAGGACGCTGATGCGGAGGATGCCGCGGCGGAAGAGGACGATGCCGCCGCAGACGATGCGGAGGAGTTCTCCTGCTTCACATCCGCAGAGGATGCGGACTGCGCGGAGGAAGAACCGCTTTCCTCTTTCTCTGCAACGCCGAGATACTCCTCGAGGCACAGGCCCGCCGCCATGATCTTCTGCGCGTCCTCCACGCCGACATAGCGGTAATGCCACGGCTCATAGCTCGTTCCCGTGATGGCCGTCTTGTCTTCGGGATACCGCAGGATGAAGCCGTAGTCGGCGGCGTTCTCCCTCAGCCACTTCGCCCAGTCGGTCTCCGCGAGAGAGGCGACGAGATTGGCGCGCGGGTTGGATGCGGAAACGATGTCCACAGCGAGGCCCGTCTGATGCTCGGACGTGCCGGGCAGGTTGCGCAGTTTCTTGGCGAGATCATACGCCTCGCTGCGCGAATATCCCATCGCCATATATTCCTGCTGGAGCTGTTCAAACAGAACGGCCTGCGTCTCCTCGCTCCGGTAGGCGGAGCGGACGTACAGATAGATGCCGTCCTCTTCGGCAGCCGCAAACATATCCTTCAGCGGCTGGAGGATGCGCTCATCCACATACTGCCCGTTTCCGGTGTCCGCGAGTTCCGGCTCATACCCTTCGGGGAGCGGATGCTCGGTGTTTGCCAGAAGCAGGCTCCAGAGGTCGGGGGCCGCCGGAGACAGCGGATCATCCTCGGGCTCTTCGGGGACCGACGAGCTCGAAACGGGTGCGACGGAAGAAGATTCCGGTGCTGCAGAGCCTTCTTTTTTCTGGAGCAGAAGCGCACACGCCGCGATCAGTATGCCTGCCGCGATGACGGCGGCCGCGATCCGGATGCGCCGGGACGACTCCACGCGCTGCCGTCCGCTTCTGGCCGCACGGCGCGCGGCGCGCGACAGCGGCTCCTGCGCAGCGTCTGTTCCCGGCTGCGGGGCTGCGGATTTCTGCTGTTCGGATTCGGATTTCCCGGCAGCCTGCGGTGCTTCTTCCCGTGGTTCCGGCGCAGCCGGCTGCGGGGCGGGTTTCTCTTCGGAACGCGGCTCCGGGACCGCCGGCGTCTCGGGAGCCGGGACGCCGCTTTGCGCCGCAGCGTCCTCCT
The DNA here is from genome assembly GCA_944386565.1 of uncultured Ruthenibacterium sp. Classification (GTDB taxonomy): domain Bacteria; phylum Bacillota; class Clostridia; order Oscillospirales; family Ruminococcaceae; genus Ruthenibacterium. Next base: position 85,772 of record CALXBO010000002.1, on the reverse strand, counting down.
TCACGGGTTCGGGCTTTTTTTCTTCGTGCCACACGCCGACAGGCAGCGGCCGATGCTGTTCACTCACTGACATTCTCCTTTGCTGAGCGTGCGGCGCTCCGCACGCAAAAAGACAGGGCAAGCGCATTTGGACGCTTACCCTGTCATTATATCTCTTTTCCCCTCTTATGTCTATGAAGAATCAGTGAATAAACGCGTCGTGCACGGCGTTGACGGCGCGGTCCGCATCTTCTTTCGCGATGATGACGGAAATGCGGATCTCGCTGGTGGAGATCATGCGGATGTTGATGTTCTCCTCATACAGCGTCTCAAACAGCTTCGCGGCCACGCCGGAGTGGCTCTGGATGCCTGCGCCCACCACGCTGACCTTCGCCACGTCCTTGTCGACGACGATCTGACCGCCGCCGATCGTCGGCATATACTCCTCGAGCGTCGAGAGCGCAGCGTCCGCATCAGCGAGCGGAACGAGGAAGATGATGTCACGGCAATCACCGCGGCCGGACGACTGCAGGATGATGTCGACGTTGATCTTCTTCTGCGCGAGCAGGCTGAACAGCTTGAACGACATGCCGGGCTTGTCGGGCACGCTGAAGACAGAGACAGTGGCGATATCGGCGTCCTTCGCGACACCCTTGATGAGCATTCCTTCCATGGGGACGACCTCCTTGACTTTGGTTCCGGGCACGTTCGCAAGCGACGAGCGCACCTCGAGATTGACGGCGTATTTCTTGGCGAGCTCCACGCTGCGGTTGTTCAGCACCTGTGCGCCCTGGCTGGCAAGTTCGAGCATCTCATCGAAGGAGATGACGTCCAGTTTGCGGGCGTGCGGCACAAGGCGCGGGTCGGCGGTGTAGACGCCGTCGACGTCCGTGTAGATCTGGCACAGATCCGCGCGCAGTGCGGCGGCAATGGCGACGGCGCTGGTGTCGGAACCGCCGCGGCCGAGCGTGGTGATGTCCTCGTTGCGGTTGATGCCCTGGAAGCCCGCGACGATGACGACGCGGTTCTTGGACAGCTCGTTCTCGATGCGCTCGGTGTCAAGATCCCGGATGCGCGCCTTGGTGTGCGTGGTGCTGGTGTGGAAACCAGCCTGCCAGCCGGTCAGGCTGATGGCGGCGACGCCCATCGTATCGAGCGCCATCGCCAACAGCGCAATGGTGATCTGCTCGCCCGTGGAGAGCAGCATATCCATCTCGCGCTTGCTGGGCGTGTGCGTGATCTCGTTTGCTTTTTCAATCAGATCGTCCGTGGTGTCGCCCTGTGCGGACACGACCACGACGACGTCGTTGCCTTCGGCGCGCGTCGTCGCGACGATGCGCGCCACGTTGAACAGACGGTCGCGGTTCGCGACGGATGTTCCGCCGAATTTCTGTACGATCAGTGCCATATTCCCCGATTCCCCTTTTCTTCGTTCTCAAAAAGCGCCGGCTGCCGCGAGCGGTCCGCGGCCGCCTGCACGTTTCAGGTTATTCCACAACGGCGCCCGCGTTGTCGGCGTCGAAGCAGTGCAGATGATATGCGCCGAGCTCGCCCTCCTGCAGCCGCGCCCCCGCTTCGCGCAGGAACGCCGCGCGGTCGCTCGTGCGCACAACGGCCAGAATGGTGGGGCCTGCGCCGGAGATGAACGTACCCAGAGCCCCGCAGCTCTTCGCCAGTTCAAACACCTTTTCGCCGTTCTCAATGAGCGGCAGGCGGTACGGCTGATGGAGCATATCCTTTGTCGCCACCGGCAGCATCTCATACTGTTCGGTGCAGAATGCCGTCGCCAGCAGCGCCGCGCGGGACAGATTGTACACCGCGTCCCGGTGCGGCACCTCTTTGGGCAGCGCGGCGCGCGCCGTCTCGGTGAGGAGCTCGAAATCCGGAATGAACGCCGCGAACGTCACGCGGGGCGCGATGTCCTTGCGCAGCGAATACACGTGGCCGCCGTCATAGGCCGACACGACGAATCCGCCGAGGATCGCCGGCGCGACGTTGTCGGGGTGCCCTTCAATGGACGTTGCGAAATTCACGGCGTCCTCTTTCGAAAAAGGATCGCCCAGCAGCGCGTTCGCGCCGAGGATGCCCGCCACGATGCAGGCGGACGACGACCCGAGGCCGCGCGCCATCGGAATGGGGCTCTCCTGAATGATCTTCATACCGCGGAACGGTTTTCCGCAGGCCTCATACACCCGGCGCGCCGACTGGTAGATCAGGTTTGATTCGTCCGTCGGCGTGTTCGTGCCGTCGGCGGAAGAGATCACCGGGCCGTCGGCTTCTTCCATCCGCGCGGTGTTGTACAGCGACAGCGCCACACCGCACGAGTCGAAGCCCGCGCCGAGGTTGGCGCTCGTTGCCGGGACCTTGACTGTAATCATATCGCTCTCCCCTTATCTGACGAGTTTCATCCAGAACCGTGCGCCGCACGCGCTCACTTCGGCGGCCGTGCACTGCGCGAGGACGGCCGTCTCACCGTCCTGCGTTCCGAGCACGCGGGTGACGCCGGGCACGCTCTCCGCGCCCTGCGCGGTGCGCACATAGTACTCATGCACGCGGGCGTCTTCGTACGGGCTGCCCTTCGCGGGCGCTTCGTCCCAGAACAGCGTGTCGTTCATCGAATCGGCGTAGCGGACAGCGTCGGCGACGTCGGAGACGACGGAGCTCGCCGTGGGCAGTTTTCCGGCGCCGCGGCCGTAGAACATCACGTCTTCCAGCATGTCGCACTGGATCAGAACGCCGTTGTACACGTCTTCCACACCGGCAATGCGGTTGGCGTTGTCCACGAGGCAGGGCTCAACGCCGCACGCGAATGCGTCGTCGTTGTCGACCCACGCGATCAGGCGCACCGTGCAGCCGAGACTTTCGGCCAGTTCAATGTCGCGCACGCTGACGTCGCGGATGCCTCGGGTCGGAACGTCTTCCGGATGGATGTGGCGGCCCGTGAGCATGGACGCGAGGATGGCCGTCTTGCGCTGCGCGTCGATGCCGTCGACGTCCGCGGACGGGTCGATCGTCTCGGCGTAACCGAGGCGCTGCGCCTCGCGCAGAGACTCGTCGAAGTCCATCCCTCCGCTCATTTTCGTGAGCATGAAGTTCGTCGTGCCGTTCACGATGCCGTACAACTTTTCAATGCGGTTGACGGCGAGGCACTCCGACACCGGCTTGATGAGCGGCATACCGCCGCCGACGCTTGCCTCAAACAAAAACGCGCATTTCTTTTCCCGCGCGATGGCAAGCAGTTCCGCGCCGTGCGTGGCGACGAGTTCCTTGTTCGACGTCGCAACGCTTTTCCCGGCCTCCAGCGCCGCCTTGACCATCGGATAGGCAAAGCGTGTGCCGCCGATCGTCTCGACCACGACGCTCACGGATTCGTCCGCCAGAACGGGCGCGATGTCCTTGACGAACAGCTTCGCGTCCGGATGGGAGGAAAAATCCCGCACGTCACAAATGTATTTCACCTCGACCGGCTCTCCCGCACGGCGGGCGACGCCCTGTGCGGAAGCGCGCAGCACCTCAAGCGTGCCGCTGCCGATGTTGCCGAAGCCGAGGATCGCGATGTTTGCCATACAATATCTACTCCTTTTTCACGACTCAGATGCCCCTGCGCACGTCCACGACCGTGCGCTGCGCCGCCAGCACATGCAGCAGCTCGTCGAACTCCATCCGCATGCCGCCCGTCCGGACGGTGACGTCCACCAGCGCCGTGCCGTCCTCCGGCGTCGACTGGTTGATGGTCACAATGGAGGCTCCGGCATCCGAAATGCCCGCGAGCAGTGCGTGCAGCGCGCCCGTCTCGTCCTTGAGCGTCGCATTGATCGTGACAAGCTCCCGCCCGGATTCCGCCGAGAAGATGCTGTCCTTATATTTGTAAAACGCGCTGCGGGAAATGTCCGCCATTTTTGCCGCCGCGGACACATTTTTTGCTTCGCCCGAGGCCAGAAGCTCTTTCGCATGCAGAACCTTCAGAAAAACATCGGGAAGCACGCCGGCCTCGACCAGAAGAAAACGACGTTCCACAAAAGCCCTCCTTTGTCCTTGTACGGGATACATCTGTATTTCAATGTGAACACTATATCATGTTTGCGTGCCGTGCACAAGGTCTCTCAGGCGCAAACACATGTTTTTCAATGACGCGCACAAAAGTTTTCACGAAAAACCGTTTTTTTCTGTGCGTTTCGCACTTTTTGTCATCTGCTCTGCGGAACAGAAGATCCCCCTTCCCGGCGGATGCCGGAAAGGGGGATCGGATGCGTCTGAATGTTCAGGTTCAACCCGCGTAATGGATCGGGCAGGAGGCGGAAGGCAGATTGTCAGCCTTGTAGTAACCCGTCTTCTGGTTGGGGCAGTTCGTGCCCGCCAGAGCACCGGAATCCATACAGAATGTTTTCGGCACAACACTGCCCTCGGGCGGCTCGGGCCAATCGATATACGGATATTTCGCCTCGTCGGAGAGTTCGTCGTCCATGATCGCCTTGAACGCTTTCGTGCCCGGATGCATACTGTGTCTGTACCAGCTCATGCCGACGTTCTCGTCATAGCCGTACCAGAACGCGCTGACATAATAAGGAGTCAGACCGACAAACCAGATGTCCTTGTTGTCGTTCGTCGTACCGGTCTTACCGATGGTGTCGAGACCGTTCGCACTGACGGAAGCTCCGTAAGCGGTACCGCCGCCCGACTCCATGACGCCGTGCAGCAGACGGTTCATGATATAGGCCGTGTCCTCGCTGATGGCCTGCACACGGTTGATCTCCGGCTCCAGAACCACTTCGCCCTTGTAGTCCTCAATGCTGACGTAGGAGTGCAGCGAGTAGAACATGCCGCCGTTGCCGTACATCATATAGGCGCCGGCGAGCTGATACGGCGAGATGCCGTAGCTGTTGCCGCCGAGGCACATCGAGGCGAGCGAAACGGCATCATTCTCGTCGAGCGTGTCGATCTCCAGTGTGTCGTGCGCGAATTCATACATCTCGCTCAGGCCTACCTGCTGGCCCCAGCGCACGGCGATCGTGTTCTTGGACACCTTGATGGCCTGATACACCGTAAGGGGAACGTTAGTCCACGTGTCGACGTTCGTCGGCCAGCCCTTGATGATGTTGCCCGCGTCGTCCTTGACTTCCTGTTCGATCGGAGCGTCCAGCTGTGTGGACGAGAATGTCGCGATGTTGTTCTCGATCGCAAGCGGATACACCGCAACGCCCTTCATCGTAGAACCGACGGCTCGCGGAATGAGCGCACGGTTCGACAGGCGGTCGCCCTCTTTCTGGCCGAGGCCGCCGACCACGGCGCACAATTCGCCCTTGTAATTGATGCTGACGCCGGCCGCCTGCGTCTCGATCTCCTCTGTGATGGGATTGCCCTCCGCGTCCACCTTGCCGGACTCGTAATCCATCGTGCCGGCGCGCCAGTACGTCTTGGCCGCAAACGTGTCCTCCATTTTCTGCTGGAGAGAGGGGACCACGGTGGAATAGATGCGCAGACCGCCGCTGTACAGATAATTCGTCGCCTCGTCGCGGCTCATGCCCTTCTGCTCCTGAAGGTCGGCAATGACCTCCTCGATGATCGTGTCGGTGAACCAGGAGTTGTTCGACTGCTGGGCCGCGTCGGGATCGACAATGGTCTCCGCAAGGCGCAGCGGCTCCGCCACAGCCTCATTGTACTGCTCCTCGGTGATATATTCCTGCTGCCACATCTGATACAGGATCAGGTTGCGGCGCGTCAGGTGGTCTTCCGGATTCGTGATGGGGCTGTACTTGGTCGGGGCGTTCGTGATGGCCGCGATGGACGCGCACTCGGCGAGCGTCAGCGGTTCCTTGCCCTCGGCGATGTTCTCGTTGTCGCCCGCGTGCTTGTCAAAATAGCGGTTCGCGCCTGCTTCCACGCCCGCGACACTGCCCGTCAGGCCGATCGTGTTCAGATAGGCCTCGAGGATCTCTTCCTTCGAATAGCGGTTGTCGAGCGCGACGGCGCGGAAGATCTCGCGCACCTTGCGCATGTAGTCCGTCTCATCGTCGCCCGTGATGTTCTTGATGAGCTGCTGTTCGATGGTGGATGCGCCCTGCATGTTGCCGCGCAGATAGCTGCCCGTCAGATGGTACGCCACCTCGTTGAGGAACGCGTACACGGTGCGCTTGAAGTTGAAGCCCTGATGCTTGTAGAAGTCGCGGTCCTCGATGGCGATGAACGCATTCTTGAGATTGTCGCTGATCGCGGACGAATCCACCCAGATGCGGTCCTCCGCCGCCGATGTCAGTCGCGCGTACTCCTTCCACTCCTCCTGGCCGCTCTCGGTTTCCTCGCGGTAGTAGATGATCGTGGTGTAGCTCAGCTCGAGGTTCTGCAGATCAAGCAGGGTGGCGTCGTTCTCCGTCACCTTGACGATGTACATGCTGAGCGCGACTGCCGCCACCGAGCCGACAATGATGCACAGGCACACGCAGACGGCAACAAATTTCAAAAATCCGACGGCAAAACGCTTGGCAAAGCTGCCTTCCTTTTTGGGTTTTCTGCGCTTTCCGCCCTTGCCCGACCCGCCGGAACGCGGCGCGGACACCGGCGACTGCACCCTCGTGTGCTCCATGTCATCGGAGCGGCGGGGCGTTCTCGAATTGTTTTCTATGGTGCTCCCCTCCTGAAACCGGCACTGTGCGCCGGATGATCGTTTGAGCGGCCAGCCCTTTCAGGCTGATTGATATAGTATACCACAAAACCGCACGGCGTGACAAACACGCATTGTTTTTTTACTCTTTTGAAACCTCTGCGCATAAGCCCGGAAAACCGGGCCATACTGAAACCGAGGTGATCGGGAAATGAAAAAATGGGTCTCCGTAACCCTCTGCGCGGCGATCGTGCTCGCCGTCTGTGTGGGCGCGGCGCTGGTCTCGCTGTCCGTGCTTCAAAAGCCGGAAGCAGAGCCGGAACGCTACATCCTGCGCGATTACAACGGCCACGCAGCGCTGTTTGAGGAAACGTCCGACGTCCCTCTCGCGGAATACGAAATCTACACCGTGCTTCTCCCGGAAGAAGATGCGGAGCTGCTGCGCGAGGGTATCCCGATCTCAGACCAGAACCAGCTGCAGACCCTGCTGGAGGATCTGGGACTGTGACTCAATCGCGGTCCGCGGGAACGATCTCCAGCCAGTAGCCGTCCGGGTCCGCGATGAAGTAGATCCCCATTGCCTCGTTCTCAAAACAGATGCAGCCCATCTCCTTGTGTTTTTCGTGCGCGGCGGCGTAATCGTCGACGTGAAACGCAAGATGGAACTCATTCTCGCCGAGGTTGTAGGGCTCCGTGCGCCCGCGCAGCCACGTCAGTTCCAGCGAGTGCGGCGTCGTACCGTCGCCCAGATAGACCAGCGTGAAGTCCGGCTTTTCAACACGCCGCACCTCTTCGAGCCCCAGCGCTTCACGGTAAAACGCAAGGCTTTTGTCGAGATCCAGCACATTGATATTATTGTGGTAGAAGGTAAACTTCATGGTGCTTCTCCTTTGAGTAAACGACATAAGTCTCCGAATAATTTCATGCATTTTCATTATAGCGGGCAAAAACTTTGTTTTCAATGTGCAGAATGTGAAAACAACAGGTGAAAAAGCCCGCTTTTTGTGGTATACTGGTTGCAACATTATCAACAGCAAAGGAGCGCACCTCAATGCAGGAGCTGGAATATCCGTTCGACGGCGCGATGATTTTACAGAAAAAACGCGCGCTGAAACGCAAACTTCTGGAAAAGGACGGCCTTGTGCCGAAAAAGATCGCCATCATGAGCGGTTCAACCATCGGCGAGATCAAGAACATCCTCGAGCTGTTTCTGCTGGATGCGGGCATCCGGCCCGAGTTTTACGTCGGCGGCTACGCTCTGTACTACGAAAACCTGATGTTCGACGACGGTTCGCTCGCCGCGTTCGCGCCGGACGTCATTTATATCCACACCTCCGCGCAGAACATCACCGACTGGCCTTCCCAGTTTGACTCCCCGGAGGCCGCGGCGCAGAAGCTGGAGGATACTTACGCTCGCTTTGAGCAGATGTGGGCGGCGGCCGCGAAATTCGGCTGCCCCGTCATTCAGAACAACTTTGAGCTCCCCTCCTACCGCATCATGGGGAATCTCGACGCCGTGGACATCCACGGCCGCGTGCGGTTCGTCAACGAGCTGAACGCCCGCTTTGCGAAATACGCGGAGAAGACGCCGAATTTCTATCTGCACGACCTGTGCTACCTCTCGGCCAGCGTGGGTCTGGACAATTTCTTCTCCCCGTCGGTCTGGTACGCTTATAAGTATGCGATGGACACGCAGTACATCCCCCTTCTGTGCCACAGTGTGACGCGCATTATCAAAAGCCTGTTCGGCAAGAACAAAAAGAGCGTGATTCTCGACCTCGACAACACGCTCTGGGGCGGCGTCATCGGCGACGACGGCCCGGAGGGCATCGCGCTGGGCAAGGAGACCCCCGCCGGTATGGCCTATTCGGAATTCCAGAGTTATCTGAAAGAGCTCTCCGGCCTCGGCGTTATGCTGAACGTGTGCTCCAAAAACGAGGAGAAGATCGCACTGGAGGGATTTGCGCGCGCGGACAGCGTGCTCAAGCGCGACGACTTCCTGTGCTTCAAGGCCAACTGGGAGCCCAAACACCTCAACGTCGCCGCGATCGCCAAGGAAATCAACATTCTGCCCGACAGCTTCGTGTTCATGGACGACAATCCCGCCGAGCGCGAGATCGTGCGCCGCGAGATCCCCGGCGTCACCGTCCCGGAGCTGACCGCTCCTGAGATGTATATCTCCGCGATCGACAAGGCGGGCTGGTTCGAGGCGACGTCCGTCTCGGGCGACGACCGCAAGCGCAACGAAATGTACAAGCAGAACCTGCAGCGCGCCGCCGCGCAGGCGAGCTTCGGCGATTACAGCGACTACCTGCGCAGCCTCGACATGACATGCGAGGCCGGGCCGTTCGACATGCCGCACGCCGAGCGCATCACACAGCTCATCAACAAGACGAACCAGTTCAATCTCACCACGCGCCGCTACACGGCCGCCGAGGTGGAAAAGCTGATCGGCAACCCCGATTATATTACATTATATGGACGCCTTGTGGACAAGTTCGGCGACAACGGCATCGTGACGGCGCTCATCGCCCACGTGCGCGGCGAAGAGGCCGACATCGAGCTGTGGATCATGAGCTGCCGCACGTTCAAGCGCAATCTGGAGCACGCCATGTTCGACCTGCTCGTGGAGGAGTGCCGGGCGCGCGGCGTCAAAAAGCTGAACGGCGTATATCTTCCCACCGCAAAGAATTTGCTTGTGAGCCATTTTTATGCTACAATCGGATTCGAACAGACCGGTGAAAACGAAAAGGGCGAAAAATCCTTCTCGTTTACGGGATTTGACGGCTATCAGGCGCAGAACACGGTGATGAAGACCGTGCGCGCGCAATAACCAAAAGGAGTTGGCATCATGGATAAAAACGAGATCTTTGAGGCAGTCCAGCAGATTTTCCGCGATAATTTTGACGACGAGGAACTTGTCATCACCCGCGAGACCTGCGCGGACGACATCGAGGACTGGGACAGCCTCGAGCAGATCAACCTTCTGACGGCGATGGAGAAGAAATTCGGCCTGAAGTTCAATCTCTCGGACGTTCGGAACCTGGAAAACGTCGGCGACCTGCTCGATCTCATCGAACGACTGACCGCGTGAAGATGACAAAAGCGGACGCGTGCGCGCCCGCTTTTTGTTTTGGGAGGAACCGGAATGAACCATTACACACTCGCCGACATCACCGTCGGCATGACGGAGAGCTTTTCCTTTGACGTGACGGAGGAAAAGATGCGTCTGTTCTACGACCTGACGGGCGACGACAGCCCCATTCACATGGATGAGGCCTATGCCGCCGGGCGCGGTTACCCCGGCCGCGTGATGTACGGGATGCTGGGCGCCAGCCTGTTTTCAACGCTCGCGGGCGTCTATCTGCCCGGCGAGCACTGCCTGCTGCACTCGGTGGAGGCAAAGTTCGCCAAACCCGTCTTCGTGGGCGATACGCTCACGGTCACCGGAACGGTGACGGACGTGAACGACACGTTCGGGGAGATCACGATCAAGGCCGTCATCACGAACGGCGAAGGGAAAAAGGTCACGCGCGGTGTCATCAAGGCCGGCGTGGCGAAATGAGGTGACAGGAATGGGAAACGTATATCTCATCACGGGCGCGTCCAGCGACGTCGGCACGGCGCTGATCGAGCGGCTGTACCGCGAGGGAGATCTGTTCATCGCGCAGGGGTCCGGCGACCTCGCGCAGCTCGCGCCGCTGTGCAAGGCGCATCCCGGAGCCATCCGGACATATGACGTGGATCTGACGGACGAAAAGGCGCTGGATCTCTTCATTGAAAACGTGCAGAGCACCTGCCCTGCCCCGACGCACTACATCCATCTGCCCGCTCTGCGCGTGGTGAACACCAAATTCAAGAATTTTGACGAAGCCCGCTTTGAGCTCGACATGAGCGTGCAGGTGCGCAGCGCCGTCCGCCTGTGCAAAGCGTTTCTGCCCGCGATGCAGAAAGCAAAGCGCGGGCGCGTCCTGTTCATGCTGACGAGCTATCTCATCGGCATGCCGCCGCGCAACACCGCCGCCTACATCATGGCGAAGAGCGCCCTCGAAGGGCTCGCCAAGAGCCTTGCGGCCGATTACGCCCCGTTCGGCGTCACGGTGAACTGCATCGCCCCGAGCATGATGGAGACGAAATTCCTTGCGCAGACAAGCGACCTGATCGTTCAGGCCTCGGCCGAAGCCAACCCGATGAAGCGCAACGCGCGCCCGTCGGACGTCGTCCCGGCCATGGAATTTCTTTTGAGCGAAGACGCCGGATTCATCACGGGCGTGACGCTGCCCATCACGGGCGGGAGCGCGGCGCTGTGACGGCGCCGGTGCTGCGTCTCGCGAACGCGGACGAGGAAGCCCGCATCGTCGCCTTTCTCGATGAGAACTGGGGCGGACGGCTGGCGCTCGTGCACGCGCGGGACTATTTCGACTTTTATTACCGTCCCTTCGGCGCGGATACCCTGCAGTTTGCCGTGGCGGAGACAGACGGACAGCTCGCCGCGGTCGCGGGGTACATCCTCGCAAACCGCAGTTCCCGGCCGGACGTGTGGGTCTCGGTCTGGTGCGCCCGGAAAGGGTGCAACGGCATCGGGCTTGAACTGATGGCTGCCCTGCCCGGCCTGACGGGTGCGCGCGTGCTCGCGTGCAACAACATCCGTCCGAAGACCATGGCCTTCTACCGTTTTCTCGGCTGGAGCGCGGACCGTATGGATCACTATTACCGCCTTGCACCGCGCGCGGAATACCGTCTGGCCCGGCCGGACGGCTCCGTCTTTCCGGAGCCCGTTCCCGGAGCAGTGTTTGAGCGCGTCTCCTCTCCGGAGCAGCTCGGCGAGATTTTTCCGGGCAAACCGCACAAAGACGCATGGTATGTGGCACGCCGCTATTTTTCTTTTCCACGTCTTTCCTACGACGTGTGGAAAACCGGGCGTTCGCTCGTTGTCACGCGCACGGTGGACGCAGGGTGCGCCCGGGTCGTGCGGATCGTCGATTTCATCGGCCGCCCGGATGATTTTGCGCTCTGCGGTGAGGGACTGAACGCGTGGATGGAACACGAGGGCGCGGAGTATATGGACTGCTACTGTGCCGGAATGTCCTCGGATGTGATGCGGCAGGCCGGTTTTCTGGCGCGGACCGAGGACAGCAAGGCGGTCGTTCCCAATTATCTCGATCCTCCGCTTTTAGAAAACACGGAATACTACTACTTCACAAACGATCCCGACGGGTTCGTGATGTTCAAAGCCGACGGCGATCAGGACCGCCCGAATCTCGGATAACAGCAAAAAGCTCCCGCATTCCACGGAGGAATGCGGGAGCTTTGTTTCTTGACGGACATCCGCGACGCGCGGAAAGGAACGGTTCGCAAGACAGCCGCTTATTTCGACTTCTTCGCGCGCTTGCCGGCTGCCTTTTTGGCGGGCTCCGCTTTCACGGCGGGTTCCGCTTTCTTGGCAGGCTCTGCCTTCACAGCGGGTTCGGCCTTCTTGACAGGCTCTGCCTTCACAGCGGGTTCCGCTTTCTTGGCAGGCTCCGCTTTCTTGGCGGGCGCAGCCTTCTTGGCAGGCTCGGCTTTCCTGGCTGCGGGCTTCTTCGCGGCAGCTTTCTTCGGAGCTTTAGCCTCAACCAGCTTCCACTCCTGATTGGCGCCGTTCACATCTTCCCAGATCTGAACGTGAGCGCCGTTCTCCGGATTCATGTCGACAATGTCGAGCACCTTGCCGGACATCTTGGAGCGCAGCTTCACGGTGCCGCGGCCGGCAGCCTCGATCGTCCAGAGCTGGTTGTCCTTGCCGATGTAATCCCAGACGTGCAGCCAGGAACCGTTCTCCGTGCCGGCGTCGATGACGTCGAGCACTTTGCCGGACAGTTTGTTTTCGATTTTATAAATACCCTCAGCGACTTCGACAAAAAGCCAGGTCTGGCTGTCGCCTTTCGCATCTTCCCACAGCTGAACGGGCGCGCCGCTGTCCGTGCGAAGAGCTGCAACTTCCAGTACACGGCCGTCTTTCGCCGCAATGGAGTAATAGCTGTTGGAAACGATTTTTTTCATGGAATAAATCCCTCCTATATGCCAGATTATACCATATCTTATTGAAATGTCAACCAAAGTGCCGCTTCGCGGCCTGCTCCAAAGTTTTCCGGCATAAAGAAACGGACGCTTTTTCGTTCAAAAAGCGTCCGTTCTTTACAGAATTGTTACTTTACTGCGCCGCGGAATCAGAAGAGGACTCCGCCGTGGAGGAGGCCGTCGAAGTGTCCTGCGCGAGGTACTCTTCGAGCGTCAGGCCGCTGGCATTGATGAGCGCCGCCTGCTCCGTGCCGACATAGCGGTAGTGCCACGGCTCGTAGGCAAAGCCCGTCACACTCTCCTTGCCGGAGGGATAGCGCAGGATGAAGCCGTATTCGGCGGCATGCGCTTTCAGCCATGCGTACTCATCCGTCGCCTCGAATTTGGCCACATCATAGCTCGTCTCATCGTCAGCCATGATGTCCGCCGACAGGCCGAGGTTGTGCTCGGATGCACCGGCCGGGCAGTCCGTGCTGCCGCTCTTGTAGTTGGCGTCCTGACGGTCGTACGAGCGGAAACCGGAAACGACCTTGAGGTTGACACCCTCCGCCGCAGCCGCGTCGATCATACTGTTGAGCGCGTCGGCAATGCGGGAATCAACGGGAATGCCCTGCACGTTTGTCGTCGTGATGGCGTCGCACTCCTCTTTCGTCATCACATTGTTCTTGTTGACGAGCTTCATATACCACTCATCGCGCGGAATGGTCACAACGGGCTGCGCGACCGAGGAGCTCTCCCCGCCGGTGCTCGTGCTCGCAGACACGGAAGTCGAGATCGAATTCGACTGGGACGTGCCGTTTCCGCCCTTGTCCTTGCCGCCGAAGAGCGCGTACAGAACCACTGCGATGATCGCGAGGATCAAAACGATCAGCAGAACGACCAGCGGCATATTGCTCTTTCCCTTGCCGCCGTTTCCGCGTCCGCCGCCGGAAGTATTGCGCGGGCGGGACGGTTTGCGGGGGGGCTCGTCGTAATCGTCGTCGTAGTAGTCGTCATCGTCGTCCGCATCGTCATCGCGGACGTCGTCGTCATCGTCATCATTCCATGCGCCGCTCTCGAAGGGATTCGGCTTTTTCGCCTTGGGGGCGTAGTCCTCTTCCTCGGGCTCGTCGCTGTAATCGTCGCCGAAATCGTCGTCGCCGAAAACATTCTGCAGCGTATCGGCGTATGCCGCCAGCTTCTGCTCGCGGGACGGTTCCGGCTCGCTCTCTTCGTAATCGTCGAAATCTCCGAAATCGTCGAAGTCATCAAACCCGTTGTCCGCAGGCTCCGGATCAGGCTCCTTGGCCGCGGGAGCAGGGGCGGCGGTGCGGACGTCCTGCACTTCTTCCTCCTCGAAGTCGCCGAAGTCGTCGAAACCCATGTCATCGTCGAGATCGGTGTCAAAGTCCGAATCAAAACCGGAGAAACCGGATTCATTCTCAAACGCATCGAACGCGTCCGCCGGTTCTTCTGCTTTCTCTTCCTTCACGGGCTGTGCCGGACGGGACGAGTGCATCGTGAACACCTGCGTTTTTCCCTCGGCTTCCGGCGTCACGGCCGAGCGCTCCTGATGCGCGGAAAACGCACCCGCCAGATCCTCCACCGGGCTCTGGACAGGAGCAGGCTGGGCGTAGACAGGCTCAGGCTCCGGCATACGGACAGGCTCCGCCTGCGGCTGCTGCACCGGAGCGGGCGCCGGAACCGGCTGAGGCTCCGCCGCGGGCTGCACGGGTTCCGCGGGCTGCTGCGGCTGCGCAGAAACCGGGCGGGCGGCCGGCGCGGGCTGGGGCTTGCGGCGCAGAGGCTCCGCCTTCGGCCATGTGAGCGGCGTGTACTCCTGCTTTTTCGCACGGGGCGCGGGATCATCGTCCCCGTTCAAAATGCTCTGATAAACGGCCTCACCGAAGCCGCCTTTATCCCTGCTGGTCTCCGGCTCGTCAAACAGGCCGGCACCTTCAAATTCCGAAAAATCCTTTACCTCGTCGTCCTCCTGCACGTCGGACAGAGCGGCAAAACTCTCCTGTGCGTCTGTCTCGGCGCCGGAGTTGTCTTCGAACAGATCAAAGGACTGCATATCCGCAAAATCTTCGTCGTTCTGGAAATCTTTATCGTCCGAAACCGGTTCGGAGAAAAAATCCTTCGTTGACATTTCTTATCCTCCATTCATCCACAGTGCGTTGCGCAGCGGAGAATTACGCTGTATATACACGAAGTATATTACCATATTCCCGTCGCAGAGTGCAAGCCCCTCCGCAAAAGCCGCCGCGCGAAAAAGGCACGCAGCGCTCACAATTATGAATGATTCCTGAATTTTTCAAAAAAGGCTTGCAGTTTCCGAAAACATGATGTATGATAATTTTAGCACTCGTGAGCATTGAGTGCTAATTTTAGGAGGCATACAGTATGGCAGTGAAACAGTTTAAAGCAGAGTCCAAGCGTCTGCTTGATTTGATGATCAATTCCATTTATACGCATAAGGAGATTTTCCTGCGTGAGCTGATCTCCAATGCGAGCGACGCCATTGACAAACGCCGCTTCAAAAGCCTCACGGATACGTCCGCAGGTACGGAGGACGGCCAGTATGAGATCCGCCTCGCCGTGGACAAGGACACCCGGACGCTCCGCGTGACGGACAACGGCATCGGCATGACGAAGGAAGAGCTTGAGAAAAACCTCGGCACGATCGCCCGCAGCGGCAGCTTTGATTTCAAGAAGGACAACGCATCCAACGAAAACGTGGACATCATCGGCCAGTTCGGCGTCGGCTTCTACTCGGCGTTCATGGTCGCTTCGCGCGTGACGGTGCGCTCGCTCGCACTCGGTTCCGACACCGCCTGGCAGTGGGAGTCGACGGGCGCGGAGGGCTACACCGTCGAGGAGTGCGACAAGAAGACCGTCGGCACCGAGATCATCCTCGTTGTGAAGGAGAGTTCCTCGGAAGAAAACTACGATGAGTTTCTGGATGCATGGCGTCTGGAGGGCATCGTCAAGAAATACTCGGATTACATCCGCTACCCGATCCGCATGATGAAGGAGAAATCCCGCATGGTCGAGGGCTCCGATAAGGACGCGGACGGAAAGGACAAGACTCCGGAATACGAAACGTATTACGAGGATGAAACGCTCAACAGCATGGTGCCCATCTGGAAGCGCGACAAGAAAGACGTGACGGACGAGGAATACGCCAACTTCTACAAAGAGAAGTTCATGGATTTCTCCGACCCCGCCAAGGTGATCCAGTCCAAGACCGAGGGCACGGCCACGTACAACGCGCTGCTGTTCATCCCCTCGCGCGCACCGTACAATTATTATACCAAGGAATATGAAAAGGGCCTGCAGCTCTACGCCAGCGGCGTTCTGATCATGGAGAAATGCGCCGATCTGCTGCCGGACTACTTCAGCTTTGTGAAAGGCCTTGTGGACAGTCAGGATCTCTCGCTGAACATCAGCCGCGAGATGCTGCAGCATGACAGCCAGCTGCGCCTGATCCGCCAGTCGCTGGAGCGCAAGATCAAGAACGAACTGACCTCCTGGATGAAGAACGACCGCGAGAAGTACGACGCGTTCTTCGAGAACTTCGGTCTGCAGCTCAAGATCGGCTGCTACGACGGCTACGGCATGCACAAGGACGCCCTGCAGGATCTGCTTTTGTTCCGCAGCATGAAGCAGGACAAACTTGTGAGCCTCGCGGAGTACGTGGAAGCGATGCCCGAGGAGCAGAAATACATCTACTATGCCTCGGCTGAGAGCGTCCAGGCCGCGTCCCGCCTGCCGGCGGCGGAGCTCATCTCCGACAAGGGCTTCGATCTGCTTGTGCTGACGCAGGATGTGGACGAATTCGTCCTGCAGGTGCTGCACACCTATAAAGAAAAAGAGTTCCGCAACGTCTCCGGCGGTGACCTCGGGCTGGAAACCGAAGAGGAGAAGAAGGAAAACGAGGCCAAGAGCGCGGAGTACAAGGATCTCTTCGCTGCTATGAAGACCGCGCTGGGCGACAAGGTCAGCGACGTGCGCCTGTCTTCCCGCCTGAAAACACATCCGGTCTGCCTGTCGAGCGAGGGCGCGCTCTCCATTGAGATGGAGAAAGTTCTCAACGCAATGCCCACCGGCGAAAAAGTGGCCAGCCGCAAAGTTCTGGAACTGAACGGCGACCACGAGGTGTTTGCCGCGCTGAAAGCGGCGTTCGATGCCGGCGACACGGAAAAGGTGAACGCCTACAGCGACATCCTGTACACGCAGGCCCGCCTGATCGAAGGGCTTGCGCCGGAAGATCCCGTGGCATACGCCAACGCCGTGTGCAAACTCATGAAATAAGATCGAGACGCCAAGAGGGGCGCTTTCCCTGCGGAAAGCGCCCCTCCTTTTTGTACCGCACCGCTCAGAAGCGGTCCGCATTCCATTCGTCCAACAACTCCCGGACCTGCTCCGCCATCCGGCGAAGCTCCTTGTTCGGCCGTCCGCCCGCATCCTGTGCTGCTGCCGACAGGCGCCGGACGGCATCCTGCAGCGCGCTGAGCGCAGCGGCCGCACGCGGATCGCGCACAGGCTGCGTTTCCGCCTCCGGCACGCGCTCCACTCCCTGCGTCACCTCGAGGAACTTTCCGGCGGCAAGGTCATACACCGTGCCGCTGTACGGAGCCATGGCCTCATATCCTTCTTCACTCAGCGTCCCGGCAAAGGCCGTGCACGACTCGTCGTCGCCGTGATTGACGAACACCTGCGCGGGATGCGGTGCGATGCCGTGCACCCAGTTCAGAAGGCCGTTTCGGTCGGCGTGGCCGCTGACACCCGCCAGCACGCGGATCTCGGCATTGACCGCGATCTCCTCGTCGAAGATCGTCACGCGCTTGGCGCCGTCCACGAGCGAGCGGCCGAGCGTGCCCTCTGCCTGATATCCCACAAAGAGGATCGTGTTCTCCCTGTGCCAGAGGTTGTGCTTGAGGTGATGGCGCACACGTCCCGCATCGCACATACCACTGGCGGACAGAATGACTTTCGGCGAGCGGTCGAAGTTGATGGTCTGCGAATCCTCTTTCGAAAGGCTCATTTTCAGCCCGTCAAACCACAGCGGGTTGACGCCGCGCTCCACCAGCGCCCGGGCTTCGTCGTCCAGAGCCTGCGTCGGGCACTGCATGAAGATTCCGGTGGCCTCATTGGCCAGAGGGCTGTCCACATACACTGAAAACCCGTCGTGCCCGCGCACAAGATGTCTCTCCTTGATCTCGCGGAAGAAATAGAGCATCTCCTGCGTGCGCCCCACCGCGAACGAGGGGATGACAACCGTGCCGCCGCGGTCAAAGGTCTGCTGAAGCACCTTCGAGAGCTCGCCGACATAGTCCGGGTTTTCGCCGTGCAGACGCGTCCCGTAGGTGGACTCAATGACGAGATAGTCCGCTTCGTCCACACGCTGCGGATCTTTCAGAATCGGCTGGTTGAGATTGCCGACGTCGCCGCTGAACACGATCTTCTTCCGGACGCCGTTTTCTTCGAGCCACAGCTCGACAGCCGCGGACCCGAGCAGATGGCCGATGTCCGTGAACCGGACCGCCGCGCACTCGGACACGCGGATCACGTCCCCGTACGGGCACGGCCTGAATTTCGACAGAACGCCTTCCGCGTCCGCCATCGTGTACAGAGCCTCCTGCTCCGGCCGTCCCGCCCGGCGCGCTTTGCGGTTTTTCCACTCCGCCTCATTCTCCTGAATGTGCGCGGAGTCCCGGAGCATGATCTCGCACAGGCTCGCCGTGGATTCCGTCGCATACACCGGGCCGCGGAATCCGTTCTTGTACAAAAGCGGCAGCAGACCGGAGTGGTCGATGTGCGCATGCGTCAGAAGCACAAACGCGATTTCCGACGGCGCAACGGGCATAGGGGCATTTTCGAACCGGTTGCTCCCCTGCTCCATGCCGCAGTCCACCAAAAAGAACGCGCCCCCCGCTTCGACCAGCGTACAGCTGCCCGTGACCTCATGCGCCGCACCCAGAAACGTGACCTTCATAAGCGTCTCCTTTCCCTTTTCCGGATATTCCGGAAAACAAGCGGTTCCCGCTCCGGGACATTGCATCCCGGACTATCTCTTTTCTACTTTTATTGTATGCCGCACGCGGCGCATCGTCAACCGGAAGCGGCGCACCGAAGATACAAAAACATCCCGCCGGAAACGGCGGGATGTTTTTGCGCGTGAAAGGAGCAATTTCACGTCGAGAGGAGCGTAAACACAAAACTGTGGGAGGATGGCAAATATCAGACTCCGGCGAGACGTCCGCCGAGAGCCCTGCAGGCTTCGAGCGCATCGTCGTCAGGAGCTTCGTTGGCTGTGACGGGCTCGGAAACCAGAACGCCGCCGTCCGCCGCCACGCGGTCGGCCCAGTCGCGCATCCACTGGCCGTCACCCCAGCCGTAAGAACCGAACAGAGCGGTTTTCTTTCCGGAGAGCCCGGCCTCCGCCTGTTCGAAGAAGGGTTCGAATTCGCTTTCTTCCAGAACTTCCGCACCCATTGCGGGGCAGCCGAATGCAACGGCGTCACATGCGAGAACAGACGCAGCATCTGTCTCCGACACGGGCAGGAGCAGCGCCTGCGCGCCCGCTTTCTGAACGCCTTCCGCGACTGCCTCGGCCATCGCCTGCGTATTTCCCGTTCCGGACCAATAAACAACAGCGATCTTGGACATATTCATTCTCTCCTTCGCAATCAAAATGAAACGGCTTGCAGCCCGTCAGGCTGCCGCCAGAAGCTGCGCCAGCGTCCTGCCGCGCCCGATTCCGCCGCACAGACATTCGCGGCAGTCGTCGCACCGGGCAAAGCACGACCGCGCATGCTCCACGTCTCCGTAGACTTTCCAGTACCCGCACAGCTTGCAGTTCGCGCCGCCGAACCGGCAGAACGCCTGCACATCCGCAGGCGGATACCCCAGAAAGACACCGATCTCATGGGGAAATTCCCGTTCCTCCACCATGCGCAGACGCAGACGGTGCAGCGCCTGAGCAACCGTGAAATCACGGGGATATCCCGCGCTGCGCAGCAGCGATACCGCAGCGGGACTGCGGAGAGCCGCTTCCAGCGTGCTCTTGTGGCAAACCAGAAGCCGCCAACGGCCCCGACAGCTCCCGAGCAGGAGAAGTTCCACACCGCACCGGGCGAGGATGGGCGAATACGCACGCAGACACGCACGCAGATGCGGCCACTGTTCCACGCTTCCGCACACAAGGCTTGACGCCTTGCACCCGAGCAGCGCAGGCGCACAGTGCTCTGCAAGAATCTGTTCAAACTCCGCGCACACGGAAACCCCTCCTCGCAGTTAGCTTTAGCTAACCATTTTCCGAAAAGAAAAGGCGCTGAGATCAATGCGCCTCTTTTCTTTTGGTTAGTTTAAGCTAACCACGGCTATACTATACCATCGTTTCCTTTGCGTGTCAACACTTTTTTCAAAAAAGGCATCCCGATATTCCGGGATGCCCTTTTGCTCTGAGAAGACAGTTTTTCAGACCGGTTCAGCGCCCTTTCCGGTTCTCCCGGAAATTCCGGACCGCGTGGCCGCCCCAGAACAGAAAAAATGCCAGCAACAGGACGCCGAGCAACACAAGCCCAACGCTTCCGCGATCGGCTCCCGCCAGAATGATGAGCGCGCAGATTCCCCCGAAGAAAAGCACGAGCACCGTGCCCAACACAATGCGGACCGGCAACGGGACCTTGCGGCAGCCTGCCGCATCCATTGCGCCTCCCACCAGAATTTCCAGAACGAATTCGATCAGATCATCCATTGTTTTTCTCCTTTTTTCTGCGTTCAGCAGAGCGGCGCAATGATGCGCAGCACAGAATCCAGAAGCCCGCCGAGAACGCCGGGGCGGCAGTCGCTCAGTTTCACTTCCCTGCCCGCGCGCATGGCGGCAAGGCTGTCCTCCCGGACGTCGGCCACCGCGCCGCAGTTCACAAAGTACGTGCCGCACTCAAAATGCAGATACAGGCTGCGGTAATCGAGGTTGATCGTGCCCACCACCGCGCACGCGTCGTCCGAGACAAAGCTCTTCGCGTGCACAAAGCCCGGCGTGTACTCGTAAATGCGGACTCCGGCTTCGAGCAGCGGACGGTAATGCGAGCGTGTCAGCCGGAACACCATCTTTTTGTCCGGAATGCCGGGGGTAACGATGCGCACATCCACACCCCGCTTGGCCGCCGCGACAAGCGACGCGCGCATCACATCGTCGATGATGAGGTACGGCGTCATGATGTAGACGTAATCGGTGGCCGCGGCGAGAATGTCCGCGTACACATTGGCCGAGACCGGTTCACCGTCGAGCGGTGAATCGCCGAACGGCTGGACAAAGCCCTCCGACGCAAATTCCTGCGGATGATACCGGTGCGGCAGATACGGCTCCAGCGAGACAGCCTCGTTCTTTCCCGCCTGCCACAGCTCGAGGAACATGGCGGTGAATGTGCGCACCGCTTCGCCTTCCACGCGCACGCCCGTATCCTTCCAGTGGCCGAACGGGTGCGTGTGGTTGATGTACTCGTCCGCGAGGTTGATTCCGCCGTTGAACGCTGTGTGGCCGTCGACCACAAGGATCTTGCGGTGGTCGCGGTTGTTCATCACAACGGAGAGCAGCGGCACGAACGGGTTGAAGCGCAGGCACCGGATGCCGTCCGCCTCCAGCGTGCGTGCGAAGTCATCCGGAATGAGAAAGAGACTGCCCATATCGTCCACCATCAGGCGGACCTCTACGCCCGCCGCGGCCTTGCGGCGCAGCGCGGCGTAGAGCTCGTCCCACATTTTTCCGGGCGAAATGATGAAGTATTCCAGAAAGATGAAATGCTCAGCGCTCTCCACCGCCTCCATCATATCGGCAAACATCGCCTCGCCGACGGGGTAGTATTTCACACGGGAGCCGTCGTAAAGCGGATAATCCGTCACCGTGCGGATGTACCGGCTGCGCGCCGACGCCCGCGGGCAACCGGTAGCGCCGTCCGAAACGCCCGCTCCGCGCAGATCGTTCACGATGGCGTCATGTCCGCGCGCGATCCGGCTGCGCAATTGCTTGGCCGTCCAGTTCGTGCCGATGAACAGATAGAGCAGTCCTCCGAGGATCGGGAGCGCCATGATGAATATGATCCACACCGTTCGGTATGCCGGGTTCATGTCGCTGCCCACGAGGTGAAGCACGATCAGCACGCTGAGAATGCCGAACAGAATGCTGAGCGCGACGGAATATTTCGTCAGGCGCAGAAAGAACAGCGTCGTCCAGACGATTTGCACCAGCAGCAGGACGATCGTGATGAAAATTCGTCCGCTGAACAGCTTTTTAATGATATACATACGTATCTCCCGCGCATGTGCGCAAACTCACTCCGTGCGCCAGAATGCGGCGGAGTACGGCGCCAGCTCGCTGCCGCCGCCGAAGTCATGCAGATTTCCGGTGATGAGATCGGTCGCGCGGCCGGCGTTGGCGTTGAAGTGCGCGGTGTAGGGCTCGGCCGCGGCGTTGATCGCCACCAGCACGCGCTCGCCCTCAAACTCGCGCTCGAAAATGAACTGATGGTTCGTGAGAACGACCGTACGGTACGACCCGTAGCACAGTGCCTTGCTCTGCGTATGCGCCTTGGCGAGCGCGGTGATCCACGCCGTCAGATCGTTCTCCACGGGGGTCTCGAAGGCCGGACGCAGCGCGTCGTCGCCGCTGTGTTTGTCGCCCTGCGCTCCCCACTCGCTTCCGTAATACATGCACGGCACGCCCGGCATGCCGAACATCAGGCCGTACAGCGGACGGATGTGCTCCCTGTTCGTCAAAATCGTCGCAAGACGCGTCACGTCGTGGTTATCGGCAAAGCACATCAGATGCTTTCCTTTGTAGAGCGTCCACTGCTCCGGGCCGAACTGGCGCTGCAGGCTGTGGCCGATCTCGAACAGATTCATGCTGTTGAACGCCGAGTACAGGCCTTTGTAGCACTCATAATTCGTGCACGAATGCAGCATGGAATCGTTGACAAGGCGGTTGTAGTCGCCGTGCAGCATCTCGCCGACGAGCACGAAATCCGGTTTCATCGAAGCGGTAAAAGCGCGCAGGCGGCGCAGGAACTCCTCATCCAGACAATAGGCGACGTCGAGCCGCAGACCGTCGATGTCAAACCATTCCACCCACTTGCGGGTGCAGTCGAACAGATACTCCACCACGTCGTTGTTGCGCAGGTTCAGCTTGACCAGTTCATAGTGGCCTTCCCAGCCCTCGTACCAAAGGCCGTCGTTGTAGTTGGAATTGCCGCCGAAATTGATGTGGAACCAGTCGCGGTAGGGGCTCGCTTCGCGGCGCTGCAGCACATCCTGGAACGCCCAGAAGCCGCGCCCCACATGATTGAACACGCCGTCGAGCAGAATGCGCAGGCCGTTTTCATGTGCGGCGCTGCACACGGCGGCGAAGTCCTCGTTTGAGCCGAGCCGGCAGTCGATCTTCTGATAATCGCGCGTGTCATAGCCGTGGCGGTCGGACTCGAACACCGGGTTGAACAGCACGGCCGTCGCGCCGAGCTTCGCGATGTGCGGCATCCAGTCCGTCAGGACGCGCACACGGGGAACGCACACGCCGTCGTTGTCGTGCGGCGCGCCGCACAGTCCGAGAGGATAGATCTGATACAATACGCTTTCATCATACCACATGGGAAAGCTCCTCCTTAACGTTCCGCCGGATGGGCGGATTTCACTTGCCGTTAGTATACCACATTTCCCGCCTGATGCATAGGCGCACGGCAGGAAACCCGACCGTCAGGCACTCCCGCACCGGAGAGTCCGGTGCATAAAATTTCAGCACATATCATGTTTCTCCGGAGGCGCCCCGCCCGCGCCGCAAAAGCATCATTCCGCCACCGGCGGACACTTTTTGTGTTTTCTCGTGAAACATTCATAAAATTATATCGAAAGTGCGTCTCAAAATAGGCAATTATCCCGGATTATTCTCTCTTGACTTCCGGGGACCGCTTTAGTATAATTGGGGATAAATCATCAACAACCAAACGCATTGATGGGAACAAGTAGTCCGACGCCTCTGCTTTCAGAGAGCCGCCCTTTTGGTGAAACGGCGGTAAGTCACGCGCTCGGGTGAACTCATCCCGGAGCGGCCGGCTGAACCGCCGTTGGCGCAGTAGGTACGGACGGAGCACCCGTTAGCGTGCAGGGGGTCACCGGCCCCGCGGAGAGGCCGCTTTCCAGCGGCAATAAGAGTGGTACCGCAGAGTGCTTTTCACAGCCTTTGTCTCTTGTTCAAAGAGACGAAGGCTGTTTTTTTATACATTGCACCTGCGATGCCGGAACGAGGAGGAAGAGAGCTATGAAACTGACCGGTGCGGATATTTTTGTTCAGGTCCTGATCGAGCAGGGCGTGGACACGATGTTTGGCTATCCCGGCGGCGCGGTTCTGAATCTGTACGACGCGCTGTACAAGGCCAGCGACAAGATCACGCATATCATGACGGCCCACGAGCAGGGCGCTGCGCACGCGGCGGACGGCTATGCGCGCGCCACCGGAAAGACGGGCGTTGTTCTGGCCACCAGCGGCCCGGGCGCAACGAACCTCGTCACGGGCATTGCCACGGCGTACATGGACAGCGTCCCGATGGTCGCCATCACGGGCAACGTCGGCACGGGTCTGATCGGCCGCGACAGCTTCCAGGAAGTGTACATCACGGGCATCACGATGCCCATCACCAAACACAATTTCGTTGTGCGCCGCGTGGAAGATCTCGCGCACACGCTGCGCGAGGCGTTCCGCATCGCGCAGACCGGCCGCAAGGGTCCGGTGCTCGTCGACATCCCCAAGGACGTCACGGGCGCCATCACGGAATACGTGCCCGAACCCCCCGTTCAGGTGGAGCCGGTGACGAGCTACGATCAGGCGGCCGTCCTGCACGCCGCGCAGCTCATCAACAGCGCCTCCCGCCCGCTCATCTATTTCGGCGGCGGCGTGTGCGCGTCCGGCGCGGGCGAGCTTCTCCGCGAACTGACGCAAAAGGCGCAGATCCCGGCCACCTACACCCTGATGGCCGCCGGCGTCATGGGCTACGGCGATCCGCTGAACCTCGGATTGCTCGGCATGCACGGGAGCTACACCACGAACAAGGCCGCGAGCCAGGCCGACGTGCTGATCGCCATCGGCACACGCTTCTCCGACCGCGTGGCGCTCGATCCGGCTTCGTTTGCGAAGAATGCCGTGCGCATCCAGTTTGACATCGACGCATCCGAGATCGGCAAGAACGTGGACGTCGACTGCAGCGTCGTCGGCGACGCCGCGGTGGTGCTCAAAGCGCTTTTGCCCCACATCCAGCCTGCCACGCATCCCGAGTGGATGCGCCAGCTCCAGAGCTGGCAGTCCATCGACTACCGCCCGAAGGATCACAGCGACCGCCTGATGCCGCATCAGGTCATCGGCTCGTGCTGCGAACTGGCGGGGCCGGACGCCGTGTATGTGACGGACGTCGGCCAGCACCAGATGTGGGCCTGCCAGTACATCCGCCATGTCAAGGACCGCAAGTTCCTCACGAGCGGCGGACTCGGCACGATGGGCTTCGGCTACGGCGCGGCGCTCGGCGCACAGGCGGCGCTCGGCCGCGACCAGACCGTCGTGATGATGACGGGCGACGGCTCGTTCCATATGAATATGAACGAGGCCTGCACCGCCGTGAGCTATGATCTGCCGGTCATCACCATTATCTTCAACAATCAGGTGCTCGGCATGGTGCGCCAGTGGCAGACGGCCTTCTACGGCAAGCGCTACTCGAGCACAGACCCCCACCGCAAGACCGATTACGTCAAGGTGGCCGAGGGCTTCGGGCTGAAGGGCTATCACTGCGAGACCCTCGACGAGTTCCGCGCCGCGTTCGCCGAGGCGATGGCTTCGAAAAAGCCCGCGTGGATCGAGTGCGTGATCGACAAAGACGAAAAAGTGCTTCCGATGATCCCGGCCGCGGGCAACGTGGAAGACATCATGATGTCGTGAGAAAGGAGCGCGGACGCAATGGCAAAAGAAGTAATCAGCATTCTCGTCGACAACCACTCCGGCGTTCTGACGCGGATCTCGAGCCTGTTCGGCCGCCGCGGCTTCAACATCGACAGCCTGACGGTGTCGACCACCGACAAACCCGAGGTCTCGCGCATCACCATCGTGGTCAACGACGACGAAAAGGTTCTCAAGCAGATCATCCTGCAGACGGCCCGTCTGGAAGAGACGCGCAACATTTTTGTTCTGAACCCCGCCAACAGCCTGTACCGCGAGCTGCTGCTTCTGAAAGTGGCCGCGGACAAGTCAAACCGCAGCGAACTGCGGGAGATCGGCGGCATCTACAAGGCGAAGATCATCGACCTGTCCCCCGGCAGCATGGTGTTCGAGCTGACGGGTGAACCGGACAAGATCGACGCATTCCTGAAAATGATGGAGGATTTTGAGATCCTCGAAATGTGCCGCACGGGCATCACAGCCATCGAGCGCGGCGGGCTGAGCGAACATCTCAGCTGATTGTCTCTGCAAACCGCCCGTCCGTCCTTTGCCGAACGGGACGATTGAATTATCTGGATTTCATGAAAAAGGAGTTGTTTTCCCATGATCAAGAAGTATTATGACACCGACTGCAACCTCGGCCTGCTCGACGGCAAGACCGTCGCCGTCATCGGCTTCGGCAGCCAGGGCCACGCCCACTCCATGAACCTTGCCGAGAGCGGCGTGAACGTCGTGGTCGGTCTTCGCGAGGGCAGCGCCCACTGGAAGAAAGCCGCCGCGTTCGCCGAGAAGTGCCCGAACTTCCACGTGATGGGCATTGAGGAAGCCGCCAAAGCGGGCGACCTCGTCATGATGCTCGTTCCCGACGAGCTGGCCGCCGACATCTACAATGAGCAGGTCGCTCCTTATATGAAGGAAGGCGACGTCCTTTGCTGGGCACACGGCTTCAACATCCACTTCAACTTTGTCAAGCCCGCGTCGAACATCGACGTCATCATGATCGCCCCGAAGGGCCCGGGCCACACGGTCCGCAGCCAGTACGTCGAGGGCAAGGGCGTTCCCAGCCTGATCGCCATTGCGCAGGATTACAGCGGCCGCGCGAAAGACTACGCGCTGGCGTATGCCTGCGGCATCGGCGCCGGCCGCGCTGGCATCCTGGAGACGAGCTTCCGCGAGGAGACCGAGACCGACCTCTTCGGCGAGCAGGCCGTTCTGTGCGGCGGCGTGTGCGAACTGATGCACGCCGGCTTCGACACGCTGGTGGCCGCGGGCTATGAGCCGGAGATGGCCTACTTCGAGTGCATCCACGAGATGAAGCTGATCGTCGACCTCATCAACGAGGGCGGCTTCGGCAAGATGCGCTACTCCATCTCCAACACCGCCGAGTACGGCGACTACCGCACCGGCAAGCGCCTGATCACCGACGAGACCCGCGCCGAGATGAAGCGTGTTCTGACGGAGATCCAGGACGGCACGTTCGCCAGCGAATTCATGCAGGAGATGAGCAGCGGCCGCAAGGCGAAGTTCCTCGCCACGCGCCGCCGCGAGGCCGAGCATCCCGTGGAGAAAGTGGGCGCCGACCTGCGCAACATGATGTCCTGGCTGAAGAAATAATCCATACGTTTTTTACACCGGCGGGTGCGGGGCTGCCCGCGCCCGCCGGTGTCCTGTTCTCAACAGAAAGAGGGAGTGAACTATCATGCGCAGCGATAACGTGACAAAAGGTTCCGAGCGCGCACCCAACCGCAGCCTGTTTTACGCGATGGGCTACACCGAAGAAGAACTTTCCCGCCCGCTGATCGGCGTCGTGAGCGCCCACAGCGAGATCGTCCCCGGCCACATCCATCTGGACAAACTGGCCGAGGCCGTCAAGGCGGGCGTCTACATGGCGGGCGGCACGCCGGTGCTCATTCCGTCCATCGGCGTGTGCGACGGCATCGCCATGGGCCACATCGGCATGAAATATTCTCTCGCGAGCCGTGAGCTGATCGCGGACAGCGTGGAGACGATGGCAATGGCCCACCAGCTGGACGGCCTTGTGCTCGTGCCGAACTGTGACAAGATCGTCCCCGGCATGCTGATGGGCGCGCTGCGTCTGAACATCCCGACCGTCGTCTGCAGCGGCGGACCGATGATGGCCGGCACGTACGGCGGCGAGGAAGTCAGCCTTTCGAAGATGTTCGAGGCCGTCGGCGCGTACAAGGCGGGCATGATCACCGCCGAACAGCTCGACGAGTGCGAGCACGGCTGCTGCCCGGGCTGCGGCAGCTGCAGCGGCATGTACACCGCCAACAGCATGAACTGCCTGTGCGAGGCCGTGGGCATCGCCCTGCCCGGCAACGGCACGATCCCGGCCGTCCACGCGGCGCGCACGGCGCTCGCCAAAAAAGCGGGCATGGCCATCATGGAGCTCGTCCGCCGCGACATCAAGTCCCGCGACATTGTGAACGAGACTTCCCTGCGCAATGCTCTGGCTTGCGACATGGCGCTCGGCTGCTCGAGCAACAGCGTTCTGCACCTGCTGGCCATCGCCAAGGAGGCAGGCGTTGACCTCGACCTCGCGATGTTCAATGAGATGAGCGCGAAAGTTCCGAACCTGTGCCATCTGGCTCCGGCAGGCCCGACGCACATGCCGGATCTTTGGGCCGCGGGCGGCATCCCCGCCGTGCAGGCCGAACTGGCGAAAAAGAACCTGCTCGACCTCAACGTCCTGACCGCCACGGGCAAGACGCTCGGCGAAAACATCGAGGGCGCGCACATCAAGAACACAAGCGCCATCCGTCCCATCGACGATCCGTACAGCCCGACGGGCGGCATCCAGATCCTGTGGGGCAACCTCGCCCCCGACGGCTGTGTCGTCAAGCGCAGCGCCGTCGCACCCGAGATGCTGTGCCACTCCGGCCCGGCGCGCGTGTTCAACAGCGAGGACGAAGCCATCGAGTCCATCTACGCGGGCAAGATCAAGGACGGCGACGTCGTCGTCATCCGCTACGAGGGCCCGCGCGGCGGCCCCGGCATGCGCGAGATGCTGAATCCGACGAGCGCGCTCGCGGGTATGAAGCTCGACAAGACCGTCGCGCTCATCACGGACGGCCGCTTCTCCGGCGCGTCCCGCGGCGCGTCCATCGGCCACGTTGCGCCCGAAGCCGCCAGCGGCGGCCCGATTGGTCTGGTCGAAGAGGGCGACACGATCACGATCGACATTCCGAACGCGAAGATCACGCTCGAGGTGAGTGACGAGGTGCTGGCGGCCCGCAAGGCCGCGTACGTCGCGCCCGAACCCAACGTCAAATCCGGCTGGCTGGCCCGCTACGCCAAGATGGTCAGCGGCGCCAATCAGGGCGCGGTCATGCCCTGACCGGTTCGATTGCAAAAAAATCCGCCCCGCGTCAGGCGGGGCGGAAATCTCATAGACCCGATGATTACAGAACGCCGGAGCGGCACAGTTCGATGAACTGACGTGCCACGCGCGGGCTGCGCCCGCCGGAGCGGATGGCAAACGCCTCCGCGCGCACGATGAGTTCGTCGTGAGGAACGTCGACGCCGTAGCGCTCGGCAAGCTCCGTGACGATGTGCACAAAACGGTCCTTGTCCGGGCGCAGGAACGTCACCGTCAGGCCAAAGCGCGCCGACAGGCTCATCAGCTCCTGCATCGTGTCGGCGTGGTGGATGTCGTCTCCCCCTCGGTCCGACAGCGTCTCCTTGATGAGATGGCGGCGGTTGCTGGTCGCGTACACGGCGATGTTGGCGCTGCGCCCTCCGACGCTGCCCTCGAGGATGGCCTTGAGCGCCGCGAAATTGTCGTCGTTGGCCGTGAAGCTCAGATCGTCGATGAACAGGATGAATTTGAGCGGGTTCGCCGCAAGGGAATCCATCAGTTTCGGGATCTGATACAGCTGGTGTTTTTTCACCTCGACGAGGCGCAGGCCGTCCGGCGCGAAGCGGTTCGCGATGGCCTTGACCGCGCTCGATTTTCCGGTTCCCGCATCGCCGTAGAGCAGCACATTGTTCGCGGGGCGGCCGTCCAGCAGCGCCTGCGTGTTGGCGACGATCTTCTCGCGCTCCGCCTCATAGCCGGGCAGCTCGTCCAGCGTCTGAGGATCGGGGTGCTCCACCGGAATGAGCGCGCCGTCCTTGACGGTGAACACATGCCAGCGTGCGAACATGCCGTATCCCGTCTTGTGGACGTTGGCAATGCGCTCCCGGTACGCGGCGGCGAGATCGGTTTCCGATGCGCGCCACTCGGGAAGGAACGCGAGCGCCGCATCCTCCCCCTTCACGTCGGCCGCGCTCAGGCCGCACAGGCCGCCGAGGAACGCGAGCTCCTCGTCCAGTGCACGGGCGAGCGCATCCGGCACGTTTCCCTCCGCGCACAGGCGCACGACGTAGAGATCTTCATGTTCCAGCACGCATTTGGAAAGATAGGACGACCAGTCGTCCGTCTTTGCAAAGAGAAGCGTGCAGAACGCGCCGTAGGCATCGGCAAACGCGGCTCGGTCGTGCGCGTCCGTCTCGAGAAGATGGAGCATTGCGCTGACCGTCTCATCGCGGAGCAGGCCGCGGAACACGACCAGCCCCCGCAGGCGCAGCGCACAGTTTTGTTTTTCCATTTGGGTTTTCCCTCCCCTGTCCGGCCGGACCTGACTGCCCGGCTCTTTTCCCCTTATTATAGCGCGGCTTTTCCGCCGCTTCAAGCCGCCGCGCGCGGCACATCGTCTGAATCACTGGAGGAAGTGTGGAAATGGTAACACTGGATAAAGTCTATCACGCAGCGTTCGCACTGAAAGAGGCGGCCCGCAAAACCGACCTGATTGCGGCGCCCGACCTGTGCCCCGGCACGAACGTATATCTGAAAACCGAGAACCTTCAGGTGACGGGCAGTTTCAAGCTGCGCGGCGCCTATTACAAAATCAGCCAGCTGTCCGAGGAGGACAAGGCGCGCGGCATCATCGCGTGCAGCGCGGGCAACCATGCGCAGGGCGTGGCGCTGGCCGCCACCAAAAACGGCATTCCCAGCACGATCTGCATGCCGGACGGCGCGCCGATCAGCAAAGTGGAAAACACCAAGAAGCTGGGCGCAAAAGTGTGCCTTGTGAAGGGCGCTTACGACGACGCATACGAGTACGCTCTGAAGCTCCAGCAGGAGACGGGCGCGACGTTCATCCACCCGTTTGACGACGACGAAGTCATCGCCGGACAGGGCACGATCGGCCTTGAGATCCTCGATCAGCTCGAGGATGTGGACGCGGTGATCGTCCCCGTCGGCGGCGGCGGGCTCATCAGCGGCGTGGCGTTTGCCATCAAGTCGCTCAAGCCGACGTGCAAGGTGTACGGCGTTCAGGCAGCGGGCGCGCCGAGCATGGCGAACAGCCTGCACGAACACCACCAGATCACGCTCGATACGGTCTCCACGTTTGCCGACGGCATCGCCGTGAAGCATCCCGGCGACACAACGTACCAGATGGTGGAGAAGTACGTGGACGACGTGGTGACAGTTTCGGAGGACGAGATCGCCGCAGCCATCCTGGCGCTGATCGAAAAGCAGAAGCTGATCGCCGAGGGCGCTGGCGCGGTGAGCGTCGCCGCGGCGATGTTCCACAAACTGCCCCTCGAAGGAAAGAAGGTCGTGTGCCTGATCTCGGGCGGTAACATCGACGTGAACATCCTCAGCCGCGTCATCACGCGCGGCCTCGTGATGAGCGGGCGCAACGCGAACCTGATGATCGCACTCGAGGACAAGCCCGGTCAGCTGCAGGGCGTGAGCGAGATCGTGAGCCGCTGCGGCGGCAATGTCGTCAGCGTCCACCACGACCGCGGCGACACGAGCATGTCCGTCACGAGCTGCTTCCTTAAGATCGGGCTCGAGACGCGCGACCAGGCGCAGATCGACGAGATCCGCAGCGAACTGACGAAAGCGGGCTTCACGCTGGTCAACGAGCGCGTGTGCATGTAAAACCTGCACAAACCCATGACTAAATATTCGTGATAAATGAAAAAAGCGTCGCACGGGTACTTGACAATCCGCATTCGATTTTGTAAAATAGCGACATTAACAGAAAAATGCGCAGACGGAGAAACAACAGACAACGCGCACCTTCAGAGAGCTGCCGGTTGGTGAGAGGCGGCGATGCAGTGTCTGTTCACTCGCTCCCGAGCAGCTTCGCTGAAACAGCAGTAGGCGGAGACGGAGCTCCACCGTTACAGGGAGAATGGTTCGCCGGAAGGCCGACCATGCTGAGAGGCCCTTTTCTTTGAAGGGGCAACGAGAGTGGTACCGCGGGTGCTTTTGAACTTTGAAAGCCCTCGTCTCTCGAAGACGATACGTTCTTCGGGAGACGGGGGCTTTTTGACGTCTTCCCTCCCCCCGGACGTGCGCCGCAGCAATCAGGAAAAGGAGAGAATGTACTATGATGGACGTCACCAAGTATCACATCGGATATTACAATCCGCCCAAGACGGAATACCGCTGGGTCAAAAAAGACCACATCGAGAAAGCGCCTGCGTGGTGCAGCGTCGACCTGCGCGACGGCAACCAGAGCCTCATCATTCCGATGAGCCTCGAGGAGAAGCTGGAGTTCTTCAACCTGCTGGTGAAGATCGGCTTCAAGGAGATCGAAGTGGGCTTCCCGGCCGCGAGCGAGACGGAGTTCCGCTTCCTGCGCACGCTGATCGAGCGCGAGATGATCCCCGACGACGTGACCGTCCAGGTGCTCACGCAGTGCCGCGATCACATCATCCGCAAGACGTTCGAAGCCGTCAAGGGCGCGCCCAGTGCGGTAATCCACTTCTACAACTCCACGTCCGTGGCGCAGCGCGAGCAGG
Source organism: uncultured Ruthenibacterium sp. (assembly GCA_944386565.1). Classification (GTDB taxonomy): domain Bacteria; phylum Bacillota; class Clostridia; order Oscillospirales; family Ruminococcaceae; genus Ruthenibacterium. The sequence continues at coordinate 53,355 of CALXBO010000002.1, read as the reverse complement.
TGTTCAAGAAGAGCAAGGAGGAGATCAAGCAGATTGCCGTCGACGGCGCGAAACTCGTCAAGCAGCTGGCCGACGAATACGAGGGCAACTTCCGCTTTGAGTACAGTCCCGAGAGCTTCACGGGCACGGAGCCGGAATACGCGCTGGAGGTGTGCAACGCCGTTCTGGACGTGATGCAGCCCACGCCCGACAAGCCCATGATCATCAACCTGCCCGTCACCGTGGCGATGAGCATGAGCCACATCTACGCCAACCAGATCGAATATATGAGCGACAGCCTGAAATACCGCGACAGCGTGGTGCTGAGCCTGCATCCGCACAACGACCGCGGATGCGCCGTGGCCGACACCGAGCTGGCGCTGCTGGCGGGCGCGGACCGCGTGGAGGGCACGCTGTTCGGCAACGGCGAGCGCACGGGCAACGTGGACATCATCACTCTTGCGATGAATATGTATTCGCACGGCGTCGACCCGAAGCTGGACTTCTCCGACATGCCCGCCATCGTGGAACTGTATGAGCGCGTGACGCGTATGCACGTCTATGAGCGCACGCCGTACGCGGGCGCACTGGTGTTCGCGGCCTTCTCCGGGAGCCATCAGGACGCCATCGCCAAGGGCATGCACTGGCGCACGGAGCACAATCTGCACGAGTGGACGGTGCCGTACATCCCCGTCGATCCGACGGACGTCGGCCGCACGTACGACGCGGACGTCATCCGCATCAACAGCCAGAGCGGCAAGGGCGGCATCGGGTATCTGCTGGAACAGCGCTACGGCTACAACCTGCCGCCGAAGATGCGCGAGCACTTCGGCTATGCGGTGAAGGACCTGTCCGACCACGAGCACAAGGAGCTCACACCGCCGGAAGTGTTCCAGATGTTCCAGCAGTGCTATCTGAACAAGACGCATCCGCTGAACGTCACCGAGGCGCACTACATCCAGAAGAGCGGCATTTTCGCCGTCGTAACCATCGAAAAGGACGGCCAGCAGCGTGAGCTGTCTGCGATGGGCAACGGACGTCTGGACGCGGTGAGCAACGCCATCAAGGCCGGAACGGGGATGGACTTCTCCATTGAGGCGTACACCGAGCACAGCCTGACGACGGGCAGCACGAGCCAGGCGGCCACATACGTCGGCCTGAAGTGGGCTGACGGCACGATCACATGGGGCGCCGGCACGGACAACGACATCATCGTCGCGAGCATCAAGGCGCTGGTGAGCGCCATCAACAACAAATAACACGCGGACACACCGCGACAGGAGGGGCAAAACAATGGGCATGACCATGACGCAGAAGATCCTCGCCGCACATGCGGGTCTCGAGGAAGTGCGCGCGGGACAGCTGATCAACGCGCGGCTGGACGAGGTTCTGGGCAACGACATCACGACGCCCGTGGCCATCAACGAGTTCAACAAGGCCGGATTCACGTCCGTCTTTGACAAGACGCGCATCAACATCGTCCTCGACCACTTTGTGCCGAACAAGGACGTCAAGAGCGCGCAGCAGTCGAAACAGTGCCGCGATTTCGCGCGCGAGCACGGCATCGTGAATTTCTTCGATGTGGGCAAAATGGGCATCGAGCACGCGCTGCTTCCCGAGCAGGGCATCGTGACGGCGGGCGACGCCATCATCGGCGCCGACAGCCACACCTGCACCTACGGCGCGCTGGGCGCGTTCTCGACGGGCGGCGGCTCGACGGACATGGCCGCCGCGATGGCGACCGGTTCGCTGTGGTTCAAGGTTCCCGCCGCCATCCGCTTTGTGCTGACCGGCAAGCTGCAGCCGCGCGTGAGCGGCAAGGATGTCATCCTGCACATCATCGGAAAGATCGGCGTGGACGGCGCTCTCTACAAGAGCATGGAGTTCACCGGCCCGGGTGTTGCGTCCCTGTCGATGGACGACCGCCTGTGCATCTGCAACATGGCCATTGAGGCCGGCGCGAAAAACGGCATCTTCCCCGTCGACGACGTGACCGTGCAGTATCTGACCGGCCGCAGCCAGCGCCCGTGGAAGGTGTACGAGGCAGACGAGGACGCCGTGTACGACGAGACGATCGAGATCGACCTGTCCTCTGTCGAGCCGACGGTGTCGTGGCCGCATTTGCCGGAGAACACGCACACTGCGAAGGAATCCGAGCACATCGCGATCGATCAGGTCGTCATCGGAAGCTGCACGAACGGCCGTCTTGAGGACATGCAGGCCGCCTATGAGATCCTGAAAGGCAAACACGTCGCCGACGGCGTGCGAGTCATCATCATCCCCGGCACGATGGCCGTGTACAAGGCGTGTATCCAGAACGGCTGGACCGAGGCGTTCATCGACGCGGGCTGCGTCGTCTCAACGCCGACGTGCGGCCCGTGCCTCGGCGGATACATGGGCATCCTCGCCGACCACGAGCGCTGCGTGTCCACGACGAACCGCAACTTCGTGGGCCGCATGGGCCATGTGACGAGCGAGATCTATCTGGCCAGCCCGGCCGTGGCCGCCGCCAGCGCGCTGACGGGACACATCACCGATCCGAGAGAGGTGCAGTAACATGAATGCAAACGGAAAAGTTTTCAAATATCCCGACAACGTCGACACCGACGTCATCATCCCGGCGCGCTACCTGAACAGCCAGGACGCGAAAGAGCTCGCCAAACACTGCATGGAGGACATCGACCCCGAGTTCGTGCACAACGTGCACGAGGGCGACATCATCGTGGGCGGCTGGAACTTCGGCTGCGGCTCATCGCGTGAGCACGCCCCCCTCGTCATCAAGACATGCGGCGTGTCGTGCGTCATCGCGAAGAGCTTCGCGCGCATCTTCTACCGCAACTCCATCAACATCGGCATGCCGATCCTCGAGTGCGAGGCCGCGAGCGATGCCATTGAAAACGGCGACGAGGTGAGCATTGACTTCGACACCGGCGTCATCACGAACGTGACGAAGGGCGAGACGTATCAGGCGGAGCCCTTCCCCCCGTTCATTCAGGACATCATCCGCGCGGGCGGCCTGATGAACAGCATCCGCGCGAAGGAGGGCAACGTATGAACAAGCACATCGCGCTGATCCGCGGCGACGGCATCGGGCCGGAGATCGTCGCGCAGGCCGTCAAAGTTCTGGACGCCGTGGCGGAGAAATACGGCCACACGTTCACCTATGAAGAAGTGGACATGGGCGGCTGCGCCATCGACAAATGGGGCGACCCGCTGCCGCAGGAAATGCTGGACAAATGCCTCGCATCCGACAGCGTGCTGCTGGGCGCGGTGGGCGGCCCGAAGTGGGAGGGCCTTCCCGGCCCGCAGCGCCCGGAAAAGGGCCTGCTGCGCCTGCGCTCCGGCATGGGGCTCTACTCGAACCTGCGCCCGGCGAAGCTCTGGCCGCAGCTCGCGGCCGCGAGCCCGCTGAAGCCCTCGATCGTGGAAAAAGGCATCGACTTCATGGTCGTGCGCGAGCTCATCAGCGGCGTGTACTTCGGCGAGCACAAGACGGTGGAACAAGACGGCGAGAAGGTTGCCACCGACGAGATGTATTACGCCGAACACGAGATCGAGCGCATCGGCCGCATCGGCTTTGAAACGGCGATGAAGCGCCGCAAAAAACTGACGTGTGTGGACAAGGCGAACGTGCTGGACACCAGCCGCCTGTGGCGCTCCGTGATGCACCGCCTTCAGGCCGAGTATCCGGAGGTGGAGTACTCCGAGATGTTCGTCGACAACGCGGCGATGCAGATCGTCAAGGACCCGAGCCAGTTCGACGTGATCGTGACGGAAAACATGTTCGGCGACATTCTGTCCGACGAGGCTAGCATGATCACCGGCAGCATCGGCATGATCCCCTCCTCCTCGCTCGGCGACGGCACACGCGGCATGTACGAGCCCATCCACGGCTCCGCGCCCGACATCGCCGGCCAGGACAAGGCGAACCCGATCGGAACGATCCTGTCCGCCGCGATGATGCTGAAATACAGCTTCGGCATGGACGCCGAGGCGCAGAACATCGAGGACGCCGTGACGAAAGCACTGGACTCCGGTCTGCGCACGGCCGACATGATGGCCGAGGGCTGCACGCTGTGCGGCTGCGAGGCCATGGGCGATGCCGTGGCGGCGCTGCTCTGAGTTCAACAAGAAATAGAAAGCGGAGGCGTTTCCCGAGGGAAGCGCCTCCGCTTCTTTTTATTACCTTATTATATAAGGCCGCAATTATTTCAGTTCCTTGCCGCCGATGAAGACGTGCTCGAGCGAGAGATCCTTGCCGAGGATCAGAACGTCGGCACGCTTGCCTTTCTCGAGGCTGCCCACTTCATCATACAGGCCGACCGCCTTGGCCGGGTTGATCGTAGCGGCCTTGAGAGCCTTCTCGAGGGGAACGCCGAACGAAACCGCGCGGCGGAAGCAATCGGCAAGGCAAGTCGCGCTGCCGGCGATGGTTCCGTCTTCCAGCGTGGCAAGGCCGTCCGTCATATACACCGTCTGGCCGCCCAGAGAGTACACGCCGTTGGGCATGCCCGTGGCGCGCATCGCGTCGCTGATCAGGCACACACGGTCGTCGCCGAACCACTGGAACACGCTGCGCACGACCGCCGGGTGCAGATGGATGCCGTCGGAGATCATCTCGATGTGCGCCGCATCGTCGGACGCCGCGCCCACGACGCCGGGATCGCGGTGCGCAAAGGCGGGCATCGCGTTGAACAGGTGCGTCACGTGGCTCGCGCCCGCGGCAAACGCGGCTTTCGCCTGATCGAAGTTGGCCGTCGTGTGGGCGATGGACACCGTGCACTTCTTGCTGGCCTCGGCGATGAACTCCACCGCGCCGTCAAGTTCCGGGGCGACGTCCACCAGACGGATGTTGCCTTCCGCACGCTCAAACAGGCGCTCGAACATGCCGATGTCGGGATCGACGATGTATTTCTCCGCCTGCGCGCCCTTCTTCGCCTTGGAGAAGAAGGGGCCTTCCATGTTCACGCCGCGGAGCACCGCGCCGTAACCGTCTTTGCCGAAGTAGGGCTTGGCCACGTCAAAGATATTCGACAGGATCGGCTCGTCGAATGCCATCGTCGTGCCGAGGAAGCTCGTAACGCCCATCGAGCCGAGGTAAGCGCACATCGTCTCAACGTGCTCCGCACCTGCGTCGCAGAAATCGGAACCCTTGGAACCGTGAATATGGATATCGACAAAACCCGGCGTGACATACTTGCCTTCCGCGTCGATGACGTCCTCGCCTTCCAGCGTGCCGGCCGGAGCCAGACGGACGATGCGGCCGTTCTCGATCTCGAGGTCGAGTTTCTCGAAGCGCGCGCGGGCAGTAAAGACAGAACCGTTTTTGATGATCATACTGCAACTCTCCTTTTTGAAAAAGAATGTCGGATTGTGCTGTCTGCAAATTCGTGTTATAGTAATAGCATAGTTTTATTATACAATGTTTTTCTGATTGCACATTTCGTTTTGGAAAAAACGGATTTTTGTGCCAACTTTGTAGGTAATCATCACAATGGGAGGCGTTTTCATGCTGGAGCTGCATGGAATCGGGGCATGCGCCGGTGTCGCGGACGGGCCGTTGTTCCGTTACAGGCCCAAACGAACCAAACCGCGCCGCCGCACCGTATCGGACATTCCCGCCGAACTGGCGCGTCTGGACGCTGCGATCGCTGCTGTCAAAACAGAGCTCGGAGCCCTGCGCGACCGTGCGCTGGAAGCCGGGATGAATCCCGGCGACGCCAAGATTTTTGAATCACAGACCGCCATGCTGGAAGACGAGGATTTTCTGGCGGCCGTGCGCGACAACATTCAGGAGACAAAACTGTGCGCCGAGCGCGTTGTGGATACGACGGGCGAAGCGTTTGCCGATACGCTGCGCGGGCTCGGCGATCCTTATCTCGCCGCACGTGCGGACGACCTCACGGACGCCGCCAAACGCGTCGTTGCCGTGTTGTGTGACCAGCCGGGAGCCAGTTTCCGCGATCTGCCCGCCCGCGCGGTGCTCGCGGCGGAAACGCTCACACCGTCCGAAGCGCTCGGGCTCGACAAGAGCAAGGTCTGCGCCTTTCTGATGCGCGGCGGCAGCCCGGAGAGCCACGCGTCCATTCTGGCGCGCAGCCTGGGCATCCCCACTGTCACGGCGCTCGGCGACGAGTTCGACAAACTGGAGGACGGCGTCCGCACGATGGTGGACGGTGAGACGGGGCTTGTGGTCCAGTGCCCCGATCAGGGCACGATGGCACTGCTGGCGCAGAAACTGGTGCGCCGCGTACGGGAAGATCACAGCCTGCAGACGCTGCGCGGAAAGCCCTGCATCTCCAAACACGGCGTGCGCATCCGCCTGACCGCAAACATCGCCATGCCCGCGGAGGCCAAGCGCGCGCTGGTTCACGATGCGGAGGGCATCGGCCTGTTCCGCACGGAATTCCTGTACATGGAGCGCGGCGGAAAGCCGACGGAGGACTATCTCTTCACCGCCTATCAGGAGGTGCTTCTCGCGATGGGCACGCGCCGCGTCGCGGTCCGCCTTCCCGATTTCTCCACCGAAAAAGCGTCGTATTTCCCGGAGGTCTCCTCAGAGGCCAACCCCGCGCTGGGCATGCGGCCTCTCTCTCTTCTTCTGGCCCATCCCGACATGCTGAACACGCAGCTGCGCGCACTCGTGCGCGCGTCCATCTACGGGAATCTGGCCGTGCTGCTGCCGATGGTCGTGGACCCGCAGGAAGTGCGCGAAGTCCGGGAGCGTCTGGAGGAAGTGCGCCGCGGGCTGATCGACGAAGGGCGCAACGTGGCTCAGAAGATCGAGCTCGGTGTGATGATCGAAACGCCCGCCGCCGTGATGACGGCCGATATTCTGGCCCGCGAAGCGGATTTTCTGTGCATCGGGACAAACGACCTCGCCCAGTATCTGCTCGTGTGCGACCGCACGCAGACAGCGCGCGCAACCTCGGTACAGCGCCATCCCGCGGTGCTGCGTGCCATCGCGCAGGCAGTCCGGTCGGCTCACGCGGAGAACGTTCCGGTGTGCATCTGCGGCGAGTGCGCCTGCGATATTTCCCTCGCCGGATTCTTCGCCGGGATCGGCGCCGACGAATTGTCGATGACGCCGTCGGAAATCCTGAAGATGAAACAGGCCGTCCGCGCGCTGTCTGCGCAGGACTGCCGCAATGCTCTGGAACGCGCCCTCGATCTGGCCGAAGCGCCGGAATTTCCGGTTCTGGAGAACAAGGAGGATGCCTAAGTGAAAAACGACATGGACGACCTTCTCAATTCCGTATTCGGTTCCCGCCGCACATTCTCCGCGCCGAAACCGAAGGCCGAAACTCCGAAGAAAGCAAAATCCGCCCGTCCTGCGGCATCCGCCGAAGACAGCATGGACGCCATTCAGCGCGCCGTGGCGGAAAATCAGCGCATTCTGACTGAAAAGGCCAGACAGCAGTCACGCGACATTGCCGCTCTCAACGAAAGCGCCATCGCGGACATTGAGCGCATCAGCCGTGAACTGCAGTCCCCCGCCGTTCAGAATCTCGCAACCGGTACGTCCGCCGCCAGGGAAGCCCCGAAGCCGATGGCCGCCGGGCGCGGCGCGGAGGGATTTTCGGGTGCGGTTCAGGCGCTGGAGCAGAAAGTGTTCGGCCAGGAGGCATTTCTGAAATCGCTCGTCATCGCGTTCAAGCGCCCGTATGTCATGGGGCATGAGGGCGAGCGGGCGCGCAACGCCATGCTCGTGTGCGGCGCGCCGTGCACCGGCCGCCGCCTTGCCCTGCGCGAGACCGTGCGTTTTCTCAAGGACAGCGGCGTGTTCGCCAGTGCGGACACCGCATGGGTCGACCTTGCGCTCTACCCCTCCCCCTCGCAGGAAAAGCTGTTTTTGCAGGATCTCTACGCTGCGCTCGCCGGAGATGCGGAGGTCGTCGTCTTTGATCATTACGAAGCCTGCCACAGCGGTTTTCTGAATGTTCTATCCGAGCTTGTCACCGAGGGAAAAAGCCCGCTGCAAAGCCGGTATGTTCTGCAGAACGGCCGTCTGATCGACGCGGGCGGCGCGCTGGTCTCGGACGCGGTGAGCGCCCTGACGCCGCGCGGAAAATACCTCGTCTTCTTCTCCGAGCGCGGAGCGCAGGCGCTGGCCGGACGCTTCGGCCGCCCGTTTGTTCAGGCTCTCGGCGACGTGTGCGAAACACAGCCCCTCGGCGAAGAGGCCCTGCGACGCATTGCGTCTTCTCAGGAAGAAGCTCTTTGCGCGCGCGCCAGGCGGTCGCTCGCGTTCGAGCTGAAAGAGACTTCACTCCTGATTTCCGAGGCCGTGGCCTCCTGCGGAAAGACCGGAAGCTGCCGGGCTTTCTTGGATTTCTTTGAAACCGTCTACCGCGCTCTGGCACAGTACAAACTGGAAAACGACTGTCCTGCGCCGTTTTCCGTCACGTTCCTCGGCGGTGGACGCGCCGCGTTCGGCGCGAAGGAGCTCTCGCTCACTTCCCTGCTGCCGGACGGCGCGGATCAGAGCCTCGCGTCGGTCAAAGCCGAGCTGGAACAGCTGATCGGTCTTTCGGAGGTCAAGCAATATGTGCTGGGGCTCGAGGACAACCTGCGGATGCAGCAGCGCCGCAGCGCCGAAGGGCTGAAAACATCCGACGTCTCCATGCACATGATCTTCACCGGAAACCCCGGCACGGGCAAAACGACCGTCGCCCGTCTCGTGAGTCAGTATCTCAAGGCGCTCGGCGCGCTCTCGGGCGGCCAGCTTGTTGAGGTGACGCGTGCCGATCTCGTCGGCCGGTACGTCGGCCACACCGCGCCGCTGACGACGCAGGTGATCAAGAGCGCTCTGGGCGGTGTGCTGTTCATCGACGAAGCGTACAGCCTGTACCGCGGGCGGGACGACAACTTCGGGCTCGAGGCCATCGACACGCTCGTCAAGGGCATGGAGGATTACCGCGACGACCTCGTGGTGATCCTCGCGGGCTACACGCGCGAGATGGAGGAATTCCTCACCTCCAACAGCGGATTGAAGAGCCGGTTCCCGAACATCATCGAGTTCCCGGACTACACTGCGGATGAACTGCTTGCCATTCTGGAGCTTCAGACCAAATCGCGCGGCTATCGTCTGGACGAGCGCTGCCGCGAACCGCTGCGCGCTTACTTCGGTGCCGTGCAGTCGCTGCACGCGCGCGACGCGGGCAACGGGCGTCTGGTGCGCAACAAGCTGGAGGAGGCCGTGCTGGCGCAGGCGCGCCGCTGTGCGTCCGATGAACACGCCGATCTCTCGCTGCTCGTCCCCGAGGACTTTGATCTGACGCTGCCCTCCTGAAAATACGGTCTGTTTGCGGAGGTGAGATTACTTGAAATTGTATCTTCCGGCTTTGCTTACCGCCTTGTTTCCGTATTCACTTCTGGCAATATTCCATTGTCTGTTCAGCGGGTTTCTGATGGACACAGTGTTTCAGAACAACGCACTGTTCTGTTTGGCCGCTCTGGCTGTCTGCTTCCTGATCGCACTCGTTTCCGTTATCGCACTGTGCATTCTCGGATGCCGCGCAAGTGTTCCGCCCGACCGCCGCGCACTTCTCGTTATGGGAATCAAACTGATTCAGATCCCGGCCTATGCGGCACTGTTCGTACTCGGCGCTTTGTTCCTCGCAACGATTTTCACCATTCCGTTCACATTGTTCATCGTTTTTTGGGACGTTGTCACAATCATACTCAGCGGTGCGGTGGGAGCAGTATTTCTCCGAAAGAACTATTGCGCCGGCTGTTTGAATCATACCGAGTGGATCGTCCACACAGTGCTTCAGTTTGTTTTCTGCGCAGACGTCGTGAGCACCGTTATCGTCTTCCGGAAGCTGAAACAGCACCTGTAAATAAAAACACCCGGGATCTCCCGGGTGTTTTTTTATTCTGTTATTCTGCGGCAGCGGGCACTTCTTTCGGTTCAAACCACGAACGTGCGCGGAGCAGACCCCAACCGCACGCAAGGCCTCCGGCCAGAAGCACGAGTTCGCACACGGCAACACCGAGCGGAAGCAGCAAAACCGCCGCAAAGTTGAAGACCGTGTGCAGCGCGACGGCGAGCACATAAAACAGCGTTTTCTTCTGCGTGACCGCACGGAAGACCAGCGCCGTATTGAACATGTGCAGCAGCACGGCGCTGACGCGCTCGATCACCGCCCAGAAGACGATGACCGGCGTAATGGACTGCACCTGCTGAAGAATGAGCGTCATCTGCTCTTCTCCGAGAGCGGAGGAGAGGACCGCCGGATCGGTATTGAGCGCCAGCGCCACACTGAGAAGGCTGATATAGCTGAGCCCCGCGACCGAGAGCACTTCACAGATTCCGTGGCCGAGCCCAAAGCTGACCACATCCCGGTACGAGCGGTGTTTTTTCAGGCACAGAGCGCCGATGACCCGCGCCGTCTCTTCGAACAGGCCAGCCGAAAGTCCGCCCACCACAAGTGCATACAGATACGGATGCCCGGATGCAAACGACGCAAACGCGGGAACGGCGGACAAAGCGCTGAGAAGGGGAATTCTCAGCACGATCTGGCTGAAGAAGAACGACGCAAAACCGACGGCGAGCGCCGCACCGCTGATCTTTCTGCGGATGCCGAGCACGATCAGAAGCAAAATGGGAATGACCCCGAGGAAGAACAGACCTCCCGCAATGGCCCCGATCGCAGAAGAGGAAACAAGAGATACCGCAGACATAACAACGCCTCCTTGCGGAACGCTCAGGCGTTCCTGTTTTGTCTCACTATAATCCCTGCGCGCAAAACTGTCAATCCCCGCCGCTCAGAATCCGAGCAGCTGGATGAAGAGCCCGGCCACCGTTCCGATCATGTACAGCAAAGCCGTGATGAACACGTTCTGCTTGGCGCTGCGGTTGGTGCGGAACAGAACGGCAAGGCCCACGCCCGCCGAAGTGGACAGGCCTGCCACCGCACCGCCGAGAGACAGCGAACCGGCCGCATAGAGCTGCGTGATGAGAACGCTCGCCGCACAGTTCGGCACGAGACCGAGCAGACCCGCCGCCACCGGCTGGAACATTCCGGCCTGCGCAAGCAGCGCGGAAATGGCGTCTTCACCGATCCACTCGACCGCAAGCCCCATCACAAAGTTGAAGATCAGGATGTAAAGGAAAATGTGGAGCGTGTGCTTGACGGCCGCGACCAGAATGCTGTCCTGTTCTTCGTGGTCGTGGCAATCCACTTCATTCATGCTGCCCGCGTAACCGCCGCGGACCGAAGCCGGGATGAAGCGCTTGAACAGCACGTCGATGCAAACACCCGCGGCGAGCGCCACAATGAGCTTCCAGCCGATCAGAAGGAACATGGAGTCCCACTTGTCCGGCATGGCGATCAGAATCGGGATCGCCTCATCGGACGTTGCGATGAACACCGCCAGCAGAGTTCCCAGCGTGATAACCTTGGAGCCGTACAGGTTTGCGGCCATCGCCGAAAAACCGCACTGGGGCACAAGCCCGAGCGCCGCGGCGGGAACAAATCCGAACCGGCCGCCTCCCGCGAGCACGCGCTCAAGCCCCGCCGAATGACGGTGTTCAATGTATTCAATAAACCAGTACGCCGCAAACAGAAACGGCAGCATCCGGACACTGTCCTCCGCAGCGTGTTTTGAGGCGTGCAATAATAATTCCTGCATAAAATTCTCCCATATTTTTTTCGAATATTTCTTATTATACCACCCATTGCATCTGTTTACAAACAGCGTTTTCATATGGTATGATATTGATGAAAAAATCACGAACCTCACGGAGCGGCATGCCCGTCTCCGGCGATTTTTCGTCTGTATCTGTCATTTTGAGGAACAAGGAGCTTGGTACACAATGAGAGGAATCTATTCGTCCGTCACCGACATCCGCCGGAAGGTCTTCACGGAAGTGGCCCGCATGGCATATGAAGGCGGCGACTATCACCGCATCGAGGAACTGCCCTACAAGATCCTCCCCGGAGAAGTGGGTAAGTACCGCGACAGTATCTTTCTGGAGCGCGCCATCGTCGGCGAGCGCCTGCGCCTGTCCATCGGTCTTCCCCTGCGCCCTGTTGACGAGCATGCGCCGCTCTCCAACGGCATTGAGGAAAGCGCGATTGCCGAAAAGTACTACGATCCTCCCCTGATCAACGTCATTTCGTTCGCCTGCAACGCCTGCCCGGAGAAGTCCTATCATGTCACCGACATGTGCCAGGGCTGTCTGGCCCATCCCTGCACGGAGGTCTGCCCGAAGGGCGCCATTTCGATCGTGCACGGCCGCAGCGTGATCGACCAGTCCAAGTGCGTCAAGTGCGGCATGTGCGCCAACGCCTGCCCGTACGGCGCGATCAACAAGATGGAGCGCCCCTGCGCCAAGGCCTGCGGCATGGACGCCATCGGCTCGGACGAACTGGGCCGCGCCAAAATTGACTATGACAAGTGCGTCTCCTGCGGTATGTGCCTTGTCAACTGCCCGTTCGGCGCAATCGCCGACAAGGGCCAGATCTTCCAGGTCATTCAGTCCATCAAGAAGGGCGACCGCGTCATCGCTGCCGTTGCGCCCGCATTCGTCGGCCAGTTCGGCCCGGAGATGACGACCGCCAAGCTGAAGAACAGCATGAAGCTGCTCGGCTTTGACGACGTTGTCGAAGTCGCCATCGGCGCCGACCTGTGCACCATCGAGGAAGCAAAGGACTTTATGCGCGAAGTGCCCGCCGAACAGCCGTTCATGGCGACGTCCTGCTGCCCTGCGTGGAGCGTCATGGCCAAGAAGCTGTTCCCGGATTTCGCGCCGTATATCTCGATGGCCATGACTCCGATGGTCCTGACGGCCCGCCTGCTCAAGAAAGAGCACAAGAACTGCAAAGTTGTGTTCATCGGCCCGTGCGCCGCAAAGAAGCTCGAGGCCAGCCGCCGCACCATTCGCAGCGACGTGGACTTTGTTCTGACGTTCGAAGAAGTCATGGGCATGTTCGAAGCCAAGGCGATCAAGTTTGCGGAAGTTGCCGAGGGTGAGGAACCCGCCGAGGCGACGGCCGCCGGACGCGGATTCGCCGTTTCGGGCGGCGTGGCCAACGCCGTCGTTGAGGCCATCAAGCGCATGGACCCCGACCGCGAAGTCAAAGTCATGGCTGCACAGGGTCTGGCGGAATGCAAGAAGATGCTGATGCTCGCCAAAGCAGGCAAGCTCAACGGCTATCTGCTCGAGGGCATGGCCTGCCCGGGCGGCTGCGTTGCCGGCGCCGGAACGCTCGCCAACCCCGTCAAGTCGACCGCCGCGATCAACAAATACAAAGCGGCTGCTCCTTCGAAGAACGCTGTTGACTCCAAATACGAGATCACGCTGAATCTTCTGCATGACTGAGAATAAAAAATCCCGCATCCTCACGGATGCGGGATTTTTTATGTTGCTGTCCAGTACGGCAGGTTCATCGGATTGTACGCCGTGTGGGTGCAGAGGTAGTCGACCCACACCTGATACTCCGCCGCGCCGCGCAGGTGGTAACCGTCACCGCCCGCGAGGTCTTCCCGGAGGTTTCCGGCATTATCCGCCAGAGCCTCATGCGTGTTGATATAATACATTCCCTTTTCCACCGCCATGCGAGCCAGCGAATCGTTCAGTGAACGGATGCGGTCGTTGGAAAAACGCGGATCGGACGCGGCTTTCTCTGCCGTGACGGGCGTAATGCCCTGCACATAGATGGGGATGTTGGGATAGGCCGCTTTCAGCACATCCAGAAGCTGGCCGTAGTAATAAATGATGGCTTCATCGTCCTGAGAAGAGTTCAACGCGTTCGTGCCCATTCCGATGTAAATGCTCGTCGGCGCTGTGTGCGAAAGGATGTCGTCCAGCATCGGAACAGGCTGGTCCGTACTCCGGTTCATATCCTGCCGGTAGCCCGCGCTGTTCTCCAGAATCTGTTTGGGGGTGATTCCGATGTACGCGCACACGGTCGCGATACTCTTGAGCGGTTCATAGATGCCGAAGCCCTGCGTCAGCGAATCGCCGATGAACAGCGCACCCCGGAAATATTCCAGATTCACACGGCCGTTTTCCGGCAGCGCGTACATTCTTGTGTCGTCTGTGGTCGTATCGTAGTTCACAGTCTTGGCAACCGGCGTGAGCGTATTCCAAGCGCTGTTGTCATAGCTCGTCCCCTGCTCCGCATCCGTCTCTCCGGACGGTTCCGACTGCGCCTGAGAGGTTTCGGGGCGCACATCAAAGAGTGGTTTTCCGCCGATCATGCGCCCCGTGATATAAACGAGCCCGGCGCACTGCACAACGATCAGCGCCGAAAGCGCTACCGTCGCGACTGCCTGCCGCTTGCGGCGCCGGCGGGCCCGCTGCTTGAAATCTTTGTATCCTGCCAAAAAATCACCTTCCGGATCCGCTTAAGACAAGAGATACGGCGAGCCTGCAATGTACGGGCTGTCTTTATCGTAAGCGGTATGCGTAATCAGAAATTCACGCCACGCGGTATAACCCGTCTCATTGAGATGGATTCCGTCGCCGGCGTTATAATCCGCGCGCAGATCCCCGTTTTCATCCGCGAGCGCACTGTACAGGTCCAGATAATACCATCCGTGCGAATAGGCCAGCTGTGCCAGCTGCTCGTTCAGATTCTGAATGCGCGTTTTTGAATAGCTTTCGTCCGTGGCCGCTTTCTCCGCGGAGAGCGGCGGGATCGCCTGGATGTAATACGTCGTCCCCGCGGGGAGCTCCGTCTCCAACAGCTTCATGAATTCGTCGTAATAATGGATGAGCGTCTCGTCGTCATAAGAAGAAAGCGAGTTCATGCCGAGAAGAACATAGACTTTCGATGCGTTGGCCGCGCGGATCTCGTCCATCGCCGTCACGCTTTCCCCCTTGACATTCGTCACGGTTCCGCTGATGAGTTCTTTCGGGCCGACGCCGATATACGCTGCGTACGATGCATTCTCGAACGTCGCAGCCTGATACGTGAGGATGCCCTGCGTCAGCGAATCGCCGATAAACAGCGCATCGTCAAAATATGCCATATCCACACGCCCGTTCTCCGGCAGCGCCAGCATCGCAGCCGTGGGGACGGTATACGTCATCTCATCGCTCTTCACCGGCCCATAGACGGCCGACGTCTGTGTGCCGTCCGGCACAGACGGCTCCTGAGCGGTGCTCTGTGCGCCGGAGTCCGCGCCGGAAGCAGCTGCGGAATCCGCCTGCGAGGCAGGTTCCGATGCGGACTGCGCGGGCGAGGAAGAATCGCCGGACGTCTTTCCGGAGAAGTGATCGATCGCTGCGGAAATCGGCCATGAGACCAGAAGGATGAACGCAAAGGAGGCGCTGAAAAAGATCATCTGTGCACGGCGGCGCGCCTTCTGACGCGCCAGGCGCATGGCCCGTGCTTCTGCCGGGGTTCGGGGGCGCCGGGGAGCGCCCGAAGATGGCTGCGGGCGCTGCTGCGCGCCGTCTTTTGTGTGCTTTCCCTGCATCTGCAAGCTCCTCCCTTCCTCTTAACAGCCGCCTGCCGGCATCAGCCGACAGTTAGCCAATATAAAAGTATTATACTCTGTTTTACCCGGATTGACAACCGCTGCCTCATCAAGTTTCACATTTACCACCCCTGATTTTTCGTGCATTGTCACAAATCCTTTCCAGTCCCGCGCACAGGCGCACTGACCCTAAAACGAGTTTCATTTATTATAAACGAGGCATGTGTTGAAAATGTTTCAATTCTGTCGGCCCGCTCGTCTTGTCACAAAAGCCGGCGCCGTGGTATCATAGCCACAGAAAGAGAGGGATTCCACCATGCATCACCGTGCGGATACCGGAACCTTTTTCCGGTATGTGCTGCCCGCGATGGCATCGCAGCTTCTGATGGGCTTTTTTATCATTGTCGACGGCTTTTTCATCGGCCGCTGTCTCGGCGACACCGGACTTGCGGCCATCAACCTGCTCTGGCCGATCTCCGCCGTGATCCTTGCGACCGGGCTCGGGATCGGAACAGGCGGAAGCGTCCTGTTTTCCGCCGCGCACGGCGCTCAGGATGAAGCGCGCGCCCGCACTGCCCGCACAGCGGCGCTTGTGCTTCTCGCGGCGGCGACCGTCGTTTTGGCCTGCACGCTCTGGGCCGCGTACCCGTTTCTGCTGCGTGCATTCGGCGCGACCGGTGAACTCTATGAGCCCGCTGCCGCGTACTGCCGCATCGCGATCTCCCTGTGCGGTATGCAGATCTTCAACGGCGGGCTGAATCCCCTTCTCCGCGCACACGGGTGCACGGTCCAGGCCATGGCGGCCACGGTCGCCGGGCTGTTCTGCAACATTTTTCTCGACTGGCTGTTCATCATGCGGCTTGACTGGGGCATGGCGGGCGCGGCGGGAGCCACCGTTGCGGCGCAGTTTCTCTCCGCGGCCATGGCGGCGTTCTTTCTGTTCCGCCAGCGCGTTCTCCCGTTCCGGAGCGGCCGGTCTCATCTATCCCGACGCACATTTATCCAGATTCTTCGCATCGGTGTCTCTCCGTTCGGGCTCTCGATGTCCGCCAGCATCCTCATCATGTTCCACAACTGGCAGTCCATGGCGTGGGGCGGCGCATCCGGCGTTGCGGCATACGCCGTCGTCAGCTACGCGCTGGGCGCGGCCCAGCCGCTTCTGACCGGTGTTGCGGAGGGGGTTCAGCCCCTGATGAGCTTTTTCCGCGGTTCGGGCGACCGCGGCGCGGAGCAGAAACTGCTTCACATGGCGCGCCGCACCGTCCTCATCGTCAGCGTGGTTCTGTTTGCGGGAATGACGGCGGCGCGCGGCATACTTCCCGCCGCTTTCGGCGCGTCGGAACACGTGGCCGACCTGTGCCGGAGCGCTCTGTTCCTGTCCGTACTGTCGCTGATCCCGTGGGGGATCGTTCATCTCTATGCCTCCTATTATTATGCCGTCACGGAAGTGAGGCTGGCAAATCTTCTCATTTACGGCGAACCGCTGGTTCTGACGCCCGCCCTTCTGTTCCTGCTCCCCGTTTTCTGGCAGCTGGACGGCGTGTGGGCTGCTCTGGGGACGGCGGAATGTCTGCTGGTTCTCTTCATTTTCTTTGCCGAAAAACGAAGAAAATTCACAAATGCGTGATATACTATACGATAAAATCAGAGAGGAGGTGCTGCAGATGGTTCTGAATCGCGAATATGTCTTTTCCCGCCTGCCCCGCCGTGCCCCGGAAAGCCACAAGGGGAACTACGGAAAGCTGCTGGCCGTGTGCGGTTCTCCGCGCTACCGCGGCGCGGCGGTCCTGTCCACGCTCGGCGCGCTGCGGACGGGCGTCGGCCTGTACACGCTGGCCGCTCCGGAATGCGTCATCCCGGCCGTCGCCGCTCATGCCGCGGAGGCCATGTACCTTCCTCTCCCCGACGCGGGGCTGCCGCAGGAGATGGCAAAACAGACGGCCTGCCTGATCGGCTGCGGCCTTCCCGCCAGCGAAGATACCGCGCGCATCGTCCGCGACGGGATGACGCACGCGAAAGCCCTCGTGCTCGACGCAGGTGCGCTGTCCGCGCTGTCTCACGACCCGGTTCTTCTGGAACACGCATCGTGCCCTGTCGTTCTCACTCCGCATCCCGGCGAGATGTCCCGGCTGTGCGGCGAGGAGATCGCACAGATCACAGCGCATCCCGCCGAGACAGCGCTGGCGTTCGCACGGCGGACCGGCGCGGTCGTCGTTCTGAAAGGGCACCGCACGGTGATCGCCTCCGCGGACGGCGCGCTGTACGAGAACCGCACGGGAAACGCGGGGCTTGCGCGCGGCGGGTCGGGCGATCTGCTCGCGGGCATGATCGCCTCCCTGCTGGCACAGGGGCTCGCACCTGCCGACGCTGCTGCGTGCGGCGTGTGGCTGCACGGAAGCGCGGCCGACCGGTGCGCCGGAAGGATCTCCATGCAGGGGATGCTGCCGCAGGATATTTTGTCCGATCTGTGCGCGATCTTCCTTGAAAACGAATCGCGCATGTGATATACTGTTCCACAACCTGAACAATCCGGCTTATTTTCCCGGAAGAAAGGAACTCATCATGACTTACAACAATTACGAGCCTCAAGTGGATAACGGCCTTTACTGGAGCGACGACCGCTCTGTGGAACCCATCGGTGTCTACACCGCAAAAACGTTCGGCTGGATGGCACTGGGCCTGCTTGCGACCTTCGCCGTCGCCTTTGCGACGTGGGCCAGCGGGCTCTGGCTGACCGTCCTCGTCCAGATGCCGATGATTCCCTTCCTGCTGGCGATCGCCGAAATCGCCGTCGTGTTTTTCCTCAGCGCACGGATCAAGAACATGAGCATCGGCACGGCGCGCGGCATGTTCTTCCTGTATGCCGTTCTCAACGGTCTGACGTTCTCCAGCTTCTTCGTTCTGTACGACGTGGCCTCTCTGATCATCGCCTTCGGCATGACGGCGCTGTACTTCGGCGTTCTGGCCGCGTACGGATATGTGACCAAACGCGATCTTTCGAACCTCGCTCCGATCCTCACCTCCGGCCTGATCTTCCTCGTCATTTTCTGGGTCCTCTCCATTTTCCTGCCGCTGAGCGGATTTGAAAAACTGGTGTGCTTCATCGGCGTGGCCATCTTCATGGGCTACACGGCGTATGACACGCAGAAGATCAAGCAGTTCCATCAGATGTACGGCGGCAACCCGGAGCTGGCCGGCAAGGCGAGCATCCTGTGCGCGCTGCAGCTGTACCTCGATTTCATCAACCTGTTCCTGTATATCCTGCGTCTGCTCGGCCGCCGTTCCGACTGAGCGTCATCCTGAACGCAAAAGCGCCCGCCGCGGAAATCCGCGGCGGGCGCTCTTTTTTATTCTCTTGTCAGAAGCATACGGTCGTTGTCGAGCTGGCGGTTTGTCTGCTGCTTGAAGCGGCGCAGAAGCTCTTCCACCGTCATGTTCCGGCGCTCTTCGCCCGAGAGCTCAAACACGATGCGGCCGCCGTCCATCATGATGGTCCGGTTGCCGAGTTCCAGCGCAGACGAGATGTTGTGCGTGACCATCATGCAGGTGATGTTCTGCTGCGTCACGATCTTCTTCGTCAGCTCCAGAACTTTCTCCGCCGTCGCCGGATCGAGGGCCGCGGTGTGCTCGTCGAGTAAAAGCAGCTTCGGCGTGACGAGCGTTGCCATCAAGAGCGTCAGCGCCTGACGCTGTCCGCCGGACAGAAGGCCGACCGGCTGTGTCAGCCGGTTCTCAAGGCCGAGGCCGAGCGTCGCGAGTTTTTCGCGGAAGAAATCACGGTCTTTCGCCTTGATGGTGGAGAAAATCCCACCGCCGCCTTTCGAGGCTCTGAGATACGCCAGCGCGAGATTTTCCTCGATCGTCATGCGCGGAGCCGTGCCCTTGAGCGGGTCCTGAAACAGGCGGCCGATCTCGCGCGAGCGGCGGTAGTCCGGAAGGAACGTGATGTCCCTGCCATCCAGAACGATACGGCCGGAATCCGGCACGAACCCTCCGGCGATGGCGGTGAACAGCGTGGATTTTCCCGCGCCGTTCGAGCCGATCAGCGTGACGAAATCCCCGCGCTCGAGATGCAGCGACACATCCTCGAGCGCCTTTTTCTCATTGACCGTGCCCGGGTTGAACGTCTTGGAGACGTGTTCAATGCTGAGCATATTTCTTCGCCTCCCTGCGACGTTTCTGATAGAACAGCACCTTCTCCTTCACCGTGGGGTACGCAATGGCGATCGCCACGATGACGGCGGAGAAAAATTTGATCCAGTTTGCGTCCACGCTGGACGAGAGCGCCAGCGCAATGATGATGCGGTACACGACCGCGCCGATGACCGCCGCCAGAACGCCGCGAAGGATGCCGCCGCGGCCGACGACGACCTCACCGATGATGAGGCTGGCAAGGCCGATGACGACCATACCGGTCCCGAGGCCGATGTCGGAAAATTTCTGATACTGCGCCAGAAGCGCTCCGGACAGGCCCGTGAGCGCATTGGCGACGCACAGGCCGACCGTGGTCATCAGCGCGGGGTTGATGCTCGACGCGGAAACCATGTCGCGGTTGTCGCCTGTCGCCCGGATGGAAAGGCCGAGACGCGTGCGCAGGAACAATCCGAGAAGCACCGCGCACACCGCCGCGAACACACCCGCGACGACCAGTTTGTACGCGCTGCCGAACAGAGCCTGCGCCATGCTGAACACGTTTTCTTCCTTCAGCATCGGCAGATTGGACTTGCTGCCCATCGCCGCAAGGTTGACGGAATACAATCCCGTCATGGTGATGATGCCCGCCAGAATGGACGGCACGCCGAGCTTCGTCTGAAGCACGGCCGTGACGCCGCCGGCCGCGGCGCCCGCCGCGATGGCAAGCACAAGGCCGAGCAGCGGATGCCCCGCCAGCGTCATTGTGGCGCTGATGGCACACCCGAGCGTGAACGTGCCGTCCGTTGTCAGATCGGCAATGTCCAGCGTGCGGTACGACAGATACAGCGCCAGTGCCACGAGCGAATAGATGAAGCCCTGCTCGGCGGCGCTTCTCAAAACAAGCAGCATACGAAGGAGTCCTTTCGTTGTGAATTATGCGTATTGCGAAACGTCCACGCCGATGGCGGCGGCCGTCTCTTCGTTGACGACGATGTTGTTGTCCGTCAGGACCTGCACCGCCATCGTGGCGGGATCGGAACCGTTCAGGATATCCACAGCCATCTCAGCCGTCAGATTGCCGAGGTTCGTGTAGTTGACGCCCACGCTGGCGAGGCCGCCGTCGCGCACCATCGAGTCCGCCGCAACGTAGACGGGCTTCTTGGCCGCGATGCACTCCTCAGACACGATGGCCATTGCATTGGCGACCGTGTTGTCGATGGGGATGAAGATGGCGTCGCAGTCCTTCAGAAGATTCTGGACGACCGTCTGGACATCCGTCTCGTCCGCCACGGCGCCCTCTTCGCAGGTGTATCCGTTCGCATCAAAGAATTCTTTCGCCTCGGTCACAACGGGAACGCTGCTGGGCTCGCTGGTGCAGTACAGGATGCCGAAGTTCTTTGCGTCGGGGGTGAGCTCTGCCGCAAGATCCATGATCTGGCTGACGGGGATGGCGTCCGACGTGCCGGTGATGCTGCCGCCGGGGGCGTCCAGCGAATCCACAAGACCCGCATCCACGGGATCGGTCACGGCGCTGAACACGAGCGGGATGCCCGTGCCTTCCAGCACAGTGGCCGCGCCCTGCGCAGCGGGCGTGGCGATCGCGACTACAAGGTCGACGCCGTCGGCGACGAACTGCGTGCAGATGGCGTTGATGGTGGACGGGTCGCCGTTGGCGCTCTTCGTGTCGATGGAATATTCCACACCCTGCTCGTCGAGTTCGGAGGAAAGCGTGTTCTCCACGGCGGCGGTGATCTCATCGAGAGATGTGTGATCCATGTACTTGATAATGCCGATCTTGACGGCGCCGTCGGACGCGCCGGCCGAGCCGGAGCACCCGGCGAACATCATGAGGGCGAACACAGCGCAGAGCGCCAGAGCAAACAGCTTTTTCATAAGATTCTCTCCTTTAACAGTCGGTTTTCATCAGATGCCGCTCTCCCGGCGGCGCGGACAGTCATCATCCGCCATCGCCATCGTCTTCCGGTCTGTTTCAAACCATCCGCCTCCCCTCTTCAAAAAACAAAACGCGCCTGTCCATGCTCATGCAAGGACAGGCGCGTGAATCAGCCTGCGGTACCACCTTGATTGCCGCCCGTACAAGCGGCCTCTCTGCGGGATGCAAACACATCCCCTGCCCTGTAACGCGGGCAATGCGTCGGAAGATACTCGGCCGTGCGGCCTTTCCCCCCGCCCTCAGCGGTCCATTGATCCGCCCCGCTTCCGTCCCCTTTCCAGCTGCCGGGGATCTCTGTGCGTGCGCCGACGGTTTTACTTCCGCTTCAACGGTTTGAAGTGATTGACCTTATTAAACAATATCCGTCCGGATTTGTCAAGTGCTTTTTGGGAAAAACGGTGCCCTCACGCGTTTCTGGACGCCAGATACGCCGCCGGACCCTCCCGGTAGAGGTTTCCGCCGTGCGCGTCGAGAACAACGGTCAGCGGCATGTCACGCACCGTCAGACGGCGGATGGCCTCACTGCCGAGATCCTCGTAGCAGACGAGTTCGGCGCTCTGCACGCAGTCGGCGGCAAGCGCTCCCGCGCCGCCGATGGCCGCGAGGTACACCGCTCCCGTCTCGCGAACGGCAGCTTCCACTTCCGCGCTGCGCGCACCCTTGCCGATCATCACGATCAGTCCTTCGCGCATCAGTGCAGGCGCATATGCGTCCATGCGGCCGGAGGTCGTGGGTCCGCATGCGCCGATGGGCATTCCCTCGGGCGCGGGCGTCGGCCCGGCGTAATACACCGCAGCGCCGCGCACGTCGAACGGCAGCGGCTTTCCCTCCCGCAGAAGAGCGAACAGGCGCTTGTGCGCCGCATCGCGCGCCGTGTAGATCGTACCGGACAAAAGCACGGTATCGCCCGCACGGAGCGGCTCGAACTGCTCGCGCGTGACGGGACAAGTGATCCTGTGCTGCGTCATACGATCACCTCCGCGTGGCGCGTGACATGGCAGCCGATGTTGACGGCCACGGGCATGCCCGCGATGTGAGTGGGGAACGTTTCGATCTGCACGCCGAGGGCGGTCGTCTGCCCGCCAAACCCCTGCGGCCCCGTGCCGAGGGCATTGATGCGCGCGAGAAGTTCCTCTTCCATCGCCGCATAATACGGGTCAGGGTGATGGCTTCCGACCGGGCGCAGCAGGGCCTGCTTTGCAAGCAGCGCCGCGCGCTCGAACGTACCGCCCACGCCGACGCCGACCACGACGGGCGGACACGGGTTCGGCCCGGCAAGGCACACGGTCTCGACGACGAAGTCCTTCACGCCGTCCTCCCCCTGCGAAGGCTTGAGCATGGCGATCCGGCTCATATTCTCCGAACCGAAACCCTTGGGCGCGACCACGATGCGCACCCGGTCACCCGGGACAAGGCGCACGTTCAGCACCGCGGGCGTGTTGTCGCCTGTGTTTCCCCGGCGGATGGGGTCACGCACGACCGACTTGCGCAGCAGCCCCTCCGTATAGCCTTTCGCCACGCCCTCGTTGACGGCGGACTCGAAATCGCCCTCAATGTGCACGTCCTGACCGATCTCGGTGAACACGCAGGCCATGCCGGTATCCTGACAGATGGGCAGACCCGTGCGGGCCGCAGCTTCGAGGTTCTCGCACAATGTGCCGAGCGTCTCTTTGGCCAGCGGCCACGGTTCCGATTCGCGCGCGGAGCGCAGCGCGCACTCCATATCACAGGGCAGTTTCCGGTTGGCCTCCACGCACAGACGCGCGACGGCATCCCGGATCTCAGCGGCACAGACCGTTCTCATGCGCGCGCCACCCCCGTCTCACGCGCCGCTTTGGCCACGGCCGCGGCCACGGCTTCGGCCACGCGCGGGTCAAACGCGCCGGGGATGATGTAATCCTCGCTGCGCTCCTCGTCGCTGACGAGGTCGGCAATGGCGTGCGCAGCGGCCACTTTCATGGCGCTGTTGATGTCGCGCGCGCGCACGGACAGCGCACCCTTGAACACACCCGGGAACGCGAGCACGTTGTTGATCTGGTTCGCGTAGTCGCTGCGGCCCGTGCCGACGACGCGCGCGCCAGCGGCTTTCGCCTCGTCGGGCGTGATTTCGGGCGTGGGGTTCGCCATGGCAAAAATGACCGCGTCCTTTGCCATGGTGCGGACCATTTCCGGCTTCAGTGCGCCGCCCACCGACACGCCGATGAACACATCCGCACCGCGTACGGCGTCCGCAAGCGTGCCGCGCAGATCGCCGAGGTTCGTGATCTCGCACAGCATGGCCTTGTGATCGGCGATGCCCACGCCGCGGTCTTTATAGAGGATTCCGTTCTCGTCGCACGCGATCACGTCGCGCACGCCGGCGGCCAGCAGCATCTTGATGATGGCCGTACCCGCCGCGCCCGGGCCGTTGACCACGACGCGGATATCAGACAGCTCTTTGCCCACAACGCGCAGCGCGCCGATGAGCGCGGCCGTGACGACGATGGCCGTGCCGTGCTGGTCGTCGTGAAACACGGGGATGTCCAGCTCGCGCTCGAGCGTCTCCTCGATATAGAAGCAGTTCGGGGAAGAGATGTCCTCCAGATTCACGCCGCCGAACGTCGGCGCGAGCAGACGGACCGCCTCGATGACTTTTTCGGGGTCTTTTGTATCCAGACAGATCGGGAATGCATCTACGCCGCCGAACTCCTTGAACAGAACCGCCTTGCCCTCCATGACCGGCATGGACGCGGCCGCGCCGATGTCGCCGAGGCCGAGCACGGCCGTGCCGTTCGTGACGACTGCGACCAGATTGCCCTTGGCGGTATATGTATAAGCGGCGGCGGGGTCGGCCGCGATCTCACGGCACGGCTGGGCAACGCCCGGAGTATACGCCGTGGAAAGATCGTCCCTCGTCTTGACGGGGACCTTGCTGCAAACCTCGATCTTTCCGTGGTGCTGTGCGTGCAGATCCAGAGCTCTCTGATAATAATCCATGCGTTTCATCCCTCTTTTTTCGAATGGTTTGTTTTCAGTATAGCGCATTCCCGGCTTTTTTCCAATGATTTCACACAAAATCACCGGAAGAGACTATCTTTTTTCCATTGTTTTGGTGTATAATAGATTTCACACGTGTGTGTAATTCGAAATTGAGGGAGATTGAAACATGAAAAAATGGATTTCCGTTCTGCTGGCAGGCTCTCTGTGCGCCGCCCTGCTGGCAGGCTGCAATAGCAGTTCCTCTTCCGGTTCTGCGTCCGCATCCGGCTCTGACGCCGCATCGTCGAGCTCTTCGTCTTCGTCGGCGGAGGCCACTGCGGTGGATTACAGCGCAGGCCTTACGGAACAGGGTTTTGTGGAGGGCGTGACGGCTCTGGATTACGTCACCCTGCCCGCCGATTACAATGCCATCCCGCTCGCCGAGACGGACGTTGCCGTCTCCGATGAAACGGTCGACAGCAGCGTGGACAGCATCCTGCAGAGCTACGCGACGAGCATTGAAGTGACCGACCGCGCGGTGGCCGAGGGTGACTCCGTCAACATCGACTATGTCGGCAGCGTGGACGGCGTCGAGTTCGAAGGCGGCAGCACGGAGGGCGCCGGCACGATCGTGACGGCCGGCGGCACCGGTTACATTGACGATTTTCTGGATCAGATCATCGGCCATACGCCCGGCGAAACCTTTGACGTGAACGTGACGTTCCCCGACCCGTACGAGAGCAACCCCGATCTGGCCGGCAAGGACGCCGTGTTCTCCACGACCATCAACCACATCGTGGAGCAGGAAGTTCCCGAGCTGACGGACGATTTCGTCAAAGAGAACCTCTCCGAGACGAACGGCTGGAACACGGTCACCGAGATGAAAGACGGCATCCGCGCCAACCTGCGTGAGAACAACATCTACACCGGCGTATGGGATTATCTGATGGAAAACTGCGAGATCACCGAGGTTCCCGAGGCGGTGTCGGAGTATCAGAAGGAATCCATGCTGAACCAGTACCGCTCCTATGCTTCGATGTACGGCATGGAGCTGGAGGACTTCGTCACCGCGATGGGCCTTGAGAGCACCGACGCGCTGCTGGAGAACTCTGCCGCTGCGCTGGAGAGCTATGCCAAGCAGATGCTCATCACACAGGCCATCGCCGAGAAGGAAGCCATGGAGATGACGAGCGAAAAGGTTGCCGATTACCTCACCGAGGTGGACGGTGCGACCGAAGAGGAAATCGCAAACTATGAGGATTTCTTCGGCGCTCCCTATATGGCCATGAATGCGCTGAACTACTACGTCGGCACGTTCCTGATCGAAAACGCCGTGATCGCATAATTTCACTGCCAGTCAAAAGAGGCCGCGAAGCTGAACGCTTCGCGGCCTCTTTCTTTTCTGCACTGCATCAATCGCAGGGTTTCCATGCATCATCAGAATAAAAATTATTCAGTTTTCCGTTCCACGCGGCATTTGCCTGCGCCTGTTCCATCGAGATGCGGGGTTCGTCGGCAAGATACTGCGCCAGCGCGTCGGCGTCCTTGACCACATCGGCGGGCACATCGTAAACCGGATTCATGGCATAACTCGTTCCGTCCCGCACAACTGCGGAATAGTAATCGAACGGCACACCGCGTTTCTGCGCCAGCTCATAGAGCAGCGTCAGCCGCTCGGCCAGTGCCTCGTCGGAAATATCATCCGTCTGAAATTCAACACACACGGCTGTGGGGAGAGGCAGATCGTTCAGGCGGAATTCCGAGTCCGGCACAAACACGGGATTCTCCGCGTCAAACACATCCTCTCCGAACGAGAGAAAATCCACAAGTTTTCCGTAATCCCCCATACCGGCCTCGCGCAGTGCGCTCTCGGTATCCTCCGTGAAAAACGCGGCGGAGAGCTCATTGATAAAGCGGTTGTATGTGTTGCTGCCGCTGAGCGTTTCGCACTCCTCCGTCGTATAGACCGTGCCGTTCTCCACGAATGCGGAAAATCCGGTGTCCACACTCCCGGTCTTGTACACTTTGCAGTAATAGCGGGCCGAGTGGCCTTCCACCGTCCAACCCAAAAACCGCATTGGTGCAACCACATACCCTTCGCCTTCATGCTGCGTCTCGAAGTGCTGCACGACGGCATGCTGGGCAAGGCGCAGGGAGATGGGATTGCCCGTCTGCCGGTCGATCAGAAAGCCGAGCCCTCCGATCATCGCCACGGCCAGCAGCGCGGCCACGGTGCGCGTGAGCCGGTTGCGCGGAATCCGGATGTGCGGCAGCACCGGCCGGAACGGAAATTTTCCCGTCATTTGTTCAGAGATCATGTTGTTTCTCCTTTCCGAATGCGAAAATCAGAAGCGCGGCAATGACGATGCCCATGCAGAGCAGGCCGCCCATCACAACGCCCGACAGGAGCGAACGATCCCACACGAGCACCGCCGCTCCCGCAAGGACCGGAACGGCAAGGCTGTACCGGCGCATCAGCACATACGATGCCGCGCCCACGGCGGGAAGCATCCACAGAAGAAACACCGTGCGCACGGTCAGCGTCGTCACAGCCAGCGCCGCGAACGTCAGCAGCATCCCCTGCCACGCCAGACGGATGCGCACCCGGCGCAGCACTTTTTCATCGGCCGTTTTCTCGCGCAGCGAGGCGATGCCGCGCTCCAGCTCGTTCTGGTACATGTCCCGGCATTCCGCGCATACTGCGACGTGTTCTTTCACGGCCGCTTCGCTTTCTTCGGACGCAACGCCGTCCACGACGAGAGGGATGAGGTCGCGGCAGATGTCGCAGGTCAATTCAGTCATCACAAAAACCCTCCTGTTGCAAAGTTTCACGCAGCCAGCGGCGCGTGCGGAATTCCACCGTGCGGGCGGACGATTCGGAGATGCCGCACTTCTGGGCGATCTCCGCGAAGGAGTACCCCTGCGAGCGGAGCAGGAACACTTTCTCCGCCACAGGCCGCCGCGTGTGCAGAAGCTCTTTGGCCCGCGCGGCAACGGCCGCGTTCAGAGCGCTTTTTGCTGTGTCGTCCGGCGCGGCGTCCTCCACATAGCCGGCGAGGAGATCGTCGTAGGACAGCTGCGGACGGCGCCGGCGCATTTCGTCGAGCCACGCGTGCCGCGCGATGGTGCACAGCCACGTTTTGACGTTCGCATCGCCGCGGAACCCGCCGATGCCGCGGATGGCCCGCACAAACGTCTCGCTGAGAAGATCTTCCGACAGGGATGCATCGCGCGTGATGCTGCAAAGATACCGGTACACATCCGCGCTGTACATCCGGTACAGCTCATCGACTCCGTCCATCTCCGTCCCTCCTTTCCGGTTTCCTGTTCATAAGACGTGCTGCGCGCGCATTTGTTGCACCGCATCAAAAAAATCCCGCCGGACTTTTTTGTCCGGCGGGATTTTCAAAAAGCATCAGATCGCGTCAAGGCCTTTCTGAATGTCGGCGAGGATGTCGTCGATGTGCTCGAGACCGACCGACAGACGGATGAGGCCCGGCGTGATGCCCGCGGCCACCAGCTGCTCGTCGGTGAGCTGGCGGTGCGTGGACGACGCGGGATGCAGCACGCAGGTGCAGATGTCCGCAACGTGGACCACGTTGTTGGCCAGCGACAGGCTGTCCATAAAGCGCACGGCATCGTCGCGCCCGCCCTTGACGGAGAACGAAATGACGCCGGACGCACCCTTCGGCAGATATTTTTCCCGCAGCGCGGCATAGGGATTGCCCTTGACCGTGGGATAGTTGACGAACTCGACCTTGTCGCTCGCGGCGAGGAAGTCGGCCACCGCCTCGGCGTTGCGGCAGTAGCGCTCCATGCGCACGGCCAGCGTCTCAAGGCCGAGGTTGAGGATGAACGCCGCCGTCGCGGGAGGATACATGCCGAAATCACGCATCAGCTGCACGCGCGCCTTCGTGATATACGCCGCGCGGCCGAACTGCTTGGTATAGGTCACGCCGTGATAGCTCTCGTCCGGCTCACACAGCTCGGGGAACTTGCCGTTTGTCCAGTCAAAGTTGCCGGAGTCAACCACAACGCCGCCGACCTGAACGGCGTGGCCGTCCATGTACTTCGTGGTGGAGTGGATGACGATGTCCGCGCCCCATTCAAACGGGCGGCACAGAACCGGCGTCGCGAACGTGTTGTCCACAATGAGCGGCACGCCGTTGCTGTGGGCGATGCGCGCAAATTTCTCAATGTCGAGCACCGCGATGGCGGGGTTCGCGATCGTCTCACCGAACAGCAGCTTCGTGTTCGGGCGGAACGCCTTCTGAATGGTCTCTTCATCGTCGTCGGCATTCACGAACGTGCACTCGATGCCGAATTTCTTCAGCGTGACAGCAAACAGATTCACGGTGCCGCCGTAGATCGTGGAAGCGGCCACGAGATGGTCTCCGGCCACACAGATGTTCAGCACCGAGATGAGCGTTGCCGCCTGGCCGCTCGTGGTGCACAGCGCGCCGACGCCGCCCTCCAGAGCGGCGATCTTCTCCTCCACGGCCGCGACCGTGGGGTTCGAGATGCGCGAATACATATGTCCGTCCGCCGTCAGATCGAACAGCTGGCCGATGTGGTCGGTGGAGTCATACGTGTACGTGGTGCTCTGATAGATCGGCAGAGCTTTCGGGTCGCCGTTCTTGGGCTTGTACCCTTCGTGCAGGCATTGTGTTTCAATATGCATGGTCTTTCTCCCCTCTTATGCTTCGCCCGCGGCGATCTGCGCTTCGCACGCTTTCATCGCATCGAGCGTTTTTTGCAGCAGTGTGTCCAGTTCCCAGCCGAGGTGCTGGGCGCCCGCGCGAATCACGTCGCGCGAGCATCCGGCGGCAAACTTCTTGTCCTTGAACTTCTTTTTCAGGCTGGACAGCTCCATGTCCGATACACTTTTCGACGGGCGCATCAGCGCAGCCGCGCC
This sequence comes from uncultured Ruthenibacterium sp., assembly GCA_944386565.1. GTDB lineage: Bacteria > Bacillota > Clostridia > Oscillospirales > Ruminococcaceae > Ruthenibacterium. The sequence goes on along the minus strand of CALXBO010000002.1, from coordinate 23,980 downwards.
GATCAGTCCCGTGAGCTCGTCACACGCAAAAAGCACTTTTTCCATCTCATGCCCGGGCTCGGGGCTCGACGGGCACAGGCCGTAGCCGTGGCTGGCCGCAGCGTGGATGAGCCGCTCGTCCCAGCCCTCGGCGCGCATCATTTCCTGCGTTTTCTCGCAGTGCTGCCCGGGGAATTCTTCAAAATCCAGATCGTGCAGCAGGCCGACCGTCGCCCAGAAATCCGCCTCTTCGGAATAGCCGAGATCATTGGCAAACCAGCGCATCACAGCCTCCACCGTGCGCGCATGGTGCAGGTGGAACGCCTCCTTGTTGTGTTCGCACAGCACGCACCATGCTTCTTCTCTTGTCGGAACCGACATGGAAAATCCCTTCTTCACCGTTATTGTTCAGCAGTGTTCGGACAGTTCTCTGACCGTGCACTGCATTTCGTCAAAATGCTCTTCCATCTCCGCCACCAGTCTCAGCTGCGTGCGGCAGCGCTCGAGGTTGTGCGTCGGGTGGGTCACTTTGAAATAGGTATCGCCCTGCAAAAAATCCGTCAGGAATCGCATCCCGCACTCCAGCGTCATCAGCTTGGCGCCCCAGGGCAGCGTCTCCTTTTCTTTTTCCGTCAGAGCCGGACCTGCCGTCTCGAGGTATCCCTTGGTATACGCTTCGAACAGATGATAGTCAAAATGCACTTTGTCCAGATTCGGCTCGTCCTCCGCCGCCGTGGAAGCGCCGAAGCGGATGGAATCGCCGTAATCATTCGCCGCAAGACCGGGCATGATGGTGTCGAGGTCAATGACGCACAGCCCCTCGCCCGTCTTGGCATCAAACAGAATATTGTTGAGTTTGGTGTCGTTGTGCGTCACGCGCAGCGGCAGTTCTCCTGCCTCCAGAAGGTCCATCATAAACGAGCAGTCCGCCTTGCGGGCCGTGATGAACGCGATCTCCTCGCGGCACAGCTTGGCGCGGTTCTTCACGTCGCGGCGCACCGCGCGTTCAAAATCCGCGTACCGGCTGCGGGTGTCGTGGAATTTCTCGATCGTCTCGTGGAGCGTGTCGGCGGGATAATCCTCCAGTTCGCGCAAAAAAGAGCCGAAACTGCGCGCGGAATTGTAGAAGTCACGCGCGTCGCGCGCCGCTTCGATGCACACGGAGTTGTCGATGTAGTGATAGCAGCGCCACGGGCTCCCGGCTGCGTCCTCAAAATAATACGCGCCCGTTTTTGTTTTCAGATAGCTGAGCGTTTCGCGGTCGGCGTCGCCCCCGCGCGCAAGGATGCGCTGGCGCAGGTATTCCGTCACGCCGAAGATGTTCTCCATGACATCCTGCGGTTTCTTGAACACCGCGGTGTTGATGCGCTGGATGACATAGCGCAGTTCATCGTGCCCGTCGACCGTGAGATACACGGCATACGTGTCGTTGATGTGACCGGAGCCGAACGGTTTGACAAAACTGGCCTTCTCTCCGAGCTTGAACGCAAACAGCGCGTCTTCCAGATTGGGGTCTTCCACTCCGTCGATGGCGCGGCGCGTGGCATAGATCAGCTCGTTGGCCTCCGTGCGGCGGCACGGTTCCAGATGGCACCACGCTTTGACCGTCGCATTCAGATTGACGTGCACACCGTCCTCAAGGATGTTGTCGTGATCGACCACCGCGTTCGCGTTCACCAGACAGGCGCGGCCGAGCTTCGCATGGGTGCTCACCACAGCGCCCGGCTGGATGATCGTTCCCGCACCGAGGCTTGCCGACGGGCTCACGTACGCGCGGGGATGCACGAGCGTCGGGACGGAAAAACCGGCGTCCTGCAGCTTCTGCGTCCAGAACAGGCGCAGGCGGTTGTCGCCGAACGCCGCAATGGCGGAAGGGAATGTATTTACAAGGCTCCGGTAATCACCGCATTTGCCGATGACTTCCCCGCCTCTCACAGCGTCATCCAGATAGACGGTCCTGTCGTACAGACCGGTTTCCAGCGCAATTTCTCCCACGACGCGCCCCAGCCCGCCTGCTCCGAGAACCAGCAAAGTTTCCATATTTGTGCCTCTTTTCGTATGATTCCTGTTATTCCGGCCGCACAGCGACCGTTCCGCTCTCCAGTTTGATCTGCGGGTCCACATGCACGGATGCTTTCACGATCGCGCCCGGCGCAATGTGTGCGCACGCCTCAACGCGTGCGTCGTGGTCGACGATCGCGCCCATGTTGACGATCACGCCCCGCTCCAGAACGGCGGACGCACCGACCGCGGCAAGTGCCAGAACAACGGCCCCCGGGCTCATCTGCGCAGAGGGACTGACATAAGCGCGAGGATGCACGATCACCGGAAGCGCAAAACCAGCCTGTTCCAGCCGGTCAAGCCAAACCGCCCGCAGCGCATTGTTCCCGAACGCGGCGTAGGCATGCGAAAAACGTCCGGCAAACGCTGCGTACTCCTCGCACTTTCCCAGCACACCGGGCGCGGCGTCATCCAGAAAGGCAATTTCCCCGAACGCACCGCTTTGCTCTGCAGCTTCCGCGACAGTTTTTCCGTATCCTCCCGCACCGAGGATCAGCAGACGGTCCATATGTCTTCCTCCCAGACTTTTCTATTAGTGTATCACAAAATCCCCCGCATGCAAAGGCCGGGAATTCCGCCCTTGCGTGCATTTTGTGTCACACATTTTCCTTTTTGTGCGAATTCACCAGAAAGTCCGGCCGCCGAACTAAAAATTCAGCGCGCGGAACAGCAAAAAAGCGTACTTCTTTTTCATACTTTTATGGTATAATTAGAATAATTCGAATCATCTTTCAGAAGCAAACGTATTGGAGATAAAACATATGGCAGAACCGATTTTACGTTTGGAGCATGTGACCAAATCATTTGACAACACCCCTGTGCTGTGCGGCATTGACCTCGAAGTGCAGCCGGGAGAATTCATCACGCTTCTGGGTTCGTCCGGATGCGGAAAAACGACGACGCTCCGCATTATTGCGGGGCTGGAAACACCGGATTCCGGGCGTGTTGTGCTCGAGGGGCGCGATATGACGAACGTGCCGCCCGAAAAGCGGGACGTCAACACCGTATTTCAGAGCTACGCGCTGTTTCCTCACATGACCGTTGCGGCGAACATCGGATACAGCCTGAAGATCCGCCGCCGGCCGAAGGCGGAGATCGCGCAGGCCGTGGAGGAGGCGCTCCACCTCGTCCAGCTGGAGGGATACGGCGACCGGATGCCCTCCGAGCTGTCGGGCGGTCAGCGCCAGCGCGTTGCGATCGCACGGGCCATCGTCAACCGCCCGCGCGTCCTTCTGCTCGACGAACCTCTCGGCGCGCTTGATCTGCAGCTGCGCCGCCAGATGCAGGTCGAACTGAAGCGGCTTCAGAAAAAGCTGGGCATCACATTCATCTACATCACGCACGATCAGGAAGAAGCCCTGAACATGTCCGACCGCATCGCCGTGATGCGCGGCGGGCAGTTTGAACAGATCGGCACGCCCGCGGAAGTATACGACCGCCCGAAAACCGATTACGTCGCCCGTTTTGTCGGCACGGCCAACATCCTGCACGGCGTCATCGAAAGCGCGGAGAACCATGTCCTGCAGGTGCGCGCCGAGGGCGGGTGCGTCCCGTCCCTGTGCTGCGGCTGCGGCAAACAGCCCGGCGATTCCGTGACGCTCGCCGTGCGCAGCGAACACATCGAATTCTGCGAGGAAGGCGGCATCCCCGCCGTTGTCCGCGAGAAGAGTTTCGCCGGGGGCATGCTCCGCATCGCGCTGACGCTCGGCGACGGCTCCGAGCTGGTGGCGAGCCGCCACGGCATCGACATTGATCTGGAACCCGGGCAGCCGGTGCGGATTACATGGCGCGCTGAGTGCGCCGTCCCCGTGGAGGAGGCGAGCGAATGAAGCAGCGCCGCAGCCTCTGGCTGATGCTTGTCCCCCTGTATGTATTCACGCTGGTGTTCGTCGCGGGCCCCCTCGTGTACATGTTCATTCTGAGCTTCGAGACGCGCGCCGAAACGTGGGGCGTCGTGCAGGAGTTCACGCTGGACAACTACAAGAACATTTTCCAGCCCGTTTATCTGCAGACCTTTGCGGAATCGTTCCGGCTTGCGATCACAAGCACCATTCTCATCACGCTGATCGGATATCCGTTCGGGTATTTCATGGCAAAACTTTCGGATGCCTGGAAGAAGCGCCTGATGCTTCTCCTGATGATCCCGTTCTGGACGAACTCTCTGATCCGCCTGTACGGCTGGATGATCGTTTTTCGCGCCAACGGCGTGCTGGATAAACTTCTCATGGCGCTGGGCGTCATCGACACGCCGCTGAAACTCCTGTACACCTACCCGGCGGTCGTGGTCGGAATGGTGTACGCATTGCTGCAGTTCATGATCCTTGCGGTGTACTCAAGCTGCGAAAAGCTGGACCGCAGCCTGATCGAAGCGGCCCGTGATCTCGGCGCTTCCCCCGCCAAGGCCTTCTTCACCGTGACGCTCAAGCTGACGATGCCCGGCCTTCTGTCCGGCATCATCCTGACGTTCATCCCCTCGATGGGTCTGTTCTTCATCGCCGACATCCTCGGCGGAAACAAGATCGTGCTCGTGGGCAGTCTGATCCAGGATCAGCTTCTGAAAGCGCACAATCAGCCGTTTGCCGCGGCGCTGGCCGTCGTGCTCATGCTGCTGACTACGCTCATGATCTCGCTGTACAAGCGCGTCACACATTCGAGCGAACTGGAGGGACTGCTGTGAAACGTAAATTCCGTTTTTCTTCGGTCTACCTCGCGCTCGTGCTGTTCCTGATCTACCTGCCGATCGTCCTCGTGGTCGTTTACTCATTCAACGAGAGCAAGATCTCGAGTGTGTGGGACGGATTCTCCCTCAAATGGTATGAGGAACTGTTTGCCGACGCCGCGCTCTTCGAGGCGCTGTGGAACAGCATCGTGCTGGGCGTGGCCTCCTCGTGCGCAGCCGCTGTGATCGGTACGCTGGGCGCTGTCGGTTTCACGCGCGTCAAGACGCGCACCAAAGGCGTGATGGAATATCTGTCGATGCTGCCGATGATGACGCCGGAGATCATTCTCGCCATGGTGTTCATGGCGTTCTTCTCCCTTCTCGGCCTGCCGTTCGGCATGACGACGCTCATCATCGCGCATACGGCATTCTGTGTCCCTTACATTTACATGCTCGTCAAGGCCCGCCTTGTCGGGCTGGATCCCAGCCTTGCGGAAGCGGCCCGGGATCTGGGCGCCGGAGAGATCCGTGTGTTCTTTGACATCACGCTTCCCCTCATTGCTCCCGCCATTGCGTCGGGCATGCTTCTGAGCTTTGCAATGAGTTTCGACGACGTCATCATTTCTCTGTTCGTAACGGGCGTGGGCGTGAACACGCTGCCCATCAAGGTCTATACGGCGCTGAAAACGGGCGTGACGCCCGAGATCAACGCGCTGTGCACCCTGATGCTGGCCGTCACGATCCTGCTCGTTGTGATATCCGGCGCCGTCGGCCGCATGCGCGGCGGCGCACAGCAAACACAGGAGGGTAAACAATGAAAAAAGGCATTTCTCTGGCGCTCTGCGCTGCGCTTTGCTTGGGTCTGCTGGCCGGCTGCGGTGCTTCCTCGCAGGCAGGCGCGTCCGGTTCCGCTCCCGCCGAGAAAAAAGGCACTCTGAATCTGTATACATGGGAAGGCATGTTCCCGCAGGAAGTTCTGGACGGTTTCACCGCCGAGACAGGGTACGAGATCAGCTATTCGAGCTTCGACACCGACGAGACGATGCTCGCAAAGCTCGAGGCAGCCGAAGGCGGAGATTACGACCTTGTGATCGCTGACGATTACATCATTGAAACGGCGATCGCTGAAGGGCTCGTCAGCGAACTGGACAAAACCAAGCTGGAAAACCTCGGGAACGTCAATCCGCTGTATCAGGGCCAGTTCTATGACCCCGAAGACGCATACACCGTTCCCTACGGCGCCGGCGTGATGACGCTTGTGTATGACCCGACCCTGACGGACGTGGAGATCACGAGCTACGCTGATCTGTGGGACCCGGCTCTCGCGGACAACATCGCCGTTGTGGACAACTACCGCGTCATCAACGGCATGGCGCTGAAAGTTCTGGGTGAGAGCTACAACGTCGCGGATACACAAGTCATCCGTAACGCCGGTGACAAACTTCTGGAGCTCGCTCCGAACATCCGTCTGATCAAAAACGACAACGTGCAGGATGACCTGATCTCCGGCGAGGTGGCCGCCGCCGTGATGTACACCAGCCAGGTGACTCTGGCATGCCTTGCAAATCCCGAGCTCGAAGTCGTCTATCCGGAAGAGGGCGTCGGCTTCGGCATCATGGCCCAGTTCATCCCCTCGCAGGCGCCGAACAAGGATGCCGCGTATGCGTTCATCGACTACATCCTGCGCCCCGAAGTCGCGAAACAGTGCTTCGAGTGGCTTGGCTACTACTGCACGAACCAGGCGGCCGACGATCTCATCGAAGAGGAGTACAAGTCGTTCCTGACGCTCCCCGAAGGGTTCAACACCGAGATGGAAATGATTGAAAACATCACGCCGGAAGCCGAAGAGATGCACATGCAGGTCTGGACGGAATTCAAGGCCGCGTGCGAATAATTTTTTCGAAGAAAAAGGGACTGCCCGCGTGGGCAGTCCCTTTCTTTATCCCAGATAATTATAAACACTCACCGGTTGACCGTTGAGATCCGCTTCAAAATGAAGGTGGTTTCCGTAGGAATTGCCTGTGTTGCCGACGTACCCGACCAGGTCGCCCGCCTGAACCGTGCATCCCTCGTACAAAGATTCCGCATGTGCAGTCATATGCGCGTAGATCGTCACAAGGCCGCCGCCGTGGCTGATTTTCACGCAGTTGCCGTAACTCGAATGGGCGTTGAACGAGACAACGCCGCTCGCGGCCGCATAAATGCGCGTTCCCTGCGGTGCGGGAAGATCAATGCCCCGGTGAAAATCCTGCTTTCCGTTGAGAGTGCGCCATCCGAATGGTGACGAGACTCTTGTATAACCCGGCAGGGGCCACTGAAACACGCCGTCTGTAAATTCCGGTGAACTGTTGTCGTTCTGCGCCACCCACGCCGCATATTCCTCTTCCGCTTTTTTCAGCTCTTCCCCGGTCTGCGTCGCGGTCGCCTGCGCTGCGGCGAGATCCGCCTGCTCCTTGGAGTACGCCGCCTCGGCTTTCTGCAGCGCGTCGGCCAGCTCCGCGCCCTGCTGTTCCAGTGCAGCCTGATCGGCCTGAAGCTGCTGATACGCCGCCTCTTCCTCCGCCTGCCGCGCCGCCAGTTCTTCGCTCTGTTTTCGCAGCGTCTCCAGAAGCTCCGTGTCCGACTGCGCGATTGCCCGGAGATTGTCGATATACCTCACAGCTTCCGCAAATGTAGAGACCGAGAGAAGCGTCGCCAGATCCGAATTGTTGTGGCGGATGTACATGGCAACGAGCCGGTCCTCGAACAGCGCGCGCGTGCGCTCCGTCTCCAGCAGTTTGTCCGCCGTGGCCCGGCAGGCTTCGTCCAGCACCTCCTTCTGCGCCGTCACGAGCTGCTTCTGGATCTCGATCTGCTGCTGGATCGCCTGCACTTTCTGGGTGTACGCTTCTTTCTGGTTTGCCGCCGTCTGAACGGCCGCCTCATGTGCCTCAACATTCTCTTCCGCCGCCGCGCTCTCCTGCCGCAGCCGCTCCACCTTTTCCGCCGGCGTCTCGGCAAACGACGCGCTGAACATACCGATGCAAAGAGCCGCCGCACACAGTGCGGCGGCGATTCGTTTCCGCTTCATCCTCGTCCCTCCGCTTTTGCGGAGTATCATAACATAGAATTGTATCAAAGGTGTATCAACGTCTCAATCGGGGAGCGTCAGGATCGCCCCCGGGTCAAACAGTATTCCGTCTCGAGTCATCTCCAAATGGCACTGATTCCCTGAAGCCATTCCCGTAGCGCCCACCGCGGCAATCAGATCTCCTGTTGCGACACTCTGTCCTTCCGTCACATACAATTCGCTGCAATGTGCATAGAGCATCGCGAGTCCATCCCCGCAGTCAATCTCCACGTGGTTTCCAAATGAATCGTTATAGCCGCTGAACGTGACCGTTCCACCTTGAACGGCAAAAATAGCTGTACCGCTCGGAGCGCAGATCTCGATACCGCGGTGACCGCCTTGCATAAATCTCGTCGCGAGATAAGTGTAATCCGGTACAGGCCAGTAGACCTCGTCCGCTGCCTCACCGTTTGTTTCCTCAGAAACCGTGATCTGCTCCGCCTGCGCCGATTGCGGAGATTCTTCCGTTTCCTCCTGCGCGCCCAACTCGAGCGGTGCGCTGTACGGCGAAACGCTCCCGGACTCACTCACACTCCGCTCTGTCCCCGATGCCGTATTGCATCCCATGAGCAGGCTCGCCAGAAGCACGGTCGTGCAGGCCGCGGCAACCAGTGCGCCCGCCTTTTTCTTTCGGCTCAGATTGAACATCTCTCTCCAGCGCACTTTGTTTGCCCTGTGCCCGCACAAGGGCGCGGCCAGAAGAGTTTTCCGCCTTGCTGTGCGCATTGCGTTGAGAACGGTCTGTGCGTAGCGGATGCGGTATGCCATCGCGCGGTGTTCCAGCACGGCCTCGTCACAGGCCAGTTCCATGTCCCGGCGCGCCATTCGTGCCATGATGTGCACGAGCGGATTGAACCACTGCACACACTGCGCCGCGAGCAACACCGCCTGAAGCCACAGGTCTCCCGCGCGGATATGACGCATCTCATGTTCCAGAATATACGGCACGTCGTCCGGTTCCGCAGTTTCCGGCAGATATACCGCCGGATGCAGCAAACCGAATGCAAACGGAACATCTGCTTTCGGGGATGTGTAGACTTTCACATATCCCGGCATCGGCGACCGGGTGCGGTACAGGCGGATGACAAACATCAGCCAGCGCACCGCGTACACAAGCGCCAACCCGGCCGCGACCGCCGCCCACACAAACGCCAGCACCGCGTGGAGCGAAACCGGCGCGGCCGTTTCGGTCACCGGCAGCACCTCACCGGCAGCGCCGGACGCCGTGCGGAATACCGTGACCGGTTTGTCCCCCCATTCGGGGAGGTCGAACGATGCGGGCGCCTGAGGCAGTGTGAACTGCACCGGCAGCGCCGCACGCACGGCAACAACGAACCAGATTACCCGGAACGTCCGGGCTCGAACGCGGCCGTCGCACATCCGCCGGACTGCAAACAACACGGCGATCAGCGCACACAGCCACGGGGTAACAGCCAAGACCGCTTCAAAGTTTCGGATCACCATTTTCTTCCCTCGCCTTTCGGATCAGTTCTTCCAACTCGGCGATATCCTCACCGGACAGCTCGCTCTCCTGCACCAGCGCCGCAATGAGTTTCTTGGGTGAATTGTCGAAATAGCGCCGCAGCAGACCGCCCGTCTCGCGCCTGCGGTACTCCTCTTCGGAAACCGCTGCACGGTACAATGTAAAGCGGCCCTCCCGCGTCACATCCACCCACCCCTTGTCCGCCAGCCTCGTGAGCAGAGCTTTTACGGTGGACAACGTCCAGTCGTGATCCTGCCGGAGATCTTCCCAGATACGCGCCGTGCGCACCGGCTGCGTATCCTTCCACAGACTGAGCATGACGTCGAGCTCAGCCTCCGGCAGTTTTTCCTGAATGGTCATAAACGAATCCCCCTTTTGTCGACATTTATATCATACGCCATTCATTTACATTTGTCAATGAAATTCATCTACATTTGTCAATAAAAAAGCACACCCGTCGCAACAGGTGTGCTTCATCGTGTTTATTTACCGTCCGGTTCGGACTCGGAATGTTCTTCGTGTTCACGCACAAAGTGCTCCCACGCGCTGGTGGCGGACGAAACATAAGCGACGAGATCGGACGCCGGCATGGGTCTCGCATAATAATAGCCCTGAAGGCTCGTGCAGCCCAGCTTGGTCATCGCGTCCGCATGGCGCTTCGTCTCAATGCCCTCCGCGATCAGACGTTTGCCCTTGGAGGCAAACAGCGGCGCGAGATAATCGGGAACCGTTGTTTCTCCGCGGCAGTATGCCCAGACGAGCTCTTTGTCCAGCTTGATCGTTCTGACATCCAGCGACAAAAGACGGACCAGATTGCACTCCGACGTTCCGAAACCACCGAGCGCATAGCGCGAACCGAACGCAAACAGGCGGTCGGTATTGACAAAGAACTCGCTGCCCTCCTCGCGGATGCATTCTTCCGGCGCTTCAAAGACAAAGCGCTTCAGATCGAGTTCGTACTTTCGGGCGATCGCGGCCAACTCATCGGCCAGTCCGCTGCGCATCCACTGGCGCGGCGTCAGTGCAAAACAGATTTCCTCTACACAGGTTGAAAATACATTTTCACTCCGGAGCGCTCCGCAGGCCCGCTCGAACATCATCGTGCCGAACCGGAGTTCCTCGTGCAGTTCCCGCGCGGCAAACCGGAGTTCTTCGTCTGTGATCTCTCCGAGCTCGTCGTGCGTCAGGCGCGCATATGCTTTGGCTGCCGTCACCTGATGCACACGCGGGGTATACACCGGCTGAAACACGACTTCAAACGAATCGTCGGCCACCGCCGCGGCAAACGCCGCCGCAACTGCCTTGCGCCGCGCTGTGACAGCCTGCATGGCGTCGTCGCACGACAGAAGCATCGGGCTTCCCGCCTTTGCCGCACGCCCGGACAGCTCCTTCAGCACGCGGAGAAGCCCCGCCGCATCCGTGCAGTCCTGCGGTGCGTACAGCTTGACGAAGCGGATCTCCATCCGCCCGAACGTTTTCCACGGTTGCTCAAACCGCGTCTCCAGCTGGGCCATCATCTGCTCACGGCGTTCAAAGCCCTTGTCAACAATCACGAACACCGCGTCATCCACGCGGTAGACCGCGCTGCGCCGTGCAGCCTTGCGGAGGCAGGAACTCACATCCCGCAGAAGCTCGCCGCCCCGCTTCTCTCCGCTCGCCGATTCCAGCAGTGCAAGCTGCGGGATCACGACAGCCGTGCAGGTGAACGGACGATTTTCCTCAAAATAAGTACGGACGACCTGCTCAAACGCCGCGCGGGAATAGATTCTCGTCACGCGGTCGTCATACAACGTCGGCGGCGCTCCGACACCGAACAGGATCGCCGCGCCACAGACAGTTCCGAGCGCAAGTGCTGCCGTTCCGGCCGGAGTGCAAAGGGCAAACACTGCGCCCGCGATCACGCAGACAGCGCACAGGATGCCCGCTGCCTCTTCCTTCCGCGGTACACGGAGAAAGTGCTCGCGAAGCACCGGCGCCGACGTCACAAGCGCCGCCGCAGCGTATAAAATCGTGACTGCGGTGCTGACGATGCGCAGGATCTCAGCCGGGAACTCGCTTTCCGCACCTGTCAGGCTCCAGATCAGACAGCCTGCACAGGCAAGCGCGGACACAAGTGCCGGAACCGGCAGGAACAGCGAGAGTTTTCTCTCCTTCCACCATGTATCACGCACACGGCTTGCATCGCTCATCACCAGGCAGACAGCCGGGAACGGCGCCAGGGCGAAAGAACACGCCGACAGCACCGGAACGACCCAGCCGGCCGCCGCTCCGGATTCGACCACCCAGGCGGCAGCCGTCTGCGCAACACAAAAGACAAGCGCCGACCAGAGCGCTCCCCGCATCCAAAATCCTTTTATTGTACGCAGTCCCTTTTGGAACAGCGCTCCTACACACACGCAAATGAGCACCGCCGCGGCCGCAAAGCCAAACCAAAATTGTGACAACACGGTGCATCTCCTCTCTGTCCGCAAACTGATACAGATAAACTATATCACAAATTGCGTCAAATTCCAATACGGACGCGGCGGACAAAAAGAAAAAGCCGGAGGAAAATCCTCCGGCTTTTTGGAAAAGCAGAAATTACTTCAGCTCGATCTTCGCGCCGACTTCTTCCAGCTTCTTCTTCATGTCCTCGGCGTCCGCCTTGGAAGCAGCCTCTTTCAGCGTCTTGGGAGCGCCGTCGACGAGAGCTTTCGCTTCCTTCAGGCCCAGACCGGTGACTTCCTTGACAGCCTTGATGACGGCCATCTTGTTGGCGCCGACGTCAGCCAGCACAACGTCAAACTCGGTCTTCTCTTCCGCAGCGGGAGCAGCGGCAGCGGCGGGAGCGGCAGCCGCAACAGCGGAAACGCCGAACTCTTCGCAGTAGGTGTCGATGAGCTCTTTCAGCTCGAGGATGGACAGACCCTTGATCTCGTCAAGGATGGCAGTGATCTTCTCAGAAGCCATGATAAATACCTCCAATATTGGTTGATTGTTGTTGAAAGAATGATAAGACGGGGATTACGCGGCAGGCTCTTCCTGCTTGTCGACGTAAGCCTGCATCGCAACGGCCAGGCCGCTGAGCGTGCTGGTGAGCGCGCCGGCGAACATGGACAGCATACCCTTGTAGTCGGGCAGTTTCGCGATAGCATTCAGGCTGGCCTCGTCCAGCACGCTGCCGTCCATATAGCCGCTCTTCAGGGAGAACTTGCCTTTGGAGGCCTCAGCATACTTGTTGAGGATGCGCGCAGGAGCGATGGGGTCGTCCGTGGAGATGGCGAGCGCCGTAGCGCCCTCGAGCACGCTGCTCATATCCTCCAGACCCGTGTCCTTCAGAGCCAGACGCAGCATCGTGTTCTTGACGACGGCGTACTCAACGCCGGCCTCACGCAGTTCCTTGCGGAGCTTCGTGTCGTCAGCCACATTGATGCCCTTGTAGTCGACCACCACGCCCGCAACGGACGCCTTGATCTTCTCATGCAGAGCAGCAACATAAGCCTGCTTCTCGCTCAAAATCTTCTGACTGGGCAATTTGTTTCACCTCGTTTGCTTGTAAACTTGCTTCAAGACAAAGGCGCAAAACGAAAAGCCTCTTTCTCCCGCGAGAAAGAGGCTCAAAAAACCAAAGGTTCCTTCAGGTTCTTTTGCACGTTTCTCGGCAGGCGGGACAAAGCCCTTACGCATAGCACCTGCTGTCTTTAAAACAGCTTATAAAGTATAGCACGTGAAACGTGCGTTTGTCAAGTATCTTCTGATGATTCAGAAAAAACTCGTCCGCCGAGCTTCCGGCTGGAGACCTTGATAGCGCAGCGTCCGGTGTTTTGCCTCGGGCAAAACACCAGCGGAGCATGCCACGCAGCGCTTTCGCTGCGTGAGGAACGTCTCCGTTCCTGCTGCGTCTCAGTGTTCAAAAACTCAGCCGCCGAACTTCTGGCTGGAGACCTTGATACCAGGGCCCATCGTGGAAGCCACGACAACGCTCTTGATATACTGGCCCTTCGCCGCGGCGGGCTTCGCCTTGACGATGGCTTCCATGACCGTCTTCAGGTTCTCTTCGAGCTTCTCAGCGCCGAAGGAAGCCTTGCCGATGGGCACATGGATGATGTTGGCCTTGTCGAGACGGTACTCGATCTTACCGGCCTTCGCCTCGGTAACGGCACGACCGATGTCGGGGGTAACCGTACCGGCCTTGGGGTTCGGCATCAGGCCGCGCGGGCCAAGGATTTTACCCAGACGGCCGACCATGCCCATCATGTCAGGCGTGGTAACGAGCACATCGAAGTCAATGAAGCCTTCGTTCTGGATCTTCGCAACGATATCGGCGTCACCGACGAGCATAGCGCCGGCAGCCTCGGCCGCCTTGGCGGCATCGCCCTTGGCGATGGCAACGACGCGGACGTCCTTACCGGTGCCGTTGGGCAGGACAACAGCGCCGCGGACCTGCTGGTCGGCGTGACGGCTGTCGACACCCAGACGAACGTGCAGCTCAACCGTCTCGTCGAATTTCGCCTTGGCGGTTTTGCAGCACAGATCGAGGGCTTCGCTGCTGTCGTACAGTTTCGAACGGTCGACCAGCTTCTTGCTGTCGACATATTTTTTACCCTGTTTCATAGTATCCTCCCTGTGTGGTAAAATCGGAAAGTTCCTCCCACGAATGCGGGCGATCAGTCAGTGACCGTAACGCCCATGCTGCGGCAGGTACCCGCAACCATGCTGACGGCAGCGTCAAGGCTGGCCGCGTTCAGGTCGGGCATTTTCGTCTTGGCGATCTCCTCGAGCTGAGCGCGCGTGATCGACGCCACTTTCGTCTTGTTGGGAACGCCGGAACCGCTCTCAATGCCCAGCGTCTTCTTGATGAGGACAGCCGCAGGCGGCGTCTTCGTGATGAAGCTGAACGAACGGTCAGCATAAACCGTGATCACAACGGGGATAAGATAACCGATGTCCTTCTGCGTACGCTCGTTGAATTCCTTCGTGAACGCCATGATGTTCACGCCGTGCTGGCCGAGCGCCGGGCCAACAGGGGGAGCCGGGGTAGCTTTACCGGCCGGGATCTGGAGCTTGATATACCCCACTACCTTCTGAGCCATACTGTGCACCTCCAAAAATTGTGGTTCGTTGCGGGCAGCCGGCCGGGTGCCGGAGCCCTCCCACGAGTATGCGGCGCATACTCTTCCAAAAGCCGCAATGTGCGGTTTTCAGCAATAAAACATGTCAGAGCGGTTTGATCTGAGCAAACCCAAGCTCTGCGGGCGTCTCGCGCCCGAACATCGAGACCTTGACCTTGACTTTCTGCGAAGCAAGATCGATCTCCTCCACAACACCGATGAAGCCCTCGAGAGGACCGTCGATGATCTGGATATTGTCGCCCACGCCGTAATCGACGCTGGCCTCGCGCTTGTCCACACCGAGGCTGAGCACTTCTTCGTCGCTCAGCGGGACCGGCTTGGTGGATGAGCCGACAAACCCCGTGACACCGCGCGTGTTGCGCACAATGTACCAGCTGTCGTCCGTCATCACCATCTTGACGAGCACATAGCCCGGGAAGAGCTTACGCTCCACCTCGCGCTCCTTCCCGTCCTTGACCTCTTTGACGATCTCGGTCGGGATCTTGATCTCGTGGATCCATTCCTGCAGGCGGCGGTTCTCCACGATGGTGGCAAGATTCTGCGCGACTTTGTTTTCATAGCCCGAATAGGTATGAACTACATACCAGCGGGCCTTGCCGTCATTTTCCTGACTCATTTCGTAACCCCCGCTTTCCTGCCCGAATCAATCACGCGGCCGCGCCGCCCAGAAGCTGGAACAGGCCGCTGATGGCAAAACCGAACAGCGCGTCGAGCGCAACGAGGACGATGGCAGCGATCAGAACGACGACCAGCACGACAAGCGTGTTGTTGATGACCTGCTTTTTGCCGGGCCAGACGACCTTCTTCATCTCACTGACGGTGTCGCGGAAGAATTTGCCGATGCCGACGAAAAAGCCCTTCACTTTTGCGAAGAAGCCTTTCTTCTTCACAGACTTATCTGCCATAGTGTCCGTCCGCCTTTCTTACTTGGTCTCGCGATGAACAGTGTGCTTCTTGCAGAAGCGGCAATACTTCTTCATTTCGAGACGATCCGGGCTGTTCTTCTTGTTCTTCATGGTGTTGTAGTTGCGCTGTTTGCACTCCGTGCAGGCAAGTGTGATCTTCACTCTCATTTTTTCGGCACCTCCAATAAACGGTTAATAAGCCTCCCTCGCGCAGCAGGCCGTGTGCGCGGCGAACGGAAGCACTCTCCCAAAAATGCGCACAAAAAAATAGACCTGCAAAAGAGGTACATTCATCATAGCACATCCTTTGTGGAGCGTCAAGCATTTTTTCAGCGGAAAATTCCCGTTTTCCGCTTTCAAAATCATAACGCATATGGTATTATAATATTTATTGTAAAAAGGCGCAAGGCGGGAATGCTCCCGTCCTGCCGAAAGAAGGGTGTTTTTTGAGTACTGATAAAAAAACGGTCGCAGTGCTGTTCGGCGGCGCATCCAGTGAGCATGAGATCTCCCTGCTGAGCGTGTCGAGCGTGCTGGCAAACCTCGACCGGGAAAAATACAACGTCCTGCCCGTCGGCATCACCAAGAACGGCCGCTGGTATCTGTATGAGGGCGACGAGGCCCTGATCGCCTCGGGCGAGTGGGAAAACGCCGCGCGCACGCCGGCCGCGTTCTGCCCCGGCAGCGGTATGGACGGCCTCGTCGTATTCCGTGAAACGGGCGCCGAGTGCATCCCCGTGGATGTCGTCTTCCCCGTTCTGCACGGTAAATACGGCGAGGACGGCACGGTGCAGGGTCTTCTCGACCTGACGGGCATCCCGTACGTCGGCTGCGGCACGCTGTCGAGTGCCGTGTGCATGGACAAAGTCATCGCGAACTGCGTCATGGACGCGTGCGGCATCGCGCGCTGCGAGTGGGACTACATGGAGGCGCGCGAACTGCCCGGGTTCGATGCCATCGAGCGCCGTGCCGCCGCGAAGCTCGGCTACCCGATCTTCGTCAAGCCCGCCAACGCCGGCTCCAGTGTCGGCATCTCGAAAGCGCACAACAAGGAAGAGCTGCACAAGGCTGTCCTTCTCGCGGCAGAGCATGACGACCGCATCGTGTTCGAGCGCTTTGTGCGCGGACAGGAAGTCGAGTGCGCCGTGCGCGGCAACACCGAAGTGACGAGCACACACCCCGGCGAGATCCTGGCGAGCGCGGAATTCTACACCTACGACGACAAATACGTCTCCGGCACTTCGAGCACCGCCATCCCTGCGCATCTGTCGCCGGAAAAGCTGGACGAAGTGCGCGACACCGCCGTGCGCGCCTACCGCGCGCTGTGCTGCACGGGGCTTGCGCGCGTGGACTTCTTTGTCGAGGAAGGCACGGGCAAAGTCCTTTTGAATGAGATCAACACGCTGCCGGGCTTCACGTCCATCAGCATGTATCCGAAGCTGATGATGGATGCGGGCGACACATACGCCTCCCTGCTCGACAGTCTGATCGCGCTGGCGTTTGAGCGCGCGGAGGCCCGCCATGGCTGACGCGCGCAGAAAACCCGTCGGAGTCTTTGACTCCGGCCTGGGCGGACTGACGGCCGTTCGGGAGCTGCGCCGCATTCTCCCGGACGAGGACATCGTGTATTTCGGCGACACAGGGCGTGTGCCGTACGGCACGCGCGGGCGCGACACGATCATCCGCTACGCCAAACAGGACATCGCGTTCCTGCTGGAAAAAGGCGTGAAGTACATCATCGCCGCGTGCGGCACGGTGTCAAGCACGCTGCCGCGCGAGTACTCGGACGCCCTGCCCGTCCCCTACACGGGCGTTGTCTCCTCCACGGCGCAGGCCGCCGTGCGGGCCACGCGCACGGGGCGCATCGGTGTGATCGGCACTCCGGCCACCGTGGCGAGCCGGAGCTACGAAACAGCGATCCGCATGCTGAAGCCGGACGCCGAGATCACCGCGGTGGGCTGTCCCCTGTTTGTCCCTCTCGTCGAGAGCGGATATTTCGACCGCGGCAATCAGGTGACGCATCTCGTCGCGGAGGATTATCTGAAAACCATCCGCGGGGCGGACGTCGACACCCTGATCCTCGGCTGCACGCATTATCCGCTCATCGCGCCGATCATCGGCGACGTGATGGGGCCGGATGTGGCCCTGATCGATCCGGGCCGCGAGACGGCCAAATTCGCCAAGGCGGCGCTGGAGCGAAGCGGCCTGCTGAACGACGCGGGCGGCCGTGCCGAATACTATGTGAGCGACGATGTGGAGAGTTTCCACCGTCTTTCGGAGTGGTTTCTGGGAGACTATGCGGGCAGCGATGTGCACCGCATTTCGGTGGACGAATATGAAGTTTGAACCTGCCGCAGGAGTGTGAACGATGAAGGAAGATTATCTGATTACCATCCACGGCACGATGGAACAGAACGGTGAGGAAGACAGCGTGGAGCTGATGACGCGCGGCAGTTTCGTGCGCCGCGGCGGCAGCTTCTTCATCAGCTACAATGAGACGGAAGCCACCGGCTACAAGGGCTGCGTGACGACCGTCAAGGTGTCCGAAGATGCCCGCAAGGTGAGCATGATGCGCTTTGGGCCGATGCCCAGCAGCCTGGTGATTGAAAAGGGATGCCGCCACGTGTGCCATTACGACACGGGCGCCGGCGCGCTCTCTCTGGGTGTGGCCGCAGACGAGATCGTGTCCAATCTGCACGATGAGGGCGGAACCGTGGATTTCAGCTACATGCTTGATGTGGACGCGGAGGAGCTGAGCCGGAATCTGGTGCACATCACCGTTCGTCCCGCAGATTAAACCGTCAATGAAGTGAAACTGAGAAAGAGGAGAAGAAAACTCATGGAGTATCGTTACTTTGACCCGAAGCAGTCCGCACTGGACGAAGCCCGTTCCCTGCTGGGAGCGGCCGCCGCGGCCGCGATGGAATGCGGCGATCTGCCGCAGCGCGAGCTGCCGGACTTCATTACTGAAATTCCGAACGATTCGAAGAACGGCGACGTCGCTTCCAACCTCGCGATGGCGTCGGCCCGCGTGTTCGGCATGGCGCCCCGCAAGATCGCGGAGGCCGTGGCCGCACACGTCTCTCTGGAGGGCTCGCACTTTGAGCGCATTGAGATCGCCGGCCCGGGCTTCATCAACCTGTTCCTGTCCGCGAGCTGGTTTGCGGACACCGTCCTCGCCGCCAACCTCGTCGAGGACTACGGCCGCACGCAGGCGGGCAAAGGCCATAAGTACAATGTGGAATTCGTCTCGGCCAACCCCACCGGCCCGATGCATCTGGGCAACGCGCGCGGCGCCGCGCTGGGCGACTGCCTCGCCGCTGCGCTCGACTGGGCGGGCTATGACGTGACGCGTGAGTTTCTCATCAACGACGCGGGCAATCAGGTGATGAAGTTCGGCAAGAGCCTTGCCGCGCGCTACCTGCAGATCTTCAAGGGCGAGGACGCCGTGGAGTTTCCCGCCGACGGCTATCAGGGCGACGACATCCGCGTGCGCGCGAAAGAGTTCGCGGACGAGGTGGGCGACCGCTATGTGGACGCCCCCGAAGAAGAGCTTCAGAAAGCCATCGTCGCCTATGCCCTGCCGAAGAACGTGCAGGGGCTGAAGGACGACCTCGCGAAATACCGCGTGCACTACGACGTGTGGTTCAGCGAGACGACGCTGCATGAGTCGGGCGCCGTGAAGGATGTGCTGGACAAGCTGGCCGAGCGCGGCGCAACCTACGAGAAGGACGGCGCGATCTGGTACCGTTCGACGCAGTACAGCGCCAAGTACGGCGCGAACAAGAACGCGCGCAAGGGTCTGGGCGGCGAAGTGAACGAAGAGGAAAAGGACGAAGTGCTCGTGCGCGCAAACGGCGTGCCGACGTACTTCGCGGCCGACATCGCCTATCATTATAATAAGTTTGCCGTGCGCGGCTTCGAGCGTGCCATCGACGTGTGGGGCGCCGACCACCACGGCCACGTCGCACGCATGAAGGGCGCCATGGACGCTCTTGGCCTCGACGGCGAGAAGCTGGACGTCGTGCTGATGCAGTTCGTGCGTCTGGTGCGCGGCGGCGAACACGTCCGCATGTCCAAGCGCACGGGCAAGGCCATCACGCTGACGGATCTTCTGGACGAGGTGCCCATCGATTCCGCGCGCTTCCTGTTCAACCTGCGCGAGCCGGGCAGCGCGATGGACTTCGACCTCGACCTCGCCGTCGCCGAGGACAACGACAACCCGGTGTACTACGTGCAGTACGCGCACGCGCGCATCTGCAGCATCCTGAAAAAACTGGCGGCCGACGGCGTGGAAGTTCTGGCCCCCGATCAGGCCGACCTGACGGTCCTGACCGAACCGTCGGAGCGCGAGCTCATCCGCTGCATCGCCGCGTTCCCGGGCGAGATCGTCTCCGCCGCGAAGAACTATGATCCGGCGCGCCTCACCCGCTACGCGAGCGAGCTCGCCACGCAGTACCACAAGTTCTACAACACCTGCCGCGTGAGCTGCGACGACAAGAATCTGTGCTCGGCGCGCGCCGCGCTGTGCACGGCCACGCGCAACGTCCTGCGCAACGTTCTGACGATGATGAAGATCACCGTGCCGGAGTCCATGTAATTCCTTTTGTTATCTTTTGAGACTGGCCGCCTCCCTGCCGCTGTGCTATGATGAAAGCGGAGGGAGGCGGTTTCTCGTGAAAAAAAGATGTTTCTGTATCTTTCTGACGCTTGTGACGGTGCTGTGCCTGTGTGCTCCCGCGTTCGCCGACATGGGGCCGAAACCCCGCATCGTGCTGCGCGCGGAAAACGAGCCGGACGGCCTGTATTATGTCGACCTCCTCGTGGAGGACGAGGGCCGCAACCACGCGCTCGATCCGGAGGGCTATGATGAGACGATGCTGGCTGCGCTGCGCGAATATCAGGACGGCGCATGGCACGCCGCGCGCACCACGGGAACGAACGTTCCCCTGTTCGGCGACATCACGGGAACGGAAACGGAACGCGGGCGGGAGTTCACATTCTCCTACATCCCGCCGCAGCGCTACCGCGTCATTCTGGTGACGGAAGACGGCAGCGTGCGCGTGTCGGAAGAAGTCTACGAGCGAGCGCGCTTCTTTGAAACGATGACGCTCGACTGCGACACCATGACGCTGACGCCGTATTACGACATCCCGTTCGCTAAGATTGCACAGCAGCTGTTTGCCACGCTCGTGCCGACGCTTCTCATCGAGGGGCTTTTGCTTGTGCTGTTCGGGCTCGCGCGCAACCGGCGCAATCTTCTCTGCTTTCTGTGGACCAACCTTGCGACCCAGCTTGTTCTGACGGTGTTTCTCTCGTATACGCTGCCGCGCGCAGGGCTCGTCATCGCCAATCTGCTTCTGATCCCGGTGCTTGAGCTGATCATTCTGATTGCGGAAACCGTCGTGTACCGCCGGTTTCTCACCGGCCGGAGCAAAGCGCGCTGCACGCTGTACGGCGTCACGGCCAATCTCGCCAGCTGGCTGCTCGGCGTGTGGCTCATGTTTGAATTTCCGATCTGGGGGTAACAATCTGCATGCTCTGGTTTGAAATTGCCGCGGGATGGATGTTGTTTCTGTCCCTCGCGGCGTTTTGGGTCTGCTTTTACGACAAGCGCGCGGCCAAGCGCGCCGGCCACCGCCGCGTGCCGGAAAAGACGTTCTTTCTCCTGGCCCTTGCGGGCGGGGCGGGCGGCCTGTGGGCCGGGATGTACGCCTTCCGGCACAAAACGCGCCACTGGTATTTTGTTCTCTTTGTCCCCCTGATCTTCATTGTGCAGTGCGCGCTTCTCGCGCTCGCCGCAATGAAGTTTCTGATGTACTGATCGAATCTCCGGGCATTGCGCTCGGAGATTTTTATTGTACGGATATCGAACTGTTCGAGGATTTTTACAAAAGTTTCAAAGAAAATCCCCGCTTTGCGCTTTTGCAACTCCGCGAATCATGGTAATATGGTAATCGGTACTTTTTGGAAGGTGGATGGTTTCGGTTGAATGAAATCTTATTTGAAATTCTGATTTGTTTTCTCGCCGGCGCAGGCGCGGGGCTCGGGACCGGCTTCGCCGGGATGAGCGCGGCCACCGTCATCAGCCCGATGCTCATCACATTCCTCGGTCTGCCCGCCTACGACGCCATCGGCATCGCGCTGGCGAGCGATGTGCTGGCGAGCGCCGTCAGTGCCCGGACGTATGCGAAAAACGGCTCCATCGACATCCGGAACGGACTTGTCATGATGTGCGGTGTTCTCTGCATGACGCTGGTCGGAAGCTGGCTCTCCTCGTTTCTCCCCAACAACACGCTGGGCGGTTTTTCGGTCGTGATGACGCTTGTTCTGGGCCTGCGTTTTCTGGTGCTGCCCGTCACGTCGACACAGCACACGATCCGTGGCTCGAGCCGTTCTGCTCAGATCATCAAGGGTGCGCTCGGCGGCGCATGCATCGGATTGATCTGCGGATTCTTCGGTGCAGGCGGCGGCATGATGATGCTGTTCGTACTGACGTCCCTGCTCGGCTATGAAGTGAAAACCGCCGTCGGAACCAGCGTATTTGTCATGACGTTCTCGGCGTTCACGGGCGCCGCAAGCCATTTTGTGCTGGGGAACATGCCCCGGCTCGACCTGCTCGCGCTGTGCATCGTATTCACTCTGATCTGGGCGCAGATCGCGGCGCGCATCGCCACAAAGGCCAGCACCATTCTTCTCAACCGTCTGATCGGCATCATTCTGACGGGTCTCGGTATCGTTCTGGTGGGGATCACCTACCTTTAAGAAAGAACACTGTAAAAAGAGGGATCGACACATGAAGAGGATCAAGCATAAAAAACTCATTCTGGGCATCGTGATTGCGGTCATTGTGCTCATTGCGGCCATTCCGCTCATTGTCCTTGCGGTTTCCAAGGCGTTCACCGCTCAGGAGAGCGTCGTTCGGACGGACTGGGCGACTGAAACGGGCAGCATCGTGGGAACGAACGAGGAATTCGGCATTGAATACGCCGAAGCGCAGGTGGGCGACGGGCTCCGGGCCATGCAGCTCATCCCGGACGACATCGAAGAGGAAGGTTTCACCTACTATGATCTCGATGTGCAGCAGCGCCTGGCGGGGGCGCTCCAGAGCCTGAAAGACGATTCCGTCATGACATGGACAGCCACGACGCCGCTCGCCGTCCTGAACCCGTACGGAACGGGCAGCAACGGGCTGTATCTGTACTTTACGACAGAGATGGACACCAAGGTCTCCTACACGATCCACGTGGACAAGGAAGGCGTTTCCGACTTCACGGCGGACGCCATGGACGCGAGCGGGCAGGAGTACGGTAAGACGCATGAGTTTCAGATCATCGGCCTCGTTCCCGGCGAGACGAACGAAGTGACGATGACGATCTCCGGAAGCTGGGGCAACGCCCGCCAGATTGTGAGCTTCACTGTGGATATGCCGGAGACGAAATCCGGATACGACACGCAACTGGAAGTGACCGAGGGCACGTCGGAGCAGCCGCAGGCGGAAGGTCTGTTCACAATGATGCGCGTCAACGGGCACCTCGGGTACGGATTTTTCTTCGACGACGACGGCGTAATGCGCTATGAAATGGTTCTGGAGGGCTTCGGCCTCGACCGCGTTCTCTTTGACGGCAATGAAATCATCACGTGCGTCTCTTCTTCGAAGCTCGCGCGCATCGACGGTCTCGGCCGTGTGACGCAGGTGTATTCGCTGGACGGTTACGAACTGCACCACGACATCGGATTCGGTGCAGACGGCGAAGTGCTCGCTCTGGCTGAGCACGCCGACAGCGAAAACGTAGAAGATCAGGTGCTTTCCATCAACCTCGAGACCGGAGAGGTCACGAACGTGCTCGATTTCACGGAACTGATGGAGCCCTACTTCGACATGACGCGCCCCGTGACACCCACGGATGACTTCTTCTGGCAGGCCGGTGAGTGGGACTGGATGCATCTGAACAGCCTGCAGTACATGGAATCTGACGACAGCCTGATCGTTTCGTCTCGCGAGACTTCGACGATCATCAAGGTCAAGAACATCCACAGCGAGCCGGAAGTGGACTGGCTGGCGGGCGACGATCGGTTCTGGGAAGACACCCCGTATGCGGATCTGTGTCTGACGCAGGACGGAGACTTCGTCCCGCAGTACGGACAGCACTGTGTGGAGCTTCTGCGCTCCGGTGAAGAGGACGGCGTGTATTACCTCGCCGTGTACAACAACAATTACTGGTCGCTGAACAGCCGCGACGACTTCGAGCTCGACGTGGACGACAGCGTCGGAACCGATCTCTACGGAACCGGCAGCGAGAAGAGCCAGGTCTATGTCTACCGCATCGACGAGAATGCGCGCACCTTCTCGCTGGACGACAGCTTCGACGTGCCGTATTCCAGCATCGTCTCAAACGGCTCCGCGTGCGGCGATGCCGGGAACTGGACGGTGAACAGCGGCGTGGCAATGGTGTTCGGCGAATACGATGCCGAGGGCACGCTGATCCGCGAATACGCGTATGAGTGCACGATGCAGAACTACCGCACATTCAAATACGATTACACCGGATTCTGGTTTCAATAACAGGACATAATAAAACGCCCTCCGCATCACTGAACCGAACCAGTAAAAACAGACAATAGACAAAACGCCCCCTGTGTAGGAAAATGTAACTATACAGGGGGTGTTTG
>CALXBO010000001.1 GCA_944386565.1 uncultured Ruthenibacterium sp. | reverse complement strand
TCACAGACAACAAGCCCTTTCGGCTGCTTAAACAATTTCTGCTCTTAAATATTGTCTAACTTTTGGGGGTCACTTCAGTGCGAAGCGGCGGCTTTTTCATGGAATTTATTTGAGTTTCAGGCCGTCCCGGAATGCGTTGCCCACTGTTTCTCCGAGTTTGCGGTACACGTTGTGAACCGGGTCAAACGTGATGGGTTCGAGTTTATCCGGGTCGATTTTTCCGTCTGCACCGAGGATCGACTCATCGGCGCTGACATTTACGATCTCACCGATCAGGCAGCAGCTCTCCGGGTCATAGCTGACAAGACGGCACTCCAGCGTCATGGACAGCTCGTCAATGACAGGCGCGTCGACCAGTTCCGAACGCGTTGTGTGGAATCCCGCTTTTTCCAGCTTGTCCGGCACTTTGTATCCGGACACGACCCCGACGTAATCACATTCCGTCACGTGTGCGGCGTCCGCCATGCTGACTGTAAACGCGCCGCGCTTGAGAATATTGGCCGTCGTCTTGTGCCCCTCGCTGATGCACATGGAGATGCGCGTATCGTCGCTGATGCCGCCCCATGCGGCATTCATGGCATCGGGCGTGCCGTCCTCATCATAGCTCGCAAGGATGAACACCGGCTGGGGATACGTCCACGCCTTCGCCCCAAAATTCTTTCGCATAAACAAACCTCCCATTTACTCGTTCTCTGTATGGGCCGCACCGCTCCCGCGAGGACGCCGCTTGTCCACCAGTTCTACAAACCATTCTACCACATTCGGATCCTGATGGGAGAAAAATGCGCTCCGTTTTTGATCGAGCGCACCGATGCGCTCCATCTCCTCTGCGCTCAGAGCGAAGTCGAATACGTCAATGTTTTCCCGCATGCGCTCCGGACGGACCGATTTCGGAATCACGACCACACCGCGCTGCAAATGCCAGCGCAGAACGACCTGCGCCGCCGTTTTCCCGTGCTTCTGACCGATCTCCGTGAGAACGGGGTCCTGGAACAGGCCCCCGCGACCTTCACCGAACGGCGCCCACGCTTCAGCCTGCACGCCGTATTTGTCCATCCAGCGCTTTGCTTCCTGCTGCTGATGATACGGGTGGATCTCCACCTGATTGACCATCGGCCGGATGCGCGCAAACGACGCGAGGTCCACAAGGCGGTCGGGGTAGAAATTCGAAACGCCGATGGCACGGATCTTTCCCTCTTCATACAGCTCTTCCAGAGCGCGGTAAGCGCCGTAATAATCGGCAAACGGCTGGTGCAGCAGCACAAGATCCAGATAGTCCGTTTTCAGCTTACGCATGGATTCCAGCACCGAAGCCCTGGCGGCCTCATATCCGTAGTGTTCTACCCAGACTTTCGTCGTCAGGAAAATCTCTTCGCGCGGCACGCCCGAGCGCCGGATGGCGCTTCCCACCTGCTCCTCGTTGAAATAGCTCTGCGCCGTGTCCAGCAAGCGGTAGCCCGCCGCAAGCGCATCGAGCACACAGCGCTCGCATTCCTCCGGCGTCACCTGATAGACACCGTATCCCAGCACCGGCATTTTCACGCCGTTTGACAAAGTCACCGTTTCCATAATAACTCCTCCGTTTTCTGATTTCGCAGCCGCCTCTTGCGCATGGAGGACGTCTGTGGTATTCTCAGTGTAGCATCCGGTTGTTACTACCGGTCAAGCGGTATTTTGTGAATTTCTTGTGAACAGCGAAGGAGGGTTCTTGTGCTCTTTTCGATGAAATCGGCCTGCGATCAGACGGGCATGACGTATGAAGCGCTGAAATTCTACTGCAATCAGGGGCTTGTCCCGAACGTAAAGCGGGATAAGGGCAACCGCCGCGTATTTGACGAGCGCGATATCGCATGGATTCAGGGGCTCGGATGCCTGAAACGGTGCGGGCTGAGCATTCAGGAGATGCAGCATTACGTGCAGCTGTGTCTGCTCGGAGAAAGCACCATTCCGGAGCGCAAGGAGATCCTCTCGCAAAAGCGCGAAGCGCTTCTCGGACAGATCACACAGCTGGAAGGTGCGATTGATTACATTGACCGCAAACAAGAATTTTACGACAATGTTCTGGCGGGCACCGAACCGTATGTGAGCAATCTCCTGCCCGAACAATAAACTGTTCCCCCGGGAAGGTCCGAAGCAAAAGCTTCCGGCTCTCCCGGGGGAGTCTTTGTCAGGGTGACATCCCGTTCTCCGGGAAATGCGCACCGCCTTTTCCATTTTGTTCCAGTTCCAGCAGCTTCTGTTTTCTGTCGATACCGCCCGCGTATCCCGTCAGGCTGCCGTCCGCTCCTACCACGCGATGACACGGAATGATGATGCTGACCGGGTTGCGCCCGACTGCTCCGCCGACAGCCTGCGCGGACAAATGGGCAAGGCCCCGTTCCGCGGCAATGTGTTTTGCAATCGCACCGTACGTCATCGTCTCGCCGTACGGTATCGTGAGCAGCACACGCCACACACGTTTCTGGAACTCCGTTCCCGCGGGATTCAGCGGGAGAGAGAAATCCGGTTCTCTCCCGGAAAAATAACAATCGAGCCATTTCTGTGTTCGGTCAAAAACAGGCAGCCCGCGCTCTTCGCGGGCAGTATCCAGTGTGCGCGCAAAATACTTCTGCCCCCGGAACCAGAGCCCCGTCAGGGCTTCTACGTCCGATGCGAGAAGGACTTCTCCGAGCGGCGTAAATGCGCTGCTGACATACTGCATCCGGTCATTTCTCCTTTTTCCGGGCGCGGCCGGTGCTCCGGTCAGCCCGCTTTCTGTCCGGCGGCTCTCTCCTGCCGTTTCTTCACCGCTTTTGCAGTCGAAGCCGCCGACACGCACGCTGCAAACACAATCGCAGCCAGCGCGCCGATTCCGTACGGCGAACGGAATCACTCCCACAGCCTGTAATGATACACGTCCTCGCGAATCAGATTTCCCCCGGCGTCAAATGTCTCGCGGCGCAGAATCAGGCCGAAAGGACCGTATACCGTTTTTTCCGAACCCACCGGAACGCCCTCTTCATTCAAAAAGGAAGCCGTCTACGCCGAACCGTGCCGGGTATATTCCGCGCTGCCGAGAAGTGTCCCGTCACCGGAAGTGTCTTCCGTCCGGATCAGTTCTGTGCCGTCATAGAAATATTCCCGCGAACCGAGTGATTCCTGCGTCATACCGCCGCTGATCTGCTTTTGCTTTATCAGAAGGCCGTCATCCGAATAGTAGAAGTTCATGCAACTGATGAGCGTGCGCTCTTCCGTCTCATCAAAAACGCGGATTTTCTCCACGCGGCCGCTCTCATCAAAATCATACATATTATAATACCGCATGTTCTCATCCGAAAACGGAGCGAGGAATTTTTCCCAGAATCCGCCGTCCGCTGCCGCCTGAACGTCGCAGCGAATCTC
This sequence comes from uncultured Ruthenibacterium sp., assembly GCA_944386565.1. Taxonomy (GTDB): domain Bacteria; phylum Bacillota; class Clostridia; order Oscillospirales; family Ruminococcaceae; genus Ruthenibacterium. The sequence goes on along the minus strand of CALXBO010000001.1, from coordinate 135,927 downwards.
CTTCCCCGTCACCATCCCCCGCAATGTCTCCGAATCTTCTTCCGGCAGCACGATCTCCGCGGTGTAATCGCCTCCGATCGCACGACGGTACACAGCCCGCCCCGTCTCCGCACCGTTCTCATATTCCGTCGAGATCATACTGGTCCAGATCTCACGCTCCAGAGTTTCCGGCATCGTGTAACCGTCTCCGTAAGAGGGGTTTATCTCAATGCGCGACAGAAGGTAATCCGGCGGCGCAAGGCATACTGCGAGCGCCGTCAGCATACAGAACACCACGACAAACGCGGCCGCGCCGGCAACAACTGCGCCGGTTTTCCGAGGTTTCATGCGGCTGTCTGAATTTCTGCAATCTTTCTGTGACACAATGCTCCCTCCTTAATCATACAGTCTCTGATTGTATCGTACCGTATATGGGAGAAAACCGCAATGCATTCCGCACAAATAGCGCGCAAAAGCTGAAAAAAAGCGCATTTCCGGCCCGAATGCGCCGGAGATCACACCCACGGAAACTTTGCGGTCTGAATTTCCCGGTATACCGGATTATTGGAGAAATAATCCGATTTCGAAATCACCGAATAAACCGGCAAGATGACCGCATCCCCGTTGTCTGAAGCGGTGCTCCCGTCTCCCGCAACGGAAATCTGCCGGCAGCCGCTCTGCACAAGAAAACTGTCTTCGTATTCGGCCAGCACGCTGACGAACAAACGGAGCGCTCCCTGCTGATACGTCAGCGTCGTCTCCGTCACTTCACCCGTCCTGCAGTCGACCCAGTACTGGTAGTGGCGGACAAGCTCCGGAATCCCCGCACGCGTATCGGCAATCTGTACGCAGAGCTTTCCGTCCCAGATGCCTGTGACCAGAACACAGTCGTCGCCGAAATACGGAAGCGTATCGTTGAGGAGCCGCACCTCTCCAGTGCGCATGTCAAATTCCAGCACATTCATCCGGTCTCCGGCCGTGTATTCGAACAGATACAGGAACTCTCCCGACGCACTCGCGCACAGAAACCGCCCGGAAAACACCTCGCCGTTTCCGCACCGGATCTCACGCCGCTCTCCCGTGGACAGATCATACAGCTCGCAGCCGAACAGCCCCTCCCCGGCAGCTTTGCTGAAAACGAGCACATCGTCGAACGCACTGAACAGGCTGCTCGTGACATCGTACGGAAACAAATATCTCGCTTTGGTGACTGTCCCTTCCCGTTCACGGATGCACAGCAGCGTCATTGTCTGATCCGGGTACGAGCGATTCCGATTGACCAGTCCGAGATACAGGTTTTCTCCGTCCGACGCCACTGCGCCGCTGAACATTTCTCCCGTGCGGCACTGATACACCAGCGTTCTGGCACTGCCGTCCGGGTGCATCCGCCAGAGGGACATCCCGGCTTCCGTGTTTCCGATGCAATAGAGAACGGTATGGTCCGAATTCATAAACAACATTCCGTAAGAGATCGGAAACCACGCCGGACATGTCTCTACGGAATGCGCGCAGCCCGGCATGCTGCACAGTATATGTTCCGTGCACACGGCCAAATCGGTATAAAAGAGATTGCAGCCGTATTCGGATCGGCCCGATTTTCTCAGCAGCCGGTAATATCCTTGAGCCGACGCCGTTTCGGAATTCGGACCGATGACTCCCGTAATCAGGCGGACAGATACCGGAGCCGTGTCTTCCGCTTCTTCCGGCTCCGCGGATGTGCCGGAAGAAGCCGCGGATTCCGGAAGATGATCCCGCGGCGCACGGCAGGCTGTCAGCGAAAGCAAAAGGAGCAGGGACAGAATCGCCGCGGCGTATCTCATGTTCTCTCCTCCCCTCTTCGGACCGGGTTTCTCCCGATTCCGTATCTAAATCCAGTATATCACATCAAAGAGTTGTATCCGACTTGTATCTCCGTCCCGGAACAGAAAAACATCCCCGCACGGATTCTTCCGTGCGGGGATGTTTTGATTTACACAATCCGGTCAAATACTGCGGCAACTGCCTGACCCGGCACCGTCTCGGCGCGGAGTTCAAACGAACCTCCGGAGACGGCGATTTCCGCCGCACCGCGGATCTCCGCGCACCGCCAGTCCGTTTCGGACAGCGGCAGCTTGAGACAGACTGCCTCTTTTCCCGTCTGAGCCGCATCGCACACCCAGACGACAGCCCGGTGCTCCGCGCGAAGCAGGAAGGCCGACAGACGCTCTGCGGCAAATGCCTCCGGCGCATCCGCAAGCATCCGCTCGTCGTCTGTCCGTTCACCCCAGCGCATCGGCTGGGACGTCAGCGCCTCCAGATGTCCTTCGGACAGCAGCGGTGCAACCGTTTCGCGATACCAGCCGATCTCATCGGCAAAGATGTTCCGCGCGTGTTCCGGGAGCGCGGTGAGGTCACGGCAAATGCCCAGCTGATGCGGCATTGCATTCCGAAGCGAGCCGCGGATCAGGAATTCCGGCGTCTCCTCCGTGATTTCGAACGACGGGAAGACATGGCTTCCGTCAGGGTACCTCCGCGTCTGCGAGGGAGCCCAGTGCAGCAGGCGGTGCGGATACACAAGGCGGCTCGCTCCCCACACGCACTGCTGGCTGTGAGGCAGCTCATCCGGGTCGCTGAGGAACGAAACGTCCGTATGGCGGAACATTTCCAGATCAAACCGCAGGCCGCCCGAGGAACAGTTTTCAAGGATCAGTTTCGGATATTTCTCCCGCAGCCGGTCGAGGACGCGGTAATAGTTCTTCACGTGGAAGAACATGCCGAGGCCCTCCTGATGCCCGTGGTCATTTCTCTTGCAGCCGAGGCCCGGGTCCACGTTGAAATCCAGTTTGATCCAGTCGCATGACGTCTCCTGCACCAGACGATCCAGCGTCTGATACAGCCACTCCGCCGCGCCGTCGGACGCAAGGCAGAGATAGGGGTCTTTCCCTTCGTCGCAGACGGACGGTGACCATTCCGGATGCTGCCGGATCAGCGCCGAACGGGCGCCGAGCGCCTCCGGCTCGATCCAGATGCCGAAAAGCATATCCATCGAGTGAATCTGCTCGGACAGCCACCGAAGCCCGTGCGGAAAACGTTTATGGTTTACACAGTCCCAGTCGCCGCGGCACTGCGTCCAGTGATCGTCGGCATCCGGGTTGCCGAACCAGCCCGCGTCCAGCGTGCACAGCGTCACGCCGAGCTGCTTTGCGGCCCGCGCATTCTCCAGAAAGACCGTCTCGTTGATCTCGACGTCCTCATACGTCCACCAGTGATTCCACTCCACCGTCGGCACCGGAATGCGGCTCGGCGGCATCCAGTTCGTTTCGAGCCAGTCGGCAATCCCGCCGCAGAGCGCGTCCATGCCGCCCGGATTCGTTCCGAACAGCAGCACGGGAAGCTCGATGCTCTCCCCCGGCTCCAGCGATCCGCGGAACATTTCGGGCGGGAGGACAAAGTCCACGCCGCCGTTTCCGTCAAATTCCACGCGCCAGTTTCCGGACCAGCACACGGCAGCGCAGCACGCCGTGCCGTCCTTTTGCAGGATGTACAGGAACGGACTGTATCCGTGGCTGCTCCGCCCCTGTGCGGAGCCGACCGAAAGCGCCCGCGCTCCGTCGTACCACTGCGGGGAAAACTCTCTTCCCCACTCGCTGCGGAACGCAAGAATCCTGCTGTTTTCCGGCAGATAGTCGCCCATATGAACCCGGACGCCCTCAAAATTCCGCGGCTGCGCGTCATGGTGGGACAGCGCCGCGCGAATCATGGCAAGCCCGGCTTCTTCGGCAAACTGCCGCTCCACATGAAGAAGTTCTTCCATACATTCTCCTGCCCTTCTCGGGGATGTTCGTTGCGGTAAATGCGGATTATTTCACCGCGCCCGCGCTGACGCCTTTGATGATCTGCTTCTGCGCGACCAGATAAATGACGATGACCGGGAGCGCGCTGAGCAGAAGGTCCGCATACAGAAGCGGCGGGTTGCTGCCGAATTTGTTCGTCATGGACACGATGCTGACCGTCACGGTGCGGTACGCTTCGTTCTGAAGCAGGATCATGGCGTACAGCAGCTCGTTCCAGTAAGTGATGAAGTTGAGGATGGCCGCCGTGGCGAGCGTCGGCTTCAAAAGCGGAAGCACGATGCTCCAGTAGATCCGGAAGTGTCCGGCGCCGTCGATGGACGCGGATTCCAGAATCTCGTTGCTGATGCCGTGGATGTTTGCGCGCTGCATCATGACGGTGAACGGGATCGAGAGCGCCATATAGAACGTCACCAGCCCCAGACGGTTGTTGACCATGTTCAGGGAGATGAGGATCTGGTACACGGGCAGGATCAGAACCTGTCCGGGCATGAACATACCGACGGTGATCAGCGCCATGACGAATTTCTTGCCCTTCCACGCGAGCTTATCCACACTGTACGCAGTGAGCGACGTGAGGAAGAGCGACAGGACGACCGTCAGCGTGCTGATCATCAGAGAGTTGAAAACCATCTGCACGAAATTGAAGTTCTGCAGAACGACATGATAGTTTTCCAGATTGAAGCTGCTCGGAAGCGAGAACATATTGAGCATGTACTCTTCCTTGGTGAGCAGCGTAACTTCGCACATGTACAGAATCGGAACCAAAGTTGTCAGCGCCAGGAGCGACAGCAGCACAAACACCAGGACCTTCGATGCTTTTCCCGTATTTTTCACAGCTGCACCTCATCATTTCCCTTGGTGACTTTTCTCTGCAGCAGCGTCACAAGCACTACGATTACGAACAGGACCACCGACAGCGCCGACGCATAGCCCATATCGTGCAGTTCGAAAGCCTTGGTGTACAACAGATACTCCAGAACCGTCGTGTCATAGCCCGGGCCGCCGCCGGTGATCATGAACACGAAGCCGAACATGCCCGTGAACACGCTCATGATGTTCAGCATGATCACGAACTGGAGCGTCGGACGCAGAAGCGGAAGCGTGATGGAGCGCAGCATACGCCACCATTTCGCGCCGTCCAGTTCCGCCGCTTCGTAGATCTCCGGCGGGAAGTTCGCCATACCGGAAAGGAAGATCAGCACCGCGCTGCCGAAGCCCATCCAGTTCACCGCGATCGTGATCAGGCCGATCGCGATGTTGCCGTGCGCAAACCACTCGAACGGTTCCAGACCGAAGAGCGCGCCGATGCGGTTGACCGGGCCGTCATACAGGAAGAACGTTTTGAACAGCGTGGCAAGGACCGACGTGGAAATGACCGTCGGGAAAAAGTAAGCCGAACGGAAAAAGCGCCAGCCCTTGACTTCTTCGTGGAGAAGCACCGCGACGATCATCGGGAAAATCGTCCAGAGAGGTACGCCCAGAATGAAAAACTTGATGTTGTTCCCAAGTGCGGTGCGGAATTCCGCGCTCTTGAAAATCTCGACAAAGTTGGCCAGGCCGACAAACGTCATCTCGCCCATGCCGTCCCATTCCATCGTGCTGTAAACGTACACACAGAGGATGGGGATCAGGACAAAGCAGGAATACAACAGCATGGCGGGAAGCACATATGCAATTCCTTCGATCTGCTGGCGGTGTTTCGCTTTCATTTGTGTGATCTCCTTTTCACTTCCGAACAACCGCCGGGAAACCATGCGGTTCCCCGGCGGATTCGGATCAGGTCAGTTCAGTTCCTGGAGTTTCGCGGTGAAGTCCTCGAGGGTGATCGAGCCCTTCAGATACGTGGGAACGAGCTTGTAGAACTCGTTTGCAGCCTCACCGCTCACAATGGAATCAAAGCCGGTGACGTTCTTTCCTTCGCCCGTGAGCTCCTTGCTCTTGCGGGACAGGCGGGCAGCCGTTTCCTTCGAATACAGCGCCTCGTTGGATTTCTCGGTGGATTCCGTGCTGGAGAGCATCTTGCACAGATCAACAGCCGCTTCGATGTTTTCGGAGCAGGACGGGATGATCAGGTTGATGTTCGGCTGAGAATACATGTAATCCATGTAGTCCGTGCCGTCGAGCGCCGGGATGCGGGTCAGGTCGACCTTGTCGCCCATGGCCTCAAAGTCGCTGCAAGCCCAGTTGCCGTGGAGCAGCATGGCGCCTTTGCCCTGAACGAAGTCCGTGATGGCGTCTCCGTCGCTCTTGGTCAGATAGTCAACGTTCGTGTAGCCCGCGTCGACGTACTCTTTCCACGTCGTCAGAGCCGTGGTGAACTCCTCACCGGTGAGAGGAACGGAACCGCCGCTCGCCAGATTGCGGATGCCGTCCGGTCCCATGATGTTGCCCAGCATGGAGCAGACAGCCCACGTGGAGCAATAGCCGTCCTTGTCGCCGATGATCATCGGGGTCACGCCCTCGGCTTTCAGCTGCTCGCTGACTTCGATCAGTTCGCTCCAGGTCTCCGGCACTTCGAGATTGTACTGCTCAAAGATCTCGGTGTTGTAGTAGAGCACGCCCGTCGCGTCAAGGCCGTAAGGCATGCCGATGAACGCTTCCTGAGAGGTGTTGTTCTTGTGCAGCAGGCTGGACGTGTCGAACTCCTGCAGCTCTTCCTCGGTCAAATACTCCGAGAAGTCGATCAGGTAATCCTGATACGCAAGCGTCGTGCTGCCGGCCCAGATCGCGACCATGTCGGGGCCCTGCTTGGCCATGTTGGCGGACGTGAACGCCTTGTTCAGGTTGTCCATGTCGTAGTCGACCAGCGTGACCTTGTAATCGTGATGCGTGCTCTCGAACTCTTCGATCAGGTCGAAAACCGGCATCTTCTCACGGGTGAGCTCACCGGACGTGTCGCTGGTCTGGATTCCCGCGTTCCAGACTACCAGTTCCTTTTTCTTTCCGTCGGAAGACCCTTCCGAGCTGCCGCAGGCCGACAGGATTCCCATCAGCATTGCCGCGGCCAGAACGCAGGCAAGTTTCTTTTTCATTCTTGTTTCTCTCCTTTTTGGTTTTGTTTTATATTTTGCGCTTTGTCTGCGCGCGCAGCACATCAATCACCTTATATGCCAGAATGATCCCGCCCAGGATGATGCAGATAAGGTTGGAAGCCACGATGGGGATATCGTGCAGTGCGATCCCGTAGATGAACCAAAAAATAACGCTGAGCACAAAGATAAAATATGTAGCCAGCGAAATGCTCTGTGTGTCTCTCGTCCGGATCACATAAACCGCCTGCGGCAGAAATGCGATCGTGCTGAGCACTGAGGCAGCGTAGCCGACCAGCGCCGTGAGTAACGTCATAACCCTTTTCTCCTTCGTGTGTAAAGTCTGTCACGGGCTTTCGGCCCGCAGATAGAAAACGATTTCCAAATTCTGCTTAAGAAATCGTTTTCCGCCTCGTTGCCCCTATTACAATCCATAGAAAACGTTTTTGCAATTATTGCGAATCACCAGTTTTTGTGATATACTTTTATCGAAGTAGCCAATTCGTTTCGACATTTTCGGAAACCAGAAAGGCTGGATGTCAATGGTTACCATCAAGGATATTGCCGCCGAGGCAGGGGTCGCGCTGTCCACCGTTTCGAAAGTACTGAACAACTATCCGGGCGTCAGTGAAGAGACCCGGCAGAAAGTGATGTCCGTCGTGACGTCCAAGCAGTTTGCGCCGAATTCGACGGCGCGCCGCCTTGTGCAGAAAAACAGCCGTTCTCTCGGATTCATCATTTCCGGTATTGAGGAGAGCAACCCGAACGACATCATGCCCTTTCAGATGCTGCGCGGCGCTCTGACCCGGATTCAGAAGCTCCGTTATGAAGTGATCTTCTACCCCATCACGAGCCAGATGCAGTGCCAGAAGAGCTATGCGCAGTTCTGCCGGGAAAACAATCTGGCCGGCGTCATCATCTCGGGTCTGCGGACGGACGACCGCTACTACGAGCAGGCGCAGAACAGCGACATCCCCTGCATTGGAATCGACCTTGATCTGAACGGCGAGAGGAACCACACCATTTCAGTCGATAACGTACGTGCCGCGTACAGCGCGGTGGAATATCTGATCCGGCACGGACACCGCTGCATCGGAGCAGTGAACGGAAAGGAAAACACGGTCGTCGGATCGGAGCGCTATGCCGGTTACTGTCAGGCGCTTCGGGATTATCAGATCAACCTGAATCCCGAATGGGTCGTAGACGGCGGTTTTCAGGAGGAGATCGCGTATCAGAAAGTGCTGATGCTTCTGGAAATGCACCCGGAGATCACCGCCCTGTTCTGTTCGAGCGACATTATGGCGATGGGCGTCTACCGCGCCGCCGAAAAGGCCGGGCGGAGCATTCCGCAGTCCCTTTCCGTGATCGGATTTGACGATTTTCCCGTCGCGAGCTACGTCTCTCCCCCGCTGACGACCGTCCGGCAGGATTTTTTCCGCTTCGGCGACGAAGCCGTCCGACTGCTGGTCCGCATGATCGAGAGCAGCGAAACGTTCCCGCATCATGTGTTTGTTGATTATCAGCTCATCATCCGCGACAGCGTGGCCCGTCTCCCCGGGCAGGCCTGATGCCGCTGCGCGCGGTTTCCGATTGACACACAAAGCCCTCTTGCGGAGTGCATCAGCGCTCCCGCAAGAGGGCTTTTCTCATCGTATCCCGCGGCCGGCTCGCAGCGCGGCTTCACACGGCTTTCTGTTCCGCCTTTCTCCAGCTTCTCTGGAGCTCGGCGTACTTTTTTCTCTGGTAGCTGACCGCGGCGGCGCTCACGTTTTTATACGCGGCGATCGACGCGTCCTGAAGCGGGTGCAGCATTTTCGCACGGAGCAGATTCTGCACGCAGTCCGGCTCGGGCGGCGGTGCAAACACAAAGCTGATGTACTGCGGCACGAACACGCCGCGCCACAGCGTCGGCTCGACCCGCTTGAGCACGCCGCAGTAGGTGCCGGGGTCCACGGCCGGGTTCTTCTCCCGCAGCGGCGCCAGAATGTCATTCGTGAAAAACAGTTTCGGGTACTCCTTCGCGTCCAGATCGGCAAACCGCGTGACCGCCTTCAAAATCTCCTCCATCCGCTCCAGACGCGTCTGCGGATCTTCGGCGTCCGGGTCCGCCGCGTCGGGCGTGTTCCCGTCGTCGTCGATCTCCTCATCCAGAGACGTCAGACGGCGTGCCAGCATGCACTTCTGCATCGTGCCACGCACGGCCTGCTCACTCATGCCGAGGTCGTCGGCGATCTTTTTATAATAGGAAGCGGGCAGCGTGTTCCAGTCGAGCCCCAGCTTCTCGCAGAGCTTTGTCAGCTCTTTCCAGATGCGCGTCTCGTCCCGTGTGAGCGGCGCTTCCTCCTGATGCACGACGCGCCGCTGCTGCTGCGCCGTTTTGACGATCTCCCGGCTGTAGATGGAATGGAAGTACCCCAGAAACGGCACGCCCGCCGATGCGTCGTAACCTTTGACAGCGCTGTTGAAGGCGGTGAGGAACGCGAACGAATCAAACTTTTTCGCGCGTCCCTTTTTCTGATAGAGCGCCTGCTCCATCTCGTCCTCCTGCTCTACGAGCGCCACCGTCTCCTGCTGACGGAGACGTTTCTCGAGCTTCTGTTCAAACCCGCAGTAGCGCATCACGAGCAGCACAAATTCCATGCGCAGGCGCTCCGAGGAAAGGCGCTGTTCCGGCGGCAGACGCAGAATCTCATGGGTTTCAATGGCTTCCCGCAGCTGATCCTGATTCATCCCGCCACCTCATTCGCCGCGCGCGGGGTCCAGCAGCAGATGCAGGAATTCCCGCGCATCTCCGGTCACGCCGTCCGCCGCAAGGTCTGCGATGCTGTCCAGCGTGAACAGCGCGCTGACGTCATACATGCGCGCACCCGTCTCCCGGCCTTCGCTGCGCGTGATCTCGCGGTAATAGATGCCTTTCACCTCAACATCCCGCATGAGTTTGTCGGCACAGCGCAGCGCCGAAAACAGCACGAGCGGATACGTCTTCGTTCCGAACGTGATGCACGCGTAATAGCACGCCTCTTCCTCGAACGCATCGACCAGCGCCCCGAAGAGCGCAAGGAGCGCGTCTTTCTCCTGCGTCTCGCCGACCGTGACGTCGCAGATCGTGCAGTCCGGCAGGCCGAGCGCGCCGATCTCCCGGCGGAGAATGTCCATGTTTCTGTTCTCCGGCGCATTTTTCTGACGCACCGTGATCACCTTCACGCTGTCGCCCTCACGCACTGTGTCCTCCAGCACGGGAATGATGGGGAACGCCGCCGCGCGCGGCGCATTGCGCAGAGAAAAATTCGCAGGTTCGGCGTATTTCGGTTCGAGCACAAAGTTGCTCTCAAGCGGCACGGCCGTCACATAAATTCGTTTCATTCGGGATCTCTCCTCTCAGGCATTTCGCCCGGAAAATCTGTGGAAAAAGCGGGTTCCGGCGGCGCGCACCAGAGCAGCGCAAGGCTCAGGTCGTCGTCGCTGCGCCCGGCGAACACTTCGGACAGGTTGTACGCAAGAGCCTCCCGCGCTTCCTCCTCCGTGTGGGAACCGAGACCCAGGCAGAGCTTGCGCACCGCGGGAGACGGACGGTCTGCCGGTTGGTCGTACAGCGAATCTCCGCATCCGTCGCTCGTGAGCAGCACCGCCGTCGCGCCGCTGTCAAAGCCCTTTCTCACGCGCAGATGCTCCGCGGCGTGCGGGCCGCTGAAGAAGTACGTCTCGTTCGCGTACATCCCGTTTTCGGGATAGGACAGCACTTCGTCCGGCGCAAAGATGTATCCGTCGCCGATGTGCGCCATCAGCCAGCGCCCGTCCTCATGGCGGGCAAACGCGAGGAACGTGCACAGGCACTCATCGCGCGTCATCGCGAGAGCGTCCAGCTGCGCAAGCCCCTCCCGGAGAATCGCCGTGGCCGCATCGTCTTCTTCCAACGCGTACAGCTCGTCGAATGCTTCGGGCAGCCATTCGGCCGCCCATGTGCACAGGCGCTGCGCCGCGAGCTCCGAATGCTCCCGGCTGCCCGCGCCGTCGCACAGAGCTACGGCCGCACAGGGGCGCTGCGACGTTCCCGCCGCGCTGTCCTGACAGGGCGCGCCCCGCAGCAGATGGCTCGTGCCGCGCCGCACGGCAACTGCCGTTTTCATCATCCGCTCGTCTCCTTTCGCCGTTTTATCCCTGCACGGAGAAGTCGGGGCCGCCGCTCTCGATGACCTGTTTGCTCGTCTCGGAAACGCTGCGGCTGAGCATCTCGAAGAAGTCCACAACTTTCAGATTCTCGAGCCGGCCGACCGATCCGTTCTCTGCGAACGCATTCAGGCTGCGGCTTCCCTCGCCCATGTTCAGACACATCGTTTTCAGCCGGCGTGCGCGCAGCATCTCCTGCACGCGCGCCGCCGCTTTTCCGACGAGTTCGGACGGTTCGGTGGAATCTCCGTCGCTGATGATGATGAGCCACGGCACATAGGCATTGTTGTTCACGGCCGCAAGCTCGGCGAGGTGCGCGTCCAGACGGTCGAGCGCCAGATTGACGCCCGCCGCCAGCACGGTCTGTGCTCCGTTGGCCCGGATGGGCTCGCGGCGCACCTGTGACATTGCTTTCTCCAAAGGCCCGAAGTCACAGACGACGCGCGCCGTGTCGCCGAACGAGACGATGCAGATATCCGCCGCGTCGCGCGCGAGCGTGCTGCGATTGGTCTTTTCAAAGAACATCTCGATGCCGCTGTTGACCTGCTGCATCGCCCCGTCGCGCAGCATGGACGCGGAACAGTCCACGCACAGGCAGATGAGGATGCGCTTGCTCTTATTGTTGCTGAGTTCCTGATCGTGAAGCATCATATCGCTGATGATCGACATAAAACCCCTTCTTTCCCGTCATAGTATGCCGCGCTCAGCGGAACGAATTGCGGTAGCACGTGCTGCAGAGAATCTGCTGGTTGTTGTGCCTACGTCCGCGGAACACCTTGAGCGGCACGGTGACGTCGTCCCCGCAGGAATCGCAGGGAACCGTCACGGACTCCAGCCGGCGGCACGTCTCGCACAGACCCGGCCAGTTTTCGTTTTTGTTTTTGAGAATGCGCCAGCGCGCGGACTTGTAGGTCTTGCCGCACACATCGCACACCGCGTCGGTCTGCTCACGGCACTCGTCGCAGAACAGCTCCCGGCCGAGCCTGCGGTTCTGGCGTACTTTCCACGTCTTTTCCTCGTACGTCTTTCCGCAGCTCTGGCACGTCACCGTCTCGCTGCCGCGGCAATCCTTGCAGATGACAGGCGCTTTCCGGGCGGTCAGACGCTCCAGCTGATCGTAGGGAATGCGGAACTTCTGCCCGCAGCCCGCGCACGTTGTCTCGGGATTGCGGCAGTCCGGGCACAGTGCGGGCTCGATGCCCGCTTCGGCGTAGAACGCGTCGCCCACGGTCGCCTTGAAGCGCACGCCGCACCTGGTGCACTTCATAAGCTCCGGATAGGGTCTTTCCCGGTGCAGGTTCAGGAAGTTCGTGCACTCGCGGCAGAGCACCGGCCGCCCGAACCGCTTGAGGTCCGCATAGCGCTTTTTGTGCACGTTGAATTCCTTGTGACAGTACGCACAGCTGACGTCCACGTAGACCGGATCTTCCGGGTGGAATTCATGGTACTTGACGGGCGCGAGCTCGTCGCTGAAATTGAAGTGCTCAATGCTGTACAGATACGTGTCCATCAGCTGCGCCCAGTTCTGCGCGCTCGTCGTCTTCCACTCGGCAAACGTCGCCGTGAATGCGTCCGTGATCTTGCGCGGAAGGTTCTTCCAGATCATCCAGTTGTCGCCGTCGGGTACGGTCCACTCGTCTCCCGTGTTGGCGTACGGGAAGTTCCGCGTGCGCATCGCCTCAATGTAAGTCATCTCGGATTTCGTCACAAACGGGTTCGCGCCGAGGAACAGGATCTCAAACAGCAAAATCGCCAGCGCGTACTCCTCTTCCTCCTGCGTGCGCAGGAAGGTGCCGAAGCGCAGTCCGCCGCTCACGCCGAGGCGCGCCGCCGTACCGGGATGCGTGAAGTCCTCAAAACCGACCGGGCACGGATAGCCGCCGAGCTGGAAACTGTCGGTGTCGACCGCATACACGCGGCTGCTGTCGTTCAGATCGGCCATGAAGTTGCCCGCGTTGACGTCGCCCATCAGGATGTTGCTGCGGTGCAGGCCCGCCAGAAGCTGTGCCGCGCCGCGCGCCGCGCGCACGAGGTCCGACCGCGTCCACTTGCTCATGTATGCCCCGCGCTGAGAGGGGCTGCCGATTTTGAGCACCGATTTCGAGAACGGCATGGCGCTCTCCGGTGCGCGCAGCATCGTATAACCGACAAATTCGCCCGCGTCGTTGTACAGAAGATGCGTCGGCCAGCACAACCCCTCAAGGCCGGGATCGTGGCGCAGCATCTCCGTCAGTTTGTCGCGGCGCCCCGCCGTCAGATGGTCGGCGAAATAGATTTTCGCCACCTCGTCGGGAAGGCTCGCCACATACACGGCGCCCTCGCCGCCGCGCGCCTCTTCGCCGCCCTCCATCAGCGGCGAGACAAGCGTGACACTCGCGCCATCTTCCGTCCGAAGCACGTCTCCGGCGCGGGGCTCCCGGCTGAGGGGAAGCAGCGTCTCATCCATCGTCTTGAGAGGAAGATCCGGCGCAAACGGCTCGGATGCATGGCGGACGGCTGTGCCGGTTTGCGGCATTTGCACTGTCTTTTCAGACGCCGGGGCGGGCTCCGGAGACGGCTTCGCCGGTTCAGGCGTTTCCGCTTCCGCCGGTGCTGCCGGTTCTTCAGGCTCTGCAGCGGGCTGCGTCTTCTCCCCGGGCAGGGATTCTTCGATCTCCTCGAAGACCTCTTTCAGGCTGTCCGCTTCTTTCTCCTCGCTTTCGAAGGGAAGGAACTGAGAGAAAATGCTGCACACGGAACCGTCGCCCGCACTGCGCACACGGCCCACGCGGACAAGCGGCAGCTGATCGCACGAAATGCGCTTTACAAGCCCCGTCGCCCCGCACGTCAGAACGCAGAAGCGGTCGAGCGGATGCGTGCTCAGGTATTCGATCAGTGACATCTCCTCGCCGAGCAGCGGATCGGGGATGCCCGTCGGGATCAGGCGCAGCTCATCGCGTGCGAACAGGTAGGCAGCTTTTGTTCCTGCAAGCTCATCACAGCGTGCCTGCAGCCGTTCGCGTTCGGCTCGGTTCGCGGGCGTCTGCACCAGTGTCCGGAGTTTCTTGCCCGCGGACTGGAACTCCATATACCCCTTCATTAAGTTGTACATGGCCGTGGCCTCCACGATCAGAGCCGACTGCAGGCTCCGACCGCAGCGCTCGAGTGCGGGGCGCAGTTCGTCCATGACGAACGTCCGGCCCTCACGGCGTTTGAGCAGAGAGGCGTCGAGAACGATCTTGTGCGTTTCCGCCAGCTGCTGCAGCGTGCGCCGGTCCATACTTCCGCCCTGATACGCGACGAGAAGGTCCGTCCTGACCGAACCGCTGTTCTGACGCAGATATTTGAGCAGCAGCGCTTCCGCATTGCCCGGCGCAGCCGCTTTGATCCGCTCCAGTTCTTTCTGCATATTCTGCAATTCCGCATGCAGAGCCTCCTGCCGGGCGTGATCGCTCAGGCTGCCCAGCGCCTCCTCCTCGTTGCAGAAGATCGTGTCGCCCGTGCACTCATAGTGATAGTACTCCGTCAGGATCTGTTTCACCTGTTCGGCCGTATAGCAGCCGCTCTTCTCCGCGAGTTCGCTGAGCGGGATCAGCCGGCATTTCATCCGCTTCTTCGCCTTCTCGCGGACAGCCATGATGCGCTGATACTCCGCTTCCGTCTCCGGAATCCGCAGAGACTTCGCCAGGTTCAGCCATGCGCCGCTGGAAGCCTGCCACACGCTCTCGGAAATACACACATTGCTTTTCGGCGAGCGGAACGTTCTTCCGTTGACGTGGCCGCCCCAGCGGTTGCGCAGCTCAAGCGCGCTCGAGTTCTCCGTTTCCCATCTCTCTTCCGTCTTCGATTTCAGAAGCGGAAAACGGCTGCGCAGCATCCCGAAGAAGTCCACATCCATACCGGAATTCTTGAGCACAATATTCATTTTGAACAGAGCGGCCAGATCCGCCAGATCCAGCAGGTTGCGGCGGAGATCTTCGTCCGGAACGGCGGGAAGCCCTTCTCTCAACAAGGCGCAGAACTCCGCATTGTCCATGCTGTTGAGCCTGGAAAACGGGATCTTATCAATCTGCTCCTGCACGTCATGCGATAAGAACCTGCCTTTCGTCAGCTCCGGGCGGTCTATGATCGAGGGATACTCCTTGACGGTGGAGTTGCCCTTATAATTCTTCACGGTTGTGGTCTTACAGCAAACGGCGCACCAGAAGTCCACAAACTGTTCGGGCGGAATCGCAAGCAGATAACACTTCCGGAGAAAACTCGAAACGGTCAAAAGCAGTTCGTGCGACAAAAGCGAAAGTTCGTTGGCACGCTCGGTTGCATCCTGAATCTTGAGTTCTTTTTCCCCCATATAGAATTCCTCCTGACTCTTTCATTTCAGTATAGCATCACGGCAAAAGGCCGACAAGCGGTTTTTTCTTTGCATCTATGGCACTTTTTCTCAAAGTGCGCTATGATAACAGTAATATCGGCACGTCTTGCGGAAGAGTTAAACGCATTCTGAAAAAATTTTTCGAAAAGTTCTTTAACTTCGCACAAACGCCGCACGATACAAAATGTGAAAGCAAAAATCTGGTGTTTGAGGAGTGTTTTATATGGCAGAAAATCGTCATGAACCCGCCGGTGACGGAAAGCAGTCCAATGTCTCGGTGCAGACCGGGCGGAAAATCGTCGCGGCTGCCGTCGTGCTTCTTCTCGTGATTGCCCTGGTGACCGTCGCGGGAAATGCAGTGCGCCGCGCTTGGTATGAAGCGGTCGATCCGTTTGCCACCCTGCAGATTGAAGCCCACGGCGAAAGCCCCGACATTTCGCTGGAGGTGAGCTGGGAACCGGACACCCCGTTCCTGCAGTCCGTCGAGTACACTGTCCCGGAACATCTTTCGGAGCTGAAAAACGGAGACACGGTGACATTCCGCGCCAGTGTGGATCAATCGGTGTGCGACGAGTATAAAATGAAGCTCTCCGATACGAAATACACCTATACCGTTGACGTTCCCGACTACGAAGAAGTCGACCCGTTCGCGTCTCTCGAGGTCAAGACGGAAGGCGCAAGCCCGGACATCAGCCTGACATACGCCCAGATGGACGACAGCCCCTTCCTCGCCTGCGTCCGCATCTCCGTGGACCGCGATTACGACCTCGCGACAGGTGATACCGTCACATTCACCGCCGAAGTAGATTCTTCCGCCTGCGATGAATACCGGATGAAGCTGTCGCGCGATTCGATGACGTACACGGTCTCGTCCGACGAATATTACATCACGCCGTCCGCGCAGCCGTCCGATTCCGTCCGTGCTTCTCTGGCGGATTTTGCCTCCCGCAGCATGGCCGGGCTTCTCGGAGACAGCAACGGCGCCGCGTTTGACGTCAACAATGCTCTGACGAACCGTTATGCCGGAAACTATGTCATCGTCGACTGGTACACGGACCAGTACACGATCAAACCTCTGTGCGTTCTTGTGACAGAGCCGTCGATCGGCATCGAGAGCCGCATTTTCATCGCGCTCGAGGTCTCCGGCGTCTACCGCACGAACGACAACATCGAAACCGATCCCGCGTGCCCGATCTCCGATACAAGCATCTGGGCCATCGAATACCGCGACGCGAAGGCAAACGCGACAGAAGTCCTTTCGTTCAAAGACTGTGGCGCAAGCTACACCCTGTACGACACACTGGACGACGTGCGTTTCGAAGTGCGCCGCGAATACGGCGCGATCTCTGAAATCGACCTGAGCGACATGAGCGAAACCACATCTTCTTGAGGGAGGAATGTTTGCTATGTATCTGTATGAGGAAATGAATCTGAACGAACTGCTCGACGATCCCGAAATCGACCCCGACAGCGCCGACGCCCTGTACGCCATCGCACAGTGCTACCGTCTCGGCAAAGGCACGGACGTCAGCGAAGAACTGTACCGCTCGAATCTGGAAGCTGCCGCACAGGCGGGCAGCGAACAGGCGCGTCAGGAACTGGCCGACTCCCGCGAACCGGAGATGGCCGCGGATACTTCATCCGTCGAAGAGCTTCCCCTCTATCAGCAGCGCCGTCTCGCCGAAGAGGGAGACCCTGCTGCCATCCTGGCGATGGCTCAGAACAGCCTTGCAATGAACGACAGCGAATCCGCCCTCTCCTATCTGCAGCGCGCGGAAAAGAACGTCGGACAGTCCGTCTACACGGCCGAACAGGAGCAGCGCATCTTCCTGCAGCTGGGCGAACTCTTCTCCAAGGCTCCGCTTGAAAACCCGAAGGAGAGCGCGCGCTATTACGGTCTTGCCAGTGAGCTCGGCAGCGCCGAGGCAGCGCTCGTCCTCGCCCGCTATTCCCGCACCGGCTACGGGTGCGCGGCGAATGCCGCACAGGCCGACACATGGGTGAAGCGCGCGGCCGAGAACGGCGACGAATCCGTCAAATATGAACTCGCTCTGGAACTTCTGGAATCCAAGCCCGTGTATGCGTGCTCTCTTCTCGACGAAGTGATCCACTCGGCGGAAGACATGTTCCTGCGCGTCCGCGCGCAGATCGTCCTCGATTCCCGGGAATCCGGCAAGATCCCCGCCAAAGACGTGGAGGATGCATGGATCGTCCGCGGCGCGCCCGAAATTGCCCGTCTGCTGCTGGCGCTGTATCAATTCCCGCCCGCAACTTCGACCCCGCCCGTTCCGGAAGGCATGACGCTCCACACCTTCCGCGTCTATCAGGACGCGATCAATCTGCTTCTCGATGACGATGCCGACAATTACGGCACGGTGAACGGGCTGCCCGTTACGAGCGACCGCGCCGAATGGCTGTTCTGCAACTGCACGTCGTACACCCGGCGCCGCCTGTGGGCGGAGTGTGCCGCGCTGATGGGCAACGAGCATGCCGCGTCATGGATCGAGTCGGACGACTTGTGTGAAAAAGGGATCGCGCTGCTCTCACAGGCCCCGGATCAGGCGGTACCTTTCCTGCGTCAGGCCGCAGAGCGCGGCAGTTCCAAGGCGGCGTACTATTTGGGCGTGTGTCTGCATCACGGCGACGGGGTGCAGGCGAATCCCTCCGAAGCCGCACGCTGGCTGCGCACGTCCGCAGAAAACGGCTATATTGAAGCGATGTACAGTTACGCCAATCTCTGTCTGGAGGGCACGGCAGACTCCAACCCCGAAAAGCGCCGCTGGCTGGAAAAAGCCGCAAGCTGCGATTTCGCACAGGCGCTGTTTGACCTGTGCTCCTCCAAGAATCCCGGCGATTCCCTGCAGCATCTGGGACGGCTGGCCGCGTCCGGCAACGTGTCCTCCCAGTACCTGCTCGCACGTTGCTATCTGGAAGAGCGCGGTGCAAAGAAGGACGTTGTGAACGGGATCAAATGGTATCAGGCTGCCGCCCGCACCCGCCCCGAGGGCGAGTACGACCTGAAGCGGAACGCGATCGTGCAGTACGCCTATGCCGCCGCAAACATCGCTGACTATATGCTCGTCCGCGACGACCGCGATCCCGCTCAGACGTTCTACTGGGCGCAGGAAGCATACAACGCCCATCAGGCGGCGATTTCCGAAATGGGCGGCCCCGCTTCCATCTGCTTTGCGTCCATCCTCGGCAACTGCTATCTGTTCGGCATCGGCACGCCGGTCGATTACGACCGCGCCATCGAATACTACCGTTCGGCGGATGCGCGCTACGAGTTCGCGGCGCCTGCATGGGCGGGCCTCGGCCGCTGCAGCCTCTACGGACTGGGTATGCCGAAGGACCTCGCGCAGGCCCGCCGTTATTTCGAACAGGCCAAGCAGGGCGGCTACACCGTTTCCCAGCAGCTGCTGAACGACCTGTCGGCCGCGGAGAACGAGCTGAACCGGCAGCAGGCCGAACAGGAAAACCTTCGCGCGGAACAGGCGCGTCAGGCCTCGTTCGACGGCGATTTCGCGCGCTGCGCCCGGTATCTGCTGGGGATCATCCTGACGACTGTCCTCGTGCAGGCATTCCGCACCGTGCATGTCCCGTTGATCGGCAACATCGTCATCGCCCTGCTGTCGATCGCGCAGCTCGTCCTCGTCCTTGTTCTGATCGTGAAAGGATTCACGCTCTATCAGAACACCTCCAATTCCGGCTTCGGCTCCCGTTTCGGGCAGGCGTTCGTGTCCGAGTGCAAGGCTTTCGGCCATGCGATCACGAGCTTGTTCACCGGCGGATCGAAACGGAAATAACCGCATCCTCCAATCAAAAAGCTCCCACACAGGGAGAGGAAAATTGCTTTTCCTCCCTGCGCGGGAGCTTTTCTTTTCAGCCATTGCTAAGCGCCGAGATATTCCTCAAGGCAGATTCCCTGCTGTGTGATCTCTTCGGCCGCTTCCAATCCCACGTAGCGGTAATGCCACGGTTCGTTGGAGATGCCGGTGATGTCCGTTTTGTCCGCGGGATAGCGCTGGATGAACCCGTAGCACCAAGCGTTCTGCAAGAGCCAGTCGTATACTTCCTGTCCGGTCGAATTGACGTTGTCCGCATTGATGTCGACCGCAAGTCCCAACTCGTGCTCGCTGGTTCCCGGGAGCGCCACCCACTCCTCGGCAAGCGCTTTTGCCTGTTCGTACGGATAGCCCTCGCTGCAGTAGGCTGTGATCTTGTCGTCAAGGATGCGCTGCTGTGTCTCGCGCGTGCGATATCCCGATGCAACCACAGGGTACAGCCCCTGCGCGCGCATCTCGTCAAACATCTCCTGAAGAGCCGGATAGATGCGCGCGTCCACCTGTTCTCCGTTCGAGAGCTGAACGGTTTCCACTGTGAGGTCATCGGGCAGCGGATGGTCGCGGTTGACGAGAACCAGCTGCCATGCGTCGTCCTGTGCCGCGGATTCCGGTGTCCCGGCAGTTTCCGGCAGCGTGCTTTGCGTCGCCGGCTGAACCGCACCGTCCGCCGGCTGTTTTGCTCCGGCCAGAACCAGCCACAACGCCGCAGCAGCGGCAAAGCACATCAGCGTCAGGCCGAGCAGCCGCCTTCTTCTCCGCTTTCTTCTCCGTACGGAACGCAGATGTGCCGCGCGGCGCGTCGATACCGCGCGCCGGACATTCCGCCCTCCGTTCTCCATGCCGTTCTCCCCTTTTCCGTGTTCTGACTCTCAGTGTATCAGACGAATCTTGAAAAATCCTGCACGCACGGAAAAGGCGCCGCCGGACCCGGCAGCGCCTTGTTTCAAACGCGGATTTACTTTTTGATCCTGTCCCAATATGCCTTGGCGGCCTGCTCCGTTTTGTTCGGGCCGTACTCGTAGTACTTGCGCCTCGCCAGTTCGTCGGGCAGATACTGCTGGCGCACCCAATGGTTCTCGTAGTCATGCGGGTAGAGGTAATACTGCCCCTTCACCCGCGCGTCCGCTCCGTCGTAGTGCTTGTTCTGAAGCTGGCGCGGAACGGGATACGCCTTTCCCGCCCCGATGTCCGCCATGGCGGCGGCGATCGCCTCGTGGCCGGAATTGCTCTTCGGAGCGGTGGCGAGCAGAATGGCCGCGTCGGCCAGCGGCAGACGCGCTTCGGGCATGCCGAGCTGGAGCGCGCTGTCCACGCACGCCTTCGTCACGGCGATGGCCTGCGGGTACGCAAGCCCGACGTCCTCGGCGGCAATGACGAGCAGCCGCCGGCAGGCCGAGAGCATGTCCCCGCCCTCGAGGATGCGCGCGAGATAGTACACGGCGGCATCCGGGTCGGAACCGCGGATGCTCTTCTGGAGCGCGGAGATGCAGTCGTAGTGCATGTCGTCGCTCTTGTCGTAGCGCGCAGCCGTGTGGACAGTGAGCTGTGAGACGAGCTCTTTCGTGATGTGTCCGTCCGGCGCACCGGATGCGGCGAAATCCAGCATTCCGAGCGCCTTGCGCATATCGCCGCCCGCCGCGAGTGCCACGGCGTTGAGAGCGTCGGGATCGGCTGTCAGCTCCGTGCCGTCCAGTTCCCGGATCTTCTCCACCGCGCGCTCAAGGCCCTCGCGCACGTCGGCCGTTGTGAGCGCCTTGAACTCGAATACAGTCACACGCGAGAGCAGCGCGCCGTAGACGTAAAACGCCGGGTTCTCCGTCGTGGAGGCGATGAGCGTGATATCACCGGACTCGACCCATTCGAGCAGGCTCTGCTGCTGCTTTTTGTTGAGATACTGGATCTCATCGAGGTAGAGCAGAACACCGTTCTGCGCGCCGAGCGTGCCCACGCTGTTCACGGCGCTTTTGATGTCCGCCGTGCCCGCCGAGGTGCCGTTGAGCGCATGGAGATACATGTTGCTCTTTTCCGCGATGATGCGTGCCACGGTCGTCTTGCCGACGCCCGGCGGCCCGTAAAAGATCATGTTCGGGACTCTGCCCGACTCCAGCGTGCGCCGGAACAGGCAGTTTTCGCCGAGCAGGTGCTTCTGTCCGCACACCTCACCGAGCGTGCGCGGGCGAAGCCGCTGTGCCAGAGGCTCTTTCATACGTTCTTCCCTTCGCCGTCAAACACCGTCGGCTCCGAGCGCCAATCGGCCAGTTTGCGCGCGGCATAACCGTTTTCAAGGAAATAGTCGATGGCATACACAAGGCTGCGGTCCCAGAAGTTCCACTCATGCACACCCGTCCACTCCATGCGGCGGTAGTGCGCCAGAGGAAGATCCTTCACCACGCTGTGCAGGCGGTCGTTCTGGCGGCGGATCTCATACACGGGCGTGTCCTCGAGCCCGTTCGAGAGATAGATCTTCGGCTGCCGATCCGCGGGCAGTTTGGACACTTTCTCAAACAGCGTGTACAGATCGCTCGACTCCGGAAGCTTCAGTTCCTCGCCGAACACCGGGCCGAAGACCGGCAAAAGCGCCTCGCGCGGGCCGTACTGGAGCATCATGCCGAGGTCGACCGCACCGGAGAACGAGGCGCACCCGGCGTAGAGATCGGGGTGCGAAAGGCCGAGGTACAGCGCGCCGTACCCGCCCATCGACAATCCCGCAATGAAATTCTTCTCCCGCTCGCGCGGCAGGCGGAAGATGCGCGAGAGCTGATCGGGCAGCTCCTGTGTGACAAACGTATGGTACGCGCCGCCGTACTTCATATCCTGATAGAAGGAATTGTCGCAGTCCGGTGCAATGAGCACAAGGCCGTTGTCGGCGGCATAGCGCTGTGCGGCGGTCATCTGCATCCAGCTGTCGCCGCAGTTGGTGAAGCCGTGCAGCAGCGTGATGACGCCCTTGACGTCATTGCCCACTTCCGCGGGCAGATCAGTGGGAAAATACAGCTGTACTTCGACGGTCGTCTGCATCACGTCGGAGCGCAGTTTACAGGTTACACTGGCCATAGTTCTGAGTTCTCTTTCCTTATTATTCGTACAGCGGGAACCGCTTTGTCAGCTCATCCACCGCTGCGATCGTCTCTTCTTTCGTCTCCTCGAAGCGGAAGATGCAGTTCGCGATGCACTTCGCGATCACTTTCATCTCTTCCTCGCCGAAGCCGCGCGTCGTGACGGCGGGCGTGCCGATGCGCACACCGGAGGTGACGAACGGAGAATTCGGGTCGTTCGGGACGGTGTTCTTGTTCGCGGTGATGCGAACCTCGTCGAGACGATGCTCGAGCTCCTTGCCCGTGACGTCCGTGCCGCGCAGGTCCACCGTCATGAGGTGGTTGTCCGTGCCGCCGGACACGAGCTTCACGCCCTCGCTGAGCAGCGCATCGGCCAGAGCCTTCGCGTTCTTCACGATGTTCTCCTGATACGTCTTGAATTCGGGGCGCAGCGCCTCGCCGAAGCACACGGCTTTCGCGGCGATGATGTGCTCGAGCGGGCCGCCCTGCGTGCCGGGGAAGATGGCCTTGTCGATGGCCTTGGCATACTGTTCACGGCACAGGATGAGACCGCCGCGCGGGCCGCGCAGCGTCTTGTGCGTCGTCGTCGTGACAACGTCGGCATACGGCACGGGGCTCGGGTGCACGCCCGCGGCCACAAGGCCGGCAATGTGCGCCATATCGACCATGAAGATGGCTCCGACGTCGGCCGCAATTTTCGAGATGCGCTCGAAGTCGATAACGCGCGCATAGGCGGACGCGCCCGCGACGATCATCTTCGGATGATGCTCATGCGCCTTTTTCTCGAGATCCGCATAGTCGAGATAGCCGTTCTCGTCCACGCCGTAGGCAATGAAGTTGTAGTTCTTGCCCGACATGTTGACGGGGCTGCCGTGCGTGAGGTGGCCGCCGTTCGACAGATCCATGCCGAGGACCGTGTCGCCGAGGTTCAGAAGCGCAAAGTACACGGCGAGGTTCGCCTGTGCGCCGGAGTGGGGCTGCACGTTGGCGTGCTCCGCGCCGAACAGCTTGCAGGCACGGTCGCGCGCGATGTTTTCCACCACGTCCACACACTGACAGCCGCCGTAGTAGCGGTGCGCGGGATACCCCTCCGCGTACTTGTTGGTGAGCACGCTGCCCATCGCAGCCATCACGGCCGGAGAAACGATGTTCTCGGATGCGATCAGCTCGATGTTGGCGCGCTGCCGGTCGAGTTCCGCCTTCATGGCCGCAGCCACTTCCGGGTCCTGCGAGGCCACAAAGCCGATGGTGTCCATCAAATCGCTGTACATTGGTGAAAACCCCTCTCTTGAATTGGAAATTACTTTATATTATAATGCAAACCGCAGTTGTGCACAAGCGGCGTTTGTGCTATGATATGGGACGAATGAAAGAGAGGGATGAGCGATGCGCACAAAAAAGGATACTCTGGAAATCGTGGAGCGTCTGAAGCAGGAATACCCCGTCAGCGAATGCACGCTGACCTATGAGGATGCTTGGCAGCTTCTTGTGGGCGTCCGCCTTGCCGCCCAGTGCACCGACGCTCGCGTCAACATTGTGACGGAGGAGCTGTTTGCGAAATATCCGTCTCTCGAGGCTCTGGCCGACGCGGGAGCGGACGCGATCGAGGAGATCGTCCGTCCGTGCGGGCTCGGGCGCAGCAAAGCGCGCGACATCGCGGCCATGGCGCGGATGGTGCTGGACGAATACGGCGGCCACGTGCCCCGCGAGATGAAGGACCTGCTGCGTCTGCCGGGCGTGGGGCGCAAGAGCGCAAACCTCGTGCGCGGCGATATTTTCGGCGAGCCCGCGGTGGTGACGGACACGCACTGCATCCGCCTTGCCAACCGCATCGGGTTCGTGACGGATGAAAAAGATCCCGTGAAGGTGGAAAAGGCGCTGTGGAAGGTGCTGCCGCCGGAGGAGTCAAACGATTTCTGCCACCGCTGCGTGATGCACGGGCGCGCGGTCTGCACGGCGCGCAAGGCGATGTGCGAGATCTGCTGCCTGCGGGACATCTGCCGCACCGGGCGCAAGACATTATAATTGGTACGGGCCGTTCCAGCGGCCCGTTTTCTGTGGGGGGAAACGTGTATATGGAAGAGACAAAGCAGACGCCCGCCTGCCGCAATTCGCTGGCAGCGGGTCTGCGGGACGGCGTGCCCATCGGGCTCGGTTATTTTTCCGTGTCCATCACATTCGGAATGATGGCCGTCGCGGGCGGGCTCCCGGTGTGGGCGGCCGTCGCCATCAGTATGACGAACGTCACGAGCGCCGGACAGTTCGCGGGGCTCAGCATCATTCTCGCGAACGGCACGCTGTTTGAGACCGCGCTGACGCAGCTCATCATCAACGCGCGGTACGCGCTGATGAGCCTTTCCCTGTCGCAGAAACTCGACCGGGGCGTGACGCTGCTCGACCGCTTTCTGATGAGCTTCATGATCACGGACGAAGTGTACGCCGTGGCCGCAGGCGGCGAGGACAATGTGGGGCGGCGCTATTTCTACGGTCTGATGCTGGCGCCGTATCTCGGCTGGGCGCTCGGCACGCTGACGGGCGCGGTGGCGAGCAGCCTCCTCCCCGCCTCGGTGCAAAGTGCCCTCGGGCTCGCCATCTACGGTATGTTCATCGCCATCGTCGTGCCCGTGGCAAAGAAAGTGAAGCCGGTGCTGAAAGTCGTTGCGCTGAGCATCGTTCTGAGCTGTGCGGTGCATTATCTGCCCGTTCTGAACCGGATCTCGAGCGGGTTCGCGATCATTCTGTGCACGGTCATTGCCGCCGCTGCGGGCGCGGTCCTTTTCCCGGTCGAGGAGGTGGAGGAATGACGTACGGCATCTGGGCTTACATCGCGGTCATGGCGGGTGTGACATATCTTGTGCGCATGCTGCCGCTGACGCTCTTCCGCAAGAAACTGAACAACCGATTCCTGCGCAGTTTTCTGTTCTATGTTCCCTACGCGGTCCTGACGGTGATGACCGTCCCGGCCGTGTTCGAGAGTACCGGGAGCGTATTCTCCGCCTGCGTGGGGTTTGCGGTCGCGCTCGTGCTCGCTTACCGCGGCGCGCAGCTGCTGCCGGTGGCCATCGCCGCCTGCGTTGCGGCTTTCGCGGCGGACTGGCTCCTCGCCCTGTTCTGATTTTTTCTTGACAGCGGCATGCGATGTGCCTATAATAAAGAACGGACATAAAAACAGGGGGGCCGAAAGGCTTAGATTTGACAGCCGTGCGCGGCGTCATAGACCCTTCTTACCTGATCCGGGTAATGCCGGCGTAGGGAGTTTTTGCCGGTCTTGTACAAAGAAAGCAAAGCTCAGTGCGCCCGCGGTTTTTATGCCGCGGGCGCACTTTTGTTTTTATGTTACATTATCATTTGGAGGGGTCATGTCATGACCAAAACGTATAACCGCACGCGCACTTTGGTGGAGTGCGCACTGATGATCGCCGTCGGCACGGTGCTCGGCAAAATCAGCATCTTCTCGATGCCGTACGGCGGCAGCGTGACGCTGCTGTCGATGCTGCCGTTCGTGCTCGTCTCGTTCCGCCACGGCGTCAAGTGGGGCCTGATGACGGGCTTTGTGGACGCGCTGCTGCAGATGCTGCTGGGCTTCTACGCACCTCCCGCCGGCACGGTGATCGCGTTCATCGGCGTTGTGATGCTGGACTACGTCCTCGCGTTTACGCTGCTGGGTTCGGCCGACTGGTTCGCCCGCTTCTTCCGCAACCGCGCCGTCGGCGTGGCCGTCGGAACCGCGGCTGTGTGCGTCATCCGCTTCTTGTGCAGCTTCCTGTCCGGCGCTCTTCTGTGGGGCAGCTATCAGGAGTACTACGAGTGGGCCAAGGGCATGAGCGTGTGGCTCTACAGCTTCATCTACAACGCCACGTACATGCTGCCGGAACTCGTTCTCACCACGATTGCGGCGGTGCTGCTTTATAAGGCGGCTCCGAAATTTTTCACGGCAGAATGACGAAAACAAGGGGTGCAAAGTTGTGAACTTTGCACCCCGTTTTTGTGCTATAATAAAGGCGGGAACCGACGGTTTCCAACTCGTTCGCGAAAAGGAGTTGTTATTATGAGCGATCATCTCGTCATCTGCATCGGCCGGCAGTTCGGCAGCGGCGGCCACGAAATCGGCGTGGGGCTGGCGAAAGAGCTGGGCATTCCCTGTTACGACAAGGAGATCTTGAAGAAAGCGGCGCAGGAGAGCGGCATTGTCGAAGAGCTGTTCGAAAAGGCGGATGAAAAGCCCACGAACAGCTTCCTGTATTCCCTTTCCATGGGCGGCGCGGGCCAGGCAATGGGCTTCACCAATTACAACGATTACCTGACCAACGACAAACTGTTCCTCTTCCAGAGCCAGACCATCAAGAAAATGGCGGAAAAGGAATCGTGCGTCATCATCGGCCGCTGCGCGGACTATATCCTGCGCGGCCACCGCAACATGATCTCGGTCTTCATCCATGCGCCGATGGAACTGCGCATCCAGCGCATCTGCCGTCTGCGCAATCTCGAGGAGGACGCGGCGCGCGCCCTCATCAAAAAGACGGACAAGAGCCGCTCCAACTACTACGGCTTCTATGCCGACAGCGACTGGGGTGCGGCGGAGACGTACGACATGTCGCTCAACTCCGGCAAGCTCGGCATTGAGCGCTCCATCGAGATCCTCCACGGCGCTGCACAGTATTTTGTCCACACCAAATAACCGATAAAAAGAGCACTGCGGAAAGCCGCCGCCGGATTTGATCCGGCGGCGGCTTTTGCCTTTTGTATTTCAGTGTGCGGCCGCTGTGTCCCGGCCTGCGGCCTGCCCCGAAGCCGTTCTTCCCTTTTTCACGCCCGTCTGACAGCGGACCGGAACGGCGGCGGGCGCGCCGTGTTTCTCGCAGAGAAGGAACGCGCGCGCATCCGGTGCGCGCAGCGCCGCATCCGCGATAAGGCCGGCCGCATCCGTCACAGCGCGGCGCACTTCGCGCGCGCCGTAGGCGCTGTGCCCTCCGCGCTCTGCCAGCACACGGAGAGCGCCGCGCGTATACGTGACGGTCAGTCCGGACTGCTTCGCACGGACGGTCAGCTCATCGAGCATCCGCGCCGCGACCTGTTCCAGCGCCTGTGCTTCAAGCGGGCGGAACACAACGACCTCGTCCAGGCGGCCCAGAAGCTCCGGCCGCAGGACGCGCCGTGCCGCACCGAGAGCGTCGCTTTTGGAAAACGGACGCTTCCCCGCTTCGCCGAACCCGAAGGCACTCGTGCGCGACAGCTCAGCCGCGCCGAGGTTGGAGGTCAGGAGCACCAGTGCATTCGTGAAATCCGCCCGCGCGCCCTGCGAATCGGTGAGGCAGCCCTCCTCGAGGATCTGGAGCAGTAAGTCCATCATCGACGGGTGTGCTTTTTCTATTTCATCGAACAGCACGACCGAATACGGCCGCGCGCGGACGGCTTTCGTCAGCTGTCCGCCCTCGGCGTGGCCCTCGTATCCCGGCGGCGCGCCGACGAGGCGCGATACGGCGTGCTGCTCCATATACTCGGACATGTCGAACCGGAGCAGCGCTTTCTGCGTGCCGAAACACTCCTCCGCCAGCGCGCGCGCAAGTTCCGTCTTTCCGGTCCCCGTCGGGCCGAGCAGCAGAAACGCGCCCATCGGGCGGCGGCCGTCCGCGAGGCCGAGCGACGCGCGCCGGAGTGCCGCGGCGACCGTCTGTACAGCGTCCGGCTGGCCGACGACGCGGCGTGCGAGCGCCGGTTCCAGTGCGGCGAGGGACGGCAGGCGATCGGCCGTGATCTTTTCTTTCGGCACGCCGCTCTGCAGCGCGCACGCCGCTGCCACATCGTCGCCGTTCACGCTCTTTCTTCCCGTCAGGCGCACCGCCGCACACGACTCGTCCAGAAGGTCGATGGCCTTGTCCGGCAGGCAGCGGTCGGGCAGATACCGCGCGGAGAGCTCCACGGCAGCGTCGAGCGCGGCGGGTTCGACCGTGACCTCGTGGTATGCGGCATACCGAGGAGCGAGCCCTTCCAGAATGGCGCGCGCCTGCGCGCGCGTGGGTTCTTCCACCGCAACGCGTGCAAACCGGCGCGCCAGCGCGCCGTCTTTTTCGATGCGCCGCCGGTATTCCTCCCGCGTCGTCGCCCCGATGACCTGCACGCCGCCGCGTGCGAGCAGCGGCTTGAGTACGTCGCACGCGTCGATGCCGCCCTCGGCGGCCCCGGCTCCCACAAGCGCATGCATCTCATCCACGAACAAGATCGTGTTTCCCCTGCGCGCGGCTTCCGTCAGCACCGAGCGGAACCGCTCCTCGAAATCGCCCCGGTACTTCGTGCCCGCGATGAGCGACGTCAGATCGAGGGAGAGGATCGTGCGGCCCCGCAGCGCTTCGGGGGCTTCGCCCGACGAGATGCGCCGCGCCAGCTCTTCCACGAGCGCGCTTTTTCCGACACCCGGCTCCCCCACGAGGCAGGGATTGTTTTTCTGCCGGCGCAGAAGAATCTCCTCGATGCGGCGCAGTTCCTCGTCGCGGCCGAGCACAGGGTCGAACCGGCCCTCGGCCGCCATGCGGGTGAAGTCCTGCGTGAACTGTGCTGACGTGTGCGGTGCGTTTCGCGGTGCGGAAATGCCTTTCGGCGGTGCGGACAGCGCAGCCAGAGAAGAATCTCTGCATTCCGCGACGACAGCCGCCGGTTCCGCACCCATGCGCCGCAGAAGTCTTGCCGCCCCCGACTGATGCTGTTCGAGCACCGCGGCAAGCAGATGTTCCGGCGACGCGCCGCGCGCGCGGGACGCCGCCGCGTCCACGGCGGCAAGCTCCACGCTTCTGGCAAGTTCCGGCGTGAAATCATCCGGCGTGAGCTGCGTCGGCTCGCCTGTCGGCAGTTCTCCGAGCAGAGCTCGCTCGGCTTCATACGGCCAGATCCTCCTGCGCATCAGCGCCGCCTTTGCACGGCCGGAACCCCACCGCAGCACCGCAAGAATCAGATGCTCCGTTCCCACATAGGTGTGCCCGTGCTCCTGCGCCAGCTGCACGGCGCCCGTCAGCACGGCACAGGTCTGGCGCGTGCAATCGCTGAACACAAACAAAAAAGTCCGCCTCCCCGTGATGGTTCTGCGGACAGTATGGGCGGCGGCGCGCCGTTTATTCCCTTTTGTTTTTCAGGATACACGCTGCGCCGCAGCGGACGGAAAGAGCATCTGTTCCAGCGGTGCAAACAGCTGCTTGAACACGCGGGCGATCAGCCCGACGACCACGGCGGCAACGACCGTTCCCTCCCGCACACCGCTGAGCACGCTGATCAGCACCACGGACAGAATCCCCGCCGTGACCGTCATACCGACGTCAAAACACACTTTCGTCAGGCCGAAATCGGTGTGGAACACCTGGGTGACGGCGCGCACGAACGACTCGCCCGGAAGCATGGCAACGTCGGCGATCATCTCCAGATACACGCCGACCGCCAGGAGCGCGCACCCCGCCAGCAGGAATCCCACTTTCACCGGATACGACGGCATGGGAATGTGTGAGACGAAGAGCATCGTGAGGTCGATAAAATATCCGAACGCAACCGAGATGGGGATCTGCAGCAGGTGTTCCGGGCGGAACCGCTTGCGCAGCATCAAAATCTGAAGAAGAATCAGCACAAGGCTGAATGCGATGGTGAACTGCCCAAGCGTGAACGGGAACGCAAGGCTCAGCACATACGGGATGGCCGAGATCGGCGACGTGCCGAGGTCGGCGCGCGTGATGACGCTGACCGCCAGCGAACTGATGAATAACCCGACCAAAAA
Organism: uncultured Ruthenibacterium sp.; assembly: GCA_944386565.1. Taxonomy (GTDB): domain Bacteria; phylum Bacillota; class Clostridia; order Oscillospirales; family Ruminococcaceae; genus Ruthenibacterium. The sequence goes on along the minus strand of CALXBO010000001.1, from coordinate 105,914 downwards.
GACTGCGTATCGTTTTGCTTTCAATGAACTTCCTCCCTCTTGATTTCCGCCGTCAAAGCGTCTGTTTCAGGTTCCGGTTGATCTTCTCGAGCAGACGCAGCAGCGTCTGTGTCTCGTCCCCGCTCAGGCCGCCGAGCGCGGACTCTTCCTCTTCCCGGAACGTCTCCAGCGTCCGCTGCGCCAGTTCTTTTCCCTTTGCTGTGAGCGTGACGTACTGCGAGCGGCGGTCTCCCTCGCGCGCACCGCGCTGAATGAGACCGTCCTTCTCCATGCGCGACAGAACCGACGTGACGGACGGCGGTTCGATCATGCAGGCGTGCGCAATGTCCTTCTGCACCGCCCCGTCGTGGCGCGCAAGATATTCCAGCACCCGGGGCTGCCCGCTCGACAGCGCGTACGGGGCAAGGCGGTGAAACACATGTTTTGTGAACAGCGTATGGTTTTCCAGCATGAGCTGATGATAGTCCATTGTGACACTCCCTTTCCTGCGCAATAGTTAGAATTCTAATAGTTTTAATTCGAATTGTCAAGCCTTTTTGAAAAGCAAGGGAAACGCAAGAGACGGCAGCGTCAAAATATGATATGATAAAAGACACGGCCAAGCGCCGAATCCGACTTCAAGGGAGGGATCGTCATGCACCACCCTCACACAGCCCGCAGCCGCACCGCCGAAGCTGTCCGCATGGACGCGGACGCTTTTCTTGCGTTGCTCGGCGTACCGCCGGAAGGCTATGACGACAAGCGCGCTCAGGCCAGCCGCGACGCGTTCGGCTCCAACACGCCGCGCAGTTCCCGCCCGGACGGGCTTGCGCGCCGCTTCATCCGCTCTTTCGCCAATCCGTTCAGTCTTGTGCTTTTTGTTCTCGCCTCCGTTTCGCTGCTGACGGAATTTGTCCCCATCGACGGATACAGCGGCCGCGTGACGCCGAGCGGTCTGATTTTTGCGATGCTGCTTCTCAGCGGCACGCTCCGCTTCGCGCAGGAGCTGCGCGCCAAACGCGCGGCGGACCGTCTTCTGCAGCTTTTTGATGAAAATGTCCGCGTGCTCCGCAGCGGCAAGTGGGTCTCCCTGCCTGCCGGGGAACTCGTCGTTGGCGACCGCATCCGCTTCCATGCGGGTGAGAAGATTCCGGCCGACGTGCGGCTGACGGCGGCAGAAGATCTGTTCGTCTCGCAGTCCGTCCTCACGGGCGAGAGCGACGTGCTGGAAAAGAGCCCCGGCATGCCCGCCGCCGCGCCGAAACGGCTCGAAGAATTCCCGAACGCCGTGTTCGCCGGTTCCACCGTCATCGGCGGCTCCGGCGAGGGCATTGTGACGGCAGTCGGTGTTTCCACCGTATTCGGCGGGCTCGATCTGCCCGCCGGGGCCGGCAAAAAGGGATTCGACCGCGGTGCAAATTCGATCGCATGGGTGCTCATCCGCTTCATGGCCGTTTTGGTTCCGCTCGTCTTTCTGGCAAGCGGGCTGACGCAGGGAAACTGGGGACAGGCTTTCCTGTTTTCCCTTTCCGTCGCGGTGGGGCTGACGCCCGAAATGCTCCCGATGGTCATCAATGCGTGTCTCTCCCGTGGAAGCGCCGTCATGGGGCGCAAAAACACGATCGTGCGGAGCATCAACGCCATGCAGGGATTCGGCAGCATGGACGTACTGTGTCTGGACAAGACGGGCACTCTGACGCGCGATGAGATTCGTCTGGAATACTACACCGACATTCTCGGCAACGAGTGCACCCGCACGTGGGAATACGCATATCTCAACAGCCTGTACCACACGGGAATGGCAAACCACCTCGATCAGGCCATTCTGCGGCTCCGTGAACTTCCCGGCCGCGGCGCGGACTGCGACGCTCTGGCGCAGCGCCACGCCAAGCTGGACGAGACGCCGTTCGATTATGAAAAGCGCTTTGCCAGTGTTCTGGTCCGGGACGGAGACGAAAATCTTCTCATCGTCAAGGGCAGCGTGGACGAAGTGTGCCGCCTGTGCCGGTATACCGACTACCGCGGAACAGTCGAACCCATGCCGCCCGACGCTGCGCGCCATGTGGCCGCCGTGGTGGACGAAATGCGGGAGGACGGCATGAAAGTGCTCGCCGTCGCCTACCGCCGCACATCCCACACGAGCATCGCTCCGGGCGATGCGGACGGTCTCACGCTGCTCGGATATCTCACGTTCTTCGACGTGCCCAAGCGCAGCGCAGCGCAGGCGGTGGAACAGCTCCGCCGCCTGAATGTTCCGGTCAAGCTGCTCACCGGAGACAATCTCGGTGTTTCCCTCTCGGTGTGCCGAAGAGTCGGCATCGCCACCGACGCGGTCATGACGGGCCGGGAACTGGAAACACTCACGGATGATGAACTCCCGACGGCCGTTGAGCGCACGACCGTGTTCGCAGAGCTCACACCCCGTCAGAAAGCGCACGTCGTGGAAGTGCTGCAGGACAACGGCCACACCGTCGGTTTTCTGGGCGACGGCATGAACGACCTGCCCGCCATCCGGAAAGCCGATGTGGGCATTTCGGCCGAGAGCGCCGCGCAGACGGTGCGCGACGCTGCGGACGTGATCCTGCTGCACAAGGATCTCGGCGTTCTGGAAGAAGGCATCCGCGAGGGGCGCAAAACATTCGTGAACATGTCGAAGTACATCCGCATCACGGCTTCGTCCAATTTCGGGAACATCATGGCCGTCGTCGCGGCCAGCGTCTGCCTGCCGTTTTTCCCGATGGCGTCCATTCAGCTTCTGCTGCTGAATCTACTGTACGACATGCTGTGTCTCGTGCTGCCGTGGGATTCCGTGGACGAAGAGCTTTTCACCCATCCCCGGCCGTGGTCGGGCCGGACGCTCGGACGGTTCATGCGGTTCTTTGGCCCCATCAGTACCGTGTTCGATCTTGCGACGTTCGCCTTTTTGTATTTCGTCTTCTGCCCGGCTCTGTGCGGCGGTCCGTTCACGTCGCTCGGAGCGGCGGCGCAGCAGAGTTTCATTGCGTTGTTCCAGACCGGCTGGTTTCTGGAGTCGATGTGGACGCAGGTGCTCATCCTGCATCTTCTGCGCACGCGGCGTCTTCCGTTCGTGCAGAGCCGTCCCGCGCCGCCCGTGTTGTTCGTGACAGGCGCGGGCATCGCACTCTACACGCTTTTGCCCTACACGCCTCTGGGCGGGATTCTGGGGCTGACCGCCATGCCGCCGATGTATTTTGCATTTCTCGCCGCCGTCGTGCTGGTGTATCTCTCCGTCGTGACCGCAGCCAAAACCATCTACGTCCGGCGTTTTCGGGAACTGATCTGAAAGGAGGACGCAGCGCATGAAACAGAAAATCGATTTTGCCACGCTCGCGCCCTCCCTGGCGGAATGGATGTGCGGAAAGCTGCGCGCCGCGCCACCCGAAGTTCCGGGTTCGGCGGAATTGCTGGAGAGCCTGCGCTCTCTGCTCGACGGTTCCAGCCGGTCATTGCTTTTGGAACTGGACGGCGAAGCCAGCGTCTGCGCCGTGCCGGACGCTCCGATCCGCTGCGGCGATCTGGAGATCTCGCCGCGCTCCCGCACCGTCACGCGCGCCGGCGAGTTCATCGCACTGACGCCGAAGGAGTTTGACATTCTCTGCTTTCTGGCGCGCAACCGCGGCGAAGTCTTCACCAAAGAGCAGATTTATCACGCCGTGTGGGACGGCGAATATCTGCTGGACGACAGCAACATCATGGCGTTCATCCGGAAGCTGCGCAAAAAGATCGAGCCGTGCCCGGACGATCCCGTCTATATCCTGACCATCTGGGGCATCGGGTACAAATTTTCCGACGCCCCTTGAGCCTAAAACAGCGGCCTTTCTTACGAAAGGCCGCTGTTTTCTGTCGCAAGAAAATCGCAAGGATTTGGTCATGGGCTTCTTGTCACGCACTCTGTATACTGTGAGATGCGCAATCGCGCAGATCCTGTTGACAAAGGGGGTTCGGGCCAATGTTCCGGAACAAAACAAACAACGAAATGAAGCCGCAGACCGCAGCGCTGCGTCAGGCGCGCGAACAGCGCATTCACGACACCGCGACGCACTCCGTCCGCAGCGTGCTCAAGCAGTTGGAAACGCCGATGCGGGGGCTGTCCGAAGATCAGGTCGCCGAGCGCCGGGCCGAGTACGGCGCAAACCGCGTGACGCACGAAAAAAAGCAGACGCTTGCCCGACGTCTTGCCGGAGCTTTCATCAATCCGTTCACCGCGATTTTGTTCTGTCTCGCCATTGTGTCGGCCGTCACAGACATGATCTTCCCCGCCCTGTCGCTGTTCGGCAGTTCTCCGGAGGACTTCGATTTTCTCACCGTCGTCATCATCGTTACAATGGTGATGATCTCCGGCACGCTCCGCTTCGTGCAGGAGTCGCGCAGCGGAAGCGCCGCGGAAAAGCTGCTCGCCATGATCACGACCACCTGCACGGTCGACCGCGCCGACCAGCCCCGCGCCGAGATCCCGCTCGACGAGGTGGTCGTCGGGGACATCGTGCACCTGTCCGCGGGCGACATGATCCCGGCCGACGTCCGCATTCTGGAGGCCAAAGACCTCTTTGTCAGCCAGGCCAGCCTGACCGGCGAGAGCGCGCCGGTGGAAAAGCTCGCACTCACCAGCGACGTGCGCGAGAACCTGACGGATTACCAGAACATCGCCTTTCTCGGCAGCAGCGTCGTCTCCGGCAGCGCGAGCGCCGTTGTCGTCTCCGTGGGCGATTCCACGCTCTTCGGCTCGATGGCAAGCGCTGTTGCCACGGACGCAGTGGAGACCAGCTTCACCAAAGGAGTCAATGCTGTGTCGTGGGTGCTCATCCGCTTCATGCTCGTGATGGTCCCCGTTGTGTTCTTCATCAACGGGCTCACCAAGGGCGACTGGGTGGGCGCGTTCCTGTTCGCCATCTCCGTCGCCGTCGGCCTCACGCCGGAGATGCTGCCCATGATCGTGACGACGTGCCTTGCAAAAGGCGCAGTCTCCATGAGCAAGAAGCGCACCATCGTCAAAAATCTCAATTCCATTCAGAATTTCGGCGCGATGGATATTCTCTGCACCGACAAGACCGGCACGCTGACGCAGGACCGCGTCATGCTGGAATATCACCTCAACGTGGAGGGCGAAGAAGATATGCGCGTTCTTCGCCACGCGTACCTGAACAGCTACTTCCAGACCGGATACAAAAACCTGATGGACATTGCCATCATCCAGAAGACCGAGGAAGAAGAGGCGAACGACCCGCGGCTCACCGATCTCTCCGCCGCCTATGTGAAGGTGGACGAGATTCCCTTCGACTTCACGCGGCGCCGCCTGACCACCGTCGTACAGGATCGCAGCGGGAAAACGCAGATGGTCACCAAGGGCGCCGTGGAGGAAATGCTCTCCGTCTGCAGCCACGCCGATCTGAACGGGACCGTTCTTCCTCTGACGGATGAGCTCCGGGCGCGTGTGCGCAAAACCGTCGACGAACTGAACGAAGACGGGTTCCGCGTTCTGGCCGTGGCGCAGAAGAGCGACCCGGCCCCCGCCGGAGCGTTCAGCGCCAAGGACGAGCGGGACATGGTGCTGCTCGGTTACCTCGCATTTCTCGACCCGCCCAAGGAGTCCACCGCGGGGGCCATCCGCGCGCTGCGGGAACACGGCGTCTCGACCAAAGTCCTGACGGGGGACAATGAGAAAGTCACCCGGACGATCTGCCGTCAGGTGGGGCTGCCCGTCGGGAACATGCTGCTGGGCGCCGATCTCGAGCGAATGACGGACGAAGAGCTTCAGAAAGCGGCCGAAGAGACGGATGTGTTCGCCAAGCTGTCGCCGGAACAGAAAGCACGCGTTGTGACGGCGCTGCGCGCCGGCGGCCACACGGTCGGTTTCCTGGGCGACGGCATCAACGACGCCGCCGCGATGAAAGCATCCGACGTCGGTATCTCGGTCGATTCGGCCGTCGACGTAGCCAAGGAATCCGCCGACATCATTCTGCTGGAAAAAGATCTCATGGTGCTCGAACAGGGCATTGTCGAAGGGCGCAAGACGTACGCGAACATGATCAAGTACATCAAGATGACCGCCTCTTCCAATTTCGGAAACATGTTCTCCGTTCTGGCCGCGTCGGCTCTGCTCCCGTTCCTGCCGATGGCCAGCATCCAGCTGCTGCTTCTGAATCTGATCTACGACCTCTCCTGCACAGCCATCCCCTGGGACAATGTGGATGAGGAATATCTCCGCGTGCCCCGCAAGTGGGACGCTTCGTCTGTGGGCAGCTTCATGCTCTGGATCGGACCCGCCAGTTCCATCTTCGATTTCACGACATATCTGTTCATGTATTTCGTCTTCTGTCCCCTGTTCGTCTCGAACGGAGTGCCTTTCCACGAACTCGGTGCGCACTTCTCCGGTGCTCAGCTCGCGGCAATGCGCACCGCCTACATCGCCATGTTCCAGGCGGGATGGTTCGTCGAATCCATGTGGAGCCAGACGCTCGTCATCCACATGATCCGCACGCCGAAGCTCCCGTTCCTGCAGAGCCGTGCCGCGGCTCCGGTGACGCTGCTCACCATGACGGGCATCACACTTCTGACGATCATCCCCTTCACGCCGTTCGGGCGCTCCCTCGGATTCATTCCGCTCCCGGCCGTGTTTTTTGCCTATCTCATTCCCTGTATCCTTCTGTATATGGTGGTTGCCACATGCCTGAAAAAAGCCTATGTGCGCCGCCACGGAGAACTTCTCTGAACAAAACGGAAAAGGCTCCCGCCCGGTTCGTCCGGGCAGGAGCCTTTTTCATGTCTGCTGGTTCAGTTTTTCTCCGCCTGCGCCAGCGCCTCTTCCAGCGCCATCGAGATCTGGTCAGGGCAGGACGTCGTGCGCATGCCGCAGCGGATGCCTTTGCAGCGGCGGATCGCCTCCTGCGCGTCCATTCCCTTGAGCAGAGAACAGACGCCCTTCAGGTTTCCGTCACAGCCGCCCCTGACTTCAATGTTTTCGATGATGCCGCTGTCCGACAGCGTGACAGTGGTGAGCGACGAACAAACGCCGCGGTTTTTCCGGGAATACGTCATGCTCCTTGCCTCCAAAAACAAAAATCGCTTTTTTGATTGTAACAAAAAGCCTGTCCGCTTTCAATTCACCGCGGTAAATTCAGCGTTTGCGCCGAAAGCATCCGCGAAAACATCTGTCTTTTTTGTCGATTCTTGGCATTGCATTATCCGTCGTACACGTATCCCGAACCGTTTCGTATCTTGCCGCGCACTTCAAAACCGGTTATCCGTGTTTCGGGTCTCTCCTCTTCTTTCAGTATGCTGCACCCGGCCGCTCCTGCGCTTTTCCGCTGCCGGAGCATTTCAGAGAAACGCCCGGCTTCCGAACACTTCGCTTTCTTTCCCTTGATGAAAGCCCGGCATTCTCTTATAATAAAAGCAACAGCTGTTTTCAGGCCCGTTCTACGGGTATCAATCCAATACGGAGGAATGCATCATGCACAGCTTTACGTTTTACAGCCCGACAAAAGTGATCTTCGGCACGGATGCGGAAGAGCATCTGACCGATGAGATCCGTTCTCTCGGCGGCAGCCGTGTGTTTGTTCTGTACGGCGGCGGCAGCGTCGTGCGCAGCGGTCTTCTGCAGCGTCTGACGCAGCGTCTTGAGGCCGCGGGGCTCGCACACCAGGAACTCGGCGGTGTTCACCCCAATCCCCGCCTGAGCTTCGCACGCAGCGCGGTCCGTCAGGCGCTTGACTTCGGCGCGGACCTCATTCTGGCCGTCGGCGGCGGCAGCGTCATCGACACCGCGAAGGCCGTCGCTCTGGGCGCCGCTGCTCCGGAACGCGATATCTGGGAATACTGGGAGGGCACAGCCACGCCTTCCGCCGTTCTTCCGGTCGGAGTTGTTCTGACGATCTCCGCCGCAGGCAGCGAAACGAGCGACTCCGCCGTCCTGACCAATGAAGAGACCGGCATCAAGCGCGGGCTCTCCTCCCCGCTGAACCGCCCCCGCTTTGCGCTGATGAACCCGGAACTCACATACACGCTCCCGCCTTATCAGGTGGCGTGCGGCGTCGTGGATATCATGATGCACACGCTCGACCGCTACTTCACGCCCACGCGCGGCAACCAGCTGACGGACGCGTTCGCCGAAGCCCTTCTGCGCACCGTGATTGCCAACGGCGTCACGGCGTTCCGCGACAGCCACGACGCGCAGGCCATGAGCGAACTGATGTGGTGCGGCAGCATCTCCCACAACGGTCTGACCGGCCTCGGCGCGGCGACCGACTTCTCCCCGCACAAGCTCGGCCATGAGCTGAGCGCGCGCTTCGACGTTGCGCACGGCGCGAGCCTTTCCGCCGTGTGGGGCGCGTGGGCCCGGTATGCCTGGCGCTCGCATCCCGAGCGGTTTGTCCGGTACGCCCAGAACGTGTGGGGAATTTCCGACACCTGTGCCGAGACCGCTGCGCCCGCGGCAATCGAAGCGACGGAGGCGTATTTCCGCGAGTTGAACATGCCCATCTGCTTCACCGAACTCGGCGTGGGCGTTCTGGAGGACGCCGTTCTGGAGGACATGGCTGACAAGGCCACCCGCGGCGACACCTTCATCGTCGGCAGTTTCCGTCCCCTCCACAAGGCGGACGCAGTGGAGGTCTATCGTCTGGCCAATCACTGAGAATGAACGAAGAGCGCCGGTCCAAAACGGGCCGGCGCTCTTTTGTCACTTATGATTTCCGGGCGGCGGACAGTTCCAGAATACGCGCGATGTTCTCCGCGTCCGTCCGGTGCGAGCCGAGCGTCACGGGGCGCGATGCGTGCAGGCCGTGGAAATCCGAACCTCCCGTCACGATCAGACCGTACTTCCGCGCGGCTTCACGCAGAACTGCCTTGTCCTCTTCCGTGTTCCGCGGATGGTCGATCTCCACGCCGTCGATCATACCGGCCGCAGCCAGTTCCGCGAAGAGGTCCATCGTCCGGTACACACTGGGATGCGCCAGAACGATCGCCGCGCCCGCGCGCCGCGCGATGTCCAGCACCTGCTCCACGGGGACGTATTCCGGCCCTTTCAGCACGCCTTCCTTCGACAGCTGCTTGTACAGATCCCGGTACAGCCCGTCCGTATAGCCGAATTCCAGCAGTACGCGCATGATGTGACCTTTGAAGCAAACCTCCGCGTCGCGCGAGAGCTCCAGCGCAAACTCGCGGGAAAACTGCGGGAACCGCTCTTCGACCGCCGCAAGGCTCTGCTCCGCAGCCGCATTGCGCGCCTGCTTCATATGCTCGCAGAACGCGCGCAGTTCGTCCGTCGGGTTCGGAGCATAGCACAGCAGATGCACGCGGCGTCCGCGCCGCTCATCAAATCCCGTCAGCTCCACGGCGGGAATCAGCGTCACGCCGCACGCTCCGTCGTTCTGTCTCGCATACTCCACGGAGAGCAGCGTATCGTGATCCGACACCGCCAGATGCGTGAGCCCGGCTGCGGCCGCAAGACGCGGCAGCCATTTCACGTTCAATGCTCCGTCCGAATACGTCGAATGCGTATGCAGATCGCCCGACATCTGTTTCATTTCCCGTCCCCGCTTTCCCGTACTGATTCTGTTTTATCTTATCACGTTCCGCGCGGGTTTGCAAAGCCGGGCAAAAAATGTTTGACTTTTACTTTCGCCTTGTGTATACTGAATATGTTATCCGCAGATGTAGTTTAGTGGTAGAACCCCAGCTTCCCAAGCTGGTTGTGTGGGTTCGATTCCCATCATCTGCTCCAGTGCAAAGCCCGGGCAAACGCCCGGGCTTTTTGATTTATCCGGTAACAATTCCGGGCCGCATCCGTTTTTCGAGGTGATAACGTTGTCAGGCTCCCATACAGTTCATCGCAGGTCATACTTCTTTCAGCCGGGCGATACCTTTGAGACGCAGCATGGTACAATGACTATTGTTGAACCGATGCGTCTCCAGGGAAACGATAAAATATCCCGGAAATATTATCTTCTCCGGTGTCAAAAAGGGCACTGCTACCCTGTTTCGGAGGATTATCTTCGCGCCGGTCGTCTCAGGACCTGCAAGATGTGCAATCATCCTGCGATTCTGGAAGCTGATCCCGAGTTTGCAACCTGGTTTGTTGACCCGTCAATTCCGGAAAACGGCCGTGCGGATGTCATGACAAAGCAGATTTTTATTGTCAGCGATGCGGTAAAATCGTACGCGGCAAAAGCATCAACAACGTTCACAAGCGGCGGGAGGTTCCGTGTCCGTATTGCGTAAACGGAGTCAGCTATCCCGAGCGCTATCTCATCGCGCTGTTCGAGCACATGCAGATCGCATTTGTCCATCAGTATACGGTTCGCCTGGTTCGCAACGGCCGGGACACTTGCTTTAAATACGACTTTTATGATCCGAAGCGCCGGCTTCTGATTGAAACGCACGGACAGCAGCATTATGAAGCCGGTGCTTTTGAGAGATTCAGCGGACAATCTCTGGAACAAATTCAGGAAAACGACGCCGAAAAAGCTCGCTACGCCTCCGAGACGCTTCACATGAGCTACGTTGAACTGGACTGTCGTCGTTCCGATCCTTCCTGGATTCGCAGAGAAATCACTGCCAAACTGAGTTGCTATCCTCTGGAAAAAATCGACTGGACCGCCGTACGCCAAAATGCCAGCAAATCCGTTCTGCTCGAAATCATCGCCCTTGCCAAACAGGGGGTTACACGGCAAAAAATCAGCGAAATCGTACATCTTCACGTCAGTACGGTCTCCCAGAAATTGCGGCAGGCCCAATGTGACGGACTGTTTGACGGTATTACGCCGCAGCTATTGGAACGGGAGAAAAAGAAGCGTCAAAAAGCGCAACAACAGAAAAACCGTCTGCAGAAAAAGATGAAAGACACTCCCGCAAAACTTTCTCGTCGGGAGATATGCTCTTCTTCCTCTGCTCCTCGAAAAAAGACAGATCCGAGTGAGAGCCTTCCCCCCGGCATCACATTGATTCGCAGCGGGAAGGACGCTCGCTCCCGTTCGGATTTTCTCTGCACGGCCTGCGGCCAGAATTTTTCAATCTCACCTGCCGCTTTATTGAAGCACGGCGGCTGTCCGATTTGCCGGAAATATGAATCCTTTCTGAAGGATCTTGAACTCAAATATCCAAATGAATATGAGGTTCTGTCGTCCTGTCAGGATCTCCGGACTCCTGTGAAGGTCCTGCACAGAATATGCGGTGAAACCTTTCAAAAGAACGCTTCGTCACTTCTTCGGAAAGGATGCTCCATATGCGCCGAACGAATGCGTATAGAACGCGCCAATGAAACCCGGCGAAATCTCGGTACACAAAAGTTCTTTGACCTTTTGCCTGAATTTGAACGTCTTGGTTACCCTTACTCCGGAAAAGGATTTCAGGGGTTTGGGAATAAGAATGCGTTTCGATGCAGTCATTGCGGTGAATTGTTGTGGACAACCGCAAAAAGTATTCTTGATGGGCGCAATCACATCTGTATCAGCCCCTGCCGCAAAAAAACACCGGATGAATTCAGGGCGCAGATCCGCGAATTGACGGGCGAGGAATACAGCGTTCTGAGCGAGTATCAATCAGCAACCGCTCCCGTCAAACTGCGTCACAACACATGCGGATTAGTATATCTTGTGACACCCGCTCACTTTATAAGCGGCAATCGGCGCTGTCCTGCCTGCGCAAAAAAAGGAGTCCGTCTTCCCGATCCTGCTCTTTTGGAAAAGCTCCAGAACGTGTATGCCGATTGGGATGAACGGACAAACGACGACAATCAGCAATACATCGGGTTTCTGGATTACACCTGGGAGCGTCATTTAGAGGATTTGACAGAATTTTATCTTCACTACGGACACACCAATGTGCCCCCGGGCTATCTGGCCCGAGGGTTTGACCTATGCGAATGGGTCAGCGGGCAGAGAAAAGCATATCGTCAGGGACGGCTGAGTGAGGATCGAATCCGCCGTCTCGAATCGCTGAATATCATTTGGAATGTTCCGGAACACAACTGGCAGAAAACTTATGATGCAATACGCTCTTACTGGATAGAACACGATCATACGCTTCCCGACAGGGAAAGCTCGCCGAAAGAACTTCGGTATGATATCTGGATTCAGGAACAAATCAAAAGAGGACGGAAAAAATTGCTTTCTTCGGAAAAAGTCTCTCTGCTTGCCGATATTGGGATTCGCTTTGATTATCACTCTGATGTCCAGTTTGATGCAATGTGTGACAAACTGCGCCGGTTCGCACAAGAGCACGGGCACTGCATCGTCCCTTTGGATGAAGGCCATGGCGAAACAGCACCGCTTGGTCTCTGGGCGCAACGAATGCGGCTGCAAATGGCAGCAGGGACGCTTTCTCCTGACCGGGCTGCTCTACTGATCAAAATCGGCCTTCCCGTCAACAATAAAGATGCTAAATTTCAAAACAAACTGGAAAAGCTGAAACTCTTCCGGAAAGAACATGGACATCTGCGCATTCCTCAATCCTATGTAGAAAACGGAGATCATCTCGGAAGATGGATTAACAGTTTTCGTGTGAGATACGCAAAAGGCCAGCTTTCACCCCATCAGATTTCCGCTTTGGAAGAAATCGGCATGGTATGGAATGCAGCCGGCTCCGACAAATAAATTCTCCCGTTTTTGTGCGCTTCTTTCGTTTATTCAGCCTCAAAACGGTTGACGTTCGAGGATGTTCCGCAGCGCTTTTGCATCGCTCAGCATCTGCGAAACGCTGTCGTCTTTTACAAATTCGAGCGTCGCGGTGTGCACGCCGTCCATGCGCCGCACCTGTTCGAAATAGGCACGCCACACCTGCCCGCCCTCACTCAGCGGTCTGCGCTCCAGCGCGGGAGCCCAGTGGTACACATGGATGCTCTCGACCCTGTCCCTGAGGCGCTCCAGCGCTTCCAGATTTTCTTTTGGCGCAGAGCCGACCGGGGGCTGCCAGAACGTTCGCAAACCGGGCACGTCCCCGAGCAGCCGAAGCGCGGAGGGCAGCGTATCCGTGAGCGTCCTTGCGTGATATTCTGTCGCGACGCGGCATCCCTCGCGCGCCGCGCGTTCAACGATGCGCGCAAGATCCTCCGTGACCGCACTGCGCGCACTCCCGCTGCATTCCGCGCTTGCGGTATCGCCCGCCCAGACGCGGATCAGCCTGCAATCCAGCCACCCGGCTGTCCGGAGAACGGCGTCGAAATCCTGTCCCGTTCCGGCACGGTAGTACGAGCCGTATGCGCTGACGAAGAGACCGGCCTCTCTCGTCAGGCGCAGCGCGCGCTCGGCCGCGGCTCTGTCTCCGGAGGGCACATGAATGTCTCCGCCCCATTCGATTGCATCCAAATGCGCTTCTGCCGCCATGTCCACGATCTCTCCGACAGACTTCTGCCGGAAAGTCACTGAAGTAAGGCCTGTCCGAATCATTCTGTATCCTCCTGTCGCATCGAAAATGCCGCTTGACAAAGTTCCCGGGAAATGGAACAATGAACCTGTAAAAGCCCGGAAATTGCAATCCGTCGTTCGATCCCGGTGTTCTGACAGCTGCGGATTCTTTCTCCAGAGTACACCTTTCCTCACCAAAAGTCCACTGTTTGCCGGGAGCTGTATCAGGATGATTTTCCGTTCCGGGAAAAGGAGGAGCTCTATGTATACCGTTGCAATGATCGGCGCCGGTGCGATCAGCGCCAATCATCTCGCCGCCGTAGCGCAGCATCCGGACACGCAGCTGATTGCCGTGGCCGACCTTGACCTCGAACGGGCGCAGCAGGCAGCCGCGCCTTTCGGCGCCGCATCCTATTCCGATTACCGTGAAATGCTCCGTCGGGAAGCACCCGCACTGGTGATCGTCAGCCTGCCGCACGCACTTCACGAAGAATGTGTTCTGGCCTGCGCCGAAGCGGGCGCGCACATTCTTCTGGAAAAGCCCATGTCCACGTCGTACGAGTCGTGCCTTCGGATGGAAAAAATCTGTTCCGAGGCAGGCGTTCTTCTCCAGGTCGGACATGTGCAGCGCTATATTCCTGAAAACAGGGCGGCCAAAGCCCTGATGGAGGACGGAAAGCTCGGACAGCTCGCCATGGTCGCCGACCTTCGCACCACCAACTATTTTCAGCCGGACCGGCCGCGCTGGTTTCTGAGCAAGCGGATGGCAGGCGGCGGCATCTCGATGAATTACGCCGCGCACTCGCTGGACAAACTGTGTTATCTCACCGGAAGTTCGATCTCCGCCATCACCGGCTCCTGCACCTATCTGCAGGAGGGCGTCGAGGTGGACGGCAGCGCACAGATGCTGGTCACAATGTCGAACGGCGTCAGCGCGTCGATCTCTCTGTGCGGTTATCCCGTTGTTCCTCTCAACGAAACCATGCTGTATTTTGCGCACGGCGCCATCCGGCTTCACACCGGGACAGACCTCTCTGTCACCTACGGCGGCGAGTATGTCCGCGTGGACACCGGCATGTATCCCGACGCATTTTCCGCGCAGTGGTCTGATTTTGTGGAGGGTGTGCGCGGCGGCCGCATCCTCCGGTGCGACAGCGCGTACGGCGCTGCGATCATCCGCGCGATCGAACATCTGTATTGAGGTGACGAGTATGGAACTGTTTCTGATCCCCGAGCCCCAGCGCTGCATCCGGCTGACCGGTCTGTGCACCGTCGGCCCGGAAACGCCGGTCGTCCTTGCAATGCCCGAAAGAGATGAACGTCTGTGCCGTGCCGCGGCGCAGCTGTTCCGGAGTGTCCGCATTGTGCAGGGGCACTTTGCCCTGTATTCCGAAAACAGCTTCGCACCGAACTGCCCTGTCCGGATGCCGGAGGGCTACCTTCTCAGCCTGCGCGGCGACACACTGCAGCTGTGCGGCACGGACGCCGCCGGGCTGTTCTACGGTCTCCAGACTCTGTGCCAGTATTTTCAGCTTCCCGCCCATCCGTCGCTCGAGATCACGGACTGGCCCGATCTCGCCGTGCGCAGCGATTATCTCGATATGCGCGGGCTCTTTCCGTCGTTTGGCCGCATTCTGGAGTACATCCGCGAGATGGCTCATTTCAAACTGAACACGCTTGTGATCGAGTACGAGGACAAGCTGCCGCGCAAGCGCAGGGAGTTCTGCCACCCGCTCGATGCACTGACGCGGGAACAACTCGATCAGCTGCTTCAGACCGCGCACGATCACTTTATTGACGTGATCCCGCTCCAGCAGAGTTTTGGGCATCTGGAATACGCGCTGAAACTCCCGGAGTACAGACACCTGCGGGAAGTTCCGGACGCACCCGGTGAACTGTGCCCGCTGCGCGAGGGCTCGTTTGAGCTGGCCGCCTCGCTCATTGAAGAGACCGCCGAAATGCATCCGGAGAGCCGCTATCTGCATCTCGGATGCGATGAAGTGTGGAGTCTCGGCCAAAGCCCGGAATGCCGTCAGAGCGGCCTTTCCCGCTCCCGCATCGCCGTCGATTACATCAACCGCCTCGCACAGAAAGTCAAATCTCTCGGGAAAACGCCCATCGTGTGGCACGATATGCTGACCGGTGCACAGAATGACGCCGGAACCTTTGACGCGATCTCCCGGCTCGACCGCGATCTTGTTGTGGCCGTCTGGCTGTACAGCCCGGAGACCGTCAACACAGACGCACCTCCGCTCATGGAAGCGCTTCACGCCCGCGGCATCCGCACCATTCCTTGCTGCTCCGTCCGCGCATACGACCGGTGCGGCATGCAGAACTATCCCCGCGTCGAGCAGCGTCTGCGGAACGTTGACGCATGGTGCGAGCTGATCTCGAAGACCCGGTGCGACGGCATGATCAACACGAACTGGTGCAGCACGTTCTCGCACGGAAACCCTTACGGGCTCTTTGAGACGAGCCGCTACACGGCATTCTATGCGGCGGACCGCTGCTGGAATCTCCGCGCGGACAGCCATGCATTCTGGGAGCGCTTTATGGGAGTGTACCACGGGGTCTATGACGTTTGCATCGTCAGCGGTGACGAGCGCCGTTACGATTATTACAAACTGATCGGCGCGTACCTTCCCAAGATCACCCGGCACCGCGACATCGCCCGCCTCATCGACCTGATGTACCGCATGGAAGATGCCGTGCTCATCAACTGTTCCGCATTCCGAGGAGATTTCTTCACGGACAGCAGCGTGGAACTGGACTGTCTGCGGGAACGCGCGCCGAAGCAGTACCGCATTCTTTCCGAGATGGAAGCGGAACTTCGGGAACTTCTTCCCCTCTTTTTGCCGCAGCATATGGCGGATCTGTTCTTCGAATCGCGCAGCTATCCGAATCGCCTGTACCGCCGGGAACTGGAGCGCCTTCTCGGTATGCCGCTGCAGCCCTGACACCGTCTGCACATTTTTCTGCCGCCCAATATCAAAAGCCCGGACCGCACACTGCGGTCCGGGCTTTTCTCATATCATGAGCTTTTTCCGGCACGTTTGCGCAACACTGCAGCCGTCGACACAATGCAGAAGACAGCCTGTGCTATCAGCAGACACTTCATCTCCACGTCCCGCGACGAAGGCGCAAGACGGAACCACTCCGTGCAGCGCTCCGCAGCGGCTTCGACCAATGACGGCCAGAAGGAAAAATCGCTCCACTGTGACGGAATGAGCCATCCGGGCACAGCGTTCAGAACCGGCGGCAGGATCATCGCTGCGGCAAACGCAAGCGCAAAAAGACACACGGAGCGCGGAATGCGTCTGCGCAGCGCTCGCCATGCCGCAGCAAAGAGCGGCAGGCTTGCGAGGGTCAAAGGGAGCCACGCCGCGGTGCGTGCGATTTTTGCCATCGCCCGGCCGTACACAATGTCATCCGGCTCGGACAGGCCTGCCGCCGCGGCAAAGGCCAGCGAATCGGCTCGCGGATTCTCCCCTTCACCGGTCAGCTCGATGGCGGTAAACTCCGCGCTCTCCGGGGCGGAATACACGACCACGCTCTCTTTGCCCTTGAAAACGCCGCTGACGGTATACGTCTCTGCGTCCAGCGTCAGCGTCTGACCAATGCAGTCGATACTGCCGAAGAGTTCGAGCGCCGTTTGACGGGACACGGCGCACATTCTCTCCGCCATCGGGCCGAACCATCCTCCTTTGAGGAATCTTTCCGGCCAGACGAGCGACGCATCGCCCGACACGCCGATGCACAGCGCTTCCGATGCGCGGAACTCTGTCTGCACCGCGCCGTTTTGTTCCGTCCAGAACGCGGGCGTCGGTTCTTCCGGGGCGTCTTCCAGCGCCTGACGCACGCTCCGGGCGTCCACCGGATCATCATACCGGAGAGAGAGCCCCGGATATCGAAGCGCGATGCGCGCCGAAGTCTGAAACGAACCCCATACGCACAGCGCCGCGAGCAGCCACAGCGCTGCGCCGCGCACGCGGCTCATGCGAGACGCACCCGCGCGCCCTCCTGCAGGGTGCGCGTGGCGCTGACGACAACTTTCGCCGACGGGGCGAACACGCTGGAAACTGCGGCTGTCGTACCGTTGTTTTCCAGACACGTCACGGGCGTGCGGACAAGAACGTACTGAAGCCCGAGCACGGTGGAGCGCTCCTCAATGACATAGACAAACGGGCCGGAATTGTCCTCATACAGTGCCGAAGACGGCAGCGTCATGTCATAGGTCGTACTGGACAGCTCCGCTGAAATGCTGACGGCCCCCGTCTTCCAGCCATCCGCGGGGAGGTACGCCGTCAGTTGAACACCGCTCTCCGATTTTTCCAGAGATGCGACTGTCGCCTTTCCCTCTTTCTCCTCCTGACGCACCGTGAGCGCGCTGCCCTCGGCCAACTGCTCCGCCTGCTCCTCCGTCAGTTCAGCCGTGAGCACAAACCCGGCGGACGCATCCGTCAGCTGCGCAATGGCGGACGGCGTTTCCGCACCGGGCGTGAGGTCCAGTGTGCGGACGCTCCCGGCGGCATCCGCTTTCAGGACGCACCCCGCGTTCAGAATATCTTCCAGTTCGGCAACCCTCTCGTTTGCCGTCTCAAGAGAAAGACGGACGCTCTTCGCTTCCGCCTCATTGGACTGCGCCGTGCGCCGGGCCGACTCGGAAGCTGCCGCATAGGCAGACTCCGCCTGCGAACAGGACAAATTCGCGGAATCCAGCGCCTGCCGCAGCGAGCGCAGCGTATCGTCGCGCGTTTTCTGCGCTGTTTCGAGTGCGGTTCGCGCGGCGTCCACCAGCCCCTGCTGCTGCGTCAGCGCCTCAGGCGTCGTTGCCGGGTCAGCTTTCATGGAGTCGAGTTCCGACTGCAGGGCATCAAGCTCCGACTGTGCCGCCGCGACTTCCTGTGCCGTGGAAGAATCCGCCGCGTTGTAGTTCTCCTGAGCCTGATCGCGCGCCAGACGGGCGGCGTTCACACTCCCCGAATCGGGAGCGGAGGTGGCGGTCAGTTCGGAGAGCTGCGCGGAGAGCTGCGCCGCCTCCGCTTTTGCTTCGTCCAGCGCACGGCTGACGGAGTCCTCATCCAGTTCCGCGACGGCGTCGCCCTCAGCGACGGTCTGACCGACCTGAACGAGCACCCGGCTGACCGTGAGCCCCTCCGGTGCTGTGAGCACTCCGCCGGGCTGCGCTGCGAGCGAGCCCTGCGCCGTGACGGACTGCACGACCGTCCCGCGCGACGGAACGGCGGTGGTGACGACCGGCAGAGAAGCGCCGGACGCACCGCGCGCGACGAGCGTCAGCACAAGCATCGCCGCGAAAAAGCGCACCGTCCGCACAAGCGCCGAGCGCTGGCGCGCATCGTCCGCAAAAAGATGCGGCAGCGCGCGAATCCATGTAAACTGCATCGATCAGACATCCTTTAATCCGCTGGCCTGAATGCCCAGCTCCAAATATTTTTGCCCAAAAAGGAAAATCAGCATCGCGGGCGCCAGCATCAGAAGACTGGCGGCCAGCGCAAGGCCTGCGTCCGCGGCGGAAATATCCGTCAGATACAGGCTCAGCGGCCGCAGCCGGGCGCTCTCGAGGAACACCATCGGCTGTTCGATGGCGTTCCACGCCTCCAGAAATCCGAGCACAAATGCAGACAGGATTCCCGGCACACCAAGCGGCAGGCCGATGCGGAAGAAAATGCACGCGTGGCCCGCGCCGTCGAGCGCGGCCGATTCGAGAAGCGCATGCGGCACGGCGTCAAACCCTTTTTTCATGATGAACACGGGAAATGTGGAAAACACGCCCGGGAGAATGACGGCCCAGACCGTGTCGATCAGCGACAGGCGGCTGAGCACGATGTAATGGGCCACCATCGTGACCTGAAACGGCAGGACCATCAGCGCCATATACACTGCGAAGAGGAATTTCCGCCCCGGAAAGCGCAGGCGCGACAGCGCCCACGCCGCCGGAGCCCCCACGAGGATCTGCCCCGCCGCCTGTGGAAAACTCTGTTCGCACGAGTTCCAGAACATGGCGAAAAACTCCGGTGTGTCGAGCAGCAGACGCACGACGGGCCGGAGCGTCGGCCAGCTCGGCAGCAGCGTCCAGCGCGCCGTTCCCTCCGCTTCGGTAAGGACGGGGCCGTACAACGCGAGGATCTCGTCTTCGGGAGCGAGCGCCCCCGAGATGAGGAACCACAGAACCCAGAGAGTGGGCAGCGCAGCCAGTGCCAGAAGGGCAAATGCAACGGGAGACGAACGTTTCATGCGTCCTCCCTCCCCAGCCGCAGCAGAATTGCCAGAACAATCAGAAGCGCCAGCGCAAGCAGCACGGCGGCCGCCGTGAGCCGCCCCATATCGAGCGCTTCGAACCAGTTGTTGAACAGATGCTGCAGAAGATACATGCTCTCGTGCGGATGCGCGCCCGCAACGAGATACGCCTCGCGGAACACCTTGAAACTGTTGATGAGGCTGAGCACCGCCGTCAAACAGAGCGTGGAGCGCAGCGCGGGAAGCGTGATCCGCCGGAACATCTGCCACGTGCCGGCTCCGTCCACGGCGGCGGCTTCATAATAGCCGGGGTCAATGCCGTCGAGCCCGGCGATCCAGAGGATCATGTCATAGCCGCTGTTTTTCCACAGATACGTGCCGATGAGCACCCAGAACGCCGCGCCCGTGCCCATGAAGTCCACCGGCTGCGCCCCGCACGCCTGTAATACCCGGCTGCACAGGCCGTTTTCATGAAAGAGCACATTCCAGAGGAACGCAATGGAAGCGACCGGCACGGCCATCGGGAGAAGATACAGTGTGCGGAATGTGCGTGCACCGCGGCGCACCGCGCGCACGAGAAGTGCCAGCGCAAGGCTCCCCGCGAGGAGCAGCGGCATGCAAATACACAGAAAGCGCGCGGTGTTGGCCGCGGCCAGACGGAACGCACTGTTTCCGAGCACAGATTCATAATTGGCGAGCCCCTGGAACGATGCGCCGCGCGCATCCGTAAAGCTGCGGCGCACCGTTTCACACACGGGCCAGAGAACGAACAGTATGACGCCGCAGACACTGGGCGCGAGGAAACACGCGGCTGCGCGCGTCTCACTGCTGTTCCGCAAGATAGAGCGAAAGGTCATTGCGAACCCCCTCGACGGCATCGTCCAACGTCTCGCTGCCCGTGAGCATCGCCTGTGCGTGTGTGAGCAGTGACGTGCGGATTTCTTCGTCCGGTTCGGTGACAGGCGTTTTGATCGATGCGAGCAGCGATTTCATCAGCGCCTTGTCCGCTTTGCCGTCGGCGCACGCGCGTTCGATGCGCGTGTCAAGCGCACTCTGCAGCACCGGCATACCGTCCCGCTGATCGGAATTCTGCACATCCTCTCCGAACAGGCAGGCCAGCAGCTGCGCCGCCTGCTCCTGCTTTTCCGAAGAAGCGTTCACTGCCGCCAGCACAGCCGGACAGTAAGCGCCCTCGTCCGTGCCGGGCTGCAGGATGGCGCTCTCCCCCGCGCTCATCACGTCGCGGAGGTAATACGGCGTCGTCATCATGTCCCATCCGTACCGGGCATTGTGCATCAAAAAGTGCGTGTAGCCGCCGTCACCCATTGACACGACGTCGCTGTCGCCGTCACTCACCATAATACCGTTGGAATACTCCGTCTTTTCCCAACTGCCCATCCCGTAATATCCGCCGACCGTGTTGATAAATTCCAGTACATCACGCACGGTCTCTTCATTCAGCGCGCCGTCAGAGACGAGATTCGCGGAAGACGTCTGCAGAGTAAAGTCGAGGAACTGTTCCAGACTGACAAACCCCAGCGCATAGCGTTCGGATTCGGACAGCTCGTTGTAATAGGCGTCGTCCTCCGGGTCGTAAACTGTCTGCGGAGAGCAGGCAAGCACCGCCTGTGTAAGAGAGCCGAGATCGGTGATCGACGCAAGATCTTCGGCGCTGCCGCACAGAATCGGAATGGAGAACCGCGCGGGCAGAACGTAACATGTTCCGTCGTCGCCGGTAAACGGCTTTACGACCTCCTGCGCCATGCTGTTCAAATCCACTATACCGGACAGGTCTGCCAGAAGCCCTTTTTCCGCATAGCTCTCGTAATCCACCCCGTCAAGAATCAGGATATCCGGCCCGCCGCCCGCGAGGAGCTGCGTATTGAGCGCCGAGATGGCGTCGGCCTTTGTGCCGCCGTCCGACAGCACCGGGCGGTATTCGACGTTGGCATCCGGATGCTGCGCCGCAAAGGCGGCAACAGCCGCGCGCACGGAAGAGTTCTCTTCCAAACTCCACACGGACAGCGCATCGATGCCTGCTGCCGGAAGTGTTTCATCCCACGTGTAGCGGTACAGTTCCTTCACCCCAAGCACTGCGAAGAAGCTGCCCTCCTGCGTCACCGCAAGATCCCTGCAGTAACTGTCGGTGAGCCCGAGATGGAAGGACGCGCCTTCCACAATCCGCTCCTGCACGGAACCGCCCGCACCGATGCGGCAGATGCCGCCATCCACATAATAGAAGTTGCCGCTGGAATCGCATGCAGAGCCGATCTCCGGGTTCTGCGTGTCAAGCTCTGAGCAGAGCGTGGAAATCTTGCCTGTCTTGTCCAGCGACATCAACGCGGGGCTGTCGCCGAAATTGAGATACACAAGCCGCGGTTCGCCGGCGCTGGTGTCCACAGGGCAGCTGTTCGCCGCAGCCATGATGTACAGAGTATCGTTGTCCAGCGTCTGCGCGACGGTCCCTGCGGCAAGGTCGATGATTGCTCCGCGCATGATGGAGACCATGCCGTCGCTGCCGATCTGCTCCGCCGGTGTCTCCGCCGTCGGTTCCGACCATTCCATCGCCGTGACGAGCAGCGTATCCGTGTCAAACAGGGCAAGGTTCGTGATATACTGCCCTACTCCGGACACGTCCACCTGCTGCGGCGTCTCACCGGGACGGACAATCCAGCACTGGCTGGCGTGCGAATCGCTCTCCGAATAGCTGGCAAAAACAACCGTACCGTCCGGAAGCACATTGATGCATCCAATATTTCCGCCGCCCGTAGCTTCTTCCCATCCGGTCAGTTCGGACGACCATGTACTGCCGCCGTCCGTGGATGTGAACTTCACGATGCCGCCTTCCTCGAGCGTCGCATAGCAATACAGCGATCCGTCTTCTGCTTCCATCACGGAAGTGTTGAACGCGCGGACCGCCTCTTTGGGCGTGACGTTTTCCTCTACCCAGCGTCCCGTCGCCGTGCCGGACTGCCCGCCGGACGCGTCTGCTCCGGATGCCGCCTCTCCTTTTGCGCACGCCGCCGTCGTCAGCGCCAGCGCCAGAGAAAGCGTCAGCGCCGCCGCACGGTGCAGCAGTTGTCTGAACTGTATCATGTTGTAACCCCTCCCGGTCATTTTGTCTGCATCAAGCATACCACTGCCCTTCTTGAAAAATCCTGAAAGAAAAATTTTTGATTTCCAGACAATTTTAAGATGTTTTCCTTATAATAGAATGGAAACCGAATGCAATGCGGAGGCGAATGATTTGCGCATTTTACTGATTGAAGACGACCGCGCGCTGTGCCGTGCGCTGACTGCCGCTCTGGCCCGCGAGGGATACACATCCGACGAGTGCCACGACGGCGAGGACGGCCTGAGCCTTTTGTGCGAAGGCCAGTACGCCGCGGCCATTCTGGACCGGATGCTGCCGGGAATGGACGGGCTCGCCGTGATGCGCGCGGCGCGCAAGCGCGGCGTGACAACGCCCGTTCTGATGCTGACCGCCCTTGACCGCGTGGGAGACCGCGTGGACGGTCTTGACGCGGGAGCCGATGATTACCTGACCAAGCCCTTCGACACGCGGGAACTCCTGGCGCGTCTGCGCGCACTGCTGCGCCGCCGGGACACCTCCCCCGCCCCGGGACGGCAGTTCTTTTACGCCGATCTCGTTCTCGACGCAGAGGAGCTGACGCTGACCGGGCCGAAAGGCGCCGTCACACTCTCGCGCACGGAGTGTGATCTGGCTGAAGCCCTGCTGAATCAGGCGGGCCGCCTTGCCGGAAGAGCCATGCTGATGGGCTGGGTCTGGGGCGCGCAGGCCGTGGAGGAGTCGAACCTCGACACCTATATCCACTTCCTGCGCCGCAGGTTGCGCGCGGTCGGCAGCCGCGTCGTGATCGCAACGGTGCGCGGCGCGGGATACCGGCTTGAAACAGCGGAGGACAGCGTATGATACAGGCGCTCCGCCGCCGTCTGACGGTACTGTTTACCCTGCTGACGAGCCTTGTCCTTCTGGCCGCACTGGTGTTTGCATGGGGACTTGCCTGCCGCCAGAACCGGCTTTCGCAGCAGCAGTCGCTCTCTGCAGCATTTTCTTCCGTCTCCGAGCGGCTTCAAAACGGAACCGTGATTTCCGATCTGTGGCTCGCACAGCTGGAAGCCCAGTACGATTGCATCGTATATATCGAAGACAACGGCATGCCGTTTCATTTTTCCGGCTCATGGACGCCCGAAACGCCGCGCGACGCGCTGATTTCGAACGCCCGGGCCTTTACGGACGGCGAAGCGGCGAAAGGAGAATTTTCTTACGGGAAAACGCTGGCATTTGATGTAGCCGGTGAAAACGGCGACGCTTACGACGCCATGTCCGTCCGCCTTCTCTCACGCGCCGAGAGCGGGAGCGGGATTTATCTGCTGCTGATGCGCGATGTGCGCGGGGGCCGGCAGGCGCTGGCAATTCTGACTCTCCAGTACATTTTTGCATGGCTTGCCGGAACGGCCGCCCTGTATGCCGTGAGCCGTTTTCTCGTCGTGCGCGCTCTGCGGCCGACGAAGGATGCATGGCAGCGCCAGCGTGAATTTGTCGCTGCGGCGAGCCATGAGCTTCGCGCACCTTTGGCTGTCATCCGCGCCAGCATCGGCGAAGCGCGAAGCACGCAGGGTGCCGCAGCCGACGCATTCCTGCAGACCGCCGATCAGGAGGCAACGCGCATGGCAAGCCTTGCGGACGATCTGCTGATCCTCGCGAGCGGCGATGCGGGCGCACGCCCCGCCGACCTGCGGCAGATTGAGACGGACACGCTGTGCATCCGCCTGTATGAGACACATCTCGCCCTTGCGCACAGCACATCCCATCCGCTCACGCTGTCGCTCCCGGACGAGCCGCTCGCGCCGGTGCGGGGCGATGAACAGCGTCTGACACAGCTGTTCTCCGTTCTGCTGCACAATGCATTCGAACACACCCCCGCGGGAACCGCGGTGGAACTTCACGCCGAAAACACCGGGCGGGGCGTCCGCATCTGTGTGGCCGACCACGGCCCCGGCATTCCCGACGCAGAAAAGGCTCACGTGTTCGAGCGCTTTTACCGCGCCGACAAGAGCCGCGGTGAAAAAGCGCACTTCGGTCTCGGGCTTTGCGTGGCGCATGAGCTGGCCGCACTGCACGGTGCAAAGCTCACTCTCACAGACACCCCCGGCGGCGGCGCATGCTTCTGCGTGTCCTTCCCCGCCTGCTGACCGCATTCCATGCGGTATTTTCCGAAAAGGGGCTTGACGCGTCCCCTTGTTTTCTCTATAATAAACTCGAGCGTTAGCGCACGCTAACCGTCATGAGACGGTTTGGGTGCGCTTTTTTCAGGAGCATGAGTTTGCCTATGCTAACTCAAGAAACGAACAGGAGCAACGTATGATGATCAACAAACGGCTGATCGGTACGGTCAGCGAAAGCAAGAAGTACATCGCGGGGAACGTAGCGCTTCAGTGGTGCTCGCTTGCCTCGAACATCGCCGCTATGGGCGCGATTGCCTCCCTTCTGGGGGCACTCTGGTACAAAACCGCGGACGCCTCCGCTTTTGCCGCGGCCGGCGCGGCCATCGCCGCCGCGCTGTGCATCCGCGCACTGTGCACGGTGGGCTCGGCGCGGCTGAGCGTTCTTTCCTCCCGCGCCGTCAAACAGGTGCTGCGCGAAAGGATCTATGAAAAACTGCTGCGGCTCGGCGCTTCGTATCACACGAAGATCAAAACGTCCGAGGCCGTGCAGCTCGCCGTAGAGGGCGTGGAACAGCTGGAAACCTACTTTGGCGCGTATCTGCCCCAGTTTTTTTACAGCATGCTCGCCCCGCTGACTCTGTTCACCGTTCTGGCGTTCATCGACCTGCCTTCCGCGGCCGTCCTGCTCGTGTGTGTGCCGCTGATCCCCATTGCCATCGCGGCGGTCCAGACGTGGGCCAAAAAGCTCCTGTCGAAATACTGGGGCAAGTACACGGAGATGGGCGACACCTTCCTCGAAAACCTGCAGGGGCTCACGACTCTGAAAATCTATCAGGCGGACGCCGCGCGCCACGAGCAGATGAACCGCGAGGCCGAGGAGTTCCGGAAGATCACAATGCGTGTGCTGACGATGCAGCTCAACTCCATCACCATCATGGACCTCGTCGCCTACGGCGGCGCGGCGCTCGGCGCCATTGTCGCCGTCTCGCGTTTTTCGTCCGGCCACGTCACGCTTGCGGGCTGTCTGATGATCCTGCTTCTGGCCGCGGATTTCTTCCTTCCGATGCGCCTTCTCGGCAGCTACTTTCACATCGCGATGAACGGCATGGCCGCGAGCGACAAAATCTTCCGCCTGCTTGATCTGCCGGAACCCGACCGGAGCGGGCGCGAAACGCCGGGCGCGGGCGGCATCGACGCGCAGCACCTCACCTTCTCGTATGACGGCGAGCGCGAAGTGCTGCACGATGTTTCGTTCTCCGTCACCGAGGGCAGCTTCACGGCCATCGTCGGCGAGAGCGGCTGCGGCAAATCGACCATCGCCGCCATCCTGACGGGACGGGAACCCGGCTATCAGGGCTCCGTGACCGTCGGCGGCGCGCAGGTACGCCGCGCGGACGAAGCGGCGCTCATGCGGCGCATTACGTACGTCAGCCACAACAGCCATCTGTTCCGCGGCACGGTCCGTGACAATCTGCGCATGGCGAAACCGGACGCTTCGGACGCCGAACTCTGGAGTGCGCTGGAGCGCGCGAACCTCGCGGAATTCCTCCGCTCTGAGCAGGGGCTCGACACGCTCCTCACGGAAAACGGCTCGAACTTCTCCGGCGGGCAGCGTCAGCGCCTCGCCCTCGCGCGGGCTCTTATGCATGACAGCCCGGTCTATCTCTTTGACGAAGCGACATCCAACATTGACGTGGAGAGTGAGGACGCCATTCTGGCACAGATCCACGAACTGGCGCACACGCACACCGTCATTCTGATTTCCCATCGTCTTGCCAATGTCGTGCACGCGGACCGCATCCACGTGATGGAGCACGGACGCCTTGTCCAGAGCGGCACGCACGAGGAACTGCTTTTGCGCGGCGGCACATACGCCGCGCTGTGGAACAGCCAGCAGCAGCTGGAACAGTACGGAAAGGAAGGTGCAACCGCATGAAGCAAAACAATTTCCGCGTGATGGCGCGCCTTGCCGCGCTCGTGAAGCCGCTCTCCGGGTATCTGGGCGCGGCCGTCCTGATGGGGCTGGCGGGGCATCTCTGCGCCGCCTTTCTGACGGTGTTCGGCGGATATGCCGTTCTGGACGTTCTGGGTCTGGACGCACCGGCGAAACTGTCCGTGCTGTTTCTCTGCATGGGGCTGTTCGCACTGGCGCGCGGGTTTCTGCGTTACGCTGAGCAGGCGTGCAACCATTACATCGCGTTCAAACTGCTGGCGCTGATCCGCGACAAGGTGTTCGGCGCGCTGCGCCGCCTGTGCCCCGCCAAACTGGAAGGGCGCGACCGCGGAGACCTGATCGCCGTCATCACATCGGACATCGAGCTGCTGGAAGTGTTCTACGCGCACACGCTCTCCCCCGCTGCGATCGCACTGCTGTTCTGCGCCATCCTGTGCGCGTTTCTCGCGTCGTACCATCCGGCAGCGGCGCTGCTGGCGCTGGCGGCCTACCTCGTTGCGGGCGTCGTGATTCCTCTCGCGGTCTCCCGCGCGTCCGGCGACGCCGGGCTGCGTTTCCGCACGAAATCCGGCGAGCTGAGCGGCCTTGTGCTGGACAGTCTGCGCGGCCTGTCGGAGACCATCCAGTACGGGGACGGCGTTTCGCGTCTCGACCGCATCCGCCAAGAGACGCAGGCGCTTGCCGAGGACGAAGTGCATATGAAGCGTCTGGCGGGGCGCGGGCAGGCCGTGACGGGCGCGGTGATCTTCGCGTTTGACGCGCTGATGCTCGTCCTGTGCGCGGCGCTGTATCAGGCGGGCGCGGTCGGGTTTGACGGCGTGGTCATCCCCGTTCTTGCGCTGATGAGCTCGTTCGGGCCGGTGGTGGCGCTCGCGAACCTCGGCGGCACGCTCCAGAACACGTTCGCGGCGGCGAACCGCGTGCTGGCGCTTCTGGACGAAGCCCCCGTTGTGGACGAGATCCGCGGCGAAGCGCCGTGCCGGTTCCGCGGCGCCGAGGCGCAGGACGTGCGCTTTTCCTACGGCGGCGAAGAGATCCTGTCGGGGCTCTCGATGGAGATTCCGCGCGGCTCGGTCATCGGTGTGGTCGGAAAGAGCGGCAGCGGCAAATCCACGCTTCTGAAACTCTTCCTCCGTTTCTGGGAAACACAGAGCGGATGCGTGTCCGTGTCCGGCCGGAGCGTGAATGAAATCAACACGGCTGATCTGCGCACGATGGAGAGCTACGTCACACAGGACACGCATCTGTTCCATGACAGCATCGCGGCCAATCTGCGCATCGCAAAGCCGGACGCCACACAGGCAGAACTGGAAGACGCCTGCCGCAAAGCGTCGGTGCACGATTTCATCCAGAGCCTGCCGCAGGGGTACAACACACCCGTCGGCGAACTCGGCGACACGCTCTCGGGCGGCGAGCGCCAGCGGCTCGGTCTTGCCCGCGCCTTTCTGCACAACGCGCCGTTCCTTCTTCTGGACGAGCCGACGAGCAACCTCGACAGTCTGAACGAAGCGGCCATTCTGAAATCCCTGGGACAGGCGCGCGAAGGGCGCACCGTCGTGCTGGTGTCACACAGACTGTCGACGCTGCGCATTGCCGACCGCATCGTGGCGGTGGAAAACGGAAGGAGCTGCTGATGGATTCCACGCGGAGCAAACGCGAACGCGAAAAGCAGATCGTATCGGAGATGATCCGCCTGTACTGCCGCAAACGGCACGGCACCCGCACGGGGCTGTGCCCGGAGTGCGCGGAGCTGGACGCCTACGCGCGCACACGCAGCGACAGATGCCCGTTCATGGAGACGAAAACGTTCTGTTCCAACTGCAAGGTGCACTGCTACAAACCGGAAATGCGCGAGAAAATCCGCGAAGTGATGCGCTTTTCCGGCCCGCGCATGCTGTTCCATCACCCTGTCATGGCCGTGCGCCATGTGATCGAATCGAAACGCGAACAAAAACGAATGGAGGACCGGAAATGAAACTGAAAAAGATGCTGTATGTTGCCGTGGGATGCGCCGGCGTTGTGCTCGGCGCCGTCGGAGCGGTTGTCCCGCTGCTGCCCGCTTTCCCCTTTCTGCTGCTCGCGGCGTACTGCTTTGCGCGCAGCTCCGAGCGTCTGCACACATGGTTCATCGGGACAAAGCTGTACAAGGCGAACCTCGAGAGCTATGTACAGGGACGCGGCATGACGATGCGCACAAAACTCCGCATCATGGCGATCGTCACGCTGACGATGGCCGTCGGCTTTGCGATGATGGGACGCGTTCCCGTCGGGCGCGCCGTCCTCGCCTGCGTCTGGGTCTTCCACATCCTGTATTTCGTCTTCGGAATCCGCACGCTGCAAGACGAAGCCGCCGAATCCTGATGTTCCAACATTCTTCCCCTACTGTGTGAAAAAGAGCCTGTCCGCACGACGGACAGGCTCTTTTTCGGATATAAAAACCCGCGCAGCCTTACGGCTGCGCGGGCAGTACGGATGGTTCTTAGTTCAGGATGGCCTTCTCGGTCTCCGGATCGAACAGGTGCAGCTTCATGGTGTTGAGCGCGACCTTGACGTCCTTGCCGTTCTTGGCAGTGGAGGTCGGGTTGACGCGGGCCGTCATCTTGTAGCCCTTGTAGGTCAGGTACAGGTAGATCTCGGAGCCCATCAGCTCGGAAACCTCGACGTTCGCAACGATCGTGGAATCCTTGTGCTTCTCGAGGAACTCTTCGTCGTCCTTGATGTCTTCCGGACGGATACCGGCCTTGATGGCCTTGCCGACATAAGCGGCCAGCTCCGGCGTGACCTTCTTCGAGTTGATGAGCAGCTTGTCGCCGCCGAGGTCAACATAGTAGTTGTCGCCCTCTTTGACCAGCGTGGCATCGAGGAAGTTCATCTGCGGAGAGCCGATGAAGCCGGCGACGAACATGTTGCACGGATAGTCGTACAGGTTCTGCGGGGTGTCGACCTGCTGGATGAAGCCGTCCTTCATGACAACGATGCGGTCACCCATCGTCATGGCCTCGGTCTGGTCATGCGTAACGTAGATGAACGTCGTGCCCAGTTTCTGGTGCAGCTTGATGATCTCGGTGCGCATCGCGGTACGCAGCTTGGCGTCGAGGTTGGACAGAGGCTCGTCGAGCAGGAACACGGCCGGGTTACGGACCATGGCGCGGCCCAGAGCAACACGCTGACGCTGACCACCGGACAGAGCCTTCGGCTTACGGTCGAGCAGGTGCTCGATGTCGAGGACGCGGGCAGCCTCGCGGACGCGCTTGTCGATCTCGTCCTTCGGCATTTTGCGCAGCTCAAGGCCGAACGCCATGTTCTTGTAAACCGTCATGTGCGGATACAGAGCATAGTTCTGGAACACCATCGCGATGTCGCGATCCTTCGGGGGAACGTCGTTCACGAGACGGTCGCCGATGTACAGCTCGCCCTTCGAGATTTCCTCGAGGCCGGCGATCATGCGCAGCGTCGTGGACTTACCGCAGCCGGAAGGACCGACGAGGATGATGAACTCTTTGTCATCGATGTCCAGGCAGAAATCGGTAACTGCCGTAACATTGCCCGGATAGATCTTGTAGATGTTTTTCAGCTGAATGCTTGCCATAAGAACCTAACCTCCGTAAAATTTCTTCGAATGCATTTTCTTGATACGCTTGACTCCCGTATCTTGTCGCTAATATAATAATAACAGAGATTTTCGACTTCTCAATGGTAAAATATTGATCTGGTGGTGGAATGTTTTGATTTTTGAAGCCGCGCGTTTCTGCGCATGCGATTTCATATCGGAATTCACCGGAACCGACGGAGAGCAGACCCTCGCCGCCCCCCTCGTCGTCGTGCTCGACAGCTCCGGCCGCGGCCACGTGCAGGCGGGAGCCGATGAATTCCTGCTGACGGCCGGTTCTCTCTTTCTCGCCGCGGACGGCGCCCGGGCGGCGGCGGAGCCGGAATCGCATCTTCTGGCCGCCGGGTTCTCCGGCATGGCCGCGGAAGAGCTCGCCCATGCCCTGCACGGCGCGCTCCTCTCCGACTGCGGCGCGTGTCCGATGGCGGCGCAGCTCCTTGCGGCGCTGGCGGACTCTCCGGACGAAGCGGTTGCCTACCGGTTTTTGTGCGAGCTGGCGCATGCGGATGAGGCCGGCGAGCGGCTCTCCCCTCTCGTCGTGCAGGCCGTGCTCACGATCCGGAAGGAATACGCTTCCTTATATGGGGTGGAAGAGCTGAGCCGTCAGCTCGGCGTGAGCAAGAGCCATCTGGTGCGCATGTTCTCCGCGGAGATCGGCATGCCACCCGGAAAATATCTGACGCGTGTGCGCATCGACGCGGCCAAGGAACTTCTGGCGCGCGGCGAATACTCTCTGGAGATCATCGCGACGCTGTGCGGCTTTTCCGGTGCCAACTATCTGTGCAAAGTCTTCCGCCGGGAGACAGGGCTCTCCCCCGCCGCATGGCGCGGACGGCACGGCGCGCAGGAGGCCCCGCGCGGCATGAGCGAAGCCGAGAAGGCACTGTTTGTCTGATGCGGGCTGTGCACGAACGATTGTACAAATTAAAAGGCTGTTTGCCTCTTTTTTCTAAAAGGCAAACCCGCTATACTAATAATAGATTCATTAGAGTACGCCTTTGCGCGAAAGGAGTCTGTAGGTTATGAAAGTAATCGTTACTGGCAGCTATGATGAGAGCTGTGCCGTCGTAGCAGAAATGATCAAAGATCTTGTCGTCTCCAAGCCCAATGCAAAGCTGGGTCTTGCTACCGGCGGCACTCCCGTTCCTATTTATAAGAAGCTGATCGCGATGAACGAAGCGGGCGAAGTGGACTTCTCCGCCGTTCACACGGTGAACCTGGACGAGTACTGCGGCATTCCCGGCACGCACGACCAGAGCTACCGCTATTTCATGAACACGAACCTGTTCGATCACATCAACATTGACAAGGCGAATACGTTCGTCGCATCCGGCATGGGCGATTTCGAAGCCAACGCCGCCGAACTGGAAGCGAAGGTATATGAGGGCGGCGTGGCCGACCTGCAGCTGCTTGGCATCGGCAACAACGGCCACATTGCGTTCAATGAGGCCAGCGACCACCTGATCTCCAAGGCCCACATCGAGACGCTGACGGAGAGCACCATCAACGCCAACGCCCGCTTCTTCGAAAAGAAGGAGGACGTTCCCACGAAAGCCATCACGATGGGCATGGGCGACATCCTCGCCGCCAAGAAGGTCGTTCTCGTGGCCACGGGCCTCGCGAAGGTTCCCGCCATCAAGGGCCTGATCATGGACGACGTCATCACGACGCAGAACCCCTCCACGATGCTGAAGATGCACACCGACGCGGTCGTCGTCATCGACAAAGAGCTGGCCGATGCAGTCGGCTACAAAGCCTGATTTGCGCGTTTTCGCCGCACGGCTTCTGTTGATCTGAATCAAAAACCCCGGAGCGGGAACGGATTGATCCTTCCCTCCGGGGTTCTTTTGTTTTCAGATACCGGGGTTCTCCGGTTCAGCGGGCAAACAGCTCGGTGGAGAGATACCGCTCGCCGGTGTCCGGAAGGAGGACTACGATGTTCTTGCCTTCATATTCCGGTTTTGCGGCCAGATACGACGCCGCCCACAGCGCTGTGCCCGACGAGATACCCGCAAGGATTCCCTCGGTGCGCGCCAGCAGCCGCGACGCGGCGTACGAGTCCTCGGGTGTGGCCGTCAGGACCGTGTCGTACACGGACGTATCGAGAATGTCCGGCACAAACCCGGCCCCGATGCCCTGCAGCTTGTGGGGGCCGGGGTTTCCGCCCGAAAGTACGGGAGAGGCAGCCGGCTCGACGGCCACGATCTGAACGCCGGGTTTCTTTTCGCGGAGGTACCGCCCGACACCCGTCAGCGTACCGCCCGTGCCGACACCCGCGACGAACACGTCGACCGCGCCGTCCGTGTCGTTCCAGATCTCCGGGCCGGTGGACGCATAGTGCGCGTCGGGGTTCGCCGGGTTGACAAACTGTCCCGCGACGATACCGCCGGTCTCCCGGGCGATCTCGTCCGCCTTTTCGATCGCGCCCTTCATACCCCTGGCACCTTCCGTCAGAACGAGCTGAGCCCCGTAGGCCGTCATCATCGTGCGGCGTTCGACACTCATCGTGTCGGGCATCGTGATGATGACTTTATATCCCAGAGCCGCGGCCATCGCGCACAGGCCTATCCCCGTGTTGCCGCTGGTGGGCTCCACGATCGTGCCGCCCGGCAGAAGGCGGCCGTCGCGCTCCGCCTGACGGATCATGTTCAGTGCGACGCGGTCCTTGACGCTGCCCGCCGGGTTCTGGCGTTCCAGCTTGGCAAACAGATGAGCGGTCAGCCCTTTCGCCTTTCCGTAATGCGACAGGCGCACGAGCGGCGTTCCGCCGACCAGCTCCGTAATATCATTATAAATGCGCGGCATAGTCTTTTTCCTCTCTTTCCGGCGCATCACGTGCGCCCAGACTGCCGAAACCGGCAGTTTCAGTATACCATGCCCCGCTGTCTCATACAATGCGGCTGCTTACATTTCCGGCTCCGGAGCAAGACCGCTCTGTGCACACAGTTCAGCCGCGTGCGCGAGCGACTCCAGAGAGGAGATCTCATAGCCGCACTGTCGCACCGCCTTTTGCAGTGCGGGAGACAGCGAGTGGAAATAGACCAGCATTTCGGGCGTGTAATATTCCAGATCATGCATGTGTTTTTCACCTCATGATCTAGTCTGCGCATTGCGCATTTTGGTATTCACGCCAGATTCTGGTCGAAAAAAGGGCCTGTCCTCCCGACGGAAGGACAGGCCCGGAAGAAACTCAGCGCTCTGCAAGCGGCACATATTCGTGGCGCTCGCCGACGTTTTTG
This sequence comes from uncultured Ruthenibacterium sp., assembly GCA_944386565.1. Classification (GTDB taxonomy): domain Bacteria; phylum Bacillota; class Clostridia; order Oscillospirales; family Ruminococcaceae; genus Ruthenibacterium. The sequence goes on along the minus strand of CALXBO010000001.1, from coordinate 72,323 downwards.
TATGCGGGACGGATGATCTTGCCCGCGTTGATCAGCTCTTCGATGCGGTGCGCGCTCCAGCCCGCGATGCGGCTGATGGCGAAAATCGGCGTGTACAGTTCCAGCGGCAGATCCAGCATGCTGTAAACAAAGCCGCTGTAGAAGTCGATGTTCGCGGCAACGCCCTTATAAATACGGCGCTCCTCGGCGATGATCTTCGGAGCAAGGCGCTCGACGGCCGCATACAGCGCGTATTCGTCCTCGCGGTGCTTCTCGGAAGCAAGGCTCTCGACAAAGTGGCGGAACACATTGGCGCGCGGGTCGCTGAGCGAATACACCGCGTGACCCATGCCGTAGATGAGGCCCTGCTTGTCGAACGCCTCCTTGTTCAGCAGCGCGCGGAGGTACTCGGAGATCTGCTCCTCGTCGTGCCAGTCGGTCAGCGTGTTCTTCATGTCCTCAAACATCTGAACGACCTTGATGTTCGCACCGCCGTGTTTCGGCCCCTTCAGGCTGCCCAGTGCCGCGGCGATCGTGGAATACGTATCCGTGCCGGAGGAGGTGACGACGTGCGTCGTGAACGTGGAGTTGTTGCCGCCGCCGTGCTCGGCGTGAAGCACCAGCGCAACATCCAGAATGCGCGCCTCGAGCTCGGTGTACTTCGAATCCGGCCGCAGAATGTGCAGGATGTTTTCCGCTGTGGACAGGTTCGGATCCGGGTTGTGGATGAACAGGCTGTTGCCCTTCACATAGTGGTTGTACGCCTGATAGCCATACACCGAAAGCATCGGGAACAGCGCGATCAGCTGAAGGCTCTGACGCAGGACGTTGTCCACGGAATTGTCGTTCGCCGCGGAGTCGTAGCCGTACAGCGTGAGGACGCTGCGCGCCAGCGTATTCATCATGTCGGCGGAGGGCGCTTTCATGATGATGTCCCGCACAAAGTTCGTGGGCAGCGTGCGGTAGAACGAGAGCTGTTCGGTAAACTCACTGAGCTCCTTCTGGTTGGGCAGCTCGCCGAACAGAAGCAGATACACCGTTTCCTCGAAACCGAAGCGCTTCTCTTTGACGAAGCCCTTGACGATCTCCTCAACGTCAACGCCGCGATAATAGAGCTTGCCTTCACAGGGCTTTTTCTGGCCGTCCACCGTCTCAAATGCCACAATGTCGCTGATCTCGGTCAAGCCGGTCAGAACGCCGTTTCCGTTCAGGTCGCGCAGACCGCGGTTTACTTTGTACTGCGTGTACCATTCCGGCGCAATGCGGCTGTTGTCCACACACTTCTGTCCCAGTGCGCGGATCTCGGGCGTGATGGCGGAATAGTCGATGCTCTTGTCGATAGGCATCTTTCCCCCTCCTTCTTTCTCTTTTTTGTTTTGATTTATTTAGTATAGCACAAAATTGGCCCTAATGTATGAACAAATTGTCACTTTTTTGAAACCTTTTGGCTGATTTTCTGCAACTTTACTCGCTCAGGAATTAAAAAAGAACGGTGCGCCGTATTTTATGCGCACCGTTCTGATTGCAAAAAACCTCAGCCAATTCTGGAGTAGTACATATCGGAAACAATGTTTCCGGCCTCATCATACTGCCAGACATTGAGGATATCGTCATCGCCGAGCATCATGTAATACTCGCCGGAGACATCCGTCGTCCCGTCCAGATAAACCGCCAGAATGTCGTCGGAAATGAACCAAAGGATGTACGGGCTTCCGTTCAGCAGCGCACTGTCGAGCAGGAAATCCTCGCCGCTGTCCGTCGCCCAGATGCCCCGTACCTCGTACGCAAGCGCCGTACCGCTCGACCCGGCGCAGGCGTACAGATATGCCACAAGCGCGCACATCTGGTCTTCGCTCAGCGCGGCATATTCCGTTCCGTTCCACTCATATGCCTGAATCAGGATGAAGTTGCCGCCTCCGGCCATTGCATCGAACGCGATGTCATCGCCGCCGAGCGTACCATAGAATGTGAAGTAACGCGAGCCGTCGTCCGGAACAGATTCATCCGGCGTGTAAGACTCCCACCACGTATCCGTGCAGCCCGCCGCGAGGGCGTCCTCAAACGTCACATCGTCGGAGCAGAACAGCATCGAACTGGAGACGAGCGACACGTCGTCCGATGCGTCGAGATCATTGTAACCGAAATAATAGGTCTGGTCGGACGTCACGAACGAGTACTGCGAGAGCACATCGTCCAGCCCCGCACCCGCCACAGGGATAACGCTGGGATCGCTGTAAGAGTCCCCTCCGATGGATTCATCGTAGGGATCCTCATAGGAATACGGTGTATTCCAGTCCGTCTCCGCGAGCGCGTCAAACATCGACGCACCGGAAAGGACACTTGTGACGATACCGAACGCCACGCACAGCACGATCAGGATCGCCACGCGGCCGCCGTGTGCCGGGACGTGCGGGTCACCCATGCGCGCATGATAATAGCTCTTATTAAAGGTAAAGCCGTTCACGATGTAGAGAACCAGCGTCACAAGACCGACGAGGCCGATCAGCAGAATCCCCACTCCGAGCGACAGGAGCTGCGCCTCATCCGGCTCGTACCACGGGTCAACGATCGCCATGCCCACCATTTTGTAGAACGCCGACGCAAACCACAGGCTCGAGGCAGCCGACGCGAGTATGACCGGCAAAAAGAACGTCAGGAAGCGCTTGGTGTGTCCCCGGTAGAGCGCCTGATACGGCCCGAGGAAGAACGCCGCCCAGTTGAAGCGCGACCTGCCCGTCTGGGAGATGTTCGCAAACTCGCGCGCATAGTACGGATTCACCGTGGGATCGAACATCGGCGCCGGCTGCGGCGCACCGTACGGCGGCGGGTACGCCCCCTGCCCGTATCCGGGCTGGCCGTAGGGCGGAGTCTGTCCCGGAGAAGGCTGTTCAAAATCCGGCGATGCCGCAGACTCCTGCGCAGGCTGGGACGGCTCGTATGTCTGAGGACCGGGCGCAGCGTTCTGCTCCGGCGCATCCACACGTGCACCGCAGCTCGTGCAATAAGCCGCACCGGGCTCGAGCCGGCTGCCGCAAATGGGACAATTCATACAGACTCCTCCTTCGGATCCGCGCCGCAATGCGCAGATACATCAAAATTTGTTATCTGCACTCAGTATACGCGATTTTCCTTCTCCGCGCAAGTATATTGCGATTCCGGCGGCTTCGAGCGGACGACCGGCGGTGTGCGCGGAGGAGTAGGTTTCGGAAATTTTCAAAAAAAAGGCGAAATCCGGCGAAAACGCCCGTTTTTCCGCTTTGATAAATTCATGACGGTCTGATACAATGATGATGTCGACAAAAGCCGCGCGGGCATTCGGCGCCGATGCGGCTGATTCCAGGAATCAATTATGGAAAGGAAGGTGCCGAATATGCCATCGTTTTTGCCGTTTTCGCTGCAAACACTGACGTGGCTGATCCTGATCGTCTTATTTGTTGTATTGGAAGGCGTAACGGTCAGTCTGGTCAGTATCTGGTTTGCCGTCGGAGCGGCTGCGGCGCTGATCGCTTCCGCGTTCAGCACATCTGTAACGCTTCAGCTGACTGTCTTTGTTGTCGTCAGCGCCGTAGTCCTTGCGTGTACCCGTCCGCTTGTCAAAAAACAGCGTGAGAAAAAAGCGCCTCCGATGAATGCACAGAGCAATGTGGGGCGCACGGCATCCGTCATTGCCGCCGTCACGCCCGACGTTCCCGGCCGCGTCCGTCTCGGCGGCGTGGACTGGCGCGCACAGAGCTCGTCCGCCCTTGCGGTCGGCACGCTGTGTGAAGTGGTCGCCGTTCAAGGCACCACGCTCGTTGTCAAACCGCTGTCCGCCGGCTGAGTCTTCGCGCATGCGTGAGAGCACAGCCGAACACACGAACTTCTTTTTATCGGATAAAAAACACAGGAGGAATTGATTATGCCGTTACTGTACATTTTTCTTGCGCTGATCCTGATCGCCGTGATCGTAGCCATCGCCAACATCCGTATCGTCCCGCAGGCGTACGTGTTCGTTGTGGAACGCATGGGCGTTTACAGCACGACGTGGGGCGCGGGCTTCCACTTCAAGGTCCCGTTCATTGACCGCATTGCCAAGAAAGTCTCCCTCAAGGAGCAGGTCGTGGACTTCAAGCCCCAGCCCGTCATCACGCGTGATAACGTCACCATGCAGATCGACACCGTCGTGTTCTTCCAGATCACGGACGCGAAGCTCTTCACCTACGGCGTGGAGCGCCCGATGACCGCCATCGAAAACCTCACCGCCACCACGCTGCGCAACATCATCGGTGAGATGGAGCTCGACCACACGCTCACCAGCCGCGACATCATCAACAGCAAGATCACGTCCATCCTGGACGAAGCCACCGACAAGTGGGGCATCAAGGTCAACCGCGTCGAAGTCAAGAACATCATCCCGCCGGCAGAGATCCAGGACGCGATGGAGAAGCAGATGAAGGCCGAGCGCCAGCGCCGCGAGAGCATCCTGCGCGCCGAAGGTGAAAAGCGCAGCGCCATCCTCGTGGCCGAGGGCGAAAAAGAGAGCGCCATCCTGCGCGCCGACGCCGTGCGCGAGCAGCGCATCCGTGAGGCTCAGGGTGAGGCGCAGGCCATTCTGGAAGTCCAGAAAGCTCTGGCCGACTCCATCCGCCTGCTGAACGAAGCCGACCCCAGCCAGAAGGTCCTCACGCTCAAGAGCTTCGAAGCTCTTCAGAAGGTTGCCGACGGCAAGGCGACCAAGCTCATCATTCCGAGCGAGATCCAGAACCTCGCCGGAGTTCTCGCAAGTGCCAAGGAGATCGTCTCTTCCGACACCGCAAAATAATCCGTTTTTCCCCGCGCCGCTCCTGCGGCGCGGGTTTTTTCGTCTTTCTGTGTACAGCCGGCGCGATTTACACAATAAAGTTTGTCGAATCAGCGCATTGTATGACGGCTTTGAATCGAATAGAATAAATATGTATTTTTTGTGAACATCCGTGTGAGGATCTCGGGAAGTCGTCAAAAACTGCATACTGCGTATGATATATCGCCGGCGATAAGGGCCGGCAGTCTCTACCGGGCATCCGTAAAATGCCCGACTATCATTACTCAGGCGGATCGTTTTCCAAGGGCCGCCCTTTTGAGTCATGGTATACCGGACGGAGAATCTCTTCGTTCGGCTTTTTGTTTTGGCAAAAAGGGGCGTGCCCTTTTTGAATTTTTATGGACATATTTTATTGGAGGAGACATCATGGAAAAATTCTTTCATCTGAAAGAAAACGGTACCAATGTCAAGACGGAAGTCATGGCCGGTATCACCACCTTCCTTGCGATGGCGTACATCCTCGCCGTCAACCCCCCGATGCTGGGCGCGGCAGGCATGAACTTGCAGGGCGTTTTCCTTGCCACTGCGCTTTCCGCGGCGATTGCCACGGTCATCATGGCGCTTCTGGCCAACTATCCTATCGCGCTGGCTTCCGGCATGGGCCTGAATGCCTACTTCGCCTACACCATCTGCCTCGGTGAAATGGCGGACAACCCCAACGCATGGCAGATCGCTCTGACGGCCATCCTCGTGGAAGGCATCATCTTCATCATCCTGTCGATCTTCCGTTTCCGCGAAACGCTCGTCAACTGCATCCCCGAGAACCTGAAGTACGGCATCACCACCGGTATCGGCCTGTTCATCACGTTCATCGGCCTGCAGAACGCCGGCATCACGATTGCTGAGTCCTCCACGAAGGTCACGCTCGGCGACGTCGGCAGCCCCGCTGTTGCGCTCGCCCTGATCGGCGTTGTGTTCACGGGCGTCATGCTCTATTACAACATCAAGGGCGCCATCCTGTGGGGCATCCTTGTCACGTGGGTGCTGGGCATCATCGCCGAGCTGGCCGGCTGGTACGTCGTTGACGTTGAGGCCGGTGTCTACTCCGTGATTCCCCAGATCACCAGTGCCGCCGATTTCCTGCCGAACTTCAGCGCCCTGGCGGACACGGCGTTCAAGTTTGACTTCAGCTACATGCTGCAGAACACGGTTGATTTTGCGGTCATCGTGTTCGCGTTCCTGTTCGTTGACCTGTTCGACACCGTCGGCACTCTGATCGGCGTTGCCGCGAAGGGCAACCTGCTGGACGAGGAAGGCAAACTGCCCCGCGTCGGCCGCGCGCTGCTGTCCGACGCCATCGGTACGGTTGCCGGCGCCTGCCTCGGCACCTCTACCGTTACGAGCTATGTTGAGAGCTCCGCGGGCGTGGCCGAGGGCGGCCGCACCGGTCTGACGAGCCTTGTCACGGCCGTTCTGTTCCTCGCTTCCCTGTTCCTGTGGCCGATCTTCGGCGCCATTCCCTCCTTTGCGACGGCTCCGGCCCTCATCATCGTCGGTATGTTCATGATGACGAGCGTGCTGAAAGTCAAGTTCGACGGCGACATGGCCGACGCGCTCGGCGCGTTTGTCGCCATCGTCATGATGCCCTTCACCTATTCCATCGCGAACGGCATCATGTTCGGCGTCCTGACCTGGATGGCCCTCAAGATCCTGCGCGGCCGCATCAAGGACATTCACCCCATCATGTGGATCATCTTTGCCCTGTTCGTCCTGCGCATCATCACCCTGGTTGCCTGATTGCGGCTTTTGCGCCCCGTTCCCTGCGGAACGGGGCGTTTTTCGTTAAATAAATATCAGCAATCCCTTGATAAAATACCGTCGAGACAGTATAATATTGGTTAGGAATGCAATTTCGATATTGCGTTTAGCGCTGATTGAGAAAGGGAGTATAAAAATGAGTTCTCTTGGTAAGAAAACGGTAGAAGATCTCAATGTCAAAGGCAAAAACGTGCTGGTCCGCTGTGACTTCAACGTTCCGATGAAGGACGGCGTCATCACGAACGACAACCGCATTGTCGCGGCTCTGCCCACGATCAAAAAGCTGATCGAAAACGGCGGCCGTCTGGTGCTGTGCAGTCACCTGGGCAAGCCCAAGAACGGCCCGGAGGCCAAATTCAGCCTCGCGCCTGTCGCCGTGCGTCTGAGCGAGCTGCTGGGCAAGGAAGTCGTGTTTGCCGACGACGACAACGTCACCGGTGAGAACGCCAAGAAAGCTGTTGCGGCCATGAACGACGGCGACGTCGTCCTGCTGCAGAACACCCGTTTCCGCAAAGAGGAGACCAAGAACCTGCCTGAGTTCTCCAAGGACCTGGCCGACCTCGTCGGCGAGAACAGCGCCTATGTGAACGACGCGTTCGGTTCCGCTCACCGCGCCCACTGCTCCACCGCCGGCGTCACCGATTACATCAAGGACACCGCTGTCGGTTATCTGATGGAGAAAGAGATCCGTTACCTCGGCAACGCCGTGAACGATCCCGTCCGTCCGTTCGTCGCCATTCTGGGCGGCGCGAAGGTCGCGGACAAGCTGAACGTCATCGAGAACCTGCTGAACAAAGTCGACACGCTCATCATCGGCGGCGGCATGGCCTACACCTTCCTGAAGGCGCAGGGCAACGAAGTCGGCAAGAGCCTCGTGGACGACGAGAAGCTCGAGTACTGCAAAGAGATGCTGAAGAAGGCCGAGGAAAAAGGCGTGAAGCTGCTGCTGCCGGTCGACACCGCCGTGGCTGCCTCCTTCCCCGATCCCATCGACGCGAAGATCGACGTCGAGTATGTTGCGTCCAACGCGATCCCGGCCGACATGATGGGCCTTGACATCGGACCCAAGACGCAGGAACTGTTTGCCGAGGCTGTCAAGACTGCCAAGACCGTCGTGTGGAACGGCCCCATGGGCGTGTTCGAGAATCCGGTCCTCGCTGCCGGCACGCTGGCTGTCGCCAAGGCGATGGCGGAAGCCGACGCCACGACCGTGATCGGCGGCGGCGACTCCGCGGCTGCCGTCATGCAGCTGGGCTATGCCGACAAGATGACCCACATCTCCACGGGCGGCGGCGCTTCGCTGGAGTATCTTGAGGGCAAGGTCCTGCCGGGCATCGACTGCATCGCCAACGCATAAGCCAATGATAGGGTGCTGCGGCAGCACGTGCCGCACGCGGGCCGTGACCCGCGCTGCGGCGCGCCGACGCAGCGCCCTTTTTCAAATCATACACAAAGAAAAAGCGAGGGTATTGAAATGGACAAAGCAAAGCGCAAAGCCATTATCGCCGGCAACTGGAAAATGAACAAAACGGCCACGGAGGCCGCTGAACTGATCGACGCGCTGATTCCCGCCGTGAAGGATGCGGACTGCGAAGTCGTCATCTGCACCCCGTTCACGAGCCTTGTGACGGCTGTGGAGAAGTGCAAGGGCACGAACATCCACGTCGGCGCCGAGAACGTGCACTTTGAGAAATCCGGCGCGTACACCGGCGAGATCAGCGCGGACATGCTGGTCGATCTGGGCGTTGAGTACGTCATCGTCGGCCACTCCGAGCGCCGCCAGTACTTCGCCGAGACGGACGTCACCGTGAACAAGCGCGCGCGCGCCGCTCTGGCCGCCGGCCTGAAAGTCATCGTGTGCGTCGGCGAGAGCCTTGAGCAGCGCGAGCAGGGCGTGACGGAAGAGCTCGTCCGTATGCAGACGAAGATCGCTCTGCTGGGCGTGACGGCCGAAGAGATGAAGAACGTCGTCATCGCGTACGAGCCGGTCTGGGCCATCGGAACGGGCCGCACCGCTACGTCCGATCAGGCGCAGGAAGTGTGCGCTTCCATCCGCAAGGTTCTGGGCGAGCTGTACGGCGAGACGGTCGCCGAGGGCGTGACTGTCCAGTACGGCGGCAGCATGAACGCCGGCAACGCCGACGAGCTGCTGTCGAAGCCCGATGTGGACGGCGGCCTGATCGGCGGCGCTTCCCTGAAGGCAGACGCGTTCGGCACGATCGTCGCTGCCGCGAGCAAATAATCTCTACAATAAAGGAGAACCTTTTATGGCAAAAAGACCTCTGCTTCTTTGCATTCTGGACGGCTTTGGCTGGGTGCCGAACGAGACGTACGGCAACGCCATCGTCGCCGCCAAGACCCCGAATCTCGACAAACTGTTTGCCGAGTGCCCCTACACTACCATCGGTGCGTCCGGCATGGACGTCGGCCTGCCTGAGGGCCAGATGGGCAACAGCGAAGTCGGTCACACCAACATCGGCGCGGGCCGCATCGTGTATCAGGAGCTGACCCGCATCACGAAATCCATTCAGGACGGTGACTTCTTCAAGAACGAAGCGCTCACCGCTGCGATGGAGAGTGCGAAGGCAAACGGCAAGGCGCTGCATCTGATCGGCCTTCTGTCGAACGGCGGCGTGCACAGCCACAACACCCACCTGTACGGTCTTCTTGAGATGGCCAAGCGCATGGGTCTGGAGAACGTGTACGTCCATGCCATCATGGACGGCCGTGACGTTCCGCCCGACTCCGGCAAGGGCTTCATCGAAGAGCTCGAAGCCAAAATGGCCGAGATCGGCGTGGGCAAAATCGCGTCCGTCACCGGCCGCTACTACGCGATGGACCGCGACAACCGCTGGGACCGCGTGGAGAAAGCCTATGCCGCATTCGTGTACGGCGAAGGCGTGCACGGCGCGCCCGTGGAAGTAATGGAGAAGAGCTACGCCGACGGCGTGACGGACGAGTTCGTCGTGCCTGCCGTGACCTGCGAGGGCGGCCGCGTGAGCGAGGGCGACAGCGTTGTGTTCTTCAACTTCCGCCCCGACCGTGCGCGTGAGATCACCCGTACGTTTGTGGACGACGCATTCACCGGGTTTGAGCGCCGCAACGGCCGCTTCCCCGTCCACTATGTCTGCTTCACGCAGTATGACGCCACGATGCCCAATGTGGACGTGGCCTTCAAGCCGGAAGCACTGACGAACGTTCTGGGCGAGTACCTCGCCAAGAACGGCAAGACCCAGCTGCGCATCGCCGAGACGGAGAAATACGCGCACGTCACGTTCTTCTTCAACGGCGGCGTCGAAGCTCCGTTCGAGGGTGAGGACCGCGCGCTGATCAACAGCCCGAAGGTTGCCACGTACGACCTGCAGCCGGAGATGAGCGCTTATCTCGTTGCAGACGAGTGCGTCAAGCGCATCGAGTCCGACAAGTATGACGTCATCATCCTGAACTTCGCCAACTGCGACATGGTCGGCCACACGGGCGTCTTTGACGCCGCCGTGAAGGCTGTCGAGGCCGTGGATGCGTGCGCCGGCAAGGTGATTGACGCGGTTCTGGCCAAGGGCGGCGCTGTCCTGCTGACGGCCGACCACGGCAACGCCGACAAGATGTACGACGAAGATCCCGAGCACCCCTTCACCGCGCACACGACCAATCCCGTTCCCTTCCTGGTGGCGGGTCTGGGCGACGTGACGTTGCGCAAGGGCGGCGTTCTGGCCGACATCGCGCCGACGATGCTGAAGATCCTCGAGCTCCCGCAGCCCGCGGAAATGACCGGCAAGAGCATCATCGAATAAGTTTACCGCATACAAAAACGCGGCGTTCCGAGTGATCGGAACGCCGCGTTTTTTGATTGATTCAGGCGCTGATGTCCTTGCGGCAGAAAATGATCCCGCCCGCGAGATACATCACAAACCCCGCGCCCGCGAGGACACACGCCTGCCAGACGCCGCCTGTGCCCTCCATCAGCTCCGTTGTGCGGTACAGCGTCACGGGCGTCAGGTATTGCAGCCAGTCGAATTTGTCGCTGACCTGCTCTGCCATCTGGATGAGGAGGAACAGAACCGTCAGCGAAGTTCCGACGCCCACGGCCGGCTTTGCATCATTGAAGATGCAGACGCTGGCAAACAGAAGCCCGCCGAAGAAAAAGTGCATGGCCGCAAGGCCGAGCGTCACGCGCGCAAGCGCTGTCCAGTCCAGTTCTCCGGGGAACATCATCTCGCAGAACGCCGAGCATCCGCCGTAAAAAATCGCCAGACAAATCCAGTTTGAGACGATGTGGACGACCGCCTGTGTTGCGATGATCGCGGCGCGGCTGTGCGGAGACGCCAGCAGATATGCCACCGCGCCGCTGTCCACATACGAAGCCACCAGCCGGTTTGCCAGCAGAATGGACATCACGAGCGGAAACACAAGAAGCAGGAATCCGTAGAGATAGTTGACAAGGAATTCCGTGAGCGTTGCGGGAGTTCCCGCCATGCCGAACGCCGCAAACAGTTCCGGCATCGCTGCGGCCATGCTGTTGAGCGTATCGCCGAGTTCCGGATCGTACATCGTAACGATGATTCCGCCGTACATCGCCAATACCGCAAGAATAATACCGAGCAGCCCGAGATTGGACCGGACGCTGCGCGCCAACAAATGTTTTACCATCACGCCTGCCCCCCGTCATAATAATGCAGAAACAGCTCTTCCAGCGTCTGGGCACGCACTGTCAGGTCCTCCACTCCATACGTGACCGCAAGGCGGAGCACACGCTCCGCATCCGTCTGCGGCACGGTGAGGAAGATCTCCTTTTCCTGCCGCTGTGCCGCCGGAAATACGCGGAGAAACGCCTCCGCCGCATCTTCTGCGTGGAATACAATGTGGAAAATGCGGCTGCGCGATTTCTGCATCTCCTCCATCTGTTCGCAGGCAACGATGCGCCCCGCGCGCAGAATCGCCGCGCGGCCGCACAGCCGTTCGATCTCCTCGAAGAGATGCGACGACAGCAGAATCGTCTTTCCCCTGCCCCGCTCTTCGGCGACGAGTTCGGCAAACCGGTGCTGCATCAGAGGATCGAGCCCACTGGTGGGCTCATCGAGAAGATACAGTTCGGGATCGTGCAGAAAAGCGCAGATCAGGGCTACTTTCTGCCGCGTTCCCTTGGACATTTTCTTCAGGCGCGTCCGGCCGTCCAGCTCAAAGCGCTCGCGCAGTTCGTTCGCCCGCTTCATATCCCTGACGCCTTTCAAGCCCGCGACAAAGCGCAGAAATGCGTCACCGGTCATGTCGCCCGGGAACGCCGTCTCTCCGGGCAGATACCCGATGCGTTTCTGCACCTCGGCACACCCGAACGGGTCTTTCCCGAACACGCGCACCGTGCCCTTTCCCGGGCGGGTGAATCCCATCATCTGGCGGATGGTCGTTGTTTTTCCTGCTCCGTTCGGGCCGAGATATCCCAGAGAGTCCCCCTGTGCAATCGTCAGAGACAAGTCAAACACGCCGCGACCGCGGCCGTAATCCTTTGTCACGCCGCGCAGCTCCATCACATTCATTGATATTCCTCCTTATACGCGTACCGCCGGAAGATCCCGGCCCAGCGCCGGTACTCCTCCATGGCCTCTTCGAAATCCAGCGGTGCGTCTCCGCGCTGTTTTTCCTGAAGATAGCCCGTCATCATCCAGACAAGCATCTGCAGCACATGTTTTCCGTCGACACCCTCGCGGAATTTGCTCCAGTCGATGTTCCGGAAACACTCTTCGGTCTGCGTCTGCCCGGTCAGATCATACGCGGCACGCGCGATCCATTCTTCCTCACTGAAATACGCGCGCATTGCAAATTCCGTGTAATGAGGCGCGCGGCAGGCAAGTTCCGTCTTGACGCGCCCGCCCAGTTCCATCAGCTCAAAAAAATCTGTCACATCTTCAAACCGCACCTGTTCAAATGCACGGCGGGTCGCATCGCTCAGATACGCCATGCAGTCAAGATACAGTTCCCGCTTGTTTCGGAACCAGTAAAACAAGATTCCCTTCGACACGCCCGCCTTTGCCGCAATGTCATCCGTTGAGGCGTGTTTGTAGTCCCTCGCGGCGAACACCTGAATGGCCGCAGCGAAAACGCGCTCTTTCTTTTCCTCCGGCAGCGCCCGGAATGAATCCGTCATCTTCCTCCCCCCTTTTATCATCATACACGATTGACTCGTTCGTTCAAGGGGGATTCAAAAAAATCCGCAGGCCGCCGCGGGCTTGCGGATTCTCTTATTCAGCGTACAGAGAATTTGTAAATCGTCGTCTCGTGATATTCTTCATCCGGATGTACTTCAATCGACGGGAATTCCGGGTGCGACGGCGTGCATGGATAGTGCTGCGTCTCCAGACAGAACGCCTGATAATTCGCATGCATCGCGCCCGTCTTGCCGGGCTGCGTGTCGTTGCCGAGGAAGTTCGCCGTATACAGCTGCATGCCCGGCTGCGTGGTATAGGTATCCATCACGATGCCCGTGCGCGCGGAATAAGCGGTCGCCACGAGGGCCAGCTCACCGTAATCCTTGTCGAGCACAAAGTTGTGATCGTACCCGTGCGCCATGCGAAGCTGGGGATCGTCGGAGAAGAGATCCCGGCCGATCGGCTTTTCCTTGGTGAAGTCGAACGGCGTACCCGCCACCGGCAGGATGCGTCCCGTCGGGCAGGTCTCTTCGTTGCCCTCGCAGAATTCTTTGGCGCGGATCATCAGCGTCTGTTCCTCAATCGATCCGCTCTCTGCACCCTCGAGATTGAAGTAGCTGTGGTTCGTGAAGTTGAGGATCGTCGTCTCATCGGTCGTAGCCGTGTAATCCATGACGAGAGCGTTTTCGTCCGTCAGGGTGTACGTCACGCAGATTTCCACCGTGCCGGGGAACCCTTCTTCCCCATCCGGACTGGTGTAGCGCAGCGCAAGGCGGTCGTCTTCAACGGACGCATGGAAAACCGTCTTGTTCAGCACGCCGTGAAGGTGGTTTTTCCCGTTGTTCTGCGCCAGATGATACGTCTTTCCCTCCACCGTGAACACCGCGTTCTCGATCCGGTTGGCCACGCGTCCGACAAACGCGCCCACGGAAGCCGTGGCGAGCTCATAGTCCTCGAGCGTCGCATACCCCAGAACAACGTCGCGCGCGCCGCGCGTACGGTCCGGCACGATGATGCTCTTGACGGCACAACCGTACTCGATCACCTCCACGCGCATCCCGTTTTTGTTTTCCAGCGTGTAGAGATACACATCTCTGCCGCTCTGCGTGCGTCCGAAAAATGTGCTTGTAATGCTCATATCCGTTCCTCTTTCTTCAATACGCGCCGTGCGTATCTTCATTTGCAAAAATGCGGATGGCGCTGGACGTTCCGAGACGGTCGGCTCCCAGCTCAAGGAAACGCTCCATATCGGCTACCGAGCGGATGCCGCCGGCCGCCTTGATGCGGCAGCGCCCGCGGCAGCAGCGGGCGAAGAGCTCAATGTCCTCGAACGTCGCACCCGCGGTGGAAAAACCGGTCGAGGTCTTGATGTAATCTGCACCGGCCTCGCACACGACGTCGCACATCGTCTCTTTTTCCTGCTGCGTCAGCAAACAGGTCTCGATGATGACCTTCAGCACATGGTCTCCGACGGCCTGCTTCAGCGCGCGGATCTCCTCGCGGACGTACTCGACATCCCCGGACTTGAGCCGTCCGATGTTGATGACCATGTCGAACTCTTCGCAGCCGTCTTCCAGCGCCTGACGGATCTCAGCAAGCTTTGCCTGCGTCGAGGTCGCCCCGAGGGGGAATCCGATCACGGTGCATACGGGAACGCGTCCGTCGAGATACTGCACCGCCTGACGGACCCAGCCGGGATTGATGCAGATCGACGCCGTGTGATTCTCGGCCGCTTCGTCACAGAGACGGCGGATGGATTCCCAGTCCGCGTCCGCTTTGAGCAGCGTATGATCCACATGCGCCAGAATTTCCTGTTTCGTCATAGTGTTTCCTCCGTGTCTCTTTTCTGTATTGTACCATTTTCAAGCGCAGGAGCACAAGCAAAAAGCCGCGCGGAACCGTGAGATCCGCGCGGCTTTTCCTGTTTACCGCAGCTGCCGGAGCACAGTCATTCCGCTTCTTCCACCACGACGGCCGTTGTCACAATGCCGGAATCCGAAACGCGTCCGGTCTCCGTCGCAGTATTGACAAGAGACGAGCAGATGCCGTCTGCGTCCGTCTGGAGCCTGGTAAAGACAGCGTCATAATCGCCCTGTGTAAAATGTTTGAAGTGCGCCGTATCGATTGTCAGACCAACGCCGTTCGAAGCCGCGTCAAACATTACGTTTCGTCCGCCTTCAAACTCTCCCGAATCAATATCGGCCAACGTGTCGTAGACCGACGTGCTGAATCCTTTGACGGCAGATGTGAGCACTGTCTCGGACTCGGAAGACCTGTCCGCATCCACGCCGATCACAGCGCTTCCGACCGTTTCGGCCGCCTGCATCACTGCACTTTCAGACGCGGTATCCGCGGCGAAAATGCACTCAACACCGTCAGCGTACCAGGCCGAAGCCGTCTCCCCTCCGCCGTCATACTGATAGCAGACCGAAACGCTGCCGGGCTCAAGGCTGAGTTCCCGCGCGGCGTATTCGGCGCCCTGAATGAATCCGTATCCGTATTTCTGCGCCGCATCGTCCAGCGGACCGCCGAGGAAACCGAGATTGCGGTATCCCTCTTTCACCGCCGAATATCCGGCGAGGAACCCGATCTGATCCTCCGCATACGTGATTCCCAACGCGTTCTGCGCGGGGGCTTCCAGCGCGCAGTCAACAGCAATAAACTTCACTTCCGGGTACGATTCCTGCGCGGAAACAACCGCCTGTGCAAACGTTGCTCCGGGACAGGCGATCACCTCTGCCCCGTTTTTGACCGCGAGGTCAATGCTGGCCAGATATGCCTCCGTGCTCTGCTCTCCGGGCTCGTATGCCTTACTGGAGATCCCGTTTTCCTCCGCATACTGCACAAGCCCGGACCACGCCCCCTGATTGACCGAGCCGTCGTCGACCGTCCCCCCGTCAGTCACCAGCGCGAGTTCGGCCTTGCCGGAACTGCACCCGGCAAATACCGCTGCCGCAAAAAGCGCGGCCGCAGCAACTGCCAGAAATTTCTTCATCTCCTTCGCTCCTTCGCTCCTGTAAAGGAAAAATGTCCGATAAGTCTCTTTAGTATACAATTTTTTGAGATTTCTTTCAAGTTTTTCGGACAATTCTTCACAATCAGACCACTTTTTCCGGTCCGAAGCCCAGCGGGAGCAATTTTCCGAGCGGCATTTCCGTAAAATCATCTTCGCTCTTCGCCATGATGACCAGCAGTTCTGCACCGCCGAACTCGTACAGCGCCTGACGGCAGACTCCGCACGGGGACGTGATGAGCGAATCGTCAGACCTGTCTGTCCGTGCGCCGACGACGGCGATGGCGGTAAAGTTGCACTCACCCTCGCTGACCGCCTTGAACAGGGCCGTGCGCTCGGCGCAGTTGGTCACCGAATACGAGGCGCACTCAATGTTGCAGCCCGTGTAGATTTTTCCGCTTTGCGACAGAAGTGCAGCGCCCACGGCAAAATGCGAATACGGCGCGTACGCGTATTCACGCGCCCGGAACGCCGCGCGAATCAGTTCTCTCCGGTCAAAATCCATCGTCTCACTCCAGCACGCTGCCCAGCGCGATCTCCATCATGTTGGTGAAGGTCGTCTGGCGCTGTTCCGCCGTCGTCTCCTCGTGCGACACGAAAGAATCGGAAATGGTGAGCAGACACGCGGCGCGGCGGCCCGTCACAGCAGCGTTGTGGAAGAGCGCAAAGCTCTCCATTTCGACGGCAAGACAGCCGTATTCGTCGCGCAGGCGCTTCCAGTACGGCGTTTTGTCCTCGCGGTAGAACACGTCGCTCGAGTGGATCACGCCCTCGATGAGCGGCATGCCCAGTTTCGCGGCGCTTGCGCGGAGCTTTTCATTGAGCTCTTCACTCGGATGCGTCATGTTGCCCTCGAATCCGCTCTGCGTTTTGGCAAAGCTCGACTCGGAGAACGCAGCCGTCGCGAGAACGACGTCATATACCTTGGCGCGCTCACTGTACGAGCCGGCGGAGCCGATGCGGATGATGTTCTCCACGTCATACTGCGTGAACAGCTCATAGGAATAGATGCCGATGGACGGCATGCCCATACCGGAACCCATCACGGAGACCGGGGTTCCGCGGTAGGTTCCCGTGTAACCGAGCATCCCGCGGACGCTCGTGACGAGCTTCGGTGACTCCAGGAACGTCTCGGCGATGAATTTGGCGCGCAGGGGGTCTCCCGGCATCAGGACAGTTTTGGCAAAATCACCCTTCTGGGCGGCGTTGTGCGGAGTCGGCATAATCATTCTCTCCTTTTCATTCCAGATATTGCGCGCGGATGTGCGCCAGCATTTCAGATGTAACGCCGCATTCCGCGCTGAGGTACGTTTCAAAATTCGGATAACGCGCTTCGATGGCATCGAGAGACGCCTCGATGCTCTCGCGCCGGACGCCTCCGATCACGCCCGCATAATAGTTTGCCCGCTCTGCTCCGAGCACCGGTTCGAGCTGTGCGGCAAGCGACGCGCGGGAACGGGCGCGGCACTCATTGGTGATGAGGTAATCGCGGATGGCATCTTCGCGCGGCACACCGAGCGACAGCAGGATCAGCGCCGCCGCAACGCCGGTGCGGTCCTTTCCGGCCGTACAGTGGAACAGGACCGGCGTCTCGTCCGCCGCGATCGCGGCAAACAGACTGCGGTACGCGGGATTGCCGAACGGCATGTTGCGGTAACTCTCCTCCACCCACGTCAGCATCTCGTCAATGCCGCGCTCGCCGCTGGAAAACACGCTCTTCAGATCGAAGTTCACATTCGAACCCGAAGCGTCCAGCATCGCGGGCGCTTCCACGCGCCGGATACCGGGGAAAACCGGGTCGGGCATTTGCTCTTTTTCCGGGTCCGAGCGGAAGTCAAAAATCGTGCGGACGCCGAGCGATGCAAAGCGCTCGAGATCGGCCGGGGTGTGCAGGTTGGCCAGCGCAGGCGTGCGGTAGAACACGCCGTATTTGACGTGTTTTCCGCCGAGACCCTGATATCCTCCGAGCTCGCGGAAATTGTCGCACGCCTCAAACGGGAGCGGCGTGCCGGGTGCAGCGTGTGTCATGTCGGCGTTCCTCCGTCATTCTGATGAAGCGCCTGCCCGCAGTTCGCGCAGAACAGCGCCTTGGGGTCCGCCACCGGACGGCCGCAGCGCGGGCAGTACCGCACGCCGGGCTGAGGGCCGGGCTGAGGATTGGGGCCGGGCTGCGGATTCTGTCCGGGATACCCTCCGTAAGGCGCTCCTCCGTAGGGATTCTGCCCGTAGGGATTTTGACCGTAAGGATTCTGCCCATAGGGCGCGCCCCCGTAGGGCGGGAACATCGGATTAACGCCGGAGAAATAAGCCTCCACGCGCACGGAGCGCTGGAAATACAGCACCCAGCCGATGTAAAAAGCCGCGCTGCCCATCAGATTACCGAACGCAAGATTGAACCAGGCGTCCGAACCCGACGCAAATGCGGTGATCATCGAATACAGGAATTCGACGGCATAGACGCCCGCTTCCGCCATCAGAAGCTTCGTGCAGTTCCGGTTTTTCTGGAACAGCAGAACCAGCATCGCCAGACGCAGGCACCCGTGGCCGAGGATCGCAAACAGCGAAGAGACCGGCACCGTCGTCAGAAGCTCAAACCCGAGCACCAGATTGACCAGGATCTGAAGCCCGCTCCAGATCACAAACACAAGCAGCCAGCCGCCGATGCGCGTATAATCTTTGTACGGATACATAAAAACCCTCCTTATGCCTTTTCCACAAGCGTGCCGTCGGCATAGGCCGCGCACAGCCGCTCGAGATCGGCAATCTGTCCTTTCAGCCGCTGGCCGTTGTCAGTGTCACCCACGAGCAGGCGGCGGCTGTTCTTTTCGAAAATGTCCACCGACGACAGGATATCGCGGTTTTCAGAGATGGCTTTCTGCGCGCTCTCGAACGCCGAGTGGCAGCGCAGCGACAGGCCGCGCGACGACGAGACGAGCGTGTAGCCCGCGATGCCGGTCTTATCGTGGTACGCACGGCAGAACCCTCCGTCGATCACGATGACGCGCCCGCCCGCCTTGACAGGCACTTCCCCGTTCTTGGCGCGGACCGGGACGTGGCCGTTGATGATGTGCCCTCTCGCCGGGTCGAGACCGAATTCCTTGAGGATCGCTCCTGCCGCGGCGGCGGCCACATGTTCATCTTCGTTTTCGATCAGACGGTAATAGGCGTTTTTCTTTTCCGTGTGCGCCGCTTCCTCCTCAATGAAGAAATGCTCGAACGTCGCCATCTTGAACCGTCCGAACACCGGCGACTGCCGCCCGCACCAGAGGTAGTAGAGGAAATCCTGCCCTTTCCGGCGCTGCGCGCTGCCCTCCGGCGCAAAATAGCCCTGCCGGGCCATGCGCTCGCAGTAGTCCATCCACGTGCGCCCGCTGTACGGCACACCGTTGACCGTCACAACGTCGAACGTGCCGTCCATGCGCATCGGAACAGCTCCGTGATACAGCAGGTTCCCGTTTTCGATGCGGTACATGCTGCCCTGCGCATAGAGGAAGCGGACGTGTCGCTGAAGCTTCTCGCTCTCCGCAAAGCTCAGCCGCAGTTTCGCCAGCACGTCTTCCTCCTCCGGCGTGAGGCGCGCGGGGTCTTTCGGGTCCACCGTCGGGAAATCGCAGTCGCGCATGCGGTACTCCGTGCCGTCGACAACAACGGTCTGGGACGCAAAATCCACGGTTTCCAACAGGGCACGGTCGAGCATGCCGAATTCGGGATTGCGATGCACAAGCGCACATTCCAGTTTGAACAGAAGGATGCTCACGGCCTTGTGCATACGCGCGGCGCGCTCCATGTCGACCGGGGAATAATCTCCGTCGTCCGTGATCTTCGGATAGAAATACGTGATGTCCGTATTCCGGTATACCTCTTCCGCAAACAGTGCCAGCGGACGGAGGTTGATGCCGTAACCGTCCTCGAGCGTCTCGAGGTTGTTGTACGCCAGCGCCACGCGGATCACACCCGCAATGCAGATGTCGCTTCCCGCGGCCGCACCCATCCACTGCACATCGTGGTTGCCCCACTGCACATCCGCCGCGTGATGGCTGAGCAGCTCATCCATGATGACATCCGGCCGCGCACCGCGGTCGAACACGTCCCCCACGATGTGCAGGCGGTGCACCGCAAGATTCCGGATCAGCTCGCACAGCGCGATGATGAAATGGTCGGCTTCGCCCGTGTTGATAATGGTCGTCAGGATGCTGCCGTAATACAGATCCTTGTCGTGATCTTCGAAATGCGCGTGCAGAAGCTCGTCCAGAATGTACGCATACGTCTTGGGCAGCCGCTTGCGCACAAAGCTGCGCGTGTATTTCGAAGCCGTCACACGGCAGGTGTCGATCAGGCGGTACAGCGTCGTGCGGTAAAAGGCGGCAAGATCCGTCTGACGCGGTTTGAGCTGCGCCAGCTTCTGCGCCGGATAGTAAATGAGCGTGGCAAACTCGGCGCGCTCCTGTTCGGGAACGGATGTGCCGAGCACGCGGTCGGCTTTCTCCCGGATGACGCCGGAGGCGTTGCTGAGAATGTGCGTGAACGCGTCCGCCTCGCCGTGCAGATCGCTCATGAAATGTTCCGTCGGCTTCGGCAGCTTCAGAATGGCCTGCAAGTTGATGATCTCGGCCGCCGCTGCCGCGCGCGTCGGATATTCCTTCGCGAGGAGCGAGAGGAATTTGTACTCGGAACTGGTCGGCTCCAAACCGGCACCTCCCTGCTCAAAATGAATGTTGTAAACATTGTACCATATTCTCTGCGAATGTGATATACTCAAATGGCAAAAAGGAGGCTGCCATGAATTTTTCCGTTCCCACCCACTGCACGCTCTGCCCGCGGAAATGCGGGGCGGACCGCACCCGCACGGCCGGGCTTTGCGGCGGCGGCGCGCGCGTCAAAGCCGCCCGGGCGGCCCTGCACCACTGGGAAGAGCCCTGTCTCTCCGGCACGCGCGGCTCCGGCACCGTGTTTTTCTCCGGGTGCTCTCTCGGGTGCATTTACTGTCAGAACTATCCCATCAGCGCGCAGAATTTCGGAAAAGAGCTCTCCGTGGAAGAGCTCGCCGGTGTTTTCCGCCGTCTCGCAGAGCAGGGCGCGCACAATCTGAACCTCGTCACGGCGACACACTACCGCCCGTGGGTGCAGCAGGCGCTGCACATTGCGGACACGGGTCTGCCTGTCGTGTGGAACACGGGAGGATATGAGACAATCGAAGCCGTCGACGCTCTCAAAGGCGACGTAGACATCTACCTGACGGACGTGAAATACGCGTCTTCCGAGCTTGGCCGGACGTGCTCGAACGCACCGGATTACTTCGACGTGGCCCTCGCGGCCGCAAAGCGCATGATCGAACAGATCGGCCCGCCCGTGTTCGATGCGGACGGCCTTCTGCAGCGCGGCGTGATCGTGCGCCATCTGGCGCTGCCGGGCTGTGTGGAGGACTCGCTGGCGGTGCTGCGCGCACTGGCTGAGGAGCTGCCGCGCGGGGAGTTTCTCGTGAGCGTGATGAGCCAGTACACACCGTTCTACAAGGCCAAAGATCAAAAGCCTTTCTCCCGCCGCATCTCCACCTACGAGTACCGGAAGGTCGTCAACGCGGCCGTGGAACTCGGGCTGACGGACGGGTACATGCAGGAAAAATCGAGCGCCAAAGAAGAATATACGCCCCCCTTCGACCTTGAGGGACTGTAAAACAAAGCAGCGCCCCCGGATGCCGACGCATCCGGGGGCGCTTTTGAGCTATCATTAGAAATACATGTACACCTGGCACGGGATCATGCCGTTGTACAGCTTGCGGCGGCGCTTCGCGCGGCGGCCGAAGTGCGATTCAAACTCGGCGTCGGCGGTGATGATGTACGCGCCGCGCACGGGGCTCTCCTCAAGGCGTTTGCCCAGCACGCGCGCCAGTTCGGCCGCTTCTTCAAGGCTGCCGAGGCGCTCGCCGTAGGGCGGGTTCGTAAACACGAGGCTGCGGCCGGACGGCGTGAATTTCCGCACGTCCGCCACCGAAAAGCGGCACTTGCTGCCGACGCCCGCGAGCTTTGCGTTGTGCGTCGCGAGTTCGACGGCGGCGGGGTCAATATCCGACCCGAACGCTTCAAACGGCGCGTCACGCACGATTTCGGAGAGGGCTTTTTCTCGCGCCTGCGTGAACGCCTCTTTGGGGACGAACGCGTAGTGCTCGGCCGCAAACCGGCGGCGCAGACCCGGTGCGATGCGCATGGCCTTCATCGCCGCTTCAATGCACATCGTGCCGGAGCCGCAGAACGGGTCCTGCACGGTGCTGTCGGGATACACACGGCCGAGGTCGAGCATCGCGGCAGCCAGCGTCTCCTTGAGCGGCGCAAGCGTGCTGTTTCTGCGGTAGCCGCGTTTGTGGAGTCCGTCGCCGGACGTGTCGAGGAAGATCTCGGCCACATCCTTGCGCAGCGAAAAACGGATGCGGTACTCCCCGCCCGTCTCCGGCAGCGTTCCGGTGCGCCAGCCTTTTTTCAGACGCTCAACGACAGCCTTTTTCACAATGCTCTGGCACGCCGGCACGCTGGAGAGCGTGCTGGAAAGGCTCGACCCCTTGACCGGGAACGCCGCGTCCGCGGGGAGATACTCCTCCCACGGGATAGCGTACACGCCGTCGAAGAGCTCATCGAACGTTTTGGCGGGATAGCTCGCCAGACGGATGAGGATGCGCTCGGCGCAGCGGCTGTACAGATTCGCGGCGGCGAGGATGTCCGCACCGCCGGAGAAGGACACGCGGCCGTCCGTGACGGCGACGTTCTCCGCGCCGATGCGCTTGAAATCAAACGCGGCGGCGCTCTCCGTTCCGAAATAGCAGGGGGCGACAAAATCGAATTTCAAAGGGTTCCTCCTTTTTTACATGAGCAATACCGACAGGCCGATGGCCGCGGCGAGGCTGACAAAAATGGACACGGAATTGGCGAAGCTCGCAAGTGACTCGTCTCCGCCGCACCGCTCGGTGTAGAGCGGTGCAAGCGCGCTGAGGGGCGCGAACGCCACGATGGCGAGCGGCGCGCGGACGGATGCGTCGAACGGCGCAAAGAAGTACAGCAGCGCCGACACGCATGCCGCGAACACGAAACGGACCGACAGCAGTTTCGCCGCCTGACGCACATATTCGGGCTTTGCGGGCGGCTCAAACATCAGGCCCAGCATCGTCATGGCCAGAAACGCGTTGGCGTTGGCGAGCGGCTGCGTGAATGTGACGAACCACTCCGGGACACCGATGCCGCACAGCGCCATGATGAGCAGGACGATGTACGCGTCAAACGGAACGGAACTGAACAGTTTTTTGGCCACGGCGCGCGGGGTCTGGCGTTCCCCGTCGAGTTTCAGAAGCGTGGAGGTCAGCGTGTACAGGCCGCCCGTGACCATGATGGCATTGCCCATGTCGAACAGACATGCCACGACTCCCGCGGACGCGCCGAGCAGGCTCTGGATGACCGGCAGCGAAAAACAGCCGATGTTGAACCCGGACAGGTTCAGCATGTAAAACGCGCGGCGGTGTTTTTCCATTCCGCGCGTGACGGCGTACGTCGGCAGCACCAGCGCAAAACTGCACAGAAAGCCGAGCACGATAATGAGCAGCAGCGAAGCGTCTCCCGAAAAGCCTGCGAACGACTGAACCACCGCGGCGGGCAGCGTGAGCGTCATCACAAGGCGCGAGACGGCCGCGCCGTCTTCCCTGTGCAATACGCCGACTCGTTTCAGGACGTACGCACCGAACAATACCGCCAAAAAAGACAGCGGCTTCATCAGGAACATGGTACTTTCTCTCCTTCCCAGTTCCCTATTATAGCCGCTGTCCCGTGTTTGCACAAGTAAAAGGTCCTGCGTGTGCAAACTTTTTCTTTTTTGTATTTCAGGAAGACGCCGTGAACTGATACTCGTACATCCAGCCGTCCAGCTGTGAAATTCTCTGTCCGGCGATCTCGATCAGCCCGTCGCCCTCCGTACCCGTTTCGATCCAGAGCTGCGGGCGGCTGTTTTCGGAATACGTCTCTTCCTCCATCACTTCGCCGGCAAAACTGCCGAACGTCACGATGTAATTTCCCTGACCGTCCGTCAGAGCGCTGTTTGCAAAGAATGTCGTTGCCCCCGAGCCGAGCGTGCTGTACAGCGAGACGGCGTACTTGCCGTCCCGCACGGAAAACGCGAATCCGGGCGACACGAGGATCGCGTTTTCATTCCACTCTCCCTCTTCCGTACCGCTCCAGCTTCCCTGCCCCGCGCCGAGCGACTCCCACAGTGTGCCGAGGTCTGCTTCCGTGCCGCCGTCTGCAAAGTAGAACTGCGCATAGTGTTCATTGAACCACGCGTCCCATGCATTGACCGCAACGTTGTAGCTCTCTTCATCCGTTGTGCCGTACAGGCTGTCCGCCACCCAGTTTCCGTCCTGCACGGTAAATTCGTACCGCGTGCTGTACAGCGGGATGGCGCTGATGTTGTAACCGTTGTACTTCTGCCAGATGTCCGCAACGATGCGCTCCGGCTCCTTTGAGACGATGTCGATTTTCTCGGGCCGGATACCGTAGCTTCCGCCGATTCCCGGCTGATTTACCGTGACCCACAGTTTCCCGTCCCAAGTGCAGAACGGCGGGTAATAATCCGCCTCTGGCGTCGTGCGCAGAAGAACGTCGTCCCTTGTGTCCTGATATGCCTGCGCCGTGTCAAAACTCAGGGACGGAAGGTACAGGCTGTACGACGGATCGGTATCATTATTGTACCGGCACTCCATCACGATTCCCTGTTCGGGGCTTGTCAGATCCATCAGCACGTATCCGCTGTCCCGCTCCCACTCCCACAGACGGCTCACAGAGGCGCTCACGGAGCGGATCATTTCGAGCACCTCGTCGTCGCTCATCTGGTCGCCGGACACTTGGGCGGGCGTCGCCTGCACGGAAAACGGCGCGCGGCTGCCCGATGCGGCGTACCGGTTCTGCACCAGCATGCGCGCGGTAAATGCGAGCGACCCGCACTCCTCGTTTGTGAGATTGACCGAAATTGCCACGACCTGTGTGGTTCCGTCCGCTTGCTGTTCCACTTCAAGCACGGTTCCGCCGGAACCGTCCTGAACCGTCACATGCGTCAAATCATCCGGGATATTCCATTCGATCGTACACACCGCACCGGACGGCAACACATTCTCACCGGACGAATCGTACACCGCGTCAGAGAGCCGCAGTGTCCCGAGCGTCTCCCTGAGGGACTCTTCCGAGACATTCCCCGCGAGGTTCATATAACGCACCTCGGCGGCACTGTACTGCTCGCGCATCGACTGTATCATCTCGATCTGATCGCTCAGATACGGCGCGTCCTGCGCCTGCTGCATCGTCAGGATGCGGCAATTTTCGTACACGCCGTCGGCCGGAGCAGACGCTCCGGATTCCGCCCCGGAAACGTCTGCTCCGGGCTGTCCTGCGCTCTGCGCGCAGGCGGACAGGAGGAGCGCCGCCGCGCACAGCAAGGCCAGTTTCTGTTTCATGGTTTCACCTGCTTTCCACGGTTCCGGACAGAGATTCCAGAACCCACCGCCCGTCCTCAGCCAGGACGGTATAATGCACCGTCACGCTCTCGCCGCTTTGCAGCGTCGCGGGGACGGTAAACGTAATTTTTTCGTCGGAGACATAATCCAGCTTGACCGCCTGCGTGTCAATCGCCTGATACGGGTCGATGCAATACGCCTGCGCGGTGTACAGCTTTCCGTTTTCCTCCGTGCACAGGGAGATTTCGAACGGCTGGCCGTCCGAGATACGCGTCGCCGTGCCGGTCAGGCTCAGCGGATCGGTTGCCGAAATCACGTTTCCGAGAGACTCTGCGCACTCTTCCGGCGTGTCGAAATCGAGCGAGCGGCCGTATGCGACGCTCACACCGTCCTGCACACGCTGCACGGTGTCCGTCTCGTCCACACGGCGGGCTGTACCAAACATCCACGCGCGAAGCTGCTGCGCATTGTCCAGCACCGAACGGCACACGCTGCGCGCGCGGTCGTCGGAGAGCGCTTCACCCGTCACGGGGACTTCCGGGAAGTACAGCTTCGACACGGACTCCACGCTGCACGAACGCAGCGCAAAACCGCCTTCGTTTGCCTCCAGTTCATAAATGTAGCGGTACGACGGAACACATCCGAGGCCGTCGGCAAACAGCGTGCAGATCACCTGCGCACCGTTTTCCGTCTCGACGGCATCCCAGCTCGTGACTGTCAAATCGACGCCGGCTCCGATCTCCGGTATGGTGTACATCCCGCTCTGCGCGTTGTACGAAAGCGGGCCGTTGCTCTCGGACGGAACATATCCTTCCACACCGAGATACTTCGCCGCAAGGACGGAGATGTCCTCTCTGCTCCACTCGGTTTTTCCGGTCACATACCGGTCCATCAGGGCAAGGTAAATCTCCGTCTGATACGGCAGATCCTCCGCGTTCAGTTCGCTGAACGCCTCTCTTGAACACCAGGTACGCCACTCGCGCACCATTTCCACGGCCTGCTGCAACTCTTCGCTCAGATCGGAAGTGGTGTCCTCGTAGGAGATCGGCATCAGCGTACACACGGTATCAGCGGGCCAGGCGGAATCGGAAGAATCCGCCCGGGATTCGACCACATAGACGTTCAACCCTTCCATGAGCCCCGTCGCTCCCGCATTTTCCACTTCCAGCGTCAGCAGAACGCGAGCATCTTCGCCCTCACCTTCCACGTCGATCCACGCTCCGGTGCATGCAAAGCCCTCGAGCGACTCAAGCGCATAGGCGTCTTGGCCGAATGCGCTGTCAAACGAGTGGGACTGTGCATACTGGCCGAACACGAGATTGTCCACGGCGTTTTCATCGCCCTGCAGCAGCGCATTCGCCAGCGTGTAGGCCACCGCCGCGCGGTTTCCGCCCGCGCGTTCGGCGTATTCGCGCAGCTCTTCGGGAACTTCACACAGCGGCGGGGATTTCTTGTTCACATTGCTCAGAGAGCCCACATCGTACATGGACACACCCTGACCCCCGCTGGAGAACGTCACGCTGTAAGAACCGGTTCCCGCGCGTTCGGAGGCGCCGGCCGTTCCGATCTCCGCCGAGCTCGCCACGACATCCCCCACCGAGACAGTCACATCCGACAGGCCGCTGTACCGGACTGTTGTCTCACGGTTGTACTCTGTTTCTTCTACACGAATCTCCACCTCGCCGTTTCCGGTCCACGCAACAACTGCGCCCCGGTTCAGCAGGGACGGCACCTGCGCGCCCTCCGTAACATAGTAGGTCACACTGCCGTCGCTGTTCCATGTGCTGTCGACCAGCGTGTCGGAATACATCGTGCTATACAGCTCCATCCGGTTTGCCGCCACATTGGTGAGCGCGCGGCGGAGTTCTTCGGAACGGGGCCGGTAATTCCATGACGCGCCGCCGTCCGTGCTCTCCAGAATATAAATGAATGAACCGTACTGTTCGCCCTCGTCGGGAATTTCCTCCTTGTAGCGCGATTCGGTTTGGAGATACAGCGTTCCATCCTGCATCTTCGCCCGCAGAGCACGTACCCGTGTCATATCAAACGCCTGCGTCATATCAGGTGTCTGTGACTCGGTCCACGTGTTTCCGCCGTCGGATGTGTACAGGACGATCGGACCTGTATCGCCTCTCTCAGCCGCGCAAAATACGCCTGCGTCCGACTCGAAAAAGTAAATCTCTACGAGTGCGTGTTCCACACGGCTTCCCGCTTGCCTCCACGATGCTCCGCTGTCGTCCGTCCGGTAGATCGTCGTCGTTCCTCCCGCCTGCACGGCCGCATACATCGTGTCGGCGTCTACACGGCTGCATTTGACGTTCTCCGCACCGGGAATATCAGCGATCACCGTCTGCGCCCAGTTCTCTCCGTCCTCTGTGACGGCCGCATTCAGAACACCGTTCCCGACCCAGACGACGAGCGCGTTTTCCGGGAGCGTTCCGTCGTAATCCATCCGGGAATCGTCCACATCGCTGCGGCGCACCGGCGTGAGAAGCGAGACGCCATCTGCCGTTTGCAGAGTCAGATAGGTGCCGTATCCCTGCTCATAGATTTCGCCTTCATACATGAAGGACGAATCGCCCTCCACCTCCCACATTTCCAGCGGGAAGCTGACAGTCGGGATCTCCGTCTGTGCGACGGGGATGGCGGTGTCCAGCGGCCTTGAAACCATCGCGCTCGCCCCGCCTTTTCCCGTCTGTCCGGTCTGGCAGGCAACAAGCACCGTAGCACATGCCACAACCGCCACCAGAGCCGCCGCCGTCAGAACTCCGCGGCGGCGCACGCCCAGAAACAGCGCTTCCAGGCGCTGCTTCACGGCTCTTTTTCCTCCGCCGAACTGGGTGGTGAACGCGGCGCGCTTGCCGACGCCCGCCACGAGCGCGCGGCCGTATACGCCGCGGTACTGCTCACCGCACAGCGTCAGAACGGCCTCGTCGCACGCGAGTTCTGCGTCGCGCGAGATGCCGTGCAGCATCAGATAGACCGCCGGGTTGAACCAGTGCACGCACGCAGCTGCAAACACAACCGATTTGGCCAGAACGTCACGCCGGCGCACATGCATGTATTCGTGTACCAGCATCAGCGCGGTGGTGTTGTCGGCAGCGAGCCCGGGCGGGAGCAGCAAAACGGGACGCAGCGCGCCCACGACCATCGGCGTGTCGGCGTCGGCCGAGACGCGCACCGTCACGCGCGCCTTGCAGCCCGTGCGCCGCTTTGCCTGTGCGCAGTAGGAGCGCAGCGCCGGATTGGTCAAAGGCCGGCTGCGCCGCAGAACGCGGCGTTTCCACAAGAGGTAAGGAAGCGTGCGCGCGAGCGCCAGCACCAGAGCCCCTATCGCCCAGACGGCCAGCACAGCCTGTCCGAGCGTAATGGAAACGGCCGGGCGCGCGGAAGGCTTTGCCTCCGTCTGCGAAGGCGCATCCGCATCCTGAGCGGAATCGCCGCCCGCAGGCGCCGTATCCGGCGTTTGCTGCGTGACGGTATTCTGCACGTTCCCGGTCTGCGGCTGGGTCGTCTGGTCAGCGGACTCACCGCCGACGGGCGACTCCTGCGCTGCCTGCGTCTCATTTGTCACGGGAGTCTCCGGTTCCGCTGCGGCGGATTCCCCGCTCTGCGGCGCCGCTGTCTGCACGCCGCTCTGCGGCGCAGAGAAAGACTGTGGCTGCCGGAGTGTGATCGTCCGTGTAAATGTCTCGGGGACGTTCACCTTGATGGGCGCCGCACCAAAGTCCGGGCGCACCGGAACAAGCAGGAACACCGCAATGGCAATCCAGACCCAGCAGCGCATGCGCGCCGAATACCGCTTTTGCAAAAGCGGCGTGAGCAGTGTGAGAAGAACAGCCGCCGCTCCGCAGCAGACGCTCGTCCACAGTGCGTCAAACAGCCATGTCATCTTCCGTCCCCCCTCTTCTGGAGTTCGTCCAGATAGGCACTGAGTTCCTCCACATCACTCTTCGACAGCGCGTTGCCGCCGTCGAGCGCTGCGACAAACTGCTTGACGCTGCCGCCGAACAGCCGCGTCAGAACGGACTGCGATTCCTCCTGCCGGTACTGTTCCTGTGTGACCAGCGCCCGGTACCGGTATCCCCTGCCGCATTTTTCCCGCGTCACAAAGCCCCGTGTTTCCAACCGCGCCAGCAGATTGAGCACCGTTGTGGCGCTCCAGTCCGTGTCCTGCCGCAGCAGTTCATCCAGTTCGGGACGCGTCGCTTCTCCCTGCGCCTGCCACAATGCCTGCATCACCCGAAGCTCTGCATCCGGCAGCCGTTTGATCTGAGCCATACTGTTTTCCTCCGATTTATTCGACATTTGTTGAATCTCTTTTCAATTTCATTTTACATTTGTCGAATTTCTCTGTCAATATTTTGTGAAACGGCAAATCGCAGAATTGTGTTGTCGAAAATTGTGAAATATAATAAATACAAGGGGAGTTCTGCCGGTGTGAGGGGCGGTGTGTGAATCTTGGATCGGAAAAAACTTTTATTTGCCGGCGC
Source organism: uncultured Ruthenibacterium sp. (assembly GCA_944386565.1). Classification (GTDB taxonomy): domain Bacteria; phylum Bacillota; class Clostridia; order Oscillospirales; family Ruminococcaceae; genus Ruthenibacterium. The sequence goes on along the minus strand of CALXBO010000001.1, from coordinate 42,619 downwards.
TGCCGGTCTTTTGACATGCTCTGTAGTCGTATGTCTGTTTCAGCTGCCGATGGAAAAGATCGCAAAGGCTTCCGCGTCCTCGCCGCTCGTCGTTCCCGTCCAGAAATCCGTAGTCGAACCTCCCGCGCTGACGTTTCCGTCGGATCTTTATCTCGAGAGCACACGCCTCGCCGTAAAACCCGTTCTGCAGCTTCCGGAACTTCCGAACGGATGTGAGATCACGAGCCTGACGACCGTTCTGAATTACTACGGTTTTGACGTTGACAAGGAAGAAATGGCCGTGCGCTATCTTCCCTATGAAGAATTCACGTTCGACGGCAACATCGCCATTGCGCCGGACCCCGAAGACGCCTATGCCGGAGATCCGTTCAGCGAACACTACGCGTTCTACTGTTTTACCGGGCCGATCGTCGACGCGGCCAACGCCTATCTGAAAACGATGGAGTCCGACTATACGGCCGTCGACGCAACCGGCTCATCCCTGACCGATCTTGTAAATTTCGTGCAGAACGGTCAGCCCGTCATTGTGTGGGCGACGATCCATTTTGCCGAACCCGAGTTCACGGAGTTCTGGTGGATGACTCCGGAGGGCGAGGAGATCCATCCGTATTCGAATCTCCACTGCCTTGTGCTGACGGGGTTCGACGGGATCTCCGCGTATCTGTGCGATCCTCTCGTGGGACGCATTGTCGTCCGTGCCAGCGTGTTTGCGCAGCGCTATCAGGAGATGGGCGAGCGCGCCGTCGTATTGGACCGCGCACCGGACAATGTTTCCGACACAGAATAAAAGAGCGTTTTCAACCGGACTTCTCTCCGGTGTGAAAACGCTCTTTTTTCTTGATCCTGTTTACGGCGTGTCCGGATCGGAATCGTTGATCGCCGCGCGGATTGTGCGGAACAGATCGGCCCGGTGCGCTTCCCTTTCGGGGCAAAGGCAGAAACGGCCGTCCTGCAGACAGACGTCCGCCCCCTCTTGCATACCGTCCGGGATCGCAGAAGCGTCGACCGTCAGAATTGACTCGTCGTCCGCCACGAGATGGGCCACGCCCCAGCGAAACTGTCCGATAAAATAATGCTTCATGACGCAGCCTCCTTTTCTCTCAATACGCACAGTCCTCCCGAACTGTCCCTGAACACCGCCACCGAGCCGCTCTCGTCGGTGCGCTCCGTCTGCGCGCCGATCAGATCGAGCCGCGCCAGCGTCTCCGCATTCGGATGACCGAATGTATTGCCGCGCCCGCAGGAGATCACCGCGACCTGTGCGCCGACCCGCTGCAAAAATGCAAGGTCCGCGCCGGACTCCGCACCGTGGTGCGCCACGGCGTAGACATCGGCTGAAACGTCCGTAAACGACCGGATGAGCGACAAAATCTCATCTTCCTGCGCGTCGCCCGGAAACAGGCATGAAAATTCCGGGGCTTCGAACCGGAGCACGGTGCTGGCGTCGTTTGCATCGCTGCCGGGCACTCCGGTGGAGAGCACGGTAACGGCGCCGCTGCCCAGCGGGAACGAATCGCCTTCCTTTGCCCGGACGCATGGGACGCCTTCCCGTTCGATGCGCTCCATGGCCTCCTGCGCGAGCGGTTCGGGAGCTTCTCCGTCCGGCGTTTCCCGCGGCAGCACAACAGTTCCGACCTCAAAGAAATCCAGCACAGCAGACAGGCCGCCCGCGTGGTCGTCGTGCGGATGACTGAGAAACACATAATCGAGTGTTTCGACGCCCGCCGTCTGCAGGTAGGACACCAGCTCTTCTCTCGACTGCTGCGTTCCCGTGTCGACAAGCGCAAACTGTCCCTCACAGCACAGAAGCGCCGCCGCGCCCTGTCCCACGTCGATGAAATGCACCGCGGAAACGCCGTCCGGCGTATCGAGCGCATGCGCGCGGAAGCCGAGCGGCGTTCCGCTCAGGTAAGCGGCCGCGCACAGTGCGGACAGAAGCAGTGCTGTCAGCGCCGCTTTGACGAGCCGGCTCTTCCCTTTTTTGCCGCGGCCGGACGTGCGGCGGGCTTTTTCGTGTTCCATGACGCTGTCCCCTTCGTCTGCGGCTCACGCCGCCCCGGCGCCGTCAGGACCGGGATCAGGTCTTCCCGGTGGACCAGACGGAGCGCCTTGCGGACCTTCGCCGCGTTCTTCGGGTCATAATACTGCAAAAGTGCGCGCTGAAGCGCTTTTTCCTCCGGGTCGCGCGCGACATATACCGGTTTGAGCGTATAGGGATCGAGACCCGTGTAATACATGCAGGTTGACACCGTGCCCGGCGTCGGATAGAAGTCCTGCACCTGTTCGGGGCGGACGTTGTTCTTGTAAAGATATTCAGCCAGAATGACCGCGTCTTTCAGCGTGCTGCCCGGATGACTCGACATCAGATACGGCACGAGATACTGTTTTTTGCCCGCCTGCTTCGTGAGTTCATAAAAGCGCTTCGTGAATTTGTTGTACACCTCAACAGGCGGCTTTCCCATACAGCGCAGCGTGTTCGGCGCGCAGTGTTCCGGAGCGACTTTCAGCTGGCCGCTGATGTGGTGCTGCACCAGCTCCCGGAAAAACGTCTCGTCCTTGTCGCGGATGAGGTAGTCGTACCGGATTCCCGATCGGATAAACACTTTCTTCACGCCCGGCAGCGCGCGGATGCGGCGCAGGATACCGAGGTATTCGGAGTGATCGACGATCAGGTTTTCACACGGCGTGGGAGCGAGGCAGTGCTTTCCCCCGCCGCAGATTCCCTTCGTCATCTGACGGCCGCAGCTCGGCAGGCGGAAGTTCGCCGTCGGGCCGCCGACGTCGTGGATGTAGCCCTTGAACCCCGGCATCTTCGTCAGCAGTTCCGCCTCGTGCACAACGCTGTCGGCACTGCGGCTCGTCACGCGTCTTCCCTGATGCATCGTGATGGCGCAGAAGTTGCAGCCGCCGAAACAGCCGCGGTTCTGGATGATGGAAAACTCCACTTCCTCGATGGCCGGAACGCCACCGAATTTATCGTACGAAGGATGCACCCGGCGGGTAAAGGGCAGCGCGTACACCTCATCGAGTTCGCGGCGCGTCAGCGGCGTCGCGGGCGGATTCTGCACCAGATACCGCTCGCTCTGCTTCTGCACGAGAGTCTTGCCCACCACGCAGTCCTGATTGTCCATCTGGATGCGGCAGGCGCGGGCGTACGCCGTTTTGTCGGCCGTGACCTTCGCGAGCGATGCGCACTCCGCGTAGGACGCGGGCAGGCCCGCAAAATCCGTCAGATAACACGTCCCGGCGACGTCCGTGATGCTTTTCACGTCTTCTCCGGCCGCGAGACGGCGCGCGATCTCGCGCGTCTGGTGCTCGCCCATGCCGTACGAGACGATATCCGCGCCGCTCTGCTCGAGAATGCTCGCCATCACGGAATCTGTCCAGTAGTCGTAATGCGCAAACCGCCGCAAGGACGCCTCAAGCCCGCCGAGAATGACCGGGACGTCCGGATACGCTTCTTTCGCGAGACGCGTGTAGACTGTCGCGCAGCGGTCGGGGCGCTTGCCCGTCACGCCGCCCGGCGTGTATTCGTCGTGCTCGCGCCGTCTCTTTGCCACGGAGTAATGCGCCACCATGCTGTCGACGTTGCCGCCGCCGATGAAGAATCCGAGGCGCGGGCGGCCGTACTCGCGCATGCTCTCGCAGGTGGTGAAATCCGGCTGGCTGATGATGCCGACGCGGTATCCCTCCGCTTCCAGCACACGGCTGATGATGGCCGCGCCAAAGCTGGGGTGATCAATGTACGCGTCGCCCGTGACGACGACACAGTCCACATAATGCCAGCCGCGCTCTTCGGCGTCAGCACGGCACAGCGGCAGAAAGCCCTCTTGCATAATTTCTCCTTTGTTTCAAAAACAGGGGCGAGCCGAACGGCTGCCCCTGCATCGGTTTACTCTTCGCTGCTTCCCGCCATCATCATTTCGATCCACTGCTGGCGCGAGATCAGCACCTGACGGGGTTTCGAACCTTCCGACGGGCCGATGATACCCATCTGTTCCATTTCGTCCATGATGCGTGCGGCGCGGGAATAGCCCAGCTTGCAGCGGCGCTGCAAGAAGCTGGTGGACGCCTGTCCCGCCTCGATGACCGTTTCGACGGCCGTGTCGAACATCGGGTCGCGGTCGCCGCCGTCGGAAGCGTCATCGCCGCTCTTTTCAGGCGCGGCGCGCTTTTCCATCTCGGCGATCATCGCCTCATCGTAATCCGCACCGGAGTGCTTTTTCAGGAAGTCGATGACGGCATGAATTTCCGCCGAGCGCACAAACGTGCCCTGTACACGGATGGGATTGTTCACGCCGACCGGCTTGTACAGCATGTCGCCGTTGCCCAGCATTTTCTCCGCGCCGCCCGTGTCGAGGATGGTGCGGCTGTCGACCTGGCTCATGACGGACAGACCGATGCGCGAGGGGATGTTCGCCTTGATCAGGCCGGTGATAACATCGACCGACGGGCGCTGCGTGGCGATGACGAGGTGCATGCCCGCGGCGCGCGCCTTCTGCGCGATGCGGCAGATATAATCCTCGACTTCTTTTCCGGCCACCATCATCAGGTCGGCCAGCTCGTCGATGACAATGACGATATACGGCATCTTCTCAAGCGTGTCGTTCGTCTCCGCGAGCGCGTTGTACTCCTCGATGTTCGGCACGCCGTTGTCGGCCAGAAGGCGGTAGCGTTTCTCCATCTCCGCCACGGCAGAGCCGAGTGCGCCCGCCGCTTTGCGCGGCTCGGTGACGACCGGCATCAGCAGGTGCGGAATGCCGTTATACTGCGCAAATTCGACCATTTTCGGGTCAATCAGCATCAGGCGCAGCGTATCCGGCGAACACCGGTACAGCATACTCATGATGATGGAGTTGGTGCACACGGATTTACCGGAGCCCGTCGTGCCCGCGATGAGAAGGTGCGGCATCTTGGCGAGATTGCCCACCTGACACTTGCCCGCGATATCCATGCCGAGCGCAAATGTGAGCGGCGCGCGGCTCTGGGTGAATTCGGGCGATTCGAAAATGCTGCGGATGGTGACGACCGTCCGGTGCTTGTTCGGGATCTCAACGCCCACCGCGGCTTTGCCGGGGATCGGCGCTTCGATGCGCACGCCCGTGGCCGCAAGATTAAGGGCAATATCGTCGGCAAGGCCCGTGATGCGGCTGATCTTCACGCCGGCGAGCGGCTGGAGCTCATAGCGCGTGACGGACGGGCCGCGGCTGATGTCGAGAATGCGCGTCTGCACGCCGAAGCTGGAGAGGGTCTTGACGAGGAGTTCCGCGTTCGTGCGCAGCTCCTCCTGAACGCCCTCGACGTCGTCCGGCTTCTGCTTCTGAAACAGGCTCAGCGGCGGATAGGCATAGCCCGCCTGCTCGGCCTGCTGCTCCTCCGGAGCCGTCCGGGACGGAACCGCCGTCGGCGTTCCGGCCGCTTTTGCTACAATGGAATCGAGCGAAGGCGCGCTCTCTTCCTCCGGTTCGGCGGGCAGCGGCAGCTGCGCGTCGGCTGCGTCCGGAGCCGGAACGGGTTCCGCCGCAGCGGATGCGGCCATCGCCTCCGCTGCGGAAGGCGCGGACTGTGCCGCATGCTCCGCTGCCAGCTCATTGAGCGCATCCAGACCGAATGTACCGCCCGGACCGATGACCGCTTTTTCCACGGACTGGCCGGTCGCGTGCTCCATCGGGAGGTCGGGGCCGAGATCGATATCGAACGGCGCGCGGGTGTCCGGCGCTTCATGCGCCGCTTTGGCGCGCGCAAACGCGTCTTCGTCGATCTGCGCCGTCTGCTGCTGCGCTGCCATGCGCTGTGCTTCCTCCCGCGCCGCACGTTCTGCTTCGATCCTCAGCTCACGCTCCGCATTGCGCACCGCGCGCTGCTCGGCGCGCACCGCCGCGTTCTCACGCAGGCTGTCCTTGGCGCCCGACGCGCGCTTGGAGAGGAAATAGTAGATGTGAGCCGGCGTGCACCCCGTCAGGAGCATCACGCCGATGATCACAAAAATCACCAGAAGGATGTTTGCGCCGGGGCGGCCGCACAGCGCCAGCAGCGTCCATCCGAACAGAGCCGAGAGCACGCCGCCCCCGAGCCCCCACGGCACAGCCCCCGTGGCAAACAGCGCGGGAATTCCCGTGGAGAAGTTGTGGCCGGACATGTCCGTTTTGGAAAATACGAGGAACGCGCCCGACACAAGCGCCATCAGAAGCGCGCCCTTCGCCATCGCGCCGTAGACCGGCCGCCGCATGGCGACAAGCGTGGCCGCATACAGCATGAGCGGCCCGAGAAGGTACGCGGAGACGCCGAACAGGCCGAACAGGATATTTGTCCGGACCCACGCCCAGCCCTCCGAGCCGGGCACATAAGTAAGGGCGAGCACCGCGATGCCCGCGCCGAAGAGTAAAATGCTCCACTTTTCGTCCATATCAGGACGCGGCTTCGCCCGTTTTCTGGACTTTGCCGCGTGGGAACCGCCGCGCTTTGCGGCGGTCGAGGTCTTGCGTTTTGATGCCATAGTTCCACCCTGTCAGACCGTTCCGCCAAGGTGCGGAACGCGTTTTTTGTCATTTGCGATACGGTGTCAGTATAGCACATTGCGGCCTGTTTGTAAAACGCATTTTGCCTGTCATTTTCTGCTTTTGCGTCCGCTTTCCAGCTCGCGGTAGAGATAGGCCAGCGCGTCACCGAGTCCGCCGAGCTCGTCGATCAGCCCCTCGCGCACGGCGGCCTCTCCGTCGAGCACACTGCCGACGTCCATCACCAGTTCTCCCGTGTGCATCATCAGCTGGGTGAAGCGCTCCTCCGTGATGGACGAATGGCTCGCCACGAACCCGGTGATGCGCTGCTGCATCTGCTCAAAGTAGCGCAGTGTCTGCGGGACCCCCAGCACAAGGCCCGAATGGCGGACCGGGTGCACGGTCATCGTCGCTGTCGGAACGATGAAACTGCGCCGCGCCGAGACCGCCAGCGGAATGCCGATGGAATGGCCGCCGCCCAGCACGAGCGTCGCGGAGGGCTTGGTCACGCCCGCGATCAGCTCGGCCAGCGCAAGCCCCGCCTCCACATCGCCGCCGACCGTGTTGAGAATCACCAGAAGCGCCTCCGTGTCCGGGTCCTCCTGCACGGCCACAAGCTGCGGAATGACGTGTTCGTACTTCGTCGTCTTCTGGCTCTGCGGAGCGAGCGAGTGGCCTTCGATCTGCCCTACTACCGTCAGGCAATGAATCGCATGACGGCCTTTTGTCCGCAGCACCGAACCCGTTTCCACGATGGAATCCCAGCTCCCGTCCTCCTGCTCATCCCGCTGTCTCACATCCGGCTTCGCCTGTTTCGACGCCATAATTTCTCATCCTTTCTTCGTTGTCTTTCCAGTATCCTGTCCCGAAAATTGCGCAATATGCACAAAACTTTCCGTACAGTCAGACGTTATTTATTTGACAATAGCATGAAAAAAAGGTATGATAATGCAAGGTACTATAAATAAATATAAGGTAAATATTCCGTGCGCCATACGCACATTCAAGGAGGTACAGATATGGGAAAGACGATTGCTCAAAAGATCATTGACGCCCATCTTGTGGATGGCACGGCAGCCCCCGGCTGCGAAGTCGGTCTGCGCATTGACCAGACTCTGACGCAGGACGCCACCGGCACGATGGCATATCTCGAGTATGAGGCCATGGGGATTCCCCGCGTCAAGACGGAACTGTCCGTCGCTTACATCGACCACAACACGCTCCAGAGCGGCTTTATGAACGCCGACGACCACCGCTTCATCCGCACGATCGCCAAGAAGATCGGCGTGCGGTATTCCCGCCCCGGCAACGGCATCTGCCATCAGGTGCATCTGGAGCGCTTTGCCAAACCCGGCAAAACGCTGATCGGTTCGGACAGCCACACCCCCACGGCCGGCGGCATCGGCGCGCTGGCGATGGGTGCGGGCGGTCTGGACGTTGCGGTCGCCATGGGCGGCGGCGCGTATTACATCCCCTATCCGAAGATGACGCTCGTCAAGCTGACGGGCGCACTTCCCCCGATGGTGTCCGCAAAAGACGTCATCCTCGAAGTGCTCCGTGTGCTGAGCGTCAAGGGCGGTGTCGGCAAGATCATCGAGTACGGCGGCGAGGGCGTGAAAACGCTGAGCGTCCCGCAGCGCGCCACGATCACGAACATGGGCGCGGAGCTCGGCGCAACGACGAGCATCTTCCCCTCCGATGAAGTGACGCACGCATTCCTCAAGGCGCAGGGCCGCGAGGAGGATTACGTGGAGCTGAGCTCCGACCCGGACGCCGAGTACGACGAGATCCTTGAGATCGACCTGTCCTCGCTCGAACCGCTGGCCGCGTGCCCGCACAGCCCGGACAACGTCAAACCCGTGCGCAGCCTTGCGATGACCAAAGTGGATCAGGTCTGCATCGGCAGCTGCACGAACTCCAGCTACACCGATCTGATGACGGTCGCAAAAATGCTCAAGGGCAAGACCGTCAGCCCCGATGTGAGCCTTGCCATCGCGCCGGGCTCCCGTCAGGTTCTTGCGATGCTCTCCGAGAACGGCGCTCTGGCCGACCTGCTCAACGCAGGCGCCCGCATTCTCGAATCTGCGTGCGGCCCGTGCATCGGCATGGGGCAGAGCCCCAATTCCGCGGGCGTATCCCTGCGCACGTTCAACCGCAACTTTGAGGGGCGCAGCGGCACGCGCGACGCAAGCGTGTATCTGGTGAGCCCGGAGACGGCCGCCGCAAGCTGCCTGACCGGTTACTTCACCGATCCCCGCACGCTTCCCATCGACGCCCCGATTGCAATGCCCGAGCACTTCCCCATCAACGACAATATGGTCGACCTGCCCGCTCCCGCCGAGGAAGCGGACAAGGTGGAGGTCCTGCGCGGGCCGAACATCAAGCCGCTTCCGCAGGCGATTCCTGTGGATGACGTGATGGAGCTCCCCTGCCTGCTGAAAGTCGGCGACAACATCACCACCGACCACATCATGCCGGCCGGCAGCAAGATCCTGCCCTACCGCTCCAACATTCCCCACCTCGCCAACTACTGCTTCGAGGTGTGCGATCCCGAGTTCCCCGCCCGCGCCATGGCGGCCGACGGCGGCTTCATTCTCGGCGGCGCCAACTACGGTCAGGGCTCGAGCCGTGAGCATGCGGCGCTCGTCCCTCTGTATCTCGGCATCCGCGCCGTCATCGCCAAGAGCTTTGCCCGCATCCACAAGGCAAACCTCGTGAACGCCGGCATTCTGCCGCTGGAATTCAAGGACGCGGCCGACTACGACAAGTTTGCTCTGGGTGACACGCTTCGTCTCGAAAATGTGTTTGCCGGACTCGAAGGCGGAACGATCACCCTGAAGAACGCGCAGGGCGAGACCGCGGAGCTCGTGTGCGACATCAGCGAGCGTCAGGCGAAGGTCATCCGCGCGGGCGGACTGCTGAACTACACGAAAGAACAGAATCAATAAACTAGCAAGGGAGAGAACGTACCATGGTAAACATTGAGCAGGCGAAAGAAAAATTCGGCGCTCTTCTGGAGAGCCAGAAAGCCCGCGTCGCCGCCATGCGCGCGCAGGGCGATTTCATCGACTACGACAAGCTCGACAAGATCGTCATCGGCATCTGCGGCGGCGACGGCATCGGCCCCATCATCACGCACGAGGCGGAGCGCGTGCTGCGTTTCCTGCTGGCTGAGGATGTGGAAAAAGGCCGCATCGAGTTCAAGGAGATCGACGGCCTGACCATCGAGAACCGCGCCGCGCAGATGAAAGCCATTCCGGACGATGTGCTGGCGGAGCTGAAAGCGTGCCACGTCATCCTGAAGGGCCCGACGACGACGCCGCGTGCGGGCGACGAATGGCCCAACATCGAGAGCGCCAACGTGGCGATGCGCAAGGAGCTTGACCTGTTCGCCAACGTGCGCCCGGTGAAAGTTCCCGAGCAGGGCATTGACTGGACGTTCTTCCGTGAGAACACCGAGGGTGCTTACACGCTGGGCTCCTGCGGTTTTGAGACGGAGGACGGCATCTCGGTCGACTTCACGGTCACGACGACGGACGGCACGCAGCGCATCGCGGAACTCGCGTACGACTTCGCGCACAAGAATCATAAAAACCGCGTGTCCATCGTCACCAAGGCGAATATCGTCAAGACGACGGACGGCAAGTTCCTGAAACTGTGCCAGGCCGTGGGCGAGAAATATCCCGACATCACGACCGACGACTGGTACATCGACATCATGACGGCCAAGCTCGTCGACGAGAAGCGCCGCAAGGACTTCCAGGTCTTTGTTCTGCCGAACCTGTACGGCGACATCATCACCGACGAAGCCGCGGAATTCCAGGGCGGCGTCGGCACGGCCGGGTCCGGCAATATCGGCAAGCGCTATGCGATGTTCGAGGCCATCCACGGCTCCGCGCCCCGCATGATCAAGGAAGGGCGCGGCCAGTACGCCGATCCGTGCAGCATGCTGCGCGCCGCGGCGATGCTCCTGTCCCACATCGGCTATCAGGCGGAATCCGACAAGCTGGCGGCTGCTCTGGACAAGTGCATGTTTGAGGAAAAGGCGCTCGTCATCACCGGACGCGACACGGGCTGCACCTGCTCGGAGTTCGGCGACTACGTGATGCGCACTATTTCCGCTCTGTAAGAAAGACCGCGTCTGCGGACCATTGACGAAAAAGGAAGGTATGCAGGATGTCTGAACTGCATCAAAACAAAGTTTCTTTGCCGGTCATCAAACGTCTGCCCAAATACTACCGTTACCTCTCCGAAATGCACCAGAACGGCGTCGTGAAGGTCTCTTCCAGCGAACTGGCCCGCATGATGGGAACGACGGCGTCTCAGGTCAGACAGGATTTCAACTGCTTCGGCGGATTCGGCCAGCAGGGCATCGGATATCAGGTCGATGTGCTGCTGAGCGAGATCTCGAAGCTGCTGTTCAGCGAGGGAGATCTGGACACCATTCTGATCGGCACGGGCCGGCTCGGCCGCGCGATCTCCGGTTATCTGACCGGTGAAGCCCGCGGCTATCGGCTGATCGCTGCGTTCGATAAAAGTCCGAAGGAAGTCGGCCAGCCTCTGGGCGGGCTCCAGATTCAGGACATCGCTTCTCTGAGCGATTTCTGTCAGGAGCACAAACCGCAGGTTGCGGTCCTGTGTATTCCGAAGTCGAGTGCACAGGAACTCGCTCCGGTTCTGGTCGGGCTCGGTATCCGCAATTTCTGGAATTTCAGCCATTACGACCTGTCTGTCGCCTTCGAAGGCGTTACGGTGGAAAACGTCCATCTCGGAGACAGTCTGATGAGTCTGGGATACCGCGTGCGGAATTGCCAGTAAGCAGAAAAACAGATCCCGCCGTTTCTTTCGAAGCGGCGGGATTTTTGGAGGTTGCGTATGGAATATCCGGTCCGTGTCATTGCACACATCGAGACGGATTTTGAAGACAAATTCGGCGTTCCGCGCCAGAGCAGCCTTGTGGAATCTCTGTGCGGACGCATTGTGTTCGAGCCGGAATACCGGGTCGCAGAAGCGTTCCGCGGGCTCGAGCAGTTTGACCGCATCTGGCTGATCTGGCAGTTTTCGAAGGCAATGCGCGAGGGCTGGAGCCCCACGGTGCGCCCTCCCCGGCTCGGCGGAAATGAGCGCGTGGGCGTCTTTGCGACGCGCTCGCCGTTCCGCCCGAACTCGATCGGCCTGTCGTGCGTAAAGCTCGAGCGCATCGGGCAGGACCGCTCGCTCGGGCCGGTTCTCTGGGTGCGCGGCGCTGACCTCGTGAACGGCACACCGATCTACGACATCAAGCCCTATCTCCCCTACGCCGACAGCTTTCCGGACGCACGCGGCAGCTTCGGCGAGGCGCACAAGGACGATGTGCTCTCCGTAGAGATTCCCGAAGCGCTGCTGCAGCGCATTCCGGACGAAAAGCGGCAAGCTCTGCGTGATGTTCTCGCGCACGACCCCCGCCCCGCTTATCAGAGCGATCCCGAACGCGTGTACGGAATGCGGTTCGCAGGGTTTGAGGTCAAATTCCGCGTGTGCGGCCACGTGCTCACCGTGACGGATCTTCTCGCCGAATGAAACAACACACCCGTCTGCCGGCAGCGTGCCGAAGCAGACGGGTGTGCTTTTTTATTCATCGTGCGCATCGAACTCATCGTCCGCTGCGTCGTCGCCGCCGGAATCGCCGACTTCCATCGCGCGGACGCGGTTCTTGACGCGGGCCTTTTCCACCTGTGCGGACAGAAGCTCTTTGACCTGATCCGCGCGCTTGACATGCTGGATGAGAAGCGTCGGGGATGTGGCGTCCGTCGTGTGCAGCAGAATGGAACCCACGCCGAACAGGCGGTCGAGAAGCGACTCCTGCGCGGAGATATCGCGCACGCGATACAGGCGCAGCTCCTCTTCCCTCGTGTTCAGAAGGCCGGTTTTGACCCGCAGGCGGGACTCCGTCAGTTCATAACGGGTAAACGAAATGGCAAGGCCCAGAATTCTCTTTTTATCTTTCCAGAGAGTCGGCTCCAGTGCGACTTCAACAGCAATTTCTCCGTTTTTCATGGCGCTTTCCTCCTTATGGGCGCAAACGCAGCGTGAATTTTACTTATTGTACCACATTTCCTGTCTTTGTCAATCGCGTCCCGGATATGCGGCGGATTCCGGGGAATCCTGTCATCAGGAGGCGATTGCAATGAACAAGTATCCGAAGAATCAAGAGCATCTGTGCGCCGAAGCGCGGCGCTACTTTGACGCGATGTGCATCGGTGAGGTCCGCCCTGCGCTGTATTACAGCGAGCAGGAGCAGACGCTCGTCGGAACGGAGATCCGGGAGTCGGAAGCCACGGTGCGGAGCAAAATGAGGAGCAAGGAACTGTATCCGCAGGGATGACATGATGCCTTCTTTTGTGGTATACTGGGCCCAAAGGAGGCTGAATCATGGAATTTACTGTACTGGAAAACCGGATCGAAGCCGTAGTGGACGGCAAGGTTCTCGCCGAGATTGACTTTCCCGCCTGCGAGGGCGGCGTGGATATCTGCCACACATTTGTGGATGATTCTCTGCGCGGGCAGGGTGTCGCGGGCCAGCTGATGCGCCGCTGTGCCGATGAGCTGCGCCGCACCGGACGCAAGGCGCGCCCGACCTGCAGCTACGCCGCTGCATGGTTTACGAAGCATCCGGAAGAGAGCGATCTTCTTCTTTGATCCAGCACATCGAAACAGAAAACGCGGGTCCGCATTCCGGCCGGAATGCAGACCCGCATTTTTCATACACTCTGAGAGCGGAACACAATTTCTCCCGTCCGGGCATCCATCGACTCAACAATGGCCAGCGACTCCACGCGGACGCCGCGCGAGCGAATGCGCTCTCCCCCGTCCTGGAAGCCCTTCTCCACGGCGATTCCTACGCCCGCCACACGCGCTCCGGCGCTGTCTGCCAGGTCCAGCAGGCCCTCAAGCGCACAGCCGTTGGCGAGGAAATCGTCAATGATCAGCAGGCAGTCTCCCTCGCTCAGATATTTTCTGGAGACGATCACATCGTAGACACGACCGTGCGTGAACGAGCGGATCTTTGTGCTGTAAACGCTTCCGTCGATGTTGATGCTCTGCGACTTCTTCGCAAATACCACCGGAACGTGCATACAGCGTCCGACCGCACAGGCCAGACCGATTCCGGACGCCTCGATCGTCAGGATCTTGTTGACACCGCAATCACGGAACAGGCGCGCCCATTCCTCTGCCATAGCGTCGAACAGCTCCACGTCCATCTGATGATTGAGGAAACTGTCCACCTTGAGGACATTTCCCTCTTTTACAACTCCGTCCCGCCGGATTCTCTCTTCAAGAAGCTGCACTCCTCTTTCCTCCTGTCTTTCAGATCGCTTTCAGTATAACAAGTTTTCACCTGCAGTGCAAGAAACGGCATCATCCGTCAAAATCTCTTTTTCATCCCCATACTGCGGACGATTCCGGGATAAAAAAACGCTGCGAACCGTATGGTTCGCAGCGTTTGTCGTTTTGCTGCTTGTTCGGATCAGATGAATCCGAAAATCAGACCAGCTCGATGATCGCCATCTCGGCGGCGTCGCCGCGGCGAACGCCCGTCTTGATGATGCGGGTGTAGCCGCCGGTGCGGTCGGCATACTTCGGGCCGAGCTCGTCGATGACTTTCTTCGCAACAGTCTCCTTCGTGATGAAGGAATAGACCTGACGCTTCGAGTGCAGATCGTCGCACTTGCCAAGCGTAATCATTTTCTCAGCCATAGAGCGAACCTCTTTGGCGCGGGTCACGGTGGTTTCGATCTTGCCGTTTTCGCAAAGATACGTCACCATGGCGCGGAGCATCGCTCTGCGGTGGTCGCTGGTTCTGCCAAGTTTTCTGGTACCGGGCATCCCAATTCACTCCTTTGCAGTATTTACTCGTCGTCTTTCGTAAGGTTGAAGCCGAGAGAATTCAGCTTCGCAATGACTTCCTCAAGGCTCTTGCGGCCGAGATTGCGGACCTTCATCATTTCGTCTTCCGACTTATTGACAAGGTCTTCGACCGTGTTGATGCCGGCGCGCTTCAGGCAGTTGAAGGAGCGAACGGAGAGGTCGAGCTCTTCGATCGTCATCTCGAGGGCCTTCTCTTTGCCCTTGTCATCCTTCTCCACCATGATCTCCGCATCCATGGCCTCCTGCGACAGCGTCACAAAGAGGTTCAGGTGCTCGTTCATGATGCGCGCGGCGAGGCTGACGGCTTCCTTCGCGTTGATGGTGCCGTCCGTCCACACCTCGAGCGTGAGTTTATCATAGTCGGTGATCTGGCCGACACGAGTGTTCTCCACCGTGTAGTTGACCTTCAGCACCGGAGTATAGATGCTGTCAACAGGCAGCGCGCCCACGGACGCCTGCTCTGCATTCTGCTTGTTGCGCTCCGCCGGAACATAGCCGCGGCCCTTGTCGAACGTGAGCTCCATGACGAGCTTCGCGCCCTCGGCCAGCGTGGCGATGTGCCAGTCGGGATTGAGGATTTCGATTTCGGCATCCTGCTGGATGCTGCCCGCGGTGACCTCGCACTCGCCCGTCGCTTCAATGCGGACGGTCTTGGGCGTGTCCGTGTAGAGCTTCGCGGTGATGCCCTTGACGTTCAGAACGATCTCGGTCACGTCTTCTTTGACGCCCTCAACCGTCGAGAACTCGTGCACCACGCCGTCGATCTTAATGCTCGTCACGGCGACGCCGGGAAGGCTGGAGAGCAGGACACGACGCAGGCTGTTGCCCAGCGTCGTACCGAAGCCGCGCTCAAGAGGCTCGACGACAAATTTGCCGTAACGGCCGTCGGCAGACAGGCTTTCGGTGTCGATCTTGGGTCTTTCGATCTCCATCATTGTAATAAACCCTCCTTAAATCAGCAGGCTGTAAGCAGCCCGCACGGTAATACGATCTTCGGGGTCAAGGGATTATTTGGAGTACAACTCGACGATGAGGTGCTCCTCAACAGGCAGATCGATATCCTCACGGACAGGCATTTTGGTGACAGTACCCTTCAGGGAGTTCTTCTCACGCTCCAGCCACTGCGGCAGGGTGACCATGGGGGCATCCTCGCCGGTCAGCTTGCTGAACTTGACGGAAGAGCGGCTGCGCTGACGGACCTCGATCACGTCGCCCGGCTTCACGAGGTAAGACGGGATGTTGACCTTCTGGCCGTTCACGGTGAAGTGAGCGTGGTTGACGAGCTGACGCGCCTCGCGGCGGGTAGCGGCGAAGCCCAGACGATACACAACGTTGTCCAGACGGCGCTCGACCAGGATGAGCAGGTTCTCACCCGTCTTGCCGCTCATGCGGGAAGCCTTCTCGTAGTAGGCGTGGAACTGACGCTCCATGATGCCGTACACGAATTTGACCTTCTGCTTCTCGGCGAGCTGCATCGCATACTCGCTCTTCTTCTTACGCATCTGGCTGCCGGGATTGCGGGTCGTGGTCTTCTTCGCATAGCCCATAGCGGCAGGAGAAATGCCCAGAGCGTGGCAGCGTTTGGCGATCGGCTGCATATTCTTAGCCATAAGTTCTACGTTCTCCTTTCAATCAAATGCGGCGGCGCTTCGGCGGGCGGCAGCCGTTATGGGGAATGGGGGTAACGTCCTTGATCATGTTTACCTCCAGACCGGTAGCCTGCAGAGCGCGAATCGCGGACTCGCGGCCGGAACCGGGCCCCTTGACGTAGACTTCGACCGTCTTCATGCCATGCTCCATCGCAGCGCGGGCAGCCGTCTCGGCAGCAGTCTGCGCAGCATACGGCGTGGATTTGCGGGAACCGCGGAAACCGAGTCCGCCGGCGCTCGCCCAAGACACTGCATTGCCCTGCACGTCGGTGATGGTGACGATGGTGTTATTGAACGTAGACTGGATATGCGCGCAGCCACGTTCAATGTTCTTGCGCTCGCGGCGTTTTGCGCGCACGGGGGCGCCTTTTTTAGCAGCGGCTTTTGCCATTGAATGTTCCTCCTTAGTGGATTACTTCTTCTTGTTGGCGACTGTGCGCTTCGGACCTTTGCGCGTACGGGCGTTCGTCTTGGAACGCTGGCCGCGAACGGGCAGACCCTTGCGGTGACGCGTGCCGCGATAGCACTGGATCTCAACCAGACGCTTGATATCCAGGGCAACATTGCGGCGCAGATCGCCCTCGACGGTGAAGTTCTTGTCGATGTAGTCACGGATCAGAGCTTCTTCGTCTTTCGTAAGGTCTTTCACTCGGGTGTCGGGATTGATGTTCGTCGCGGCGAGGATCTCGTCAGCGGCGCTGCGACCGATACCGTAGATATAGGTCAGGCCAATTTCGACTCGCTTCTCTTTCGGCAAGTCAACTCCGGCGATACGTGCCATTGATGTAAGCACCTCCTGTTGATTTTATCCCTGTTCGGTTTGACGCTCCGGCTGAGCGGGACAAGAACACAGCCGTGCGGATGGTGTGTGCAATCAGCCCTGACGCTGTTTGTGCTTCGGGTTCTGGCAAATGACCATGACGCGGCCCTTGCGCTTGATGACCTTGCACTTTTCGCAAATGGGTTTGACGGAAGGTTTCACCTTCATGTTTCGTAACCTCCTTACCGGCGACGCCCGATTATTTCGAGCGCCATGTGATGCGGCCCCGCGTCAAATCGTAGGGGCTCATCTCGAGTGTGACTCTGTCTCCGGGCAGGATGCGAATGTAGTGCATCCGCAGCTTTCCGGAAATGTGGGCCAGCAGGATGTGGCCGCCCTCAATCTGTACCTTGAACATGGCGTTGGGCAGCGCCTCGACTACTGTGCCTTCGACTTCGATAACGTCTTCTTTTTCTTTTGCCAAGCCTTTACCCTCCCTGCTTTGTAAGGATTCGCGGTCCGTTCGGTGTGATGGCGATGGTGTGCTCGAAGTGAGCAGACAGTCCGCCGTCGGCCGTTTTGACCGTCCATCCGTCGGACAAGGTTTTGACAACATGGCTCTTCTCGTTGACCATAGGTTCGATGGCAATCGTCATGCCGCTGACAAGGCGCGGGCCGTGACCGGCCTCCCCGTAGTTCGGAACTTCGGGATCCTCGTGCAGCTCCTTTCCGACGCCGTGGCCTACGAACGATCGGACGACAGAGTAGCCGTGTTCTTCCACATACGCCTGCACCGCAGCGCTGATGTCACCAATGCGGTTGCCCGGCTGTGCAGCCGCGATTCCCCGGGCGAGCGCTTCTTTTGTGACATCCATGATTCTCTGGGCCCGCTCACTGACTTCGCCGCACGCAAACGTGGCGGCATTGTCACCGTTGAAGCCCTCGATCGCAGCGCCGGTGTCGATGCTGACGATGTCTCCCTCCCGGAGCACGATGCGCCTGGAGGGAATACCGTGGATGACCGTATCGTTGACAGAGATGCACGCGGAACCCGGGAACCCGTACAGGCCCTTGAAGTTCGGGCGCGCTCCCTGACTGACGATATAGTCGTAGATGATTTTGTCGATGTGCGCCGTCGTGACGCCCGGCTTCACCGCCTCGCCCGCAAGGCGAAGCGCTTCAGCCGAAATGCGGCACGCGCGCGACATGTGCTCGATCTCTTTTGCGGTTTTCACCGAGATCATGGATCAGACCCCCAGCTTTTCGAAGAGCAGCCGAGACGTATCGGCAACCTCTTCCTGACCTTCCACCACAACGAGTTTTCCGCGCTCCTTGTAGAAATCAACCAGCGGCTCAGTGAGCTCGTGGTAGGTGCGCAGACGCTCCACGATCGTGGCGGGCTCATCGTCCTTGCGGACGATCAGCTGTCCGTTGCAGCGGTCGCAGCGGTCCGGATTTGCGCTGGGCTTATACAGGGTGTGATAGCTCGCACCGCAGGCGGAGCAGACGCGGCGCCCGGACAGACGCTTCACAATCGTCTCGTCGGCGACTTCGATGTCGACGACTTTGTCGATGTCCACGCCCATCGTTTCGAGGGCTTCGGCCTGCGCCACCGTGCGGGGCACGCCGTCAAGGATAAATCCGTTTTTGCAGTCGTCCTGCGCCAGGCGTTCCTTGATGATCTTGATGATCACATCGTCGGGGACGAGAGCGCCAGAATCGATGTAGCTCTTTGCTTTCCGGCCCATTTCTGTGCCGTTCTTCATAGCCTCTCGAAGAATGTTGCCGGTGCTCACCGCGGGAATCCCCAGCTTGTCGCAGATGACCTCCGCCTGTGTACCTTTACCGGCGCCGGGCGCGCCCAAGAGAATCAGTTTCATGATGCTTGCCTCCCCTTTCGATTTGGAATCATTCAAGGAAACCTTTGTGATGGCGCATCAGCATATAGGACTCGAGGCTGCGGGACGTGTCGAGCGCAACGCCGACAACGATCAGCAAGCTCGTGCCGCCCAGCGACACGGGCAGGCCCGTGATCATGCTGATGATGGACGGCAGACTGGCGACCACGCCGAGGAACAGAGCACCGGTGAAGGTGATCTTGCCGAGCACCTTCGTGATGAAGTCGCTCGTCGGCTTGCCGGGACGATAGCCCGGAATGGCGCCGTTGTTGTTACGCAGATTGTTCGCAATCTCCACGGGGTTGTACTGAATGGCCACGTAGAAATAGTTGAACATGATGATGAGAATGAAGTACATCACCGCGTAGAACCCACTGTTCGAGTGGAACAGATGGAAGAAAGCATACCAGAACGGATGATCCGTCTGATTGTTCAGACCCGGCAGGAACGTGCCGATGGTGCTGGGGATGCTCAGGATCGCCGAGGCGAAAATGATGGGCATAACACCGCTCATATTCACCTTGATGGGAATGTGAGAGGACTGTCCGCCGTACATCTTGCGGCCCACAACGCGCTTGGCGTACTGCACCGGAATGCGGCGCTCGGCGGCGTTGAGGATGACGATCAGAACGATGACGACCAGCGCCAGGATCAGCAGCAGCGGCAGGAAGAAGAAGTACTTCGTCATGCCGGCCAGCGCGAGCGTGATATACGTGCGCACCGTGTTGAACATGCTGCCGAAGCGGGAGACGATACCCGCGAAGATCAGCAGCGAAATGCCGTTGCCGATGCCCTTCTGGTCAATTTGCTCGCCGAGCCACTGAATGAACATGGAACCGGCGGCAAAGCTGAGGATGATAACGATAGCGGCAAACACACCGGAGAACCCTTCAGTGTAGGACAGCACGCCCTGGCTGCGGAGCAGCCAATAGTAACCGAAGGACAGCGCCAGCGCAATGCCTGCGCCGGTATAGCGCGTGATGCGCGTCAGTTTGCGGCGGCCCTCTTCGCCCTCCTTCGCCAGATTCTCCAGCGCCGGGATGGCGACTGTGAGAAGCTGGATGATGATGGAGGCGTTGATGTAGGGCTGCACGGCGAGAGCGCCGAGCGTTGCCTGGCTGAACGCGCCGCCGGAGAACATATCCATGATATCAAGCAGGCTGCCGTTGTCCCCCAGAAGGTTCGTCAGGGCATCCGAGCTGATAAACGGAACCGGCATGCAGCAGGCGAGGCGGTACACGACAATGACAAGCAGTGTGAACAGGAGCTTCTTGCGAAGGTCCTCGATCTTCCACGCATTGCGGAATGTTGTGAACACTTAGATCACCTCAGCCTTTCCGCCTGCCTTTTCAATGCTTTCCTTGGCGGAGGCTGTGTAAGCAGCGACCTGAACGGTCAGAGCTTTGGTGAGAGTGCCGTTGCCGAGCACCTTAACACCGTCGTTCACCTTCTTGATGATGCCCTTCTCGAGAAGAGCATTCGCGTCGACGACGCTGCCGGCCTCGAATTTCTCAAGGTCGCTCAGCTTAACGGTGGTGTAAACTGTCGCGAAGATATTGTTGAAGCCGCGCTTCGGCAGGCGGCGCTGCAGCGGCATCTGGCCGCCTTCGAATCCGGCCTTCTTGACGCCGGAACGGGCTTTCTGGCCCTTGTGGCCGTAACCGGCCGTCTTGCCGTTGCCGGAACCGTGGCCGCGGCCTTTCCGCTTGGCAGCTTTGGAAGCGCCCTCAGCGGGGCGAATTTCATGAAGCATCATAACGCATGCACCTCCTTGCTTTTACGCGTTGGTGACCTCTACCATGTGAGAGATCGTATTGATTTTACCGGCAGTCGCCGCGTTGTTGGGCTGCACGGTGGTGTCGCCAACCTTCTTCAGGCCAAGCGACTTCGCAGTAGCGATCTGCTTTTCGCTGCGTCCGATGAGGCTCTTCGTGAGCTTTACGGTGATTTTTTCAGCCATCGTTCACTGCCTCCTTAACCCAAGATTTCTTTCACGGATTTACCGCGTTTCGCAGCAACCTGCTCGGCGCTCTGCAGACGGCACAGGCCGTTCATCGTGGCGGAAACCACGTTGCAGGGATTGTTCGTGCGCTGGCATTTGGTGCGGATGTCTTTGATGCCCGCCACTTCGATGACGCTGCGGACAGCGCCGCCGGCGATCACGCCGGTGCCTTCGGGAGCCGGACGGAGCAGCACGCGGCCTGCGCCGAACTCGCCGATGATCTCGTGGGGAATGGTCGTGCCCTTCAGGGGGATGCGATGCAGGTTCTTCTTGGCGTCCTCAATGCCTTTGCGGATCGCCTCGGGAACTTCGCCCGCCTTGCCGAGACCGAAACCAACGATGCCGTTGCCGTCGCCGACGACAACGAGAGCGGAAAACTTAAAGATGCGGCCGCCCTTCACGGTTTTGGATACACGGTTGATGGCAACAACCTTTTCTTGTAATTCCAGAGTGGATGCGTCGATCATTTCCATTTGTATCCTCCTTACAGCTCGAGGCCGCCTTCACGAGCGCCTTCAGCCAAAGCCTTTACGCGGCCGTGATACACAAAACCGCCGCGGTCATAGACCGCTTTCGTGATGCCCTTGTCGGCAGCCTTCTTCGCGATGGCCATGCCGACCTTGTGGGCCGCTTCGATGTTGCCGCCGAAGCCCTCGAAATCCTTGTCCATGCTGGACGCGCTGACGAGCGTAACGCCCGCAACGTCATCAATGAGCTGGGCATAGATGTGCTTGGAGGAGCGGAACACATCGAGACGCGGGCACGCAGCCGTGCCGGAAATCTTGCCGCGAACACGGCGATGACGGCGCAGGCGCGCGACGTTCTTATCCGGTTTATTAACCATTCTTGTTCACTCCTTCTCTTATTTCGAGCCCTTACCGGCCTTGCCCTCTTTGTGGGCGACAAACTCACCGGCATAGCGGATGCCCTTGCCCTTGTAGGGCTCAGGCGGACGCTTCTCGCGGACTTCCGCCGCGAACTGGCCGACCTTCTGCTTGTCGATGCCGTTGATGACGATCTTCAGAGGATCGGGGACATCGATCGTAATACCGTCCACCTCGGGAACGTTCACGGGGTGGGAATAACCAAGGTTCAGCACGAGCGTGTTGCCCTGCTTCGCGGCACGATAGCCGACGCCCTGGATCTCAAGCTCTTTCTTGAAGCCGTTCGTCACACCCTCAACCATGTTGTTGATGAGCGTGCGAGTCAGGCCGTGCAGGCTGCGGGCCTGCTTCTCGTCATTGGGGCGGGTAACCACTACTTCACCATTCTCCACTTTGACGTTCATCATGGGATGGATGTTGGAATTGAGGGTACCCTTGGGGCCCTTCACGGTGACGACGTGGTCATTCACGCTGACCTCGACGCCGGCCGGAATGACGATGGGTTTTCTTCCGATTCTCGACATTGTCTTTTTGCCCCTTTCTTACCACACAAAGGCGAGAACTTCGCCGCCGACGTTCGCTTTGCGAGCGGCTTTGTCCGTCATAACGCCCTTAGAAGTGGAGATGATCGCCGTGCCCAGGCCCTTCATGACCTTCGGCATGTCTTCGCAGTTGGTGTAGATGCGAAGGCCCGGCTTGGAAACGCGACGCAGACCGGAGATGACCGGAGCGCCCGTCTCGGTGTATTTCAGCGTAACGCGAATGGTACCCTGCTTGTCATCCTCGATGACCTGTACGCCCTTCACATAGCCCTCTTCGAGAAGAATGTTCGCAATCGCCTTCTTCAGGTTGGAAGCGGGAATGTCAACAGAAGGGTGTTTGGCAGTGCTGGCGTTGCGGATGCGGGTGAGCAGGTCCGCGATAGGATCGGTGATTTGCATTTGCCACTAACCTCCTTGAAAATTCAGTGTGCTTGCATCCATTTGCAAGTTTGCGGCGGCGCTTGCGCGCCGCACGTTGTTGATTACCAACTGGCCTTCTTCACGCCGGGGATCTCGCCCTTGTAAGCGAGCTCGCGGAAGCAGATACGGCACACGCCGTATTTACGCAGGTAAGCGTGGGGACGGCCGCAGATTTTGCAGCGGTTGTAAGCACGGGTGCTGAACTTCGGCGCCATCTGCTGTTTGATCTTCATGCTTGTCTTAGCCAACTCTCATGCCCTCCCTATCAGTTCGCGAACGGAGCGCCGAGAGCCTTCAGGAGCTCTTTGGCCTCTTCGTCGGTTTTGGCGGTCGTTACGAAGCAGATGTCCATGCCGCGGACAGCGTCGATCTTATCGTAATCGATCTCCGGGAAGATGAGCTGCTCTTTGATGCCGCAGCTGTAGTTGCCGCGTCCGTCAAAGGAGTTGCCGTTGATGCCGCGGAAGTCACGCACGCGGGGCAGAGCCACGCTGAACAGACGATCCACGAACTCATACATACGCTCGCCGCGGAGCGTGACCTTCGCACCGATGGGCATGCCCTCACGCAGTTTGAAGTTAGCAACGCTCTTCTTGGCGCGGCAGATAACGGCCTTCTGGCCGGTGATCTTGGACAGATCCGACAGGATGGCGTCCATGATCTTGGGATTGTCGCGAGCCTCGCCGCAGCCGACGTTGATGACGACTTTGTCGAGCTTCGGAATCTGCATCACGCTTTTGTAGTTGAATTTCTTCATCAGAGCGGGAGCGACTTCCTTGGCGTAGGTTTCCTGCAGTCTTGCCATATTCTTCTACTCCCTTTCCTTAAAACTCAGCGCCGCACTTTTTGCAGACGCGAACTTTTTTACCGTCCTTCACCGCATGGCCCACGCGCGTGGCTTTGCCGCACTTGGGGCAGACGGGCATGACCTTGGAAGCGTACATGGCGCCTTCGGCCTTCACGATGCCGCCCTGCTCGCCCTGACGGCGGGGTTTGACGTGCTTCGTGACCATGTTGCGGCCTTCCACGATGACCTTGCCCTCTTTCGGGCTGACCTGCAGCACCTTGCCGGAATTGCCGCGGTCCTTGCCGCTGATGATCATAACGGTGTCGCCGGTTTTAACATGAACTTTTTCCATTCTGTGTAAAACCTCCTTACAGCGATTCCGGAGCAAGGCTGACGATCTTCAGGTAGCCGGCGTCGCGCAGCTCGCGCGCAACCGGTCCAAAGATACGGGTGCCTCTCGGGTTTTTGTCCTCGCGGATGATAACAGCCGCGTTTTCGTCGAAGCGGATGTAAGAACCGTCTTCGCGGCGCAGGCCCTGCTTGCTGCGAACGACCACAGCCTTGACCACATCGCCTTTTTTCACTGTGCCATTGGGAGCCGCCTTCTTGACCGAAGCCACGATGACGTCGCCAATGCCGGCGTATCTCTTGCGGGAACCGCCCAGCACACGGATGCACATGATTTCCTTCGCACCGGTGTTGTCGGCCACCTTGAGATAGCTTTGCATCTGTACCATAAGACAGAATCTCCTTTCAAAGCTGTAGGCTTATTTCGCCTTCTCGATGATCTTGACCAGTCTCCAGCGCTTCTCGGCGCTCAGCGGGCGCGTCTCCATGATCTCGACGCGGTCGCCAATGCCGCACTCGTTGTTCTCGTCGTGAGCTTTGAACTTCACGGTGCGCTTCATGATCTTTTTGTAGAGAGGGTGCTGGACGCTGTCCTTCACCGCGACAACGATGGTCTTATCCATCTTGTCGGAAACAACGACACCCACGCGGGTCTTTCTCAGATTGCGTTCCATGGTTTACTTCCTCCCTCTCTCTTATTTCGCGTCGCCGAGTTCCATGCTGCGCAGAACGGTTTTCACGCGGGCGATGTCCTTCTTGACGACTTCAATCCGGCCCGGATTCTCGAGCTGGTTGATGCTGTGCTGGAAGCGAAGGTTGAACAGTTCTGCTTTCAGCTCGGCCAGCTTTTTGGTCAGTTCAGCCGCGTCTTTACCACGCAGTTCAGCTGCTTTCATACTTATTCAGCCTCCTCTTCACGCTTGACGAATTTGCACTTGACAGGCAGCTTGTGGGAAGCCAGACGAAGCGCCTCGCGGGCGACTTCCTCGCTCACGTCCGCCAGCTCGAAGAGCACGCGGCCGGGCTTGACAACGGCCACCCAGTACTCGGGGCTGCCTTTACCGGAACCCATTCGGGTCTCGGCGGGTTTCTCCGTGACAGGCTTGTCAGGGAAGATCTTGATCCAGACCTTACCGCCACGCTTGATGTAACGCGTCATCGCGATACGGGCAGCCTCGATCTGGTTGGAGGTGATCCACGCGGGCTCGAGGGCAACAATGCCGTACTGACCCTGAGACACCTTATTGCCGCGCATGGCCTTGCCGGTCATGCGGCCGCGGTGCACGCGGCGATATTTCACACGCTTAGGCAGTAACATTATTTGTTGCCTCCTTCTTTGCGGGCCCGGGGCTTGGCGCCCTTGAGCACTTCGCCCTTATAGATCCAAACCTTGATGCCGATCTTGCCGTAGGTCGTATCCGCCTCGGCGAAACCGTAGTCGATGTCGGCGCGCAGCGTCTGGAGGGGAATCGTGCCCTCGTGATAGTGCTCGCTGCGGGCGATGTCGGCGCCGGCCAGACGGCCGCCGACCTGAATCTTGATGCCCTTCGCGGCGACGGCGTTGGAGCCGCGGCGCGGCTGCATCGCGTTGCGCATCGCCATCTTGACGGCGCGGCGGAACGAAATGCGGCGCTCGAGCTGGGAAGCGATGTCCTCAGCGACGAGCTGGGCGTTCGTGGAGATGTTGTTCACCTCGACGATGTTGACGTTGACCGGCTTGCCGATCATTTTCTCGAGCTGAGCCTGCAGCTTGCCGATCTCGCTGCCGCCCTTGCCGATGACCATGCCGGGCTTCGCGCAGTGGATGGTCACGCGCACGCGGGGCTGATCGTTCGCAACGTCAACCGTACGCTCGATCTCGATCTTGGGAACGCCGGCGCTGTAGAGCTGCTTCTTCAGCACCTTGCGGATCTTGTAGTCTTCCACGAGGGTGTCGCCGAACTCGCGCTTGGACGTAAACCAGCGGCTGTCCCAATCTTTGATCACGCCCACGCGAAGACCGTGGGGATTCACTTTCTGACCCATGCTGTTTTACCTCCTTACTCTTTCTCTTTGAGAACAACCGTGATGTGGCTGGTTCTCTTCAGGATTCTGAACGCGCGGCCCTGAGCGCGGGGACGCATACGCTTCAGCGTCGGACCCGGCGTCACAAAGCACTCTGCGACGTACAGATTGTTCTTGTCCATGTTGTGGTTCGCTTCCGCATTGGCGGCCGCAGATTTCACCAGCTTGTAAAGGAGCTCAGAGGCAGCCTTCGGGGTGTACTGCAGAATCGCCATCGCCTTGTCAAGGTCCTGTCCGCGGATGAGGTCCAGCACGACGGAAACCTTGCGGGGCGCGATGCGGGCGTATCTAAGATGTGCCCTTGCTTCCATTGTAATCCTCTCCTATCCTTTATTTACCGGTAGTCTTGCCGCCCGCGTGGCCTTTGAAGGTGCGGGTGGGGGCGAACTCGCCGAGCTTGTGGCCAACCATGTCTTCCGTGACATACACGGGAACATGCTTGCGGCCGTCGTGCACGGCAAAGGTGTGGCCCACGAAATCCGGGAAGATGGTCGAGGAGCGGCTCCACGTTTTGAGCACGCGTTTCTCACCGGCTTCGTTCATCGCCTGAACGCGCTTGAGCAGCACCGGCTGGACGTAAGGTCCTTTTTTAACACTTCTACCCATTGTCTGCTCTCCTCCTTATTTGCTGTTGGCGCGCTTCACGATGAACTTATCGGAGCGGGCATGATGTTTGCGGGTCTTGTAACCCATCGCAGGCTTGCCCCACGGAGTGACAGGGCCGGGACGACCGACCGGGCTCTTGCCCTCACCGCCGCCGTGCGGGTGATCACAGGGGTTCATGACGGAGCCGCGGACCGTCGGACGCCAGCCCATGTGGCGCTTGCGGCCGGCCTTACCGATGTTCACGTTCTCGTGATCCACGTTGCCGACCTGGCCGATCGTGGCGATGCAGTTCAGGGGAACATTGCGCATCTCGCCGGACGGCAGACGAACCAGAGCGTACTTGCCTTCCTTCGCCATCAGCTGCGCCATATTGCCGGCGGAGCGGACGAGCTGGGCGCCCTTGCCGGGATACAGCTCAATGTTGTGGATAATCGTACCGACGGGGATGTTCGCGAACGGCAGGCAGTTGCCCGGCTTGATGTCCGCATTCGCGCCGCTCATCACGACGTCGCCGACCTTCAGGCCTTCCGGAGCGATGATGTAGCGCTTCTCGCCGTCCTCGTACTGAACGAGAGCGATGTGAGCCGAACGGTTCGGGTCGTACTCAAGCGTCTTGACCGTAGCGGGCATATCCACCTTGTCGCGCTTGAAGTCGATCACACGATACTTCGTGCGGTTGCCGCCGCCGTGATGACGGACGGTGATGCGGCCGGTGTTGTTGCGGCCGGAAGATTTCTTCATCGGCTCGAGCAGGCTTCTCTCGGGCGCGACCTTGGAGAGCACCGAATAGTCGGTAACCGTCATGCCACGGCGACCCGGCGTAGTCGGTTTATACTTTTTGATAGCCATGTTCTTTCCTCTTTCTTATGAAGTGATTATCGGAGTCATATCTCCATAGGCGAGCCTTTCTCAGGCTCTCATTACACCATGGACTCGAAGAAATCGATGCCCTTGGAGTCGGCTTTCAGGGTGACGATGGCCTTCTTGGAGGCGGCGGTGTAACCGCCGTGCATACCCTGGCGGCGATAGCGGCCGCGGACCGAGATCGTGTTGACCTTCGCAACCTTCACACCGAAGAGCTCTTCGGCAGCGCGGGCGATGTCAACTTTCGTGGCGCTCGTCGCAACCTTGAAGGTGTACTTCTTGGAAGCGATGCCGGCCATGGAAGCCTCGGTGATGACCGGGGCGAGGATGATGTCCTGAGCAGGAGTTTTCATTACGCAAATACCTCCTCGATTTTCTTGGCGGCATCCACGCTGACGACGAACTTGCCGCCGTTCAGAACAGCATACGTGTTGATGCTGTCGGCCGTAGCAGTCTTCACACCCGGGATGTTCGCGGCGCTCTTGACGAGCTTCGCGTCAACGGACGGGGTGACGATCAGAGCCTTCTTGTCCGCGCCGATGGCCGCGAGCATGTTGACGACCGTCTTGGTCTTGTACTCGGTGGCCTCGATCTTGTCGATGACGACCATCTCGCCGGCCTGAGCCTTCGCGCTCAGAGCGCTGAGCAGCGCCAGACGGCGAACCTTCTTGTTGAGACGGTAGCTGTAATCGCGGGGCTTGGGGCCGAGCGCGACGCCGCCGTGCGTCCACTGCGGAGAGCGGATGGAGCCCTGACGAGCGCGGCCGGTTCCCTTCTGGCGCCACGGCTTGCGGCCGCCGCCGGAAACCTCGCTGCGGGTCTTGGTGCTCTGCGTGCCCTGGCGCTGATTGGCCAGGAAGTTCACGATAGCCTGGTGCATCACGTGCTCATTGGGCGTGATGCCGAACACGGCGTCGGAAAGCTCAACGGTGGAAACCTTCTTGCCGTTCATATCCAAAACGTCAAATTGTGCCATGATTGCTTTCCTCCTTTACGCCTTCACGCTGTCGGAGATGCAGACCACGCTGCCCTTGGGGCCGGGGATCGCACCTTTGATGGCGATGAGATTGTTTTCTGCGTCAACTTTGACGACTTTCAGGTTCTGGATGGTGACGCGCTCAGCGCCGAGGTGACCGGGCAGCTTCTTGCCCTTGAACACGCGGGACGGCGAGGAGCAGGCGCCCATGGAACCGGCGTGACGGGAGACAGGGCCGGTGCCGTGGCTCTCGCGCAGGCGGTGGCCGTTCCAGCGCTTGATCGTGCCGGCGTAGCCCTTACCTTTGCTGGTGCCCACGACGTCGATGCGGTCGCCCGCGGCGAAGACGTCAGCCTTCAGGATGTCGCCGACGTTCATGGCGCTGATGTCCGCCAGGCGGAACTCACGCAGCGTCTTCTTCGGGGCGACGTCAGCCTTCGCGAAGTGACCCTTCGCAGGCTTCGTGACCTTCTTGGCGGAGATATCGCCGAAGCCGAGCTGGACAGCCTCGTAGCCGTCGCTCTCGACCGTCTTCTTCTGCACGACCGTGCAGGGGCCGGCTTCCACGACCGTAACGGGAACGACTTTGCCGCTCTCATCGAAGATCTGCGTCATGCCGATTTTCTTGCCGATGATACCTTTTTGCATGATTTTTTATGCCTCCTATAGGTTATTGGTTGATATCCGCTGTGTGATACCAACATGACCTCTCCGTTTCGGTTGAAAACGAACTCTCGCGGTATTCTCTTTATTAATGTAAGAGATTACAGCTTGATTTCGACTTCAACGCCAGCGGGGAGCTGCAGGCTCGTGAGAGCCTCGACCGTCTTGTTGGACGGCTTCAGAACGTCGATCAGGCGCTTGTGCGTACGCATCTCGAACTGCTCACGGCTGTCCTTGTACTTGTGGACAGCGCGCAGGATCGTGACGATCTCGCGCTCCGTGGGGAGAGGGATCGGGCCGGAAACGCGGGCGCCGGTACGGCGGGCCGTCTCCACGATCTTCTCTGCCGCAGCGTCGATGAGGGACGCATCGTAGCTCTTCAGACGGATTCTGATTTTCTCCTTGACTGCCATTTTGTTCGCCTCCTGTAAAATTTTGCTTGGGGCGCGTTGTTCGATACCGAACACTGTGCCGGGTGTTCCACACTTTTGCATCAGAAAAACCGGTGAACCGCATGCAGTTCCTCCGGAGCGCTCAGACGCAAAGTTTGCGGAAATTGGTTCGCGCGCGCAAATGCACCCGTGAACATAACCCTTTGCATTCGATATTCTTTCGCCCGGTTCTTGATCGGACATACTCGGCGGAAAAACCCACGTGAAACGTGGCAACCTCCCGCGTCATCGCATATCTGCCCTGCGTTCTCCTCTGAAAATACAGGGCATTCGCAGTCGCTTAATCATAATACCAAAACCATCGTCATTATGCAAGACTTTTTCTGAAAAATTTGTGCTTTTTTACGATTTTGCGAATTTTCAGCATTTTGCACAATTTTCATCATTGAATCAGGTCTTTTCTGCATATGATAATTCTCTTTCCCGCCGGGCTTCCGGCGGGAAAGAGAACCGTTCAGCGTTCTTTCAGACGTTCGGCGAGAGCCGCGTCCGGCACGACGTATGCCGTTTCATAGTTGTCGTACAGCACCATGCCGGGCTTTGCACCGTTCGCTTTCCACACGTTCCTGACCTCCGTGTAGTCGACGGCGATCTTGGCGCCGCTCTCGCCGCTCCCGGAGTGGAGCGCTGCAAGGACCGCCGCTTCCGTCTTGGTCGAGTCGGGCACTTCCCTGCCCTCGCTCATCACAACCACGTGGCTGCCCGGCGCGTCCTTGACGTGGAACCAGACATCGCGCCCGCGCGCCGTCTTCAGCGTCAGCTTGTCGTTCTGCGCGTTGTTGCGGCCGACCAGAATGGCAAAGCCGTCGGACGAGCGGTAGCGCAGCACGTCGGCCGGCTTCTGCTTTTTGTCTTTTACCTTATAATACTTCAAGTAGCCCTGCGCTTTGAGCTCCGCGCGGATCTCGCCGAGTTCCGCTTCGCCCCGGGCGGATTCCACCTCATAGAGCACGCTCTCGAGATACGTGATCTCGTGTTCGCTCTGTTCGATGAGTTCCGTCAGCATCTTTGCCGCCGTGCGGCGCTTCTTGTATTCCTTGAAATACTTCTGCGCGTTTTCCGTCGGAGAGAGCCGGACGTCGAGCGGGATCGTCACCTCGCTGCCGTCGTAGTAGTTCGTCACCGTCGCGGAGCGGTCGCCCTTTTTGATCGTCCAGAGGTTCGCCGAGAGCAGTTCGCCAAACACGCGCAGCTCGTCGGACGCCTCGCTCTTCTGCTGCTCCTCGCGGCGCGCCGCCAGTTTGCGCACGGCGCGCTCGTGCATGCTCTTGACCGTCTTGTGCAGGTCCTTCGATTTCTGGCGCAGGCGTTCCGCCTTATCTTTAGAAGCGTAATACCCTTCCAGAAGCTCGGAATACGAGTCAAAGCGCACGAGCGAAGCGCCGCCCGTATACTGCGTCAGAGGCAGGAAGGAGAACTCCGTGGGGCGCCCGTCTGCGGAGATGACCGCCGTCGGCTCGCCGCCCGCGCGCCACAGCTCTTGCATTTCTTTCAGTACACTCTCCAGCTGCGCCCGCTCTTCAGGCTTCATGCGGTCCGCCGAGACGTCCCGCGTGCCGAACGCGCGATAGGCCGCCTCGCGGCACAGGGCCGGACAGCAGCCCCCGCACGTTTTCATCAGCGCCTGCGCCACGGGAAGAGCGCGCTGTGCGATGGCGTCCACAATATCCGACGGCTCCGCCTGCATCAGCAGCGGACGGTCCGGACGCGGCGGCAGCGTGTACGCAAGGCCCGGCAGCAGCTGCCGGATGTCGCTGTCCTCAAAATCCACTCGCTTGAGCGCGTCGATGATACGCCCGTTCTGCACGAGCACGATGTTGGAATACCGCCCCATCAGCTCAGCGGCGATGGTGTTCACGACGTTGTCGCCCATCTCGTTGACGCACGCAAAGTCAAAGAACACGATGCGCTCGCCGTCGATCATGCGGATGTCCAGCAGACGCCCGCCCGTGAAGTGCTTGCGCAGCAGCATGCAGAACGAGGGCGGCGTCTGGGGATTCTCAAACGTCTCCTGCGTCAGGCAGACGCGCGCCGAACCCGACCGCGCCGAGAGAAACAGGCGCGCCGCGCCCGAGCGCATACGCAAATTGAGCACGACCTCGTCCCGGGTCGGCTCGAAGATTTTATCAATGCGCGCATCGCCGAGCGTCTGCTTCAGTTCGCGCGCCGTCAATGCCAGTGTTGCGGCATCCAGTGCCATAGGTTACTCCTTTGCGATGTAAGAAAACGGGTCTGCGCCCGCAAAGACTTCTGTTTTCAGTTCCGGGAACCGCTCGCCCAGACGCTGCGCCAGAACGCCTGCGATCATGGTCTCCGTCGCGTAGTGCGTCGCAGCGATCACGGGAATCAGCGAATCAAGACCCTCGTGGTGGCTCGCCTCACCGGTGAGCAGGCAGTCCGCACCGAGTGCAACCGCATCGGCCGTCATATCACCGCCCGCACCGGAGACGACACAAACCGTCCGCACCGTCTCCTGCCCTTTGGTGTACTTCACGGCCGTGTTCAGCGCGCGGCCGACGCTGCGGGCGAATTCCGCCGCAGGCTGCGGCTGCGGCAGCGTGCCAAGGCAGCAGAAGCCGCCCGTGCCCTGCACGTCTTCCAGACCTGCAAAACGCGCCAGCGTCTCGGATACGCCGCCCGCTGCCTTGTCGAGGTTCGTGTGCGCGCACACCGCGTTCATGCCCTCGCGCAGCAGCGTCTCCGCGACGCCCGAAGCGTCGAAGCGCTTCATCGCGCGGAATACCACCGGGTGATGCGACACAATCGTGTTGCATCCGGCCGCGCGCGCCGCCTCAATGGCCGCGTGCGTGATATCGAGCGTGCAGAGAACGCCTGTCACCGTCTCGCTGCTCTTCACAACAACTCCCGCGTTGTCCCACTCTTCCGCAGTTTCCCACGGAGCCCATTCGTTCAGAAAATCCGAGATCTGCGTTACCGTCACAGACATGATTCCGCCGCCTTTCGTATCTGCCCGCACAGGTCTGCGAGCATTTCTTTTTCTTCCTGCGTCTTCGCGCCGCGCGCGTACTTCTCCGCGAGCTGCTCCACACGCAGCAGGTAGCCATGCGCTTCCGCGGTCGGCTTGACCGCACGCCCCACCGCGCTTTCAAGCGGAGTGAGCGCGCGCTGCTCCCCGGTATATTCCGCGCACATCACCGTATAGTAACGTCCCGCGGCGCACACCGGCGTCTCGTCCAGCAGCGCAAAGCCGTTCTCCGCCAGAAACAGGCGCAGCACGCTGTGTTTTGTGGGCGGGACAAAAATAAAGCGGACGCCCTGCGTCCACTGCTCTCTCCCCGCCTCAAGAATCTGGCACGCCGTCACGCCGGACACGCCCGCGATCACAATATCCGTCGCCTCTCCCGGCGCCAGCACGGTGAGCCCGTCTCCGAGACGGCACTCGGCCAGACCTGAGGCAAGATACGGCGCCAGCAGTTCCCGTGCGCGCGCCAGAGGCTTTTCCCGGATGTCGCACGCAAAGATTTTTTCGCACACACCGCGCGCGGCCAGTGCCGCGCACAGCTTGCCGTGATCGCATCCGATGTCCGCCATCCGCGCGCCGGGGCGCACATACGCCGCGGCCGCGGAAAGGCGCTCGTCAAGTACCGGCTCAGGCTTTCTTGGCGAGGACGGCATTGATCTTCTCCACCAGCACGTCGGCGTCCTGACCGTGCACATAGCACGCCTCTTCCAGCGACTCACCGCGGGAAGCCGGACAGCCCAGGCAGTGCATTCCGATCTCCAGGAACAGCGGAGCCGTCTCGGGAGCGGCGTCGAGGATATCACCAATGATCGATGCTTTCGTGACTACCATATCATAAACTCCTTTCAAAAGCCCTTGCAGGCATCATGTGTACAATGCGAGTGTATTATACCAGTCTTTGAAGCGT
The DNA here is from genome assembly GCA_944386565.1 of uncultured Ruthenibacterium sp. GTDB lineage: Bacteria > Bacillota > Clostridia > Oscillospirales > Ruminococcaceae > Ruthenibacterium. The sequence goes on along the minus strand of CALXBO010000001.1, from coordinate 9,409 downwards.
TTTACAAGCGCGGCCCGTCTCAGGGACGGACTCGCTATCTCGATTTGCGGTAAAGCATTCCTGCAAGCACCGCGGAAATCGTGGCAGCGCAGATGAACCACCCGCGCGCCGCGTTTCCGAGGCCGATGCCCCACAGCCGCCCCTGCGCAGCCGCCACGGCACAGCCGATCAGCACGATCGCCGCGATTCCCAGAACAACGCCGGCGATTCGCCAGACAGTAGTTCGATTCATTCTGCACCCTCTCCGTTCCGGATTCGTCCGGACGAAAACCACCCGGACCTCTACACAATAAATCCGCCGTTGACACCGAGGACCTGCCCGGTGAGGAACGACGCGGCATCCGAACACAGAAACGCCGCAGCGTTTGCGACGTCTTCCGGAGTGCCGAGCCGCCCGACGGGTGTGTCTTCGCAGAGTGCGGCCTTGTCCTCAGCGGAAAAGCCCGCCATCATGTCCGTCTCAATGACGCCCGGCGCAATGCAGTTGACCGTAACGCCGCTGGGGCCCTCTTCCTGCGCGAGCGCCTTTGTGAGCCCGATCAGCGCCGCTTTCGTCGCGGAATACGCCGCTTCACACGACGCGCCCACCTGTCCCCACATGGAGGAAACCAGAACGACGCGCCCATGTTTCGCCCGTATCATGGCGGGCAGCGCCGCACGGCAGCACAGGAACGCGCCGCGCACATTGACGGCAAACAGGCGGTCCCACTCGGCGGCCGTCATATCCGTGAACAGCCCCCAGTGGGCAATCCCCGCACTGCACACCAGCGCCGACGGTTCTCCCAGAGCGCCGCGCACCGCGTCAAACAGCGCCGTGACCTGTGCTTCGTCCGACACGTCGGCACAGAACGGAAGCGCCGTGCCGCCCTCAGCCGTGATCGACGCGCAGACCGCTTCCGCGCGCTCCCGGTTCTTCTCACAGCACACGGCGACGCGCCATCCGCTGCGCGCAAGCGCTCCGGCTACGGCTGCGCCGATGCCGCGGGACGCCCCTGTCACGACTGCGGTTTTTTCCATTTGGGTTTGCTCCCTTCCCTGCGCTGTTCGCGCAGACGTTCGAAAAAGCGCTGTAGCAACGCGTGGCTCTCCTCTTCCAGCAGGCCGCTCTCCACCACCGGGCGATGATTGAACGGCAGTGCAAACAGATCGGTCACGCTGCCGCAGCAGCCCGCTTTTTCGTCTTTTGCTCCGTAGACGACACGGCGGATACGACTGTTGACGATCGCCCCGGCACACATCGGGCAGGGCTCCAGCGTCACAAAGAGCTCGCACTCCCACAGACGCCACCCTCCCAGCGCCCGGCAGGCGCGGTCAATGGCGATCAGCTCCGCATGATGCGTGGCATTTTTCTCCGTCTCCCGCGTATTGTGGGCCGACGCCACGACCTCGCCCCGGCGCGCGATCACCGCTCCCACCGGGACTTCCCCCAATTCGGCGGCCTTCTGCGCCTCCTCCAGGGCAAGGAGCATCAGTTCTCTGTCTTCCATCTTCACTCTCCCGTCATTCAACCACGAGCGGCCACACAGCGCGCACCAGAAGATACAGCATCATCCCGACAAACAGCGGCGAACGAAGCATCCGGCGCACCCGGTGTGCGCGGTTCTTCGGATTGGCCGCGCGCGGGATGGGACGAAGCGTCCGCATCAGGTTCATCGCGGCGATCTGCCAGATGCACAGCGCCGCACCGAAGAAAAAGGCTGCCAGCAGATAAACCGTCACGCCGATTGCCGTGCGTCCGTCCATTCGCTGCTGAATGTAGAGGAACAAAAACGACAGCGCGTTGTTTGCAAAATGGAGCACCATTCCCGGAAACAGAGAGTCTGTCACATACGCGCAGAGGCCAAGGAATACGGAGAGGCAGAAAATGGTCGGCATCTGCGCCACATCGGCATGAAGCAGCGTGAAAACGGCGCTCGAAACCGCAATGGAAAACCAGATGCCCCACCGGCGGAACAGATTCTGGAGACACCCGCGGACCAGGAGTTCTTCAAAAATCGCCGGAACCACACACATGGAAATGAAACAGAATGCCGTCGCCAGCCCGCTCTCCGGCAGCACGGACATCTGCGGCGGGGTGTAGTACGTGTGTTTCTGCAGAAAGGATTGAAGCAGGCTGCTGACGACACTGCCAAGCAACCCGATGCTCAGAAATACCGGAAGAAAGAGCCAGAGCCGTCGGTCGCGCGGATCGGTGAAAGAAAACCGCTTCGGCAGCATGGAGCGTCCGAAGGAACGCGCAAAGCGGACTGCCGCCAGAAGCGACAGGGCGCCGATCAGGATGTGCAGCGCCGCCGTCACGCTCTCGGGAACGCCGATGGGATTGTCCAGCGTCGCCTGCGCATGGAAGGATCGTACGACGACACCCGCCAGCAGCTGGAGGATCGTGCCGGACACAATGTACACCGCCGCGACCGCACCCGTCAGGTTTGCTGCATACGGCAGGATATCCCGTTTTCTCTGCATCCGTCTTCCTCCTTTCTTTCAAAAAGATGCTTTTGATTCAGTATAGCAAAAAACAAGCCAGGAAAAAAGGCTTTGCCTTGCTTTTTTCCTGACGAAACGATATAATATGTAATGCTTTCCGCCGTGCCTGGTGCACGGCATCCAATGTCTCTGTAGCTCAGTTGGATAGAGCGACCGCCTCCTAAGCGGTAGGCCGGAGGTTCAATTCCTCTCAGGGACGCCATAAGAGCGAGGGGCTTTGCAAATGCAAAGCCCCTCGGTTTATTTGTATTTGATCCCGACGGCGTACATCGGAATGAACAGGCCGCCGAGCAGCAGCACCAAAAGCACATAGCGTTCGATCATCGGCCAGATGTCCGGCAGTATCGCCGCACCCAGAAACGGTACGGCAGGCAGAACCGCCATGGCGGCGCAGCACCAGAGACGGCCTGCGTGCACGATGTGCGGCCAGTTCCGGTTATTGAACTGCACTCCCGCAAGGTTCATGCGAACGGGGCCGTCATAAAAGCCGCTGATGCTGTTTTCATCGTAGAAGGACGGCAGTTTTGTCCTGACAAAGAAAAAGAAGTACAAGCCGAATCCGGCGCCGAACCCGGCGCACAGGCGGACCGCTTCCGTCAATGAACCGTTTTTCCAGTGCAGGAACATCCATAGCACCCCCACCGCCAGCGACACCGCATAGAGCCAGGCTTTTTTTCTGTCCGACTGGTACGCGCGCTGAGGCGTTTCGTCCGCATAGGCGATCGCGGTTTTCACAAGGCTTTCGACCTGACAGGTATCCATCTGCGCGGGCTGTTCCATTTTTTCACACATCAGCAGTTCCGTCACGCTGACGCCGAGCAGTTCGGACAGAGGAACCAGCAGCGAGACGTCCGGCACACTCATTCCTGTCTCCCACTTGCTGACTGCTTTATCGGAAATAAAGAGCTTCTGCGCCAGTTCTTTCTGCGTGTATCCCCTTTCCTTGCGAAGCGCGCTGACAAACGCGCCGAATTTCTGTTTGTTGAGTTCGTACATCTCCGGCACCTCCTGCTTCACCGTATCACATTCCCCTTTTCTTCGCAACCGAACAGCGGTAGAGTGCCCGAAAAAGCCCGTCCTTCCGGGCGAAATCTTTTGCACAATGGTCCGCATCCGCTTGACAAAGCCCACGCAAACCGATACGCTTGTAAGTAAGGAAAACACCTGCGCTGACGCGTACGGTACAGGAGGTCATAACAATGCAGGAGATTAAACTGAAGGTCATGAACAGTGAGGGCCGCACGCTGATCACGTGCCCGGAAGCCTCCGAAGTGAGCCTTGTTCACGCCGCGGAATATCAACCCGGCGACCGTATCATTCTCGAGTGCCGCGAACCCGGCTGCTTTTGTGTGATCCAGCTGGAAGATTCTCTTGCTCCCTCGCTCGTCTATGTGACGCAGCGTGAAGTCGTATACAACATTCCGTTCGGAGAGCAGCGCGTCGTATTTTCTCCGAAGGCCTTCACGGGCAACTGTCATCTGATCCGCGCGCGCCTGGCGCGTCCGGAAGAAGTGGCCGCGCGCCGCAATCTGGCTGTCAATCCCTATGACCAGCACGGCATGGCGGGCATGTTCCCGCATTCGTCTGCAAACGTCGAGACGCGCGGCGAAGCTGTGTTCGCCTCTTACAACGCCATTGACGGCATCTATGAAAACGCCTCGCACGGCGTGTGGCCGTACGCGAGCTGGGGCATCAACCGCGACCCGAACGCCGCATGGACGCTGGACTTCGGCCGCAGCGTGAAGATCGATGAGCTGCGCGTCACGCTTCGTGCGGATTTCCCGCATGACAGCTGGTGGACGCAGGGCGAAGTTGCGTTCTCGGACGGCAGCGCGGAGGTCCTGCACTTTGAAAAGACCGGCAAACCCCAGGTGTTTGCCATTGAGCCCCGCGTCGTCACGAGCCTGACGTTCCGCAGCCTCATCAAAGCGGACGACCCCTCTCCCTTCCCCGCTCTCACGCAGTTTGAAGCATGGGGCACGGAAGCCTGAATCGCATCACACAAAAGCCCGCCGGATATTCCGGCGGGCTTTTCCTTTACTGAATGACGCGGAACCCTTCTCCGTGCACTTCACTCGAATCCATCACGATCAGGAACGCGTCGCGGTCATGCTCTTTCACTGTGTTCTGAATCTGATACATCTCCTTATGGCTGCACGCCACCATCACGACCTGCTTCTGATCCTGACGGTATCCTCCCCTTGCCTCAAGGATGGTGGAACCGCGCCCGGAGCATTCGTCGATGCATTCGCACAGCTCTTCGCCGTGTTCGGTGACGATCAGCGCCAGACGTCCGGCGTTGAATCCGCACATGACGCGGTCCACCGCAACGGCAAACAGGAAGTTGATGATCATTCCGTAGACGATGCCGTCCATATCCCGGAAAATGATGCCACCTGCAAACACGATTCCCACGTCGGACAGGAACGCGATCGTACCGAGTTTGATGTGCGGGTTGATGCGCTTGGCCGCCATGATGAGGAAATCGGAGCCGCCCGTGGACGAACCGCGCAGATAGATCATTGCGTATCCGATGCCGCCGAGCGTCCCCGTGACGAGCGCCGAGATCATCCTGTCTCCTTCGTAAACGGGAAAGAGCGGTGCGATCCAGTCGATCATCACGGATGACGTGATCATGCACCGCAGGGATTTCAGAAGAAAGCCCCGCCCGATCAGCTTGTAACAAAGGATTGCCACCGGGATGTTGAGGACGATCGTCGTCAGACCGATCGGAAGGCCGAACAACCGGTACAGAATCATGGCAATGCCGGAAAACCCCGTCATAGGGAAACGGGAATGCAAGGCAAAATTGTACATGGCCGCCGCGATCAGGGCGCCGCCCGCCAGCTCATACGCAATGTCCGTCCAGAGTTCCCTGTCGTTCCATTTGATTTTCATCTGAATTCTCCTTTCCCTGCAAAACAAAAAGGCATTTGCGAATCATCGATATGATTCGCAAATGCCTTTGCTCTTTCCGAAACCGAACAGCCTTTCGCCGCCGGAACAGCCGCTGTGCGGCCTGCACAAACATCATACCGCATCCCGGAACCGTCTGTCAAGCATGCGGCGCCGCAATGGCTTCGATCTTCTCGAGATACTTTTCTGCGGCGCGGGAAAAGATCTGGTATTTCTTCCACACGATATGCATACCGGCTTCCCGCTTCGGCTCCAGCGGCCGGAAACAGAGTGCTGAACCGTCCACGTTGATGATCCGGTCAAGGCACAGAGCATATCCCATGCCGTCCTCCACCATCAGCGATCCGTTGAACGCCAACGTATACGTGCCGATCACATTCATCGCACTTCTGTCTTCCCCGAACCACTCGGGCAGCAGCGGGCTTTTCAGCACCTGCCGCGAGACGAGCAGCGGCTGGTGCGCCAGATCCTCCGGCCGCACGCTTTCACGCTCCGCAAGAGGGCTGTCACGGCGCATCAGTACCCCCCAGGTATCCTGATACGGCAGGGCGACCGAATTGTACTTTTTCTGATCGACATGATCGAAGAGAAGCCCGAAATCAATCAACCCTTTGTCCAGAAGTTCGCAGACTTCCACGCCGTCGCCGCTGACGATGTGGAAATGGATGTCCGGATATCGCTCCCGCAGCTCGCGCGCGGTGCGCGTCAGAAAATGGACGCCGACCGTTTCTCCCGCGCCGATGTACACGTCGCCCGAGAGCATATAGTCCGGCTGGGACACCTCCTGCTCCGTTTTCTGAACAAGTTCCAGAATCTCCTCCGCCCGCTTGCGCAGCAGCATCCCCTCGTTCGTGAGCGAAACGCTGTGGCTGTTGCGCACAAACAGCTTCTGCCCGAGTTCATCCTCCAGATCCCGGATCTGGCGCGACAGCGTAGGCTGCGTGATATGCAGCACATTCGCGGCGTTGGTGATGTTCCCCTCCCGCGCAATGGTGAGAAAATACCGCAGAACGCGCAGTTCCATGCAACCGCCTCCCCTTTTTCTTTCCTTTATTATACGCTTTCAAAGGAATGCCTGCAAGGCATGGCATGAAATAAAATGTTGGTATTTGCTATTTGACTGGCGGTGTATTACACTGAAAACAGATCCAGAAGAATACAGATTCGGCGGTGGAAAGAAAATGAAACAGACATTGGAGCAAGAGGAAATCGCGCAGATTCTGAGAGATGCCGGATGCTGCGAGGACGAGGTCTGCCGGATGCTGTGCCACGCGGACGACACCGCATGTCTGCTGACGCATCTGTCCCGGAGACGTGCGATGCTGCTTGACGAAGTCCATCGGAGCGAAAAGAAGATCGACTGTCTGGATTATCTGATCTACCGGATTCAAAACATCAGGAGGGAATGAAGATGTTAGGAAATTTCACGTACTGCAATCCGACGCGCCTACATTTCGGCGAAAACGCCCTGGACCAGCTCGGAGCCGAACTGGCCGGATACGGGAAGAAAGTTCTGCTGACGTACGGCGGCGGTTCGATCAAGCGCTCCGGCCTGTATGACGAGATCACGGCCATTCTGAAAGAAGCCGGCAAGGACGTGTTGGAACTGCCCGGCGTCATGCCGAACCCGACGGTGGAAAAGCTGTATGAGGGCTGCAAAATCGCGCGGGACAACGACATCGACCTGATTCTCGCGGTGGGCGGCGGCTCTGTCTGCGACTATGCCAAAGCGGTGTCCGTCTCCGCCTGGTGCGAGGAAGACCCGTGGGACAAATACTACCTGCGCATGGAGGACGTGGACAACCGCATCATCCCGGTCGGCTGCGTGCTGACGATGGTGGGAACAGGTTCTGAGATGAACGGCGGTTCCGTCATCACCAACCACGAACAGAAGCGAAAGATCGGGCACGTGTTCGGCAGCAATGTGATGCCGAAGTTCACGATCCTGAACCCTGTCTACACGTTCACCGTGCCGATGAAGCAGATGGTTGCGGGGATTTACGACGCGTTCAATCACATCTGCGAACAGTACTTCTCCGGCGAAGATGAAAACACGACCGACTGTATCGCAGAGGGTCTGATGCGCTCTCTGATCGAGAGCTCCCGTGTAGCTATCCGCGATCCGGAAAACTATGAGGCGCGCAGCAACATCATGTGGGCTGCGACGTGGGCGCTCAATACGCTGCTCGCGATGGGGAAATCCACTGACTGGGAAGTGCACATGATCGGACAGTCCATCGGTGCATATACGGACGCCACACACGGAATGACGCTGTCAGCTGTTTCCATGGCATATTACCGGTTCATCATGCCCTACGGGCTTGCGAAATTCCGCCGCTTTGCCGTCAACGTCTGGGGCATTTCCCCGGACGGCAAGAGCGATGCGGAGCTGGCCGAGGCCGGGCTCGCTGCCATGGAGCGCTGGATGAATGAACTCGGCGTTTCAATGAACATCCGCGAACTCGGCGTGACCGAGGACATGCTGGACGGCATCGCGGACGGCACGTTCCTGATGAACGGCGGCTACAAGCCCCTGACGCGGGACGACGTCATCACGATTTTGAAAGCCAGCATGTGACAGGGAGGAATCAGTATGGCTGTCAAACAGACTGCAGGCCGGGACGCTCTGGGCGAGTTCGCCCCCAAATTTGCACAGCTCAACGACGATGTTCTGTTCGGTGAAGTGTGGAGCCGCGAAGACCGGCTCTCCCTGCGCGACCGCTCTCTCGTGACGGTGGTTGCGCTGATGGCGCAGGGGCTCGTCGACTCTTCGTTCCAATACCACCTGATAACGGCCAAGCAGAACGGCATCACGAGAACCGAGATTGCGGAGATCCTGACGCACGCGGCATTTTACGCCGGCTGGCCCAAGGCGTGGGCGGCGTTCCGCATGGCCAAAGACGTGTGGGCGGACGATGCTGCCTCCGACGCAATGGCACGGCATCAGAAAGAGATGGTGTTCCCCATCGGCAAACCCAACGACGGTTTTGCCGCCTACTTTACGGGACAGAGCTACCTGCATCCCGTCTCCGCAAGCCAGATCGGAATTTTCAACGTGACGTTCGAACCCGGCTGCCGCAACAACTGGCACATCCATCACGCCAAGAGCGGCGGCGGACAAATTCTTGTCTGCGTCGCGGGCCGCGGCTATTATCAGGAAGAGGGCAAGCCTGTACAGGAACTGCGCCCCGGCGATGTGGTCAATATTCCGCCCGAAGTGAAACACTGGCACGGTGCGGCAGCGGACAGCTGGTTCTCGCATCTGGCTGTGGAAGTTCCCGGCGAAGGCACTTCCAACGAATGGTGCGAACCCGTAACCGATGAAGAATATCCTCATTCCGGCCTTTGATGCCAAAAGTGCGAGAAAGGAGCTTCCCATGAGCAAACGAGTTCTGATTCTCTCCTCCAGCCTGCGCGAACACAGCAACTCCGACATGATGGCGGATGCGTTCGCGGAAGGCGCACGCGCCGCCGGGCATGACGTGGAAAAGATCCGCCTGTCGGGCAAGGAAATCCGTTTCTGTCAGGGCTGCCTTGCCTGCCAGAATACAAAGCGCTGCGTTATCCATGACGACGCGGACGACATCGTGCAGAACCATATGCTCGGCGCGGATGTTCTGGTCTTTGCCACGCCCATCTACTACTATGAGATGAGCGGCCAGATGAAGACCCTGCTCGACCGTGCCGATCCTCTTTACCCGGCCGACTACCGCTTCCGCGAAGTATACCTTCTGGCGGCAGCGGCGGAAGAAGAGGATTCCGCATGGAAACGCGCGGCATCCGGTCTGGAAGGGTGGATCGAATGCTTCCCGGAAGCAAAACTCTGCGGCGTCGTGTTCGGCGGCGGATACACGCAGGCCGGTTCGATCCGGGACAGCGCCTGTCTGCAAAAGGCTTACGAGGCAGGAAAATCGCTGTAAGCTCCAAATTACAAAAGAAAAAACGCGGTGCATCTGCACCGCGTTTTTTATGTCTGTTCAAACAACAGCACCGAAACGTAAAATACATT